>NZ_JBHJUI010000029.1:0-92352 GCF_042268405.1 Kitasatospora sp. NPDC056184 | reverse complement strand
CGTCCAGGACGCCCGCCCGCGCTCCGCCGTCGGGGCCCCGGGGCCGCCCCGCCGACGTGCCGCCCCGCGGCGGCTGCCCTAGCGTCGCGGGGAGGACGGCCGCCGGCCGGTCCGCCCGCCGCCGCGTACGCCGAGGAGCCGCGCCATGACCAGTCCGACCGAACGCCGGCGGCTCGGCCGGGACGCCCGCGACCGCATCCCGCGCTCCGCCCACGGCCGCTGGATCCCCGCCGCCGACCGCCCCGACCCGCTGGACGTGCTGGCCCAGCAGGCCGAGGACCGGCTCACCGACCTCAACCCGATCCGCTACGGCCGGATGGCCGACTCCCCGTTCGCCTTCCTGCGCGGCGCCGCCGCCGTGATGGCCGCCGACCTCGCGGCCGTCCCCGAGACCGGTATCACCGTCCAGCTCTGCGGCGACGCCCACCTGTTGAACTTCGGCGTGTACGCCTCCCCGGAGCGGGCGCTGCTCTTCGACGTCAACGACTTCGACGAGACCTACCCCGGCCCCTTCGAGTGGGACGTCAAACGGCTCGCCGCCAGCGTGGCCGTCGCCGCCCGTGACAACGGCCACCCCGAGGAGCAGGTCCGCCGGGCCGCGCTCACCGCCGCGCAGGGCTACGCCCGCGCGATGCGCCGCCTCGCCGGGATGGGCGAACTCGACGTCTGGTACGCCCGGATCGACGTCGAGGACATCCTCCCGCTGGTCCGCAAGAGCCGCCGCAAGCGCGTCGAGGCGACCCTCGACAAGGCCCGCCGCCGCACCAGCCTGCAGGCCTTCGACAAGCTCACCGAGCAGGGCGAGGACGGCCGCCGCCGGATCATCAGCGACCCTCCGCTGCTCGAACCCGTCCCGCGCGACGAGCTGCGCCGGGTCGGCAAGATCTTCGACGACTACCGGGCCACCCTCGCCGAGGACCGCGGCATCCTGCTCGACCGCTTCCGGACGGTCGATGTCGCCCGGAAGGTGGTCGGCGTCGGCAGCGTCGGCACCCGCTGCTTCGTCCTCCTGATGGAGGGCCGGGACGAGGGCGACCCGCTGTTCCTCCAGATCAAGGAGGCCGGGCGGTCCGTCCTGGAGGCGCACCTGCCCGCCGCCCGCCCGGACGCCGAGGCCCCGGTGGTGCACGGCGGGCACCGCGTCGTCACCGGTCAGCGCCTGCTGCAGGCCGCGAGCGACATCTTCCTCGGCTGGACCACCGGCCCGGCCGGGCGGCACTTCTACGGCCGCCAGCTGCGGGACATGAAGGGCTCCGTCGAGATCGCCGGCATGACCCCCCGCGACCTGCGCGGCTACGCGGACCTCTGCGGCCGCGCCCTCGCCCGCGCGCACGCCCGCTCCGGTGACCGGCTCGCCGTCGCCGGGTACCTCGGCGGCTCGGACACCTTCGCCGAGGCCGTCGCCGACTTCGCCGTCCTGTACGCCGACCGGACCGCCGCCGACCACGCCGCGCTGCTGGCGGCGATCGACACGGGCGCGCTGACGGCGCGGCGCGGGGTCTGAGGGGTCCCGGGTCCGTCCCTGACGGCCCTACGCCCCGACCGCGCCGAGGATGCGGTCGGCGACCAGCTCCGGACAGTCGCTCGTCAACGCGTGGCCCGCGCCGGGCACGACCTCCACCCGCGCCGAGGGCAGCAGCCGGCCGATCCGCCCGGCGACCGCGCGCGCGTCGTGCAGGGCGCTGCGCTCCCCGAGCAGGAACAGCGCGGGCCCGTCCAGGCGGCGCAGCTCCTCGTCGGAGAAGACCGGCGGCACCGGGAGCACGCGGCGGAACCCCGTCGACGCGCGCATCAGGCCCATCAGTTCGGTCTCCAGGACGGTGCTGTTGCCGACCAGCCGGGCCAGCCGGGGGCGCAGCGGCCGGGGCGCGGCCGCCGCGAGCCCGCCCGCGATCAGCCAGGCGTAGAACCGCGGGCCGAGGCCGGCGAAGCCGGCGGGGTCCAGCAGGGTGAGGGAGGCGGTCCGGCCCGGGTGGTGGAGCCGGTGGCTGAGGGCCAGCCAGCCGCCGTACGAGCAGCCCACCAGGTGGGCGGCCGTCGTGTCCAGCCCGGTCAGCACCTCCTCCAGCCAGGCGGCGCCGTCCCGGCCGTCGGCGATCGGCGCGCTCTGCACGCTCGCGCCGGGCTCGCCGACGGTGTCGACGGCGACGACCGGGCGGTGCCGGGCCAGCGCGTCGACGTAGCGGTGCCACATCAGCGCGTTGCCGCCGGAGCCCGGGAGCAGCACGACGGGTTCGCGCCCGCCGTCGTGCGCGCCGTGCCGCGGCCCGGTTCGGTAGAGGCGGGTGGTTCCGAAGGAGGTCGGGAGGTCGATCGCCGTGCGCGGGCCGGGCCAGAGTTCCGCCAGGGTCCGCTGGTAGGCAGCGTCGAACCGCTGCCGCGCCCGGTCGTTCCTGAACGCGCTGATTCGCATGGTACAGGTGTATCACGGCATGATACGGGTGTACCAGAGAGGTGGGGCCATGACTGCGCGGACCGATCACGAGGAACGCCGGCGGGAGATCGCCGAGGCACTGCTGCGGATCGCCGACACCCAGGGCCTCCAGTCGGCCAGCATGCGGGTGGTCGCCGCCGAGGCGGGCGTCTCCCTGCGCCTGGTGCAGTACTACTTCACGACCAAGCAGGGACTGCTGCTGGACGCCCTGACCAGGCTCACCGCCCAGCTCCAGGCCCGGATGGAGCGGTGGATCGCCGAGGCCGCCGGCTCCCCGCCCACCCCGCGCGGCATCGTCACCGCGATCCTCTCCTGCGTCCTGCCCACCGACCCGGAGAGCCGCCGGATCACCAGGACCTTCGCCGCCTACTACACCCTGGTGCTCAGCGACCCCGAGGTGCTGGAGAAGCACGGCGCGCGGCAGCCCGAGGTGCTGGAGGGCTTCCTCGCGAAGCAGCTCCGCGCCGCCCAGCAGGCCGGGCAGATCGACCCCGGCAAGGACCCCGAGGTCGCCGCCGCCGGCCTGCTCGCCATGGTCAACGGCCTCGGCTCCAGCGTGCTGGGCGGCCAGCGCACCGGTGAGGCGGCGCTCGCGATCCTCGCCCGCCATCTGGACGAGCTGTTCCTGACGCCCTGACGGCGCACACGCCCTAGCTCAGCAGCCAGTCCCGCGTGCGCTCCATCACCTCGGCCCGGCTCCGCCCCGCGTGGTCGACGTCCACCAGGTGGTACCCGATCCGCAGCGTGAACGACACGAACGCCCGCACCTCCACGTCCTCCGGATCCGGGCAGAACGCCGCGTACAGCGACCGCAGGTACGCCATCCGCCGGTCGTCCACCCGCCGTAGCCGCCGGGCCACCGCCTCGTCCCGCCGCGCCCACTCCCGGATCGCCAGATCGGCGGCCATCCCGGTCGCCGGCCCGTCCGCGACCTTCGCCACGATCGTGAACAGCCGCCCCAGCCGCGCCCGCGCGTCCCCGCCCTCGCCCTCGACCCGCTCGATCACCCCGTCGGTGACCGTCCGCTCCCAGGTGTCGAGCATCTCGGTGAGCAGCGCCTCCCGGTTGCGGAAGTACCCGTAGAACCCGCCCTTGGTCACCCCGAGCGCCTGCGCCAGCACCTCCACCCGCACGGCCTCCGGCCCGCCCCCCGCGAGCGCCCGCAGCCCCTCCTCCACCCACCGCTCCCGCGGCGTCCGCGTCACACCCATGCCCCTCACCGTACCGGGGCCGGCCTGGAGGCCCACCTCCGTGGCCACCTCTTCCTGGCTCGCCGAGCACCGGGAACCCCGCCGGGGCGAACCGCTGCCGTCCCTCTGGCGCCTGCGCCGCCGGGTTGTCAGAGGTCCGTGCCAGGATCCGGTGCCATGCTGGAGATCACGGTGCGGACGGAAGACGACGAGAGCCACCCGCGGGTGAGCGCCGAGGCGCTGGCGGAGCTGGTCGGGCGGATCGGGGAGCGGAAGGACCGCTTCCTGGTGGTCGAGCGGGTACCCGACGAGCCGGACGTCTACGTGCAGGTGTGGCACGAGGAGGGCGGCGACTACACGTTGGAGCACCGGGACGGCGGTCCGGACAGGCACTTCCAGGTGCTGCTGGACGACCCCGAGCCGGTGATCACCGCCATGACCGCCTGGGCCCGCCGCGAGCCCGGGTGGGGCGAGGGGCTGGAGTGGGAGGCGCTGGAGCTGGGGTAGCCGGGCGGCGGGTCGGCTCATCGGCCTGGTGACGGACGGAGTTGAGGACGGCCGGTCCACTGATCCAGGCCTCTCCCCGCCCCTGACTCCAGGGGTGCGGTGGCCCGGTTCCGTGACCTCGTGACGCCCTCCCCGGAGACGGCACCCACGTCCGGGAGGGCGGCGGCACCGGCTGCGCCCCGCGGCCCCGTTCCGGGCGGCCGTGCTCAGGGGCCCGGGGTGAGCAGGTGCAGGGCCGCCGGGGCGGCGGTGACCTCGATCGGGAGGTGGGCCATGAACTCGCCGTCGGCGTAGGAGGTGATGCCGGGGGAGGCGAGGCGGAGGGAGGTGGTGCGGTAGGTGGTGACCTCCGGGTGGTGGATGTGGGTGCCCTTGAGGAGGGTGGGGAAGAAGCGGGCGATGCGGTGCCGCGGCATGGCGTCGACGAGGGTGACGTCGAGGAGGCCGTCGGCGGGGTCGGCGTCGGGGCAGATGAGCATGCCGCCGCCGTAGCTGCTGGTGTTGCCGACGGCCGCGAGGGTGAGGTGGCGGCTGATCTCGGTGCCGTCGGCGAGGGTGACCCGGAACGGCAGGGGGCGGAGGTTGGCGAACTCCACGGCGATGGCGAGGTGGTAGCGCATCCGGCCGCGCGGCCAGCGCAGGCGGTTGGTGCGGTCGCTGACGAGGGAGTCGAAGCCGCTGGCGAGGACGGAGCCGAACCAGCGGGTGGTGCCGTCGGCGGCGGTGATCCGGCCGAGGTCGACGGTGCGGGTGTGGCCGGCGGCGACGACGTCGGCGGCGGCCTCGGGGTCGTCCCGGGGGAGGCCGTGGGCGCGGGCGTGGTCGTTGCCGGTGCCGGCCGGGATGACGCCGAGCGGGGTGGCGGTGCCGGCGACGGCCTGGAGGCCGAGGTTGATCATGCCGTCGCCGCCGACCACGACCACGGCGTCACAGGACCCGACGGCGTCGCGGGCGAGCGCGAGCGAGTCGGCGGCGGAGGCGCCCGCCCGGGCGTCCACGGTGATGCCGTGGTCACGCAGGCGGGCGGCGGCGCGGAGGGCCGCCGGCTCGGCGTGGCCGGCGGCCGCCGCGGGGTTGGTGAGGAGAACGACGCGGGCGATGGTTCTCCGGCCGCTCATGGGATCAGCTTGCCGGGGTTGAGGATCCCGGCCGGGTCCAGCTCGGCCTTGACGGCGCGCAGGATCCGCACACCGACCTCGCCGATCTCGGCGGCCATCCAGGGGCGGTGGTCGGTGCCGACGGCGTGGTGGTGCGTGATGGTGCCGCCGGAGCGGACGATGGCGTCGCCGGCGGCCCGCTTGGCGGTGGCCCAGCGCTCCAGCGGCTCCTCGCCGAGGGCGGCGACCACGGTGAAGTAGAGCGACGCCCCGGTCGGGTAGACGTGCGAGATGTGGCACAGCACCAGGGCGCCGGGCAGGGCCTCGGTCAGCGCGGCGGTGACGGCGAACCGCAGGGCGGGCAGCTGCTGCCAGCTGGTCGCGGTCTCCAACGTCTCGCACAGCGCGCCCGCGTCGAGCAGCGCGTCGCGCAGGTAGGGGGCGTTGAACCGGCCGTGCTCCCAGGCCCGGGCGGGCGTCTCGCCGAGCGAGCTGCCGCCGGCGGCGAGCAGGGCGGCGCGGGTGAGCTGGTGGCGGGCGGCGACCTGCTCGGCGGTGCCCTCGAAGACGGTGACGGCCAGGCAGCCGGTCACCGCGGGCTCGCCGCCGATCTTCTCGGTCATGGCGAGGTTGACCATGGTCTCGGCCTCGTCGGAGAGCCGGAGGACGGTCGCTCCGGTGCCCTGCTGCTCGACGGCGCGCAGCGCGGCGGTGCCGGTGGCGAAGTCGGGGAACGACCAGGCCTCGTACGCCTTGACGGCCGGCACGGGGTGCACGCGCACCCGCACGGCGGTGATCACGCCGAGGGTGCCCTCCGAGCCGAGGAACAGTTCGCGCAGGTCGGGGCCGGCGGCGGAGGCGGGGGCGCGGCCGAGGTCCAGCACGCCCGCCGGGGTGACGACGCGCAGTCCGCGCACCATCTCGTCGAACCGCCCGTGGCCGGCCGAGTTCTGTCCGGAGGAGCGGGTGGCCGCGAAGCCGCCGATGGTGGCGTAGCGGAAGCTCTGCGGGTAGTGGCCGAGTTCGAAGCCGTGCTCGGCGAGCAGGGCCTCCGCGGCCGGGCCGGTGAGGCCGGCGCCGAGCAGGGCCTCGCCGGAGGTCCCGTCCAGGTCGAGCAGCTGGTCGAGGCGGCGCAGGTCGAGGGAGACGACGGCGGCGAAGGCGCCGCGCTGCGGCTCCAGCCCGCCGACGACGCTCGTCCCGCCGCCGAACGGCACGACGGCGATGCGGCGCTCGGCGCAGACGGCGAGCAGCGCGGCGATCTCCTCCTCGCCGCCGGGCAGCACCACCGCGTCGGGCGCGTCCTGCGGCTCGCGGGAGCGGCGGCGCAGCAGGTCGGGGGTGGACTTGCCGCCGGCCCGGGGGAGGCGGTCGGCGTCCGCGGTGCTGAGGTGCGCCTCGCCGACGACGGCGGCGAGCGCCGCGAGGTCGTCGGGGGTGAGGGCGGACGGCCGCAGGACGACCTCCGAGACGTCCGGGCCGGGGGCGGCGTCGCCGGTGACGCCGAGGGCGGCGGCGAGCAGGCCCTTGATGTCGGCGGACAGCTCCTTGGCGAGGCCCGGGTCGCCCCAGGCGTCCCACTTCATCGGGGGGAGGGGCAGCGCGGCCGCACCGGCCGGCGCTGCTTGCTTCTCGGGGGTCATGCGTTACAGTTTTACACATCATGTCAAGTAGTAACGATGCCCTCGGACAGTCGGCCGAACCCCGCGGAACCGACGACGCGATCCTCGACGCAGCCGCCGAGCTGATCGTCCAACTCGGCGTGGGCCGAACCCAGTTGGCCGAGATCGCGCGCCGCGCCGGGGTGAGCCGGCCGACCGTCTACCGGCGCTGGCCGGACGTGCGGGCGGTGATCGGCGCGCTGCTCACCCGCGAGATCGGCGCCACCCGGGACGCCGTCCGGCTCACCGGCACCGACCGGGCCGCGTTCGTCGACGGCGTCGTCGAGGTGGCCGTCCGGCTGCGCGACCACCCGGTGCTCGGCGCGCTGCTGCGCTCCGCCGACTCCGACACGCTCTTCGAGTACGTGGTCGACCGCCTCGGCGCCAGCCAGCGCGGCCTGCTGGAGGCGCTGCGGGCCGGGATCGCCGAGGGGCAGCGGCACGGCTCGATCCGGGCCGGCGAGCCGCTCGAACTCGCCGCGATGGTGCTGCTGATCGCCCAGTCCACCGTCCAGTCGCACCGCATGGTGGCCGCGCTGCTGCCCGAGGCGGCCTGGCGGCGGGAACTCGCCCGCGCCCTCGACGGCTACCTCGCGCCGTAACGACCACCCCCGCCCATCAGACCGTCACGGAGGCCGCAGATGACCACCACCGCCGGGCCCTTCGCCGGGACCGCCCGACTCACCGCCCGCCGCCGGGAGGTGGAGCTCGACGCGCTCGCCGCCGGGCCGGCGGTCGACCTGCTGGTGATCGGCGGCGGGGTGACCGGCGCGGGCGTCGCCCTGGACGCGGCGGCGCGCGGGCTGACCGTGGCGCTGGTCGAGGCGCGCGACCTCGCCTTCGGCACCAGCCGGTGGAGCTCCAAGCTGGTGCACGGCGGCCTGCGCTACCTCGCCTCCGGGCGGATCGGCGTGGCCCGGGAGAGCGCCGTCGAGCGCGGTGTGCTGATGACCCGCACCGCCCCGCACCTGGTCCGCCCGCTGCCTCAACTGGTGCCGCTGCTGGACGGGTTGATGAAGCCGGGGCAGGCCGCGCTGGTCCGGGTGGGCTTCCACGCGGGCGACGCGCTGCGGCTGAGCGCCGGCACCCCGGGGCGCCTGCTGCCGCGGGTGCGCCGGGTGGGCGCCGAGCGGGCCCGCGCCCTGGTGCCGGGCCTGCGCGGTGCCGGGCTCTCCGGCGCGCTGGTCGCGCACGACGGCCAACTCGTCGACGACGCCCGGCTGGTGGTGGCGCTGGCCCGGACGGCGGCGCAGTACGGGGTGTCGGTGCTGACCCGGGTGCGCGCCGAGCGGGTGACCGGGACGGGCGCCCGGCTCACCGACACCCTGACCGGCGAGTCGTTCCTCCTGAACGCCCGCGCCGTCGTCAACGCCACCGGCGTGTGGGCGGGCGAGGTGGACCCGTCCATCCGGCTGCGCCCCAGCCGCGGCACCCACCTGGTGGTCGACGCGGCCGCGCTCGGCCGGCCCGCCGCCGCGCTCACCGTGCCCGTCCCCGGCTCCACCAGCCGGTTCGTCTTCGCACTGCCGCAGCAGCTCGGCCGGGTGGCGATCGGCCTCACCGACGAGGACGCGCCGGGGCCGATCCCGGACGAGCCGCGGCCCACCGAGGCCGAGCTGGACTTCCTCCTGGACACCGTGAACACCGCCCTGGAGACGGCGCTGACCAGGGACGACGTGCGCGGCGCACACGCCGGTCTGCGGCCGCTGATCGACACCGGCGACGGCGCCACCGCCGACCTCTCCCGGCAGCACGCCGTGCTGGAGTCGCCGGACGGCGTGATCACCGTGGTCGGCGGCAAGCTCACCACCTACCGCCGGATGGCCGAGGACGCCGTGGACACCGCCGTCCGGCTGCGCGCCCTGCCCGCCCGCGCCTGCTGGACGGCCCGCCTGCCGCTGGTCGGCGCGCCCGGCCACCGCGACAGCCGCCCGGCACCGGAGGGCGAGGTGGCGGCCTCGCTGCTCGCCCGGCACGGCGGCGCGGCGGGCGAGGTGCTGGCGCTGGGGGAGGAGCGGCTGGGCGCCGGCTACGGCGCGCCGGTCGCGGAGGGCATCGACGTCAGCCGCGCCGAGATCGCCTACGCGCTCACCCACGAGGGCGCGCTGGACACCGAGGACGTCCTGCACCGGCGCACCCGCATCGGCCTCGTCCCGGCGGACGCCGAGCGGGCCCGCGCGGCCGTCGAGGAGATCGCGGCGAAGGTGCTCTGACTCCGGCCGCCGCTCACTGCCCCGTCCGCTCCGCCATCGGGTGCACGGCCCCGTCCAGCTCCAGCGCACAGCCGAGCGGCCGCTCCGCCGAACCCGTCCGCTCCAGTCGCACCGCCAGCGGCCGCGGCGGCTCCTCGGCGAGCTGCGCGGCCAGCGTGAGCGGATACACCCCGTGACCGTGCACCCGGTGGAACGCCACCTCCTTGCCGTCCACCAGCACCTCGGTCTCGGTGATCCACCCGGACCGTACGTTCACGGTGACGGAGTGCCCGCCCCGGTCGAGGTGGAAGCTGTGCCGCTGACGCATGAGGACCTCCCGCAGTGCAGCCCCGGCCAACGATCATTTTACGGCCGGAACCAGGTCGATTCCTGATGGATTGCGGCAAAAGCGGCGCTCCGGTGATCGCTAGAGTGGCGCACCGGGAAGATCGGGAGAGGGCGGATGCACCAGTATCGCGTGGTGAAGTACACGGAGGACGAGCGGACCGGGGCGGCGCCGGCGTGGACGGCCATCTCCGACATCGGCAGGTCCTTCGGCGGGGAGGTGCTCACCGAGCCGGTCTACCGGGCGATGGAGGAGTGCTACCTCGCGGCCGTCCGCCGGTTCGCGGCGGTGGACCGGGTGACCGCGCTGCGCGTCGAGGGGCTGGAGATCTACCCCGAGAGCCCGTGGTGGCAGCGCGTCGCCGACGGCGACCGGCTGCCGCTCGACGAGGCGCTCGAACTGGTGCGGTCGGTGCTCCGCGAGGACTACGTGTGGTGCCAGTTCTACGGCGACGGCGACTTCTTCGTGCACATCAGCTACGACTACTACATGTACCTCGGCGTCGCGGGCCCGCCGGAGCAGGCCGTCCTGGAGACCCGGGCCTCGGGCCTGTACGTCGACGACTTCGCATCACCGTTCTGGGACTGAGCGGCGGGAAGGCGGCAGGAGCGAGGAGTGGGGGTGGGACCGGGATGACGGCGCCGCCGTTCACCGCCGACCTGGCCGGCTGCGCCGAGGCCGTGGTGGCGGCGGCGCGGAGCACTCCGACCCGGAGGCGGAAGCGGAAGGCCCCGGAGGGGTGATGTGATGGTCCGCAACGGAAGCGGAAGGAAGCGGGACGGCGTTGCGGTGGATCAACACGGACTTCGGCTACGACGCGCTGTGTCCGGTGGAGCTCCTCCCCTCGTGGACCGGGAACGAGGCGGACGGCACGGTCCTCGACGACGTCGCGGGGATCGAGTTCCTGGGGCGGGACGTCGTCACGCTCGCCGGTGAGCCGCTCGAAGTCGCCTGGATCCCCGAGCGGTTCTCGTTCGTCCGCTGGATCTCCGCCGACGGCGACGGCGGGATCGCCGAGGGCCTGGACGCGGCCCTCGGCGATCCGTCGCGGTGGGAGCACTGCGCCGACGTGCGGCTCGGCGGGAGGTACCGGCTGATCGACTCCGCCTATCCGGGGGACTACCCGCACGCAGGCGAGAGCATCGACGTCGACCTTCCGGACGCGCTCTACCGGATCCTGTCGCTGGCACTGGAGACGCCGGACGGTGAGTTCCGCGTCGACCGGCTGGAGCCGGTACCGCCGGCGCGCGGGTAGCCCGGCCGGGGGCTCAGGCCAGGCGGCCGCCGCCGTCGACGTGAAGGACGGTGCCGGTGACGAACGGGCTGGTCATCGCGAAGTGGACGGCGCGGGTGAGGTCCTCGGTGGTGCCGGTGCGGCGGGCGGGGTTGCGGGTGGCGACGGAGTGGAGGAAGGCGGCCTTGTCGGCGCCCATCCGGTCCCAGGCACCGGTGTCGACGATGCCGGGGGAGACGGCGTTGACGCGGACGGGGGCGATCTCGACGGCGAGGGCCTGGACGAGGAAGGCCAGCGCGCCGTTGGTGGTGGCCATCACGGTGCGGGCCGGGGCGGGGCGCCAGGCGGCGACGCCGGAGAAGAAGGTGAACGAGGCGCCGTCGGGGGTGTCGGTGGCGGCCTGCGGGGCGAGGTGCTTGGCGAGCAGCAGCGGGCCGTAGACCTTGGCGGCGAACGCGCGGTGGATGTCGGCGAGTTCGAGCTCGGCGAGCGGGCCGTTGGCGGGCAGGGCGGCGGTGGAGACCAGGTGGTCGAAGCGGCCGGTGGCGGCGGCGAGGGCGGCGATGGACGCCTCGTCGGTGAGGTCGACGGGGACGACCTTCGCGGGGCCGGACAGTTCGCCGGCCGTCCACTCCAGCTTGCGCGGGTCGGGGCCGGCCAGGACCAGTTCGGCTCCGGCGGCGGAGGCGGCGTGGGCGAGGGCGCGGCCGGTGTGGGAGCCGGCGCCGACCACGACGACCCGGCGGGAGGCGAGGGGGCGGGAGGCGAGGGGGAGCGGAGAAGAGGAGAGAGCGCTGTCGGTCATGCCCACAAGGCTGCGCCGACCAGCGGTGATGCGTCCAAGGCTTGTTTTCTCCGCCCGCCATAAACTCCCTGCATGGCTACCCTCCGGCAATTCGAGTACCTGGTGACCGTCGTCGACACCGGCTCCTTCACCCGCGCCGCCGAGCTGCTGCACGTCACCCAGCCGGCGCTGTCGCACCAGGTGCGGGCGCTGGAGAAGGCGGTGGGCGGGCCCCTGCTGGAGCGGCTGCCGCGGGCGGTGCGGCTGACGCCGATGGGGCGGGCGGTGCTGCCGCACGCCCGGGCGGCGTTGGCGGACGCCGAGCGGCTGCGGGCGGCGGCCCGGCAGGCGGCCGGACTGGCGGGCGGGGAGCTGGAGTTGGCGACGGTGTACTCGGTGAGCCTGGGCATCCTGCCGCCGGTGCTGCGGGCCTGGCGGGCCGCGCACCCGGGGGTGCGGATCCGGCTGCGGGAGTTCGCGCACGCGGAGGAGCTGCGGGCGGCGATGGCGGCCGGGCAGGCGGACGTGGCGGTGGGGACGCCGCCGACGGACTGGGAGGGGCCGATCCGGGAGCTGGGGGTGGAGGAGTTCGTCCTGGTGCTGCCGGCGGAGGAGGGGCGCGGGGGAGCGGCGGCGCGCAGGGTGCCGCTGGCCTCGCTGGCCGAGCGCGACTGGGTGCACTACGCCCCCGGCAACGGCCTGGCGGACCTGGTGGACGCGGCCTGCGCGGAGGCCGGGTTCCGCCCCCGGGCGGCGGTGCGCACCGAGCAGACGGCCGCGGCGCCGCTGCTCGCGGCGGCCGGGCTGGGGCCGGCGCTGGTGCCGGCGAACATCGTGCCGGCCGGGTTCGACGGGCTGGTCCGCCGGCCCGAGCCGCCGGTGCGGCGGCCGCTGGTCGCCTACACCCGCACCAGGCCGGACGCGTTGACGGCGGCCTTCGTCGAACTGCTGGCCCGGCGGGCCTGTCTGCTGCCGGACCAGGTGGCCCGGATGTTGTCGGACGACGAGGCTTCATGATCTCTACAGTGCTGTAGATTCTTTGCCAGGGAGAGCGACCGAGGAGGGCACATCGTGGGAGTTTCGCTGGCCAAGGGCGGCAACGTCTCGCTGACCAAGGAGGCGCCGGGGCTGACGGCCGTCATCGTCGGGCTCGGCTGGGACGTCCGTACCACCACCGGAGCCGACTACGACCTGGACGCCAGCGCGCTGCTCTGCAACGCGCACGGCAAGGTCGTCTCGGACCAGCACTTCGTCTTCTTCAACAACCTGCGCAGCCCCGAGGGTTCGGTCGAGCACAGCGGTGACAACCTGACCGGTGGCGGCGACGGCGACGACGAGCAGATCAAGGTCGACCTGGACGCCGTTCCGGTGGAGGTGGCCAAGGTGGTCTTCCCGGTGTCGATCTACGACGCGGACGCCCGGTTCCAGAACTTCGGGCAGGTGCGCAACGCGTTCATCCGGATCGTCAACCAGGCCAACGGCCAGGAGCTGGCCCGGTACGACCTCACCGAGGACGCCTCCACCGAGACCGCGATGGTCTTCGGCGAGCTGTACCGCAACGGCGCCGAGTGGAAGTTCCGCGCGATCGGCCAGGGCTACGCCTCCGGCCTGCGCGGCATCGCCACCGACTACGGCGTCAACGTCTGACCCGAGGCGGACCGGGGGGTCAGTTCCCCCCGGCCGCCGGCGGGTTCGGCTTCGGCCCCAGTGCCAGGCCGCCGAACCCGCCGGTGGCGCCCAGCTGTCGGCGCCACCACGCGACCATCCCCGGCTCGTCGACGGCCGCCCAGTCCGGCGCCGCGGTGACCTGCGCCCGGCCGAGCCGCCGGCTGAGGTCCACCAGCGCGTGCCCGGCCGCGCCGCGCTCGCGGTCGTAGCCGGGCAGCAGCCCGGCCCAGTCGTCCGCCGCCCGCCAGGCGTCCTCGAAGGCGCAGGCGTCCTGCAGTGCCTTCGCCGCGCCGCTGGTGGTGTGCGGGCGGACGAGCGTCGCCGCGTCGCCGGCCAGCAGCAGCCGCCCGGCGGTGCGGCGCGGGGTCTCCAGGTCCTGGATCGGCTGGAGCAGGATCCGCTCGACCGGGGTCAGGTTGGCCACGCCCGCCCAGTACGGCGGCAGGACGCGCTCGGCGAGTTCGGCCAGTTCGCCGTGGCGGGCGGTGTCGAGCGCGCCGACCGGGAAGCCGAGCGGGTCGGAGTCCTCGTCGGAGCGCCGCAGCCAGGCGGGTTCGGGGGCGTAGAAGACCCAGTTCACCAGGGTGGTGCCGGGGTCGAGCCCCGGGATGCGGTAGAGCACCGCCTGGCCGCCGGGGAAGCAGGCGGTGATCACCTCCTCCTCGGGCCAGCGGGCCGCGCCGCCCGGGAGGCCGTCGAGCAGTCGGGCGTCGAGGCTGCCGCGCCAGGCGACGTACCCGGCGTACTCGGAGCGGGCCTCGGGGCAGACGGCGGCGCGCACCACCGAGCGGTGGCCGTCGGCGCCGACCACCAGGTCGTGCTCCTCGCGCCCGCCGGCGGCCGTTTCCACCCAGGCGGGCCCGGTGCCGTCGGCGCCGCCGACCGCCGTGACGGCCGTCCCGGGGCGGAACTCGACGCCGTCCGGGGTGCGCTCGCGCAGCCCCTGCCAGAGCACGCCCCAGTGGTAGGAGTGCATGGCCATCGGCTGCACCCACAGCGCCCGCCCGCGCGGGGCGCCGTCCGCGTCCTTGGCCACCCAGTGCCGGGCGGTGACGGGGTGGTGGCGGATGCCGTCGTCGAGGTGGCCGGCCCGGACCAGTTCGTCGTAGCGGTCCAGCAGGATGCACAGGCCCACCCCGCGGTCCTCCAGGTGCCCGGGGCTGCGCTCCAGCACGGTGACCCGCTCGGCGCCGCTCCGTGACGCCGCCCGCGCGACCGCGCACCCCGCGATGCTGCCGCCGACCACGGCGACCGATCCACCCCGCACGCCCGTCCCCCTCCTCGCCGGGGCCCACCGGCCCGTCCGGCGCCCTGCCCGTCGTCCTGCCCGTCGTCCCGTCGACGATACGACGTGAACTGATGATCCGTCAGCGAAAGTGCGGAGCGGCGTCCGGCGGTGTTCCCCGAGTCACCTATGCAACTGGTTGCATAGGGGGATCCGCGTCCCCTACCGTGTGGTAACCACCCGCCCCCGGGCCGCCCCCCTCCCGTCCCAGGAGACGCCGCGATGACGACGACCGCCAGCACCCCGCCGCCCGCGCCCTACCCGCACCTGCTGCGCCCGCTCGACCTCGGCTTCACCACCCTCCCCAACCGCGTGATCATGGGCTCCATGCACGTCGGCCTGGAGGAGGCCCCGAACGGCTTCGAGCGGATGGCCGCCTTCTACGCCGAACGCGCCCGCGGCGGCGTCGGCCTCATCGTCACCGGCGGCATCGCCCCCAACGAGGCCGGCCGCCCCTGGGACGGCGGCGCCAAGCTCACCACCGAGCAGGAGGCCGACGAGCATCGCGTCGTCACCGACGCCGTGCACGCCGCCGGCGGCCGGATCGCCCTGCAGATCCTGCACTTCGGCCGCTACGCCTACCACCCGGGCCTGGTCGCCCCCAGCGCCGTCCAGGCGCCGATCAGCCCCTTCGCGCCGCACGCCCTCACCGCGGACGAGGTCGAGCGGACCATCGAGGACTTCGTGCGCTGCGCCGCGCTCGCCCGGCGGGCCGGCTACGACGGCGTCGAGATCATGGGCTCCGAGGGCTACCTGATCAACGAGTTCATCGCCGCCGCCACCAACCACCGCGAGGACGAGTGGGGCGGCCCGTACGAGAACCGGATGCGCTTCCCGGTCGAGATCGTCCGCCGGGTCCGCGAGCGGGTCGGCCCCGACTTCATCCTCGTCTACCGCCTCTCCATGCTCGACCTCGTCCCCGGAGGCTCCACCCTCGACGAGGTGATCCGCCTCGCCAAGGCCGTCGAGGAGGCCGGCGCCACCATCATCAACACCGGCATCGGCTGGCACGAGGCGCGCATCCCCACCATCGCCACCTCGGTGCCGCGCGGCGCCTACGCCTGGGTCACCGAGCGGGTGATGGGCTCGGTCTCGGTCCCGCTGGTCGCCACCAACCGCATCAACACCCCCGAGCTGGCCGAGCGGCTGCTCGCCGACGGCTGCGCCGACCTCGTCTCGCTCGCCCGCCCGCTGCTCGCCGACCCCGACTTCGTCGCCAAGGCCGCCGAGGGACGCCCCGAGGCCGTCAACACCTGCATCGGCTGCAACCAGGCCTGCCTCGACCACACCTTCAGCGGGAAGATCACCTCCTGCCTGGTCAACCCGCGCGCCTGCCACGAGACCGAACTCGTCCTCGCCCCCACCCGGCGCGCCCGGCGGATCGGCGTCGTCGGCGCCGGACCGGCCGGCCTCGCCTGCGCCGTCACCGCCGCCGAGCGCGGCCACCGGGTCACCCTGTTCGACGCGGCCGACACCATCGGCGGCCAGCTCGACATCGCCCGCCGCATCCCCGGCAAGGAGGAGTTCGCCGAGACCCTGCGCTACTTCCGCCACCGGCTCGACACCCTCGGCGTGGACCTGCGGCTCGGCGCCCGGGTGGAGGCGGCCGAACTCGCCGCCGAGGGCTTCGACGAGGTCGTGCTCGCCACCGGCGTCACCCCGCGCACCCCCGACCCGGCCGACCTGCCCGGCGTCGACCACCCCCGGGTGCTCGGCTACCTCGACGTGCTGCGCGACGGCGCGCCCGTCGGCGAGCGGGTGGCGATCCTCGGCGCGGGCGGCATCGGCTTCGACGTCGCCGAGTACCTCACCGACGCGGGCGACGCGGCGAGCCTCGACGCCGCCGTGCACCGCCGCCACTGGGGCGTCGACGAGGAGTACCGCGAGCGCGGCGGGCTGGCCCGCCCCGAGCGGCCCGAGCCGCCGCGCCGCGTCCACCTGTTCCAGCGCAAGGCCGGCAAGGTCGGCGCCGGACTCGGCAGGACCACCGGCTGGATCCACCGCACCGAGCTCAAGCACCGCGGCGTCACCACGGTCGCCGGCGCGCGCTACGACCGGATCGACGACGCCGGCCTGCACGTCACCCTCGACGGCGAGCCGCAGCTGCTGCCCGTCGACACCGTGGTGCTCTGCACCGGCCAGGAGCCGCGCCGCGACCTCGACGCCGCCCTGCGCGCCCTCGGCGTCACCCCGCACCTGATCGGCGGCGCCGACGAGGCGGCCGAACTCGACGCCAAGCGCGCCATCAAGCAGGGCACCGAACTCGCCGCCGCGCTCTGAGCCGCGACCCCGCGTGCGGCGGCGCTCCCGAGGAGGGGCGCGCCTAGGATCGGTGCCATGTCGCTGCCGCACGCCATCCTCACCGCCCTGCTGGAGAAGCCGTCCTCCGGTCTGGAGCTGACCCGGCGGTTCGACAAGTCGATCGGCTTCTTCTGGTCCGCCACCCACCAGCAGATCTACCGCGAACTGGGCCGGCTGGAGTCCGCCGGCCTGATCCGGGCGCTCCCGCAGGCCGGGCCGGTGCGCGGGCAGAAGAAGGAGTACGAGGTGCTGTCCGCCGGCCGCGCCGAACTGGAGCGCTGGACGGCCGCCGCGGACGACCCCCGGCCGATCCGCGACCCGCTGCTGCTGCGGCTGCGCGCCGCCGCGGTGATCGGCACGGCCGGCCCGGGCGCCGAGCTGCGCCGCCATCTCGCCCTGCACCGGGAGCGGTTGGCGCAGTACGAGGAGATCGAACGGCGCGACTTCCCGGCCGGGGAGGAGCCGGACGGCGACCCGCTCCAGCACGCCGTGCTGCGGGCCGGGATCGGCCTGGAGACCTTCTGGGTGCGCTGGCTGGAGGAGACCGTCGACACCCTGCCCGAGGCCCCGGCGGAACCCTCCTGACCTGCGGCGACGCCTGCCGGGCGGGCGGGGCGGGGCGGCCGGTGGGACACTGGACGCCTGTCCCTGCCCGACCTCATCGACCGGGGGCCCGCATGTCTCTTCCGAGGCCTCTCCCCGTCCTCACCGCGGTGGCCGTCACCATGGCGCTCACCCTCGGCGGCGCCCAGCTCGCCGCCGGTTCGACAGCCCCGCCCGCGCTCGCGAACGCGCAGCGGAGCGCCGCCCAGCCGCCCACCGACGAGCAGCTCAAGGCGGCCCTGCTGACCGCCGCCGAACTCGGCCCCGACTTCACCGAGGTCCCGCTGGACACCGCGAGCCCCTCACCCGAGGCCGGTTCCGGTTCCGCTTCCGCTCCCGGTTCCTCCCCGCTGGCCGGCTGCGACGCCCTGCGCGCCCTGCTCAACGGCACCGTGACCGAGGAACTGCCCAGTCCCGCCCAGAGCCCTTTCCAGGAAGTCCAGTTCGAGGGCCCGGACGGCTACCCGCTGATCACCGAGTTCCTCACCGCGGAGGAGTCCGAGAACCTGACGGCCGACCTCAACACGGTCAACTCCGCGTTCACCCAGTGCCCCAGCATCGACTTCACCAACGACGCGGGCGAGAGCGTGACCTTCTCCGTCACCCCGGTCACCCTCGGCGACCGCCAGGGCGCCCCGGCCGTCCGCATCGACGGCACCCTCGCCGGAACCCGGCTCAACGGCTACCTCGGCGTCGAACGCCTCGGTGACGTCGCGCTCGGCTACGGGTACTTCCAGCAGGGCTCGGACGACTCCGAACTCGCCTCCCTCTACTACCGTGCCGCCGTGGCCAAGGCCGAACGCACCCTGGGCCTCCAGGCCGGCGCGACCACCGCCCCCGGCGCGACCGCCTGACGGCCGCGCCGGGAACGGGGCGCCGGGAGCGGGACGCCGGACTCAGCGCACCAGCCACTGCTGGTAGGCGCTGCCGTCGCACGGCATCACGTTCACCTGGCGCCGGCTGCCGTCGCCCGACAGCCAGTCCTGCAGGCACAGGCCGCTCGCCTTGTTCTTCATGGTGACCGCGTTGACACCGGCCGGGATCAGCTCCCAGTGCTGGGTGTCGGCGCCGGAGCACTGGCGCTGGATGACGCTGCTGTAGGCGTTCGGCGTGGTCGGTTCGAGACAGAGGAAGGAGCTCTGCACCCGGATCTCGGTCCCGCCGACGGCGGCGTCGTCCGTCCAGAACCGCTGGTTCGAGGCGTTCTTGCAGCTGAACTCCTGGAGCATCGCGCCCTCGGCGTTGGAGGCGCCCTGGATGTCGAGGCACTTGCCCTGGACGGCGTTCGCGTAGCCGTGCAACACCGGCGCGGCCTGCGCGGGGGAGGCCAGCAGCGTCGCGGCGGCGAGCACGGTGCCCGCGACGACACCGGAGCGGACGGCGGACTGACGGGTGAATCGCATGATGGGAGGTACTCCTCACCGAAGGAACGGGGCGCCGCGCTGGGGCGCCCTCGGCCGTCAGTCTCACGAATCGGCACGGTTCGTCCCAAGACCGTTCGAGCTGCATCGAATTCGGGCGGGGCAATGTCGCCGCCGTGCCACGAAGCGGTCAGAGCCGGGCAACGCGCCCGATGGAGCGGGCCGGTGCGCTTACGCTGGGCTTACGGCCGCCCGGGGCCGCAGGGATCGGTGGGTACGAGCGAGTCCGGGACATTCCTGCTCCCCGCCGGGAGGCCGACAAAAGGGACCGGATTGCTGCGTATCCACTTCACCCACGACGACCTGACCAGGGTTCGGATCGCGCGGTCGCCCGATCCGCTCACCGAGACGGTCCTGAGCCTGTCCCTGGTACAGGCCCGCGACGCGGGAGGAGTGGCCCTGGACGGGTGGCGCAGCCGGATCCGCAAACGCCTGCGGCCCGAACTGGGAGTGCTGTTCGAGCTGGCGACCGCCGCCGGGCCCGCGGAGGCTCCGGAGGCGTTCCTGCACGCCGCCACCGACAGCCTGCCGGACAGCCTGGACCACACCTGGTCGCTGTCGCGCCGCCGGTGGGCGGCGGACCTGACGGTGCTGGAGTACCTGCGGCCGAGGACGCCCCGCTGGCTGCGCGAGCTGCACGGCGGCTCCCGGGAGTGGCGCGGTGTGGTGGACCGCCGGTTGCGCGAGTACCACGCCTTCGCGGTCGCGCCCTACTGGTCGCAGCTGCTGGCCGCCGCGCACACCGAGCGGACGGTGCGGGCGCTGGCGTCGGCCGACGCCGGGCTGGACGGCCTGCTCGGCTCGCTGCACCCGGACATCCACTGGGCGTCGCCGGTGCTGTCGGTGCCCTGCCCGCTGGAGGCCGACATCCACCTGCGGGGGACCGGCATCCTGCTCGTGCCCACCTTCTTCTGGCCGGAGCCGATGGCCATGACCGACAACCGCGGACCGGAGCACCCGCTGGTGCTGCACTACCCGCTGGCCCGCGACCTCACCACCTACCGGACCGTCTGGACCGCCGCCGCCGAGGAGTCGGCCGGCGCGCTGGTCGCCCTGCTCGGCGCCACCCGCGCCCGCGTCCTGCGGGCGGCGGCCGAACCGGCGGGCACCGCCGAACTGGCCCGCCGCACCGGCACGTCGGCCGCCACCGCCAGCCACCACGCCACCGTCCTGCGCACCGCCGGCCTGCTCACCACCGAACGCGCCGGCCCCGGCGTCCGCCACGCCCTGACGCCGCTCGGCCAGGCCCTGCTGGACGACCGCCTGCCGCGCCCCTCGGCGTCCGACCCCGCCCCCGACCCCCGCACCTGACACCGTCCCACCGCGCCCCGTCCCGTGTTAGCGTGCGCGAACGAGTGCGGGGCGGGGCACGGGGCGGCGGGGGCGTGGGCGGGGATGAGCGACGAGAGCATGGGCACGCCCGACCTCCGCAAGCCCGCCACCGGGCCCGCCCACCGGCCGGGCGACCCGACGCCCGTGACCGATCCCCCGCGCGGGCCGGTGCGCGGCTGCCTGCACGCGATCGGCGAGTTCCTGCTGGAACTCGTCGGGGAGGTCCTGCTGGGGGTGCTGGCCACCGCCTCCCTCGCCGCCGCCTTCCTGCTCGCCGAACTCGCCTACCGCCTGAGCCCCGCGCTCTCCTACGCCCTGGGCGCCGTCGGCGTCCTGGTGGTCGTGCTCGGCGTGCGGCAGCTGCGCCGCCCCAGGGAACGGCGCGGCCGCCGGGGCAGGGTCCTGGCCGCCGCGACCGCCGGCCTCGGCGTCTGGCTGCTGCTCTGCGTGTTCTACGCCTCGCTGAGCGACGCCCTCGACCTGGCCTCGGTCTTCTGAGCGATCCGCTTCTGGGCGATCCGCCGCTCCAGGTGGTCCCGTACCCGCGGCCACTCCTCGGCGGTGACGGAGAACATCGCCGAGTGCGCAAGTCTCCTGAGCCGCACGCCCGTTCGTCAAAGCCGTTTCCTCCATCGGCCGGTCAGCGGGTGTGCAGCCCCAGCCCGCTCGCGCCCGGCCGCTCCAGCCCCTCCCGCAGCCGCATGTCCCGCCCGTAGTCGCCGTCCAGCCGCCGGAACGGCACCGGCTCCTCCGTGAACAGCCCGTCCAGCCGCCGCCCGTACGCCTCCGCGACGGCCGCGAACCCCTCCTCCGGCAGGCCCACCGTCCCGTACGCGGCGAACGGTTCGAGCGCCGCCATGCCGGTGAACCAGAACACGCCGTGCTGCAGCGGGAACAGCACCTCCGCCAGCGGCCCGTGCGCGCCCCGGTCGGTGAACGCCGACTCGCGTGCGCCGACGCTCACCGCCAGCAGCCCGCGCTTCCCGCCGAGCGCGCCCTCGGTGTACGGCGGCGGCACCTCCGGGCCGTGCGCGAAGCCGAAGGTGAGCACCCGGTCGATCCACCCCTTGAGGATCGCCGGCACCGAGAACCACCACAGCGGGAACTGGAACACCACCGCGTCCGCCCAGCGCAGCTTCTCCTGCTCGGCCGCGAGTTCCGCCGCGAGCCGCCCCGCGAGGGTCGCCTCGTGCTGGGCGGGGAGCACCTCCAGGCGGGCGTCCGCCGGGTGCTCGGGGAAGTCGTCGCCGCCGAGGGCGGCCTGCCACTTCATGGCGTACAGGTCGGAGACCCGCACCTCGTGCCCGGCGGCGCGCAGCCGCTCGACGGCGAAGCCGGCCAGCGCGGCGGTGAGGGAGCGCGGTTCGGGATGGGCGGTGACGATCAGGACGCGGCGGGGCCGGTCGGCGGGGGACTGCTGCGGTGCGTGGCTGCTCATGGCACCCACCCTCGCCCGCCCCGCCCGCCGCAGCCAGGTCCCCGTGCTTCCGGCGGACTCCCGGTCCTGGTACTGCCGGGGCCACCCATACTGGAGGGCATGGACACCGCCGCCCGCCCCGCCGAACGGACCGAACCCGTCGAACGGGCCGAACCCGCCGGACCCGCCGCCCGCCCCGCCGACCCCCGGCGCGCCCTCGGCGAGTTCCTGCGGGCCCGCCGCGGCCGGGTCGCCCCCGAGCGGGTCGGCCTGGCGGGTGGCGGCCGGCGGCGGGTGCGCGGTCTGCGCCGCGAGGAGCTGGCGCAGCTGGCGGGCATCAGCGTCGACTACTACGTCCGCCTGGAGCAGGGCCGCTCCACCCAGCCTTCGAACGAGGTGCTGGACGCGCTGGCCCGCACCCTCGGCCTGGACGAGGCGGAGCGCCACCACCTGAACACCCTGGCCTGCGCCCGCCGGCTCCCGCTGCCCACGCCCCGGGTGAGCCCGGTGCTGCGCCGGATGCTGGACGGGCTGGGCGCCGGCCTGCCCGCCTTCGTCACCGACCACCGCCTCGACGTGGTGGCCTGGAACGCCCCGGGCGCCGAACTCCTCGGCGGCGCCGGGGATCCGGCCCGCCGCGACCGCAACCAGGCCCGCTTCCTCTTCCTGGACGCGGCCTCCCGCACCGTCCACCCCGACTGGGCGGACCGCGCCGCCGAGGCCGTCGGCCAGCTCCGGGTGGCGGCCGGCACCTGGCCGGACGACGCCGGGCTGTCCGCGCTGGTCGCCGAACTCTGCGCCGCGAGCCCGGAGTTCCGCCGGATCTGGGACTCCGGCGAGGTGGTGATGTGCACGGCGGGCCGCAAGCGCCTCCACCACCCGCTCACCGGCACCCTCACCCTGGACTTCGAGGCCCTGCACGTGCCCGCGGGACCGCGCGAGACGGGCCTCGTCCTGCACGTCTTCTCCCCGGGCGAGGACGCGGCCGCGGCCGCCGCCCTGGCCCGCCTCGCCGGGGCGTAGCACGGCCGGAGGGCCGGGGCCCCGCCCCGCTCACCCCTCCGCGACGCCCAGCAGCGCCAGGAACGCGGCCGCTGCCGGGTGCGGGCGCTCCCGGCACCAGATCACGTACTCGGCGCGGGACGGCGCGTCCGTGACCTCGACGGTGACCAGGCCGGTCGCCAGGCCCGCCACGTACGAGGGCGGGAGCAGCGCCACGCCCAGGCCCGCGCCGACCAGCCGGGCCAGGTAGTCCGCGTTGGTCACCTCGAAGGCGACCTCGCGGGTGAGGCCGGCGGCGGCGAAGGCCAGATCGGACTGGGCCCGGCCCGCGGTCTTCGCCGGGAGGTCCACGAACACCTCCGAGGCCAGCCGCCGCAGGTCCACCGGAGCCGCCCCGGCGAGCGGGTGGTCCGGGGCGACGACGGCGACCAGCCGCTCCCTCGCCAGCTCCCGGGCCATCACGCCCCGGGGGCGGGCCGTGACGGGGATGCCGATCAGGGCCACCTCCAGCTCGCCCTGCCGGACCTGTTCGGCGAGTTCGTCGCTCGCGCCCACGCTGAGGCGGACCCGGGCCTTCGGGTGGCGCCGGTGGAACTCCCCGAGGACGGCGGGGAGGTCCACGGCGGCGACGGAGGGGATCAGCCCGACCGTGAGCCGTCCGCGCACCTCCCCGACGGCCGCCGCGACCTCGGCCGCCGCCCGGTCCGCCGCGTCCAGGCACGCGCGGGCGGCCGGCAGGAAGGCCGCGCCCGCCGGGGTCAGCCGGACCCGGCGGCTGGTGCGCTCGAAGAGCCGCGCCCCCAACTCCTTCTCCAGGCGCGCGATCTGGTGACTGAGGGCGGACTGCACCACCAGGCACCGCCGGGCGGCCCCGGTGAAGCTGCTGGTCTCGGCGACGGCGACGACGTACCGCATCTGCTGGAGCTCCATCGATCCATCGTGATACGCGATGCATCGGGTGACAAGCATGTGTTGGACTCATCGATCCGCCCGGCCCGAGACTGGTGCCCTCCCCATCAACTCCCGCCCCCCGAGGCGCGCCTGAGCGTGCGCCGGTACGGGCCCGGGCCGTCGAAAGGACCGCCATGAGTGCCGCCCCGCCCCGAACCCCGGTCACCGCGGCCGCGAGGGACACCGCATGGGACTGACGGACGCGCCGACCGCCGCGCCGACGGGCGCGCCGACCGCAGCCCTGACCGCCCTGGCGCCGGCGGTCTGGGGCAGCACCTACCTGGTGACCACCGAACTCCTGCCCCCGGACCGGCCGTTGCTGGCCACCACCGTGCGGGCCCTGCCCGGCGGCCTGGTCCTGCTGGCCCTCGGCCGCCGGCTCCCCGCCGGCGTCTGGTGGTGGCGCGCCCTGGTGCTGGGCGTGCTGAACATCGGCGCCTTCAACGCGCTGCTCTTCGTCGCCGCCTACCGGCTGCCGGGCGGCGTCGCCGCCGTGGTCCTGTCGGCCCAGCCGACCTTCGTGGTGGCCCTCGCCGCCCTCGTCCTCGGTGAGCCGGTCACCGCCCGGCGCGCCCTGGCCTGCGTCCTGGGCGCCGGGGGAGTGGCGCTGCTCGTCCTCAAGGGCGCGGTGTCCCTCGACCCCACCGGCGTCCTCGCCGCCGTCGGCGGCGCGCTGTGCATGGCCTCGGGCATCACCCTCACCAAGCGGTGGGGCCGGCCCGACGGCGTGGGCCTGCTCACCTTCACCGGGTGGCAGCTCACCGCGGGCGGCGCCCTCCTGCTGCCGTGCTGGCTGTCGCTGGAGGAGTTGCCCGACCGCCTCACCGGCCCCAACCTCCTCGGCTTCGGCTACCTCGCCGTCCTCGGCGCGGTGCTCAGCTACCTCGTCTGGTTCCGGGGCATCGCCCGCCTTCCCGCCGTGGCGGTCTCCTTCCTCGCGCTCGGCAGCCCGGTCGTCGCGGCGCTGCTCGGCTACCTCGTCAAGCACCAGACCCTGTCCGCGCTCCAACTCCTCGGCATCGCCGTCATCCTCCTGGCGGTCGTGCTGGGCCAGCCCGCCCCCTCCCCCTCCCGAGAGACGACATGACCACACGACAAGACACCCGGCCGTCGCCCGCCCGCCCGCAGCGGGCGCGTGCGGTCACCGGATGGCTGGGCGTGGCCGCCATCACGGCCAGCCTGTTCGCCTTCCTCACCACCGAGCTGATGCCGATCGGCCTGCTCACCCCGCTCGGCGAGAGCCTCGACGTCTCCGTCGGCACGGCCGGCCTCATGGTGACGGCGCAGGGCGTCGCGGCCGGGCTCGGCGTGCCGTTCATCGTGGCCTGGACCCGCCGGGTCGACCGGCGCCGGCTGCTGACCGCGCTGCTGGCCGTCCTGACCCTCGGCAACCTGGCCACCTCGCTCGCCCCCAACTACCCGCTGATCCTGCTCACCCGGACCGGCATCGGCTTCGCCAGCGGCGTCTTCTGGGCGATCGGCGTCAGCATGGCCATGCGCATCGTCCCGGAGCGGCACGCCAACCGGGCCGCCGCCGTCGTGATGTCCGGCATCTCGATCGCCACCGTCGTCGGCATCCCGCTCGGCACCCTGCTGGAGAGCGCCGGCTCCTGGCGCACCACCTTCCTGATCTGGTCCGGCCTCAGCGCCCTGGTGCTGCTCGCCGTCGCCGCCACGATCCCCCCGCTGCCGTCCGCGAACGCGGTCCCGGTGCGGGAGGTGTTCGGGCTGCCGGCCGGGAACGTCCCGCTGCGGGTGGTCCTGGCCATGGTGGTGTTCTTCGTCCTGGGCCACTTCGGCGCCTACACCTTTGTCCGGCCCTACCTGGAGGAGAAGGCCTCCGCCTCGGCCGGCTTCGTCACCGTCGTCCTGATCGTCTTCGGCGTCGGCGGTGCGATCGGCACCTTCGTCGGCGGCCGGGCCGTGACCAGGAGCCCGCGGGGAAGCTTCGTCGGGGGCGGTCTGCTGCTGATCGCCGCCCTCGTCCTGCTGCTGACCACCGGCGCGCACGAGGCCGGCGTGATCGCCGCCATGGTCCTGTGGGGCGTCGCCTTCGGTGTCGTCCAGCTCAGCCAGATCACCATGACGCTCGCCGCCGCCCCCCGAGACCTTCGAGGCCGCGATGTCGCTCAACACCATGGCGTACAACACCTGCATCGCCCTGGGCGCCCTCGCCGGCGGCCTGTTCGCCGACCGCGTGGGCGTCACCGGCGTCCTCTGGCTCGGCATCGTGCTGGTCGGCCTCGCCGTCCTCCTCCGCTCGGCCGTCGGCCGCCGGCCCGCGCCGAACCGCTGACCCCACCCGTCCCGCCGTGCCGCCGCCGAGTCCCGCACGCCCCATGCGCCCCGCGCGTCCCGGACGCTCAGCGCCGGTCCCTCTGTGCGGGCCGCGGGGCCGGTGGGGCAGGATCGGTCCGGTCGGAACGGATCGGGCGGGTGCGAAGGAGGCGCGGAGTGCGGCGGCGCGGGGCGGGAACGGTGATGGCGGCGGCGGCCGTGACAGCGGCGGCCGCGGCGGCGCTGGCCGGCTGCGGCGAGCCGAAGCCCCCTCAGGAGGAGCTGATCGCCGTCCGCCTGGAGGCCGGCCGGCTGGTCGTCCGCACCGGCATGTGCCACGACGAACGCCTGCACGCCGTCCGGGTCAAGGTGCTCCCGGGCTCGGAGAAGCTGGAGGTCCGCCCGCGCGAGGGCCGCTCCGCCGCCGACGCGCTGGAGACGGTCGACCTCGGCGCCCTCCCGCCCGGCTGGACCTCGCACGGCCAGCTCACCGGCGGCGTCAGCGCCGACAAGCGCTACACCGTCGAGGTGCTCCGCAACCGCACCCTCACCGTGACCGTCCCCGGCGACGTGCTGCGCGCCCTGCCCGCCGGCAAGTGGGCGGCCGGCGGCTGGGACTGGGACTACAAACTGCTCACCCTCAAGGAGTTCGAGAAGCGCCGCAAGGCCTCCTGCGGCGACGGCTCGTGAGTGACGGCTCGTGAGCGGCGGCTCCTGGGCGACGGCGCTCCTACGGCGAACCGGAAGGTCCCGGTCGTCCTGTCCTGACCTGGGAGGATGGACGTCGGGCCGCCACCTCGGCGGCCCGGAGCCGAGACGCGGGGAGCAGTGGGCGTGGCGCAGCAGGGACCGCAGGGCCGCGGCCCGGTCGAGCGGATGGAAGAGCACCAGGTGGCGGTCTACCTCACCGCGATGGTGCTCGGCGGACTGCTGGGGTGGCTGGCCCCGGGCGCGGGCCCGGCCCTGGAGCACGCCGTCAACCCCGTCCTCGGCGCGCTGCTGTTCGTCACCTTCCTCCAGGTGCCCGCCGCCGAACTGCTGGGCTCGCTGCGCGACACCCGCTTCCTCACCGCCGCGCTGACGGTGAACTTCGCCGTGGTCCCGCTCGTGGTGGCCGCGATGTTCACCTTCCTGCCGGACGAGCAGGCCGTGCGCATCGGGGCGCTGCTGGTGCTGCTCTGCCCGTGCGTCGACTACGTCATCGTCTTCTCCGGCCTGGCCGGCGGCTCCAGCCGCCGCCTGCTCGCCGCCACCCCGCTGCTGCTGGTCGCGCAGATGCTGCTGCTCCCGGTGTTCCTCCGCCTCTTCCTGGGCCCGGAGCTGTCCGACATCGTCGAGGTCGGCCCGTTCGTGCGGGCCTTCCTCACCCTGATCGCCGTCCCGCTCGCCCTCGCCTGGCTGCTCCAGGCGTGGGCCGCCCGCCGCCCGGCCGGGCGGAAGGCCGCCGGCGCCGCGACCACCGCCATGGTGCCGCTGATGGCCGCGACCCTGCTGACGGTGGTCGCCTCCCAGGTGCCGAAGCTCGGGGACAGTCTCGGCGACGTCGCCGGGGTGATCCCGTTCTACGTGCTGTTCCTCGCCGTGATGGCCTTCGCCGGGAAGGCCGTCGCCCGCCTCTTCCGGCTCGGCACCGGCGCCGCCCGGGCGATCGTCTTCACCGGCGCGACCCGCAACTCCCTGGTCGTCCTGCCGCTCGCCCTGGCCCTGCCCGACGCGTTCGCCGTGGCGGCGTCCGTCGTCGTGACCCAGACGCTGGTCGAGGTGCTGGGCATGGTCGCCTACGTCCGCCTCGTCCCCCGGCTGGTCCCCGACGCGGCCTGAGGAATTTCCCGGTCGTCCACCAACTGTCCCGGTGTCCGGAAATGGATCCGGTGACCGATCAGTGGGCGTACGAAGTCGGCCATCCCGTTGGCGGATTGTCGCCCTCCGGAAATCCGCATGTCGGACATGGCCCGATGCGTCACCGCCCCGTCGTCGCCGTCGGGAGTGCCGCGAGTGACGCACCGTCACTGTACGGACGAATTTTTCGAAAGCGCTCCCCGAGCGGCCGTGCACATGACCTAGGGTGCGTACGGATCTTCCCGGAAATCCGGGTCGGCCGCCGTTCCGTCGTGCTCCGGAATGGCGGCTGCCCTGCTGGAACTGCGCTTCGCCGGTGGACCGGCCGGATCGGCCGCCACCTGATTCCCGACCTAGGAGCCCACTCCATGTCCCGTACTTCCGCCCCGCGCGCCTGGCGGTCCGGACTGATCGCCGCCGCGCTCGCCGGCGGCGCGCTGACCGCCGGCACCGTCGGCACGGTCGGCACCGCCGGAGCCGCCACCGGCACCCCGGCCGCCGCCGGCAGCTACGCCTACACGGCCCGCCTGGACATCGACAACGGCGCCAAGGCCTGCTCCGCCGTCCTGATCGACCGCCTCTGGATCATCACCGCGGCCACCTGCTTCACCGAGACCGCCAACCCCGGCTACCCGGCCCCCGCGGGCGCCCCCGCCAAGCGCACGGTCGCCACCATCGGCCGGACCGACCTCACCAAGACCGACGGCGTCCAGACCGAGGTGGTCGAGCTGGTGCCGCGCGCGGACCGCGACGTGGTCCTCGGCCGGCTGGCCACCCCCGTCGACGGCATAGCCCCGGTCCCGATCGCCACCACCTCCCCGGCGGCCGGCGACACCCTGCGAGTGGCCGGCTACGGCCGCACCGCCGCCGAGTGGTCGCCGCTCAACCTGCACTCCAACACCTTCACGGTGAACTCCCTGGCGCCCACCGGGATCACCATCACCGGCCAGAGCGGCGCGGCCGTCTGCAAGGGCGACAACGGCGGCCCGGCGCTGCGCACCACGGCCGGCGGCGGCGCCGAGCTGGTGGGCGTCAGCAGCCGCTCCTGGCAGGGCGGCTGCTTCGGGAACGCGGCCGAGACCCGGACCGGCGCGATCGAGGCGCGGGTCGACGACCTCGGCGGCTGGGTGCAGGACACCGTGCGCCGCGCCCGGACCCCCCGGGACGCCAACGGCGACGCCCGCGCCGACGCGCAGCTGGCCTACTACCACGCCGACGGCTCGATCGGCTTCTACACGGCGCTGGCCGGCCGCAACGGCGGGCTCGGCGAGTACTACGGCGGCTACAAGGTGCCGGTGGCCGGCGGGTGGGACCGCGCGGCGATGAAGCTGGTGCAGGGCGACTTCAACGGCGACGGCCGCTCCGACCTCGCCATGCTCTACCACCGCGGCGACGGCTCGATCACCCTGCACACCGCGATCACCGGCACCGACGGCCTGCTCGGCGCCTTCGACGTCAGCGGCACCACCGTGCCGGCGTGGGGCAACTGGGACTGGAACGCGTTCGACCTGTTCCCGGGCGACGCGAACGGCGACGGCCGCACCGACGTGATGATGGCGTACTACCACGCCGACGGCGCGATCGGCTTCTACACCGCGCTGGCCGGATCGAACGGCGCCCTCGGTGAGTTCAACGGCGGCTACGCCGTCCCCGCGGGCAACTGGGCGCGCGGCGACATGAAGCTCGTCCCCGGCGACTTCAACGGTGACGGCCGGGCCGAGCTGGCGCTGCTGTACCACCAGGCCGACGGCCGGATCACCCAGCACGTCTCGTCCTCGAACGCCGCCGGTCTGCTCGGCGCCTTCACCACCGACGGCTGGACGGTCCCCGCCGGGGCCGGCTGGGACTGGAACGCCATCCAGCTCCTCCCGGGCGACGCGAACGGCGACGGCCGCACCGACGTGATGATGGCCTACTACCACGCCGACGGCGCGATCGGCTTCTACACGGCGCCGGCCGGATCGAACGGCGCCCTCGGCGAGTACACCGCCGGGTACACCGTCCCCGCAGGCAGCTGGGCGCGCGGCGACATGAAGCTGATCCCGGGTGACTTCAACGGTGACGGCCGGGCCGAGCTGGCGCTGCTGTACCACCAGGCCGACGGCCGGATCACCCAGCACGTCTCGTCCTCGAACGCCGCCGGTCTGCTTGGCGCCTTCACCACCGAGGGCTGGACGATCCCGGCCGCGGGCAACTGGGACTGGAACGCCTTCCAGCTCCCGTAACCACCGCCCGACCGCCTGACGGCCTCCCCGGTCACGACCGGGGAGGCCGTCAGGCCAGTGGCGTCCCTTCGAGGCCGATGCGGCGGACGCCGCGCGGCGCGAAGGTCATCGGGCCGATCCAGCCCCGGTGCACGAGGGCGATCTGCGAGGGCAGCGGCTCCACCGGGTCGAACTCCCGGCCGAGCGCCCAGTTCCGGAACAGCCCCTCGGTCGTCGCGACCGCCGTCACCACCATGGTCACCTGGAGCCCGCCCTTGCCCCAGGTGTGCCAGAGTGCCCAGCCCTCCGGCCGCGGCTCGACCCCGAACCGCGCGCACGCCTGCTCGTAGTCCTCGTCCAGCCCCGCCGACACGGCCCCGGGCTTCAGCAGGGCGGCGGCGGCCAGCTTGAGGAGGGGGCGGTCCTCCACACAGCCGTCCCCCTCGAAGTGGTACGCGCGCACCGCCCGCGCGAGCGCGTTGACGCTGCGCTGGAACGGCGTCGCGTCCGGCGGGTCGGGCTCGTACGAGAGCCGGCCCTCGGCGGAGGCCTCGACGGTGACGTCGTCGGCGAGGCGCTCGATCTCCCGGAGGTAGTCCAGCTCGTCGGGTTCGGGTGTGCTCACGGCGCGCAGTCTCGCACCGGCCGCTCCGTACGGGCACCTGCTTTTTCCGGGCCGCGAGCCGTCCCTCGGGGATCGCCGGGCCGGCCCGCAGCGGCGCGGGTGTCAGTGCTTCCTGCCCGGGGCCCAGTGGAAGACGACCCGGTCGGTGCCGTCGGGAACGGTGGCGGTCAGCCCCGCCGGAAGCTGGCTCGCCTCGCGGTTGACGCCGACCCGGCCGTCCGGAGCGGTCGCGAAGTACACCGACCCGACGGCGAGGTCCCGGCTGGTGCTGCGCACGACGACCTGGTGGGGTGTCTCGGAGGCCTTCCAGCCCTTGGCGGTTCCGGCGGCGATGGTGATGCTGTCGGTGCCGCGCTTGACGACCAGGCTGACGCGCTCGGCCGAGGTGAAGGCCAGGCAGGTCTGGCCGGGCTGCAGGGGCGGGCACTCGATCTCGTCCGAGGGGGCCACCAGCACCAGGTTGTGGAAGACTCCGGCGGCGATCTTGAGGATCTTCCTCCCCTGCGCCGCCTTCAGGATCCCGGGGACCACGTCGCTCTCGTCGTCCGTCGAGGCCGCCAGCAGGGTGCCGTCGGCGGCCAGCGCGAGGAGGTTCTCCTCGCAGGCGGAGATTGCGGTGATCTTCCTGCCCTCCATGGCTTTCAGGGCCGGGGTGACGAAGGCGTCCCTCCCGTCGGCGAGGACGGCGCCCTCCTCGGTCACCGCGAAGCTGCCGCCGGTGCAGGCGGCGATGGCGGTGATCCTCCTGCCCTTCGCCGCCCTCGCGACCTTCGGGATCTCGCCGTAGTTGCCGTTTCCCGAGGTGAGCAGGGTGCCGTCGGCGGTCAGCGCGAGAGCGCCGAAGGGTCCTGCGGAGATCGCGGTGACCTGTCGGCCCCGCGCGGCCTCCGCCAGCTTGCGGCCGAGGTCCCAGCCCTCGCGGTCCGCGCCGAGGACGCTTCCCTCCGCGGTGAGCGCGACGGCGAAGCCGGTGATCGGGGCGGCGACATCGACGATCTTCCTTCCCTCCGCCGCCTTCATGAGCTTGGGGAGGGCCCGATGGGAGCCCGCCATGATGAGGGTGTCCTCGGCGGTCCGGGCGGCGACGTGTTGCCACCCTGCGAAGATGTCGGCGATCCGTACTCCCCGGGCTTGGGCCGTCAACTCCTCGGACCAGGACTCCCGGCCGAGGAGCTTGCCGTCCGGGCCCAGGGCGTAGCTGGTCTTGGGGCCCGCGAAGACGTCCGAGATCCGGTGGCCCTGAACGGCTTTCAGGATGCCCGAGGCGTTGGTTGCGCGTTCACTCCCCGAGGCGAGAAGGCAGCTCGACGGCAGGTCTCGAACGGTGGCACGGGTCTTTTCCTGCATCAGAATCCCTCGTTCCGTCGATCGATCGTTCCGGACCGGGTGCACACGTACAGGGAGCCGGGGGCGCGGCTCCATCGTGCCCGCCCCGTGCTGCCGTCACACAGCTGAACACCTGTCCGATTCCCGTAGTCGCAGGCCTGCCGCCAACGGCAACGGGAGCGGCCGGCACCGGTAGCCGCCGCGCAGGGGAGTCGAGGAGCGGGAAGTCGGCCGGTCCGACCTCCCGCTCCCTCTTTCGCGTGCCGGTGTGGTCGAGGGGCCGAAACCCCGGTGATCTTCCTGCGGGCGATCCACTAGTGTGACCGCCTGGCAGCCGGGGGGGCGATGGTGCTCGTGCGCGGTGCGCCGACGTCATCAGCCGTCTCTCCGACGAGGATCACACCTTGGCTCTCAAGTCCCGTATGGCCGCCGCCGTTCTCGGCGCCGGTCTCGCGCTCACCGTCGGCGTACCCGGTGCCGGCGCCGCCGACAACTACCACCCGCCGGTCCCGAACGTCGTCACCCTGGTCAGCGCCAACAGCCCGCACTGCCTGGAGGTCGGCGGCTGGAGCACCGACAACGGTGCACCCGTCCAGCAGTGGTCCTGCACCACCGGTGCCAACCAGAACTGGCGGCTGGCGAACGGTCCGCTGGTCAACGCGCACACCGGCAAGTGCCTGGAGATCGGCGGCTGGAGCACCGACAACGGCGCCCTCGCCCAGCAGTGGGACTGCAACGGCGGCGCCAACCAGAACTGGGAGTGGATCCGCGTCAAGGGCGCCGGCTACACCCTGCGCAACGCGTGGAGCGGCAAGTGCCTGGACGTGCCCGGCGGGGGCTACGTCAACGGCGTCCGCATGCAGCAGTGGGACTGCTGGAACGGCAACAACCAGCAGTGGTTCCCCACCTCGGCCGGCGACGGCCCGCCGCCCGTCGAGTGGTAGGCCCGCGGGCTCAGGCCAGGGCGGAGACCAGCAGGGCGAACGCGGCGACGATGACGGCGACGCGGGCGTAGTGGTAGCGGTCCCAGCGGCTCATCTGCTCCTTCCAGTCCGCGGGCCGGTTCTCGGGGGTCCACGTCTTGCCCCGGTTGTTGATCGGGACGAGCAGCAGGACCGACATCAGCACACTCAGGACCAGCAGCGCCCCGGCGCCGACCACCAGGCCGGCGCCGGGGTTCTGCCATTCGGCGACGGCCCAGACGGCGCTCAGGGCGAGTGAGGTGATGTACCAGACCGGCATCACGGCGCCGAGCATCCGGCCCCCGTGGGAGCGGGCGAGCTGGCCGCTGTCCTCGGGGAGTGCGCTGAAGATCCGGTTCATGACGAAGGCGACGGAGAACTCCACCCCCACCATCAGGCCGACGACCACGGTGGTGAACACCTCAAGTGCGTTGAGCATGACGACCCCTCCAGGGATCTAGCGCTGCTAGCTGACGATGCAACGCTAGCGCTGCTGCCGCTCGATTGTCTAGCGGTGCTAGGATCGACTCATGTCGGTACAGGAACGCAAGCAGCGCGAACGGGCGGAGCGCGAACGCCTCATCGTGGCGACGGCCCGCGAACTCGCCGAGCAGCAGGGCTGGGACGCGGTCACCACCCGCCGGCTCGCCGAGCGCATCGAGTACAGCCAGCCCGTCCTCTACAGCCACTTCCGCGGCAAGCGCGAGATCATCGGCGCCGTCGCCCTGGAGGGCGCCGCCGAGATGGCCGCGACACTGCGGGCCGCGACCGCCGCCGCGGACGGCACCCGTGCCCGGGTTGCCGCCCTCGCCCGGGCCTACCTCGACTTCGCCGAACGCAACCCGGCGGTCTACGACGCCATGTTCCAGCTCGACGGCGGTCTGGCGTTCGCGCAGGAGGACACCCCGGAGCCGCTGAAGGACGCCTTCGCCGCCCTTCTGGAGAGCCTCACCGAGGTCGCCGGGGAGGGTGTCCACCCGGGCCTGTTCACCGAGACGTTCTGGGCGGCCCTGCACGGGCTGGCCACCCTGACCCGGGCCGGGCGGCTGCCGGCGGAGCACGCCGGGTGGAGGGTGGACCTGCTGGTGGACCGGCTCGCCGTGCTCTGACGCGCCGACAGGGCCGCGCTCAGCGGTCCAGGAGGGCGGCGAGCCGGACGGCCCACTCGCGTTCGGCGACGGCGAGGCCGCCCTCCAGCGTCGCGACGAGCGCCGCCCGGCTCACCGACGCCACCGTCGGCTCGTCGCGGGCCTCGGTGCCCCAGGCGGGGCCGCCTCCCTCGCGCACCCGGCAGGCGAGGTGCACCAGCTCCCCGCCGGGGAAGGCGAACGCCGTCACGCCGTCGGTGCACTCCCCCCACTCCAGGAACGTGCACCGCGCGAGTGCCTCCCCGGGAGCGGTGAAGGTGTCGTCGTACAGCCGGTGTTCGGCCGCGCGGAAGGACTCCGCCGGTGAGGTGAACCCCTCCGGCGGTGCGGCGGGCGCGCGGAAGCGGCCGAGTTCGTCCGTGAGCTTCTTGACCAGCAGCGGCGGGTAGAACGCGTTGTCCCAGGTGTTCACGTGGAGCCCGCCGACGAAGACGTCGACGCACAGCAGACCGGGGTCCCGTTCGACGTGGAACTCCAGACCGAACCCGGCCCGCGACCCGACCAGCACGGCACCCTCCCAGGCCGCACTCTACTGGGCCTCCGCCCTGCCCGGCCCGGTGCCGCCGGTGTCGTCGACGGCCGCCAGCAGGTTGGCCACCAGGGGGCTGCGGTCCTCCCGCCGCCAGGCGACGGCCACCCGGGTGCGGGCGGTGCGCGGTTCGACGGGGCGGAAGGCGACCTCGCGCAGGCCGAGCCGCCGGATGCTCGCCGGGGCGAGCGAGACCCCGAGCCCCGCGCCGACGAGCGCGCACACCGTCTGCCACTCCACCGCGTGCTGCACGATCCGCGGGGCGAACCCCGCCGCCGCGCACAGCCCGGCTATCCGGTCGTACAGCTCCGGCCCGACCGGGCGGGGGAGGAGGACGAACGGTGAGTCGGCCAACTGGGCGACGTCGAGCGCTCGTTGGGTCGTGAGCGGGTGACCGGCCGGGAGCACGGCGACGAACGGCTCGGTGAGGACGGTGCGGAAGTCGAGCGGCCCGCCCGCGGCGTCCGGGGGCTCGCGCAGCAGCCCGATGTCGATCGTCCCCTCCCGGAGGGCGGCGAGCTGCGGGGCGCTGGTCATCTCGCGGATGTCCAGGTCGACGTCCGGGTAGCGCGCGCGGAAGGTGCCGAGCAGCCCCGGCAGGACGGTCAGCGCGAGGGAGGCCGAGAACCCGATCCGCAGCCGCCCCGCCCGACCGCTGCCGACCGCCCGGGCGGCGGCCAGCCCGTCGGCGAGGTCGGCGAGCGCCCGCCGGGCCGCCGGCAGCAGCTCCCGCCCGGCCGGGGTGAGCGCGACCTGCCCCGGTGGACGGACGAAGAGGCGGTGCCCGACCCTCGCCTCCAGGCGGGCGATCTGCTGGCTGAGCGGGGGTTGCGCGATACCGAGGCGCGCCGCGGCGTGTCCGAAGTGCAGTTCCTCGGCGAGGACGGCGAAAGCGTGCAACTGGGGGAGCGGGAGTTCGGGGCGGTCCATATTCCTAGAGATATCAGGCGATGGTTTTCGGGGTATTAGACGTATCGCCGCAGCTCGCTTAGCGTTCGCCGCATGACAGAGCGACGCGCCATTCTCAGCGGTTCCACCTTCGAGGAACAGATCGGCTATGCGAGGGCGGTGGTCGTCGGCGACGAGGTCTTCGTCTCCGGGACCACCGGATTCGACTACCGGACGATGACGATCGCCGACGGCGTGGTCGAGCAGGCCGACCAGTGCCTGCGCAACATCGGCGAGGCGCTGGCCGAGGCAGGCTGCGGCTTCGCCGACGTGGTGCGGGTGCGCTATCTGCTGCCGCAGCGTGAGGAGTTCGAGCCCTGCTGGCCCGTGCTGCGGCGGTACTTCGGCGAGGTTCGGCCGGCTGCCACGATGATGGTGTGCGGCCTCGCCGACCCCCGGATGAGGATCGAGATCGAGGTCGACGCGCGGCGGCCGGCGGGGGAGTGAGGAGCAGGAAGTCGGCGGGGCCGACTTCCTGGTTCGGCGGTCAGGGGGTTGCGGTCGCCGTGGCGTCCGGGACGGGGCGTGGGGCGGGGTGGTGGTGCTTGAGGACGGGGTAGACCCAGGCGGCCAGCGCCAGGAGGAGGGTGAGGAGGAGGACGGTGCAGGCCGCGGCGGCGGCCGGGCTGTGCGGGGGCCGGTCAGGCGGCGGCATCGTCGGAGCCGCTCTTGAACTCGGCGAGGGGAAGGTCGAGTTCGGCCCAGACCGTTTTGGCGTTGGGGTCCCGGGGCAGGGTGCCCCAGCGGTCGGCGAGCGCGTCGACGAGGGTGAGTCCGCGCCCTGACTGGGCGTCCGCCGGACAGGCGGGCGACGGGAAGACCGGTCGACGGTCCCCCCGGCAGTCCGAGACCGCGATCCGGAGCACGGTGGTGCGCGCCCGGCGCGCGGTGGTGAGCGAGAGGCACAGCTCGAACCCGCGCCCCGGGCTGCGCCCGTGCGTGGAGGCGTTGGCGGCCAGCTCGGCGACGATGATCAGCGCGTGGTGAAAAGCCTCCGGCCAAAGGGAGTTGAGGTCCCAGGCGGTGAGTTGCTGCCGGGCGATCCGGCGGCCGATGGCGGCTCCCTTGGGGGTGCACGTGAGGAGCGCGGTGTGGGCGCGCGGCTCGGGCTCGTCGAGGGGAATTTCGGACTTCATGGGGAAAAGCCTGCCCCCCCAGGCTTAGGCTGACGACGCATCCGGTGGGCACGGTGAGTGCCTGTGTGTGCGCGGAAAGTGTCGCGTGACGGCGGTCGGCCGTGACAGGAAAATGGGGAGGTCGTAATGACCGAAGTTCGGGGTACCGGCGGAGACAGCGGCGACGTGGCGCGGCCGCAGCTCGACGAGGACCTGTCCGAGGTGTCGGACTTCCTCCGGGCGATCGGCAAGCAGATCAAGCTGCTGCGCGAGCGGGCGGGCCTGACGCAGAAGGAGTTCGCCAAGGAGGTCGGGTACACCGAGAGCCTGATCGGCGCGGTGGAGCAGGGGAAGCGGACGCCGCAGCGGGAGCTGCTGGTGGCGGCGGAGCGGGTCCTGGACGCCGGCGGGCTGCTGCTCGTCATCGCGGACGACATCGAGCGGGCGAAGGCCAAGGCGAGGGTGCGGCACCCGGAGTGGTTCCGGGGCTACGCGGGGCTGGAAGCGGTGTGCGAAGAGCTCAACAACTGGAGCATGTGGGACTTCCCGGGGCTGCTCCAGACCGAGGCCCACGCGCGCGCCGTCTTCTCGATGCGACAGCCGCTGCTCTCCGACGAGGTCATCGAGACGCGGGTGGCGGCTCGCATGGCGCGGCAGGAGATCCTCGACAAGTGGCCCCGAGCGATGTTCAGCTGGGTGATCGACGAGAGCGTGCTCCGTCGGCCGCTGGGTGGCTGGGACGTCCACGCGGAGCAGCTGCGCCGCCTGCTGTCGGTCGGGACCACTCGGGGAATGGTGATCCAGGTTCTTCCGCTGAATCGCACGGAGCACTCCGGTATGGGTGGCCCGTTCATCCTGCTCACCCCGAAGGGGCGTCCGCAGGTGGGCTATATCGAGGTGCAGACGAGCAGTAGGCTGATTACGGATCAGAGTGAAGTCCGGATCCTGAACGCGCGCTACAGCACGCTCAGGTCTCAGGCGCACACTCCTGAGGAGTCCCTGTCGTTGATCGAGAAGATTCTGGGAGAGCGATGAGCAGCGAACTGGTGTGGTTCAAGAGCAGCTACAGCGGCGACGAGGGCGGCGAGTGCGTCGAGGTCGCGGACGCGACGTCGACCGTGCTGGTGCGTGACTCCAAGGACAAGTCCGGTCCCCACCTCACCTTCTCGCCGGAGGCCTGGCAGTCCTTCGTCGAGTTCGCGCAGTCGGTCTGACGACCAGTCTTCCCGCTCGGCACCCAGCGGCCGTCCACCCTCCGGTGGACGGCCGCCTTCTGTGTGGGCGCCGCTCCCTCGCTTTGGGGGTTGTGCCATAGCTTCCCGGACCACCACTCCCTATCCTGAACGGGCCCTACAGCAGCCTCACTTCAGGGAGAGCCATGAGCAGCGATCTGGTGTGGTTCAAGAGCAGCTACAGCGGCAACGAGGGCGGCGAGTGCGTCGAGATCGCCTGGCGCAAGAGCAGCCACAGCGGCGACGAAGGCGGCAACTGCGTCGAGGTCGCCGAGACGACGTCCGCCGTCCTCGTCCGCGACTCCAAGGACAAGTCCGGCCCCCACCTCACCTTCACCCCCGACGCCTGGCAGTCCTTCCTCGCCTTCGCCCAATCTGCCTGACCCCGGCTGGGGTCACCATGCAATCTCGGGATCAGGGGTGGACGAGCTTGAACCTGACGAACTCCTCGTTGACGGTGAAGATCTGCACCTCGGCGGCCAGCCACCGCTTGCTGTCCTTCAGCATGCTGGTCTTGATCTTCTTCTTCGTCCCCGCCACCTTGAGGTAGAACTCGTCGCCGCCCAGGTCCTCGATCTGCCAGCGGGTGCCGCAGTTGCTCTTCTCCAACCTGATGTCGGCTCCGTAGAGGCACCAGGTCCGGTACTCGCCCCAGTTGGCGGACGTCGACTCGATGCTGTAGGTGAGGTCGTCGGCGTGCAGGGTGAAGACCAGGGCGGTGCCGTTGCCCGGCTGGTTCGTCAGGAGCGCGTAGTCCCAGCCCGCGTACACCTCGAACGTCGCCCCGCGGCCCGAGTTGGCCTGGACGAGGTAGACGGGGTCGAAGACGGTCTCCCGCTTCGAGGGCGCGGGGTGGGCGACGTTCGCGGCGAGCCGGTGACCGGCGGCGCGGTGCGCGGTGCCCTGCGCGGTCGACGCCGGGGCGGCACCCGCCAGCAGGGCGAGGCAGCCGGCCACGGCGATGGTCGTGCGTCGCAGCGATCGGTGCAGCAGCAGTGACTTCCCCATGGGCGTACCCCTCAGCGTTCGGCGTGGCCGGAGTTCGATGCGTCGGCCATCCTCGCCGTCCGGGAACCGGGACTTCCACGGACGGTTCCGGGGTGCCGGGGAATTCACACGGAAGAGGGGCGTCCGGGGCTCCGACCCCCGGACACGTGGGCGACCGTCGAGCAGGTCGAGCGGATGGCCGCTCGCCGGCCCGCCGCCCACCCCGGGACAGTGGTACCTGCTCGCCAGTGCTCTGACCGAGGAGGTTCACCGGGTCGGCGCCGCAGGGCCCTTGGCCGGTCGGATGTCGCGAGACGTCCAGCTCGGAAGGGGGCCACGGTGGCGGAGCCGGTCTCGTCGCGGCGCCCTTGCGGCCAACAGATCAGCGGCCACAGCGACCCGGACCAACTGGCCGTGTCCGGGGTTCCGCTGGGCAGGGAATCGGTCGGAGTGACCTTCCGGGGCTGCACCGCCGGGGACTCCTTCACGGTGTACCTGATCGACAAGTGAAGCCTTGTCATCGGCACGTCCAACGGCGTATCGAAGGACGGGAAAGCGACGATCATCACCCTCTGCCCCGGGGTGACCTGGCAGAAAGTCCTCGACTGGTTCAGCGGCCGGGTCTCACTGTGGGTTGTTAGGGTGGGTTCCGGTCAGAGACGGCTGAGGTGTGGGGGGATCCATGGGTTCGCAAGACGGTAGTGACCGTGCGGGTTTCGGGTGCGTGGCGTGCTACGCCGAGGACGCTGCGGTGGCGCGGGCGCACCACCACAGCCGCGACGGGGTTCGGCTTGAGACGATGATTCAGGACGACTCGCATTTCATCGTCTCTGTTCAGCGGTGCGGCCTGTGCTCGCAGGCCTTCGTGAGCGTGTTCACCGAGTACATCGACTGGGTCGCCTCGCAGGACGCGCAGTACCGCACCATACTGCCGATCACGGACGCCGAGGCGGACGACCTGGTGGCGGGGCGGTTGAGCCCGCACCGGGTAGGCACCCTGGGACACGGCCGCCGCCATCTGCAGAGCGACTGGCCGAGCGGTGCCGAGGAGCCGTCCGAGTACTGGGGCAGCGGCGTCTTCCAGGTCCGCGTGGCCTACTGACCCGGACGGCGCGCTGTGGGCCTGTCGGTTGTGCATGTCGTTGTCGCCCCGCCGACGGGCGGGGGAGCGGGGCCGGAGAGAGGGGCTCGACTCGCGCGTGATCGCCCTGCTGCACTTCGACCCCGATGACGATCTGAACGGCGTGGAGCTGATCACCGACCCGGTCCAGGTGGCCCGTGCCTGCCAGGTCCGGGACGCTGCCTGGCACTTCGCCACGCCGTATCGGGCGTTCACCGCTGAGGTACCGTCCGGCAGGTGAGCACCGACTTCCAACAAGCACGGATCGCCCTCGGTCTGCGGCTCCGCGAGCTGCGCACCGAGGGCGGTCTCACAGGCCGGCAACTGGCCGAGCACCTGGGCTGGACGCAGTCGAAGGTCAGCAAGCTGGAGACCGGTCGGCAGACCGCCACCCACGAAGACCTCAAGGCCTGGGCAACGGGTGTCGGTCAGCCCGGCGCGGCGGCCGAACTGGGTGCCAGGTTGCGGACGTTCGAGTACGAGCGGTCGGCGGTCATGCGCGCCTGGGAAGGCTCCCTGATCATCGGCATGCTGCAGACGGCCGACTACGCCCGCCACGTGTTCAACGCGGCCGTCGACCTCCATCAGTCGCCGCGCGACGTCGAGGAGGCGGTGCGGGCCCGGGTCCGACGGCAGGAGAGCCTCTACCGGCCGGGCAAGCAGTACCGCATCGTCATGTGGGAGGCCGCGCTGCGTGCCCGGCTCTGTCCACCGGCCGTCATGGCCGCTCAACTCGACCGGCTCAGCGGCGTGATCGGCCTCGACACCGTCACGCTGGGCATCGTGCCGTTCGAGGCCCAGCTCACCCTGCCGCCCGCCAACGGGTTCTGGATATACGACGAACGGCTTGTCATCGTCGAGGACTGGCACGCGGAACTGTGGCTGGACCAGGCGGAGAACGTGGCCCTGTACGCGCGTGTCTGGGAAACGATGGCCGACGCGGCCGTCTTCGGCGCGGAGGCCCACAGGGTTCTGACGCGGTGCCGCAGGGCGCTCGGAGCCATCTGAGGAATCCTCGCCCATACGGCCCGTAAGCCCTGGAATATTCGAGAATCACAGGCCCGTCAGCGGTCCCCGTCCACCTAACGTGCTGGCCGAGAGCTTCGACCAGCACGGGAGTCGAACGCTGACCGCTGACGCGTGCCCCGGTGCCCGTCGAAGCGGATCGGATCCGACCTCGGAGTCAGGAGAGTCCGCATGACGTCGATCAGCACGGAGCAGATCACCGGCAGGTCCCTCGTAGACCCGGCCCTGTTCGAGCGGATGGCCACCCGAATCGCCAGAGAGGAGGAGACGGACCTCGCGCTCGCCGAGCGCGTCATGGACCAGGCCCTCGCCTTCCTCGGAGCGTGCGCGCTCAACCCCGGCGCCGGGCTCGCCCCGTCGAGCCTGGTGGACATCGGATGGCACACGTTCATCCTCCACACCACCGACTACGCCGAGTTCTGCCGCTCGCTGTCCGGTCGGTTCCTCCACCACGTACCGACCGACGGCCCTGGTGAGTCCACCAAGGGCATCGGCATCGCGGCCACGGTGTCCGTCATCGAGGCGAGCGGGTACGCCGTGGACCCCGAACTGTGGAGCATGTCCGCCGAGTGCTCCGAGGGCAGCGGCGGAGACGGAAGCGACACCAGCGGCAGCGGCAACTGCTCGCAGTGCCACCGCGGTTGCCACAGCAGCTAGGAACCGATCAGCTGGCCCGCCCCGCCCCGCCTGTGATCCGGGGCCGGGCGGGCCCGACCCCGAGGAACCCCCGATGGCCGACCTCTGGAATCAACTACCGGACGCCTTGCGCATCAGCATCGAAGCCCGGACCGGCGCGGTGACCGCCGCCGTCCCCGCGGCGGCGGGGACGGTCTCCGACTTCGCCGCCACCCTGGAGACAGCCGGCGGGCCGGTGTTCTGCAAGGCCGTGCGCGAGGACAACCCGAGGGCGTGGATGCACCGCCTGGAGTCCGTCGTGAACTCCGTACTCCCGCCGGACATCGCTCCCCGCATGCTCTGGAAGGCGGAGGCCGGAGGGTGGCTGGCCCTGGGGTTCGAGCACGCTCCCGGTAGGCACGCGGACCTGTCTCCGGGGTCCGCCGATCTGCCGTTGGTCGCGCGGACGCTGGAGACGCTCGCCGGAACGCTCACCCCGGCACCGCCCCTGCGGGCCTTCAGTCTGGCCGATCGATGGTCAGGACAGGACTTCTGGCGCAACCTGGGGACCCGGCACCGGGACCGGCTCGACCCGTGGACGGTGGCACGGGTGGACAGGCTGGTCCTGGCCGAACGCGAAGCACCCGATCTGATCGACGGCAGGACCCTGGTCCACACCGACCTGACCGGCCCGAACCTCCTGGTGGACGGCGCGGCCGTGCGCGTCGTCGATTGGGCCTTCCCCGCCCCCGGCGCCGCATGGGCCGACACGGCGTCCCTGGTCGTCCGGCTGATCGAGGCCGGGCACACTCCGGAGCAGGCGGAGCGCTGGGCCGACGGCGTGTCCTTGTGGCGAGCCGCGCCCGAGCGGTCCGTCACGGCCTTCGGCGCGATCCTCACCGGTCTGTGGACCCTCCGCGCCGCCGAGACGCCGGGCCGCCAGTGGGACGCACTCAGCAGCCACGGACTCGCCTGGCTCCGCCACCGGTTCGGGTAGCCCTACGGGCCGTCCGACCCCTCACCGCCCGCGCCCCCCGTGGCCGTCCACCCTCGGTGGACGGCCACGGCGCGTGTCGGCGGCGCTCTGGAGTCACAGGCCGTAGCCGCCACGGCGGCCGGGCCCGCGCGTCAACGGTCAGCGTGCGAACGATGCTGCTCGTCTCTATGGTTGATGTGTTCTCCTCGCGGGGGACCCCCGCGCCTTCTGGCCGTCTCACCTCTAGGAGGCAGCCGCCATGCGCTCCTCACACGCACCCGATGTCCTGGACCCCGGCCGGTCACACCACCTCTGCCGGGGCACGACAGCGGTCCGGGGCCGCCTCGTCTGGTTCCGGGACGACCCCTTCCTGACGTCCAGTGACGAGGCGCTGGTGTACGTGGACGACGGGCTGCTCGTCTGCCAGGACGGGAAGATCGTCGCCGCCGGCGACTACGGCCGGCTGGTCCGCGCCCTCCCGCCGGGCGTGACCGTCGAGTCCTACCGCGACAAGCTGATCCTGCCGGGCCTCGTCGGCTCCCACGCGCACTACGTCCAGATGCGGATCATCGCCTCCTACGGCGAGGAACTGCCCGAGTGGCTCCAGGACTACGTCTACCCGGAGGAGATCCGCTTCGCCGACCCCGCCTACGCCCGGCCGATCGCCGCCCTGTTCTGCGACGAACTGCTGCGCTGCGGGACGACGACCGCCATGGTCTACTGCGCCCCCTCGCCGCAGTCGGTCGACGCGCTCTTCGAGGAGAGCGTGGGCCGCGGGATGCGGCTCGCGGCCGGGAAGGTGCTGATGGACCGCAACGCCCCGCCCGCGATGCTGGACTCCTCCCCCGAGCAGGCCTACGAGGACTCCGCGAAGCTGATCGAACGCTGGCACGGCGTCGGCCGCAGCGTCTACGCCGTCACACCCCGCTTCGCCTTCACCTGCACCTCCCGGATGCTGAGCGCGGCCGGCGCGCTGTGGCGGGAGCACCCCGGCACCCTCCTGCAGACCCACGTCTCGGAGAACGTCCGGGAGATCCAGCAGGTGGCCGAGCTCTTCCCGCCCCCGCAGTACCGCGACTACGTCGACGTCTACGAGCAGCACGGGCTGCTCGGCCCCGGCGCGGTCCTCGCCCACGCCGTCCACCTGAGCAAGCGGGAGTGGCGCCGGCTCCACGAGACCGGCACCGGCGTCTCGCACTGCCCGACCTCGAACCTGTTCCTGGGCTCCGGCCTCTTCCGCATGAAGCGGGCCGTCAAGCCGGGCCGGCGGGTGCCCGTCGGGCTCGGCTCCGACGTCGCCGGGGGCACCAGCCTGTCCCTGCTCCAGACCGCGAGCGAGGCGTACAAGGTCGGCGCGCTGCGCCAGTACCCGATGGACGGGGTCCAGCTGTTCTACCTCGCGACCGTCGGCTCGGCGACGGCGATGCGCCTGGACCACCTCATCGGATCGCTGGAACCGGGCCACGAGGCCGACTTCATCGTGCTGGACCCCGCCGCGACCCCGACGCTGGACGCGCGCACCGCCGGCGACGACTCCGTCGACGACCTGCTGTTCTCCCTCGCGGTCATGGGCGACGACCGCACCGTCCTGGCCACGTACGTCGCCGGACGCCTCGCCCACCACCGGGACGCCTGCCCCAAGCCCTTGCCCGTCCGCCTGACCGACACGAGAGGACCGGAACGATGACCGCCGAGACCAGGTCGCTGCTGTGCGCCTCCTACGACAAGGACGCCACCCCCGAGAAGTGGAAGCCGGTCCCCGGGATCCCCGGCGCCGGCTCGGACTTCGCCCCCGCCGTCGAGGCGTACAAGAGCCTGCTCTACTGCGTCCACCAGGACGTGGCGGCCGACGGCTCCAGCACGCTGTGGTGGAGCCACAGCGGGGAAGCTCCCATCGCGTGGACCGAGGACGAGGCCGTCCGCGACGCCGACGGACGCACGGTGCCCTGCGTCGGCGCCCCCGCGGTGACACACGCCAACGACTTCCTGTACTGCGTCAACCACCGGAGCGGGGCGAACAACTACCTCTGGTGGTCGCGCTACAACCTGGAGGGCGAGGAGACCGGCTGGCGCAACTGGCAGCCGGTGGAGGACAAGGAGCACAGCATCGTCCGCTCGGCGAACCCGGCTGCGCTCGCCGTCTACGACGGGCTCGTGTACTGCGTGCACGACGACGAGGACGGCGAGCTCAAGTGGATCACCTACGACACCCACGCCAGGGCTTGGGGAGAGGACAGCCCGATCCCCGGAGGCATCCCCTCCCGGCGGGTGCTCGCCGTCGAACGGTACAAGGGCCTGCTGTACGTCCTGCACGACGGCCTCGACGACCAGCTGTACTGGATCACCTATGACAGCGCCACGGGGGAGTGGGGCCCGGACCAGCACGTCGAGGACGCCTTCGACAGGCCGGTCAAGGGTGCCCGGACGCTCGCGGTCTCCCGGTACAACGACGGCCTCTACTGCAGCTACTACAAGGGCCCGGACACCGGACCCGGCGCCCTCCACTGGCTCAAGTACAACAGCGACTACGAGAACCCCTGGAGCACCGAGCAGTCCGGCCCCGCCGGCCGGGCGTATCCCGGGCTCGACACCGCGCCCTACTTCGGCCTCGACTACCTGGTGTACCGGGGCTGAGAGCGGCCGCGAGGCGGAACCGCCGGGGCCGGCGCCGCTACGACGCCGGCCCCGGCGGTGCTCACCGCCGCCGGATCAGATCGCGACCCAGAACGCCTCCATCCAGCGGGCCTCGCCGATGCTGCCGATCCACTGGTCGTACGACCACTGGTCGGTGCCCTTCCAGCCGACGTTCTGCACGTGGGCGGCGGCCTTCATGGTCTCGTTGGTGCTCCGCAGGCGGATCGCCTCCAGCGGGTTGCCGCTGAGGTTCCAGAACTCGATCCGGCGGCCGTCCGCAGGCACGTTGAACCCGATGCTGGTGCCGTCGTTCGCCCAGTGGAACTGCGTGTTGAAGTCCAGGCCGCCGAACACGGTGAAGGCGACCATGTCGATCGGGTCGTTGTGGCCCGTGGTGCCGGTGAAGCCCGCGGCACCGTCGGTGCACAGCTGGGCGGTCCATCCCGCCTTCCGCGTGTGGGCCTGGTAGCACAGGACGTGTGCGGCCTGGAGCGCGGAGCCGGACGGGGCCGCCTTCGCGCGCGCCGCGTCGATCGCGCGGGTCATCTCCGGGGTCAGCTTCTGGATCTTGACCATGGTGCCGGCCGCGGAGGCGGACGGTCCCGCCGCCTGCGCCATCGGGACCGTGCCGAGGAACGTGAGAGCGGTGAGCGCCGAGACGGCGGTCAGTGCGCGGAATCGCATGATCGGTTCTCCGTTCGTTTGCTGGGCCAACTGCCTTGCAAACAATCAGAGATGAAAAGCGGCGCGCCCCGACCACGTCGGAATCGGACACATTTCCGGCCTCGCCTACCGCGCGGCCGCTCCCGGCCTCACTGGCCGGTCAGCGTCTCCAGGCCGGTCGGGAGGTCGATCCAGAACGCCTCCATCCAGCGGGCCTCGCCGATGCTGCCGATCCACTGGTCGCGCTCCCAGGTGTTCGTGCCCTTCCAGCCGACGTTCTGCACGTGGGCGGCGGCCTTCATGGCGTGGTTGAGGCTCCGCAGATGGATCGCCTCGACCGCGTTGCCGTCGTTGTAGAACTGGTACTGGTAGCCCGACGGCACGTAGACCTCGCCCGTGGTGCCGGTGTTCGCGAAGTGCACCTGCGCGCGGAAGTCGAAGCCGCCGCCCACCGTGAAGATGACGGAGTCGATCGGGTCGTTCTTGTTCTCCGTCCCGGTGAAGCCCGGGCCGTCGCTGCACACCAGGTTGGTCCACCCCGTGGTCCGCGAGTGCGCCTGGAAGCACACGTAGTGCGGCGTGATCCCGGTGGGGGAGTCGGCCGCGGGCGTTCCCGCGCGCGCCGCGTCCACCGCGGCGGCCGTCTCCGGGGTCAGCTTCTGGAGCGTGGCGCCGGTGGTCGTCGCCGGGGCGGACGGGGCGGCCGCCTGCGCCGTCGGGACCGCCCCGAGGAGCGTGAGGGCGGTGAGCGCCGAGACGGCGGCCAGTGCGCGGAATCGCATGATGACGTTCCCTTTCCGATGCCTGAACCAACTGCTTTGTGTACGTCATGAAATGGCATACGGAACTCCTGTGCCACGTGGAAATCGGACAGATTTTCGGCCGCGTGCGAACGGCGGTGCGTCGCGGGCGTGCTCACACTCGGGGATCGCGGGTGCGCCGCCCGGCGGGAGATCGCCCGGCCGATCGGCGAGCCCGCCGCCCGGGGACCTTCAGCCTTCCAGGGCGACCCCGGCGGGGCATGAGTACGCGGACTCACATCGCCGGACACCGCACTGCGCGCCTTCTCGTGACGACCGGTCGGCGGTGGTGCGGGGTTGTCCCGGCGGGCGGATCGTGCGCGTTGAGGCAGACGGTCGCGGCCGCCGGTGCCGCTGTGCGACAAGGCGATTGACCGGATGCCGGGTCGCCGCCGAGGGTTCTCGGCGAGGCCGGCACCCCGGCCGCGGTGCTGGGGCGGTCGGGGTGCGGCCGTCCTGTTCCGCCGTCCGGCGGAGCGGTGCGGATCGTCACCTGGGGTTGGGCATGCGGAGGATCAGGAAGGCCGCCGCCATGGCGGTGGCCACCATGGCGCTGGCGGCCGGCGGCGCGGTGGGTGCGGCGGGCACGGCCCACGCCGTCACCTACCCGGAGAAGCTCGTGTGCAGCTCGTCGACCGAGGAGGTCAGGGGGCTGCCCGGGTTCGGGGGGCCGATCAGGTGCGGGGGCCAGTTCGGGCAGCCGCAGTACGTGATGTTCGACGACGGGACGTTCCAGGCGTTCGCGGTGGGGACCGACTACGCCCTGTGGACCCGGTGGATGAACCCGAACGGCACGGTGAGCACCTGGGTGACGCTCGGCGGCGTCCTCAGCGGGGGCGTCTTCCAGAAGTGGGACGGCCGCGGCAACCTGCTCATCGGCGGGCGCGGCTCCGACGGCGCCTACTGGGCGCGGATCCGCGACGTGAACGGCGGCTGGACCCCGTGGAACCCGTTCACCTTCGGCCCCCCGTGGCACTAGAGAGGCGCCCCGGCGCCCCGCCGCGACCCGCGGGCGAACCGGCCTCCGGCATCGGCCGGAGGCCGGTCGCGCCTCGCCGGGCCTAGCCGACGCCGACGGCGGTCCAGGCCACGTCGACCGCCCGGTACTCGGTGCCGCCCGCCTTGTACAGGTCGGTGGCGGCCTTGAGGGCCGCGGCGTGGGCGTCCTTGTAGGTGCTGGTGGAGGTCAGGTAGACGGTCAGCGCGCGGTACCAGATCTTGGCGACCTTCTGGTTGCCGATGCCGGAGACGGTGTAGTCGTTGCAGGTGGAGCTGTTGTACGTCACGCCGTTGATGGTCTTGCTGCCGCTGCCCTCGCTGGCGAGGTAGAACCAGTGCCGGCCGACGCCCGAGGAGGAGTGCGGTTCGAGGCCGTTGACCGCGGGGCTCCAGCAGTCCGCCGAGTGGCCGTCCAGGGAAGGCTTGTCGAAGCGGCGCAGCCACGGCGGGGTGGACTGGTCGCTGAACAGGTAGTCCGGGGTGTCGACCAGGTTGTCGGCGTACCACTCCACCATGGTGCCGAAGATGTCGCTGCTGGCCTCGTCGAGGCCGCCGGGCTCGCCCTTGTACTGCAGGCCGACGGTGGCGCTGGTGATGCCGTGGGTCATCTCGTGGCCCATGGTGTCGAGGTCGACCTGCTCGGGGTCGTGCTTGCCGTCGCCGTCGCCGGTCAGCATGCAGAAGCACTCGTCGGACCACTGGGCGTTGTCCCAGTTGGTGCCGACGTGCACGAAGACGGTGGCGCCCTTGCCGTCGTTCTTGATGCCGTTGCGGCCCTGGACGTCCTTGAAGTAGTCGTACGTCCAGGCGGTGTTGGCGTGGGCGTCGACGGCGGCGGTGGCGCGGTCGGAGGAGAACTTCTTCCCGTCGCCCCAGATGTTGTCGGTGTCGGTGAACGTGGTGCCGGAGTTCGCGTTGACGTCGGCGGCGTTGTGGGCGTCCTTGGTGACGTGGCCGCGCTGCGGGTCGGTGAGGGTGTAGCCGCCGCTGATCTGGGTGGTGTCGATGGTGATCTTGCCGGTGTACTCGGAGTTGCCGGTGCCGGAGACCTGGCGGTGGGCGTCGAAGGCCTCGATCTGCTCGCCGGTGACGGCGTCGCTGACGACGACCCGCCCGGCCGGCTGGCCGTGCTCGCCGGTGCCCCGGACGGTGGTGCGCCAGGCGAGGTGCGGCGTGCCGTCGGCGGCCCAGATGACGAGTTCGGGGGTGCTGACGGCGTTCTGGATGCCGGGGGAGACCGAGAGCGCGTTCGCGGCGCCGGTCTGGGCGGTCACCACGGGGACGGTGGACTTCACGGAGGGGTCGTGGGCGGCCGCCCGGCTGGCGTCCTCGAACCGGCCGCGGGCGTCCTGGTGGACGACGAAGTCGCCGCCGACCACCGGCAGGCCCCGGTAGGTGCGGTCGAAGCGCACGTGCGAGGCGCCGTCGGCGTCGAGGACGACGTCCTTGAGCACGAGGTCCTGGCTCGGGCCGAAGCCGAACACCGCCGCGTTGTCGGCGACGTTGGCGAGGGCCCGGGCGACCGCGGTGTCCCGCGTACCGGAGGCGGAGGCGGCGGCCGGGGTGGCCGGGACCGCGAGGGCGGCGAGGGCGGCGGCGACCGCCACGGCCACGGCCGCGAGGGGGCGGCGGGCGAAGGGGGTGGTGCTCACTCTGACTCCTGAGTGGTGGCGAGGTGGGGGAGACGAGCCACCACCGAGGTTGGCGACGCTCCGTCAGTTCGCACCAGGAGGAACGACACAACGTTGTGAAGTCGTAGCTCTGTGTTCAACGTGATGGAACGCCGCAGCTCACCCCATGCTTTCGTCGCGACGACCGAACACCGTCCGCGGCGAGTTCCCGGGGCGGCGCCTACCATGTCCACTCATGGCGATGTTTGTGCATCTGACGTCGACGGCGAACGCGCCGCGGATCCGGCGCTCCGGGATCCGGGCGGTGAGCCACGGTCAGGACGGCACCCGCGGGGTGTACTGCTTCCCGGTGCTGCCCTCGTACACCCTCACCCACCAGTGGATGCGCGAGCTGGGCCGGTTCGACAGCCGGGGAGGGAAGGCGGCCGTCCACGTCCGGCTGGACGACGCCCAGCCGGTGGAGGTCGGGCCCTACGGGGAGCGGGCGCGTCAGCGGCAGCGGACCGTCACGGCGGCGGAGGCGGTGCGGCGGATCGCGGCGCTGGACGACCCGCGCGGGTGGGAGGTGTTCGTGCCCCGGGCGATCCGGGCCGGGGAGGTGCACCGGATCCGCGCCGCGCCGCAGGTGGTGGGCTGGCGGTACCACCCGGACGCGCACGGCACCCGCCCCTGCACCTGCTTCGGGTGCCGGGTGCGCGGCGAGTACGGCTCCCGGCGGCTGCGCGAGCGGCTTCCGCACCCGCTGGACGGGCCGCCGCCGCCGACCCGGGTGCTGCTCGCCAGGATCGCGGCGGCCGGCGACCCGGGAGACCCGGTCGCGGTGCGCGAGGCCCTGAACTGGTTCTGGATGCCCCGCCGCCGGCGGGGCCCGGTGGACGAACTCGCCCGCCTCGCCGCCCATCCCGACCCCGTCGTCCGGGAGATCCTGGTGCGGACGGTCGCCGCCTGGACCACCCCCGGGGTCGACGGGCTGCTGGACCGGCTCGCCGACGACCCGCACCCGGACGTCCGGGAGGCGGTGGGGGAGGCGAGGGAGGAGCGGGCGGCGCGGGCAGCGCGGTGATCAGGCCGGTTCGGCGGTGAAGTCCACCTGCGCCGCCGGGAGCACCCTGATCGTGCGGCCGGGGTAGACGATGGTGGCGAAGACCGCGTTGTGGTGGACCAGCACCTGGGCCGCGGCGGGCAGCGGGCTGTCGGCGGGGCGCGTCGGGGTGGTGTGGCCGTCGGCGACGAGGACCAGGTCGTAGCCGTGCGAGAGCGCGCTGCGGCTGGTGGAGTCGACGCAGTACTCGGTGGCGGCGCCGGTGACGACCACGCGCCGCACGCCGCGTTCGCGCAGCACGGCGTCGAGGGGCGTGCCCAGGAAGGAGTCGGCGCTGTCCTTCTCCAGCACGGTGTCGCCCGGCTGCGGGGCCACCGCCGGGTGGATCTCCAGCAGTTCGGCCGGGATGTCGGGGTGGTCGACCCGCTGCCGCAGGTAGACCACCGGGACGCCGGCCGCCCGTGCGCGCCCGGCGAGTTCGGCGACGCGGGCGAGGCAGCCCTCGGCGTCGTGGGCCCCGATCAGCAGGGCGCTCTGCAGGTCGACGATGAGCAGTGCGGTGTCCGGCATGGTCGCTACGGTAGCCGCGCTGCCACGGCTCGCGGCGTCCGCCACGCACCGATGGGAGCGGGACGCCGGGCCCTTGCCGGCCCCGGCGCCCCCACCGCTCACCCGGCCGGCGGGACCGGGGAGCGCAGGCCGAGCCACTGCTCGGCGTCCCAGGCCTCGAACCGCTCCACCTCGGTGAACCCCAGCTTCGCCGCGAGCCGCATCGAGGCGGTGTTGGCGCTCTGGGTGGTGAGCACCACCGGCTCACCGGGCAGCGCGCCGTCGAGCCAGTCGAGCGCCGCCGCGCACGCCTCGGCGGCGTACCCGGCACCCCAGGCCCGCGGCAGGAACAGGTAGCCGAGGTCGAGCTTCCCCGCGGCGGCCGGGCGGCGGTGACCCGTCGCCCTCCTGAGCAGGACCTGCCCGATCATCGCTCCGTCCAGCTCGACGGCGAAGCTCCCGGGCCACTGCTCGGGCGCCTCGGGCAGCTCGCGCTCGACCTCGTCCCGGGGCCGGGGACCGCCGAGGTAGGTGTTCACCTCCGGGGAGGTGAGCAGTTCGACGAAGGCCGCGCGGTCCCGCGTCTCGGGTGCGCGGAGCACGAGCCGCTCGGTCCTGAGGGGCGCGGGCGGCCAGGACACCGTTCCAAGATCATCCATTGCGACACGCTAACAGGGCGGACGGATCGGCCGACAGGGAACCGCTGTTGCGCCGGCGTCACCAGTCGGGGCAGCCCGTGACCAGGTCGATCTCGGCCCCCTCGGCGGTCCACGCGGCCATCGTGCCGAACACCGCGGCACCGGCCGAGGCGTAGTCCGACCGGTACTTGACCGAGCCGCTGGTGCCGGGCGGCGACATGAACCTGATCGTCAGGTACCCGCCGGCGGGCACCTCGTACTCGCTGCCCATCGGCTCGAACACCACGGCCAACGGTTCGCCGCCGTCGGCCCTCACCACGACGAACTCCTCGTCCATCGCGGCCTCCCGGACCTCCGCCCTGCGCCGGCGCCGCGCGCGCACCCACCTGATCACAGGACCCATGGTGCGCTACCGGTCCCGCGAACGGAACCTCCGGCTACCCGCCGGGAAGCCCCGCCTCCCTGGCGAGCACGCCGAGCGCCCGGCGCAGGGCCTCGCCCTCCTCCGGGGTGAGGGCGGCGGCGAGTTCGGCGTCGAGCCCCTGCGCCAGCGCGGTGCACTCGGCGAGCAGCGCATGGCCGGAGTCCGTCAGCACGAGGGTCTGGCGGCGGCGGTCGGCCGGATCGCGGACGCGCCGGAGCGCGCCCATCCCCTCCAACTGGTCGGCCAGGCTCACCACCAGGCTCGGCGCCACCCCCATCACCCGGGACAGCTCCAGTTGGGACGAGGCCGCCCCGCCGCTGAGCGCGGCCAGCAGGCCGACGTGCTTGGGCTTGAGGCCGCGGCTCTCGATCGCCGCGGAGAAGCGCGCGGTCGCCAGGCTGCCGAGGGTGCCGAGCCGGAACACCAGCGAGGAGGTCAGCGGCAGGCGGTTGACGTCGTCGTCCATGCCAGCAATGCTAGCGTCCTCTAATGATTCAGAGCTCGAATGATTCAGGAGTTGACGCGCATGCCCGGACTGTCCCGTCCCCTGACCGCCGCCAACGCCCTCGGCGCCCTCCTCTCGGCGGGCTTCGGCCTCGCGGGCCTCCTCGACCCCGGCCTCGCCCTCCCCGACGACAGCGCGATCACCGGCGGCGTCCACCTCTACGCCGCGGCGTACGCGGCCCGCGCCCTGCCGCTCGGCGCGGCGCTGCTCCACCAACTGCTCGCCGGCCGCGGCGGGCGCGGGCTGCCGCCGCTGCTGGCGCTGGCCGGAGCCGTCCAGATCGCGGACGCCGCCATCGGCCTGGCGACCCGCAATCCCGGCATGACCCTCGGCGCCACCGCTCTGGCCGCCCTCCACCTCGGCTCGGCCGCCCGCCTCGCCCGCTCCGCTCGCCCCGCCCGCCCCGCCCGCCCCGCCCGCTCCTCCGCGCCGACCGGCGCTTGATGCGGCGCGGGGTGTCGTATCATCCTGGGCGCTCTGAATACCGGATTCGCGCGACCGGTGGTCCGACTCCGATAACCGGTATCCCGTATCCGATGTCCCGGACGGAAAGATGACCGAATTCTTTCCGTACGAGGACGATCCGGGATCCGCCCGAGTGCCGCCACCACTCCACCGTGCCCGAAGGCTGCCGGGATTCCCGTGCGGGGGAGTCCTGGCAGCCTTCGGGTTCTGCGGTGAGCGGCGGGCAGCCCTCAGAGGAAGCGGATGCCCCCGTGGTGCAGCGAGGAGCCGACGCTGCTGCAGTACGCGTAGCTCCAGACGCCGTCGCCCGCCTGGCGCCAGACCCCGTACACGGTCTGGCCGTTGTTGCACTGGGCCCAGGCCTGGTAGTAGGTGGACGACGTGGTCTGGGAACAGTAGGCGCCGAACGTGTTGCTGTCGTTCCACGTGGTGCAGTCGTTGGCGGTCGTGGTCGCCGACGCCGGCGAGGCGCTGAACACGCCGAGCGTGAGCGAAGCGGCGGCGAAGGCCGACGCCGCCAGGGTGCGCATCTTGAGCATGGCATCTCCTCAGAGGTGACGAGACGGGCCCGTTCACGGGCCCGTACCGGCGGTCGGCACCGGCGCTTTCGGGCGATACCGACCGGAATCGCGACCGCCCCCGCAGTTCTCGCGATTGGGGTGGAGGCCGCTGAATTCATGAATGACACTAGGGCGGCCGCGAAGCGATCGGCAGGGTGCGAACGGACGATCAGACGCCGTGCACAGATCCTGCGACGCGATGCCGAATTACCCGGACAGTGAGCGGTGGCGGTGTTCGCGCGGGGTGAGCCCGTAGGCGCCCTTGAAGGCGCGGCCGAACTCGGAGGCACGGGGGAGGCCGCAGCGTGCGGCGATGCTGTGGATCGGCAGGGTGCGCAGGGCGGGGTCGGCGAGGTCGCGGTGGGCCTTCCTGAGCCGCCGGCTGCGGATGAAGGCGGCGACCGTCTCGCCCCGGGAGTGCTGGGTGAACAGGCGGTGCAGGTGGCTGACGGAGAGGTGGTGGGCGGCGGCGATCAAGGGCGGGGCCAGGTCGGGGTCGTGGAGGTTGTGCAGGATGAACCTCCGGATGCTCTCCACTACAGCCAACTGCCGGGCCTCCTGTGGCAGTTCGCTCCCCCGGTCGAGCTCCCGGGCGATCCAGACGGTGACCAGGTCGACCACGACCGCCCCGAGGCAGGACGCCTCGGCCGGCCCCAGGGCCGCCGCCTCGCGGTCCAGGCCGCGGAGGAACTCCGCCAGCAGCGCGCCCGTGCCCTCCCGCCCCGACAGCCTCCGTCCGAGCAGGCCGCGCAGCCGGTGCGGCGGCACCGGCAGCAGCGAGGCCGGCAGGTCGACGCCCAGACCGGCGGTCCGCAGCTCCTCCCGGGCGGGTCGGCCGACGCCGAAGCACCACAGGTCGAAGCTGTGCGAGCTGTCGACCAGGAGTTCCCCGGCGCCCGCCCCGCTCCGGCCGTCGGCGGTGAGCAGCGTGAGGTGGTACAGCTCGCCGTCCGGCTGCCGCGCCGCCGGCGTCGGCGGGGGCGGCGCGGACGACGTTCCCGACAGGGCCACCGGGCCGAGCGCCAGCCGTCGTCGTGCACACGCTGACGGACCGTCGCCCCCGGTCGTGCACTCCCTCATCACGGACATCTCCGCCCCCTCCGAGCCGCTTCCCTCGCCGAACCGGCAAGCCGTCGCTCCAGCATCACCGCGTTCCCGGGTGGTTCGCGGACCGACCGCTTCGAAATGGCCACGGGGAGCGGGCAACGGGCCCGCGCGGCAGTGGCGTTGCGCCTCGCGGCCGGTGGGCCGCCAATCGGCGGACGGTCGGCGTGTGGCCGAGTGTCCTCCCGCTCCCGTCCGGGCCGCCCTGGTAGCTCTACGGCATGTCCCATCACCTCAGCGGACCGAACCTCCGCTCACCGCGCGGCGACGCCAGGCTCGACCTCACCGACCTGTTCGCGTTCCCGGCCCCCGACGCCCTGGGCCGCACCGTCCTCATCATGAACGTGAACCCGTACGCCCCCACCGGCGGCGCGGAGTTCCACCCGGACGCCGTCTACCGCATCAACATCGACAGCGACGGCGACAACCGTGCGGACGTCGCGTACTCGTTCACCTTCTCGGCTCCGGCCGGCGGAGCCCAGAGCGTCACCGTCCGCCGTGCCGCCGGGGAGGCGGCGCAGAAGCACGAGGCCTCGGGGGACGTCGTCTTCGCCGACGCGCCGGTGTCGTTCGGCGACGCGCCGCACGTCGTCGCGTCGCCCTACGGCGGGTACCGGCTCTCGGTCGGGCTGCGCAGCGACCCCTTCTTCGCGGACCTCGAAGGGATCGTCAACCACTTCTCCTGGACCGGCAAGGACGCGATGGCGCAGGCCAACGTCTTCGGCATCGCCCTCGAAGTGCCGGACGCCGACCTCGGCCCGGAGCCGGCGATCGGCCTGTGGGCGCGGGTCAGCCTGCACCAGGACGGGCAGCTCGTCTCCGTCGACCGCGGCGCCCACCCGTCCCTCACCGCCTACTTCAACGCGGAGGAGGTCAAGGACCTGTACAACACGGGGGAGCCGGCCGACGACTGGGACAGGTACCGCGAGCCGTGGACGGCCGTCCTGCAGCACACCGGTGACTACACCACCGACGCCGCGACCGAGACGCTGAAGCTCGTCCTGCCCGACGTCCTGCGCTACGACCGCTCCCGCCCCGCCGCCTACCCCAACGGCCGCACCCTCACCGACGACGTGACCTCCGCCCGCCTCACCATGATCTCCGGCGGCAAGGTCACCACGGACCACATCCCCCCGCACACCGACCTGCTCCCCACCTTCCCCCACCTCGGCCATCCCCACCCCGTCCCCCCGGCCGGCTAGCCGCCCTGCACAGGAGGGAGTGGGAAGTCGGCCGGGCCGACTTCCCACTCCCGGGGCCCGTCGGGGGCGGCGGTCAGGATTCTTGTGCGCTCACTCGGGCAGGAGGCACTGGTTCTGGGGGTCGTAGCAGTTGAGGCCCATCGACGACGCCACCTGGGCGGCGAAGACGGCGGCCTCCTCCACCATGCTCCAGCGGATCGGGAAGTAGAACAGCGGGCCGGCCGCCTCGTCGATCAGCGGGCTCGCCGACCACGGGGAGGTGTCGTCCTCGTCCTCGGTGAGGTCGGGCCAGCGGGCGAGGAGGGCGGCGACGTAGGCGGCGATGCGCTCGGTCGGGGGGACGGCGGGTCCGTCCGTGTCGATGTACCGCTCGTAGAGGTCGTTGAAGCGCTGGCTCGCGGCGTCGTCGTCGACGGGGCGCTCGCCCTCCCACACGGCAAGGTCGTAACTCATGGGCGCAGCCTGTCATCCGGCACTGACAACGCGACGCCCCCCGGTGCGGGGCAGGGGGGGCGGAGCGGACCTCGGGCGGCGGCGCTACGAGCGGGCCAGGGGGCGGCGCTCGCCGTAGCGGGCCTCGAACTCCGCGTCGGTGAGGTCGTTGAGCTCCCGGCCGGTGATCCGACCGGTCATCATGTCGAGGAGGAAGGGCGGCAGGGGGGTGGCGCGCAGGGCGTCGGTCATGGGGCCGGGGACGGTGTGGACCTCGGTGTCGACGCGGCCGTCGGGGTGGAGCCGGTAGGTGCGGTAGCCGGGGCCCTCGAAGACGCGGGCGGCCATGTCGATGCTCATGAAGCTGGACGGGGCGACGTGGACCGGGCGGCCCTCGAACTCGCCGGAGAGGTCGCCGTGCAGGTGGCCGCCGCCGATCGCCCGGATCTTGGGGAAGTCGCGGACCAGCCGGGTGAGTTCGCGGTAGCTCCCGGTGTCCGGGGCGGTCCGGGGCAGCGGCGGCTGGTGGAGCCAGAGGAAGACGTGCTCCGCCCCGGTGGCGGTGAGGATGGCGCGGGCGCGCTGCTCCTCGACCGGGGTGAGGCCCGGCTGGGCGGCCCGGTGGACCCGGTCGTCGAGGTCGCGGTAGGTGCCGTCGGCGGCGGCCTCGCGGCCGTGGGCGTTGGTGTCCAGGAACAGCATCAGCCAGCTGCCGATCCGGACGGCGGGTTCGAGGTGCACGTTGGGGCGGGGGAGGCAGGCCTGCATCGGCTCCTGGCGGTCGTGGTTGCCGCCGAGGCAGTAGACGGGGGCGGGCAGCGGGTCCAGCAGGCCGCCCAGGCGCTCGTAGGCGCCGGGCTCGCCGAGGTCCGCGAGGTCGCCGGTGGCGACCACCAGCGCGGCGTCCCCGATCGCGGCGGCCGCGTCGGCGAGCACCGCCGCGAGGCCGTCCTCGGGCTCGTGGGCGACGAACGACCGGGCGCCGGGGGTGGCGCGGAGGTGCGTGTCGGAGAGGTGGACGATGCCGATGGTGTCGTCGTGGTTCATGCGCGGCCTCACTCTGGGGGGCCCGGCCGCGGGTCCGTGGCCGGGCCCCGCCCACGCTAGGAAAGTGGCAGAACTGCCACATGGCAGTTGTGTGAATTCCCGCGGATCACTTCCTTGCGGTTTCCCACGGCACGTCGGCGTCGAACGTCGTGCCGAGCAGCCGGACGAGGTTCCAGTAGTCGTCCTCGCCCGCCTCCAGGTCGTCGAGGAGCAGCCGGGCGGGAGGGAACGGGCGGCCGGGGCGCAGCCGCGACAGCGCGACCAGCCGGGCGCGGTCCGCCGCCGGGTCCGCCGCCGGGTCCGTCCCGCCGTCCGGGACGTCGCCGCCGCCGGGGCCGTCCAGGCAGGCCAGCGCGGCGCGGAGGGTGGGCTGGAAGGCGCCCTCCTCCTCCCACACGCCCTCGATCTCCTCCAGCTCGATCGTCACGAAGGCGCCCGGCGCCTTCTCGACCGCCTGCCGCAGCAGGGCGGCGTGGCCGTCCAGCGGGCCCTCGGCGGCGAACAGCGCGTTCAGCACCGGCAGCGCCGCGTCGAGTTGGGCCAGCGCGCGGTCCTTGGCCGCCAACGGCGCGGTGGCCTCCACCTCGCCGTCCTCGTCGTCGTCCAGGTCGTCCTCGTCGATCGTGAAGACGCCGGTGACGAGGTCGGCGGGCCGGAACAGGGCGAGCCAGAGCAGCGGCACGCCGGAGACGTCGTGGGCGACGACCCCGCCCCGAGGGTCGAAGCCCGGCACCTGGCTGGAGGGGTAGAGGGACGCCACGTCAGTGGCGCAGAGATAGGAAGAGTTGGCCATTCCCGGAGGCTAGCGGGCCCCACCGACGGTACCGCCGATGAAACGCAGCAGCCGGTCGTTGACGACGTCGGGGCGTTCCAGGGCGAGGCCGTGGCCGGCGCGTTCCACGACCTCGGCCCAGGCGCCCGGGATCAGGGCGGTGACCCGGGCGAGGGCCGGGCCCGGGCGGAGCAGGGCGCTGCGCCGGCCGAGGAGGACGAGGGCGGGCAGGCGGACGGAGCGCAGCTCCTCGTCGGTGAAGGGGCGGGCCGGCGGGCGGGCGGCGGGCTTGTAGCTGCGCATCGCCAGCATCATGGGGGCGATCATCTCGGGCGGGGAGCTGAGTGCGGGGTTGGCGAGCAGGCGGCCCAGGGCGGGGCGCCAGCGCCGGGGGGCGAGCATGCCGAACAGGCCGCCGATCATATGGGCGTAGAAGCGGGCCGGGACCTTGCCGATGCCGCCGGGGTCCAGCGCGGCGACGGAGGCGAGGCGGCCGGGCGCGTGGACGGCCTGGTTGAGGGCCAGCCAGCCGCCGTAGGAGACGCCGACCAGGTGGACGCGGTCCAGGCCGAGGCCGGCGAGGACCTCGTCGAGCCAGGCGGCGTTCTCCTCGGAGCCGGCCGCGACGGCGCGTTGGACGCTGCGGCCGGGGTCGTCGAGGGTGTCGACCGCGTAGACCGGGTGGTGCTCGCCCAGGGCGGCGACCTGCGGGTACCAGTTGGACGCGTGCCCGGCGTGGCCGTGCAGCAGGACGACCGGCTCGCCGGTGCGGCGGCCGTGGCGGTGGACGTGGACGGTGCCGTAGGAGGTCTCGACGTCCGACTCCTCGCGCGGGGCGGGCCACAGCTCCATCGCGCGGTCGTACGCGGCGAGGAACCGGGTGCGGGCCTCGTCGGTGGTGAAGTGTCCGATGGCTGTCCTGGTCATGGGGTCCCCTCCCGGAGCGCCGAGCAGGCAGGCGGCGCAGCAGCGGCTCTTGATGGTATGTTTGTACCATAAAAGAATTCGAGAGGAACCGGAACCCCATGCCCAAGCTGGTGGACCACGAGGAACGGCGCGCCCACATCATCGACGCCCTGCTCCGGTCGGCGGCGAGCGACGGCCTGCACGCCGTCACCATGCGGTCGGTCGCGATCGAGGCGGGCGTCTCGGTGCGGCTGGTGCAGTACTACTTCGACACCAAGGAGCAGCTGCTGCTCGCCGCCCTCGAACGCCTCGCCGTCCGGATGGGCGAGCGGGTCCGCGACCGCGTGCGGGCGGCCGGAGCCTCGACGGACCCGCGCGGCATCGTCGAGGCGGTCCTGCTCGAAGCCGTCCCGACGGACGGCGAGAGCCGCACCTTCCACCTCGTCTACACCGCCTACGCGGTGCTCGCCGTCACCGACCCGGCGCTCGCGGGCCGGTCCTTCCTCGCCGCGCCCGACGAGATGGAGGGCTTCCTGGTCGCCCAGTTGACCGCCGCCCAGCAGGCCGGCGAGGCCGACCCGCGCCTGGACGCCCGGCAGGAGGCCGTCGTCCTGCTCGCGCTCTCCGCCGGTCTCGGCCTGAGCGTCCTGCTGGGCCAGCGCGCCGCCGGGGACGCGGCGGCCGTGCTGGGGTACCACCTCGGCCGGCTCTTCCCCGGAGGCGTCAAGTCCGCGTCCGGGACGGTCCGTTGATCGGGTGAACGCCGCCGGATGTCCGGCGTCCGGGTGACGGGGGTCGGGAGACTGGCGGCATGACCGATGCGGAGAAGCCCTCACGGCCGCTGCGTGGCGCCGCGATGACCACGATGGCCCGGTCCGTCCTCACCGCCGCGGCGGCCGCGGCCCCTGCGGGTACCGCGGTGGCGGCCGACGCCCCGGAGCGCGGCCGCCGGGGGTTCACCGAGGGCCGGTCGTGGGACCTCGGTGACCCGGTCACGTCGTTCACCGTGTACCTGTGGGGCGTCTGATCAGGCGGCCGGCAGCGGCCTGGCCATCACGATCTCGCGGCTCACGCCGTCGGGGAGGAGGTCGCCCGGCTCGCCGGTGTCGGTGAAGCCGGCGCGCTCGTAGAGGGCGATGGCGTGGGTGTTGTGCGGCATCACGGCGAGGCGGAGCGCCGGGAAGCCCTGTCGGGCGGCCCACCGCGCGATCGCGTCGATCAGCAGCGCGCCGACGCCCCGGCCGCGCGCCGCGGGGCCGACCCACATCGAGATCAGCTCGGCCCGCCCGCCCTCCGGCACGCCGGTCGCCATCGCGGCGGGCTCGCCGTCCACGAAGGCGACCAGGTCGACGGCGCCGGGGATCGCCAGCCGGGAGCGCCAGCGCTCCTCGCGGTCGCCCTCGCCCTGCCAGGCGGCGAGCGTGGAGCCGAAGGCGTACGGCGCCTCGGCCAGGGCGGCGAGGCGCAGCTCGCGCCAGAGCGGCCAGTCGTCGGAGGTCAGTTCGCGCAGTTCGATCACGGCGTTTTCGATCACCCGGTTGACGATGCCCCGCCATCGGCCCCGGTGACAAGCGGTTTACGCCCCCGGGAACTCGGCGGGACCCGGGGGCGTCCGCCGCTCACCCCGCGAGCGGCGGGTTGCGGCGGGCGAAGGCCTCCTGGCGGCGGTACGGGAAGTAGGGGTACGGCGCGGTGCGCAGGCTCGCGGCGTCCAGCCGGGCGACCTGGTCCGCGGTCAGCTCCCAGCCCACGGCGCCGAGGTTCTGGCGCAGCTGCTCCTCGTTGCGGGCACCGATGATCACGGAGGAGACGGTGGGGCGGCGCAGCAGCCAGTTGATCGCCACCTGGGGGACGGTGCGGCCGGTCTCCTCGGCGACCGCGTCCAGCGCGTCCACCACGTCATACAGCAGCTCGTCGTCGACCGGCGGGCCGTAGTCGGCGGTGTCGTGCAGGCGGCTGCCGGCCGGGACCGGGGTGCCGCGCCGGATCCGGCCGGTGAGGCGGCCCCAGCCGAGCGGGCTCCAGACCAGGGCGCCGACGCCCTGGTCCTGGGCGAGCGGCATCAGCTCCCACTCGTAGTCGCGGCCGACGAGGGAGTAGTAGACCTGGTGGGCGGCGTAGCGGGGGCGGCCGTGGCGGTCGGCGGCGGCGAGGGACTTCATCAGCTGCCAGCCGGAGAAGTTGGAGACGCCGGTGTAGCGGACCTTCCCGGCGCGGACCAGGTCGTCGAGGGTGGCGAGCACCTCCTCGACGGGGGTGGCGGCGTCGAAGGCGTGCAGCTGGAAGAGGTCGAGGTGGTCGGTGCCGAGGCGGCGCAGGGCGCTGTCGACGGCGGTGACGAGGCGGGCGCGGGAGGTGCCGGCCTCGTTGGGGCCGTCGCCGACGGGCAGGCCGGCCTTGGTGGAGATCAGCACCTGGTCGCGGCGGCCCTTGATCGCCCGGCCGAGGACCTCCTCGGAGGCGCCGTCGGAGTAGACGTCGGCGGTGTCGAACAGGGTGAGGCCGGCGTCGATGGCGATGTCGAGCAGGCGGCGGGCGCCGTCGGCGTCGGTGTTGCCCCAGGCGCCGAAGAGCGGGCCGCGGCCGCCGAAGGTGCCGGTGCCGAGGGAGAGGGCGGGGACGGTGAGGCCGGACGCGCCGAGGCGGCGGTACTCCATGGGAGGTTCCCTTCGCTAACGGGACTGGTGTGCCGTTAAGATGGCTCCGACCCTAGCACTGTCGGCGACGCTAATGGAACAGGAGTCCCGTTAATGACTTCACCGGGCACCCGGGGCGCTCAGCCCGCCCATGCCACTCAGTCCACTCGGCCCGTCCATGCCCCTCAGCCCGCCCAGCCCGCCCAGTCCGCGCAGGGCATGCAGCGGCCGGGCGGCCGCACGGCCCGCGTCCGGACCGCCGTCCTCGGGGCCGCCGAGGACGCCCTCGTCGAGGTCGGCTTCGCCGGACTCGACCTCGGCGACATCGCCCGGCGGGCGGAGGTCGGCCGCACCACCGTCTACCGCCGCTGGGGATCGGTCGGCGCGCTGCTCGCCGACGTCCTCACCGACATGGCCGAGCAGTCCCTCCCGCGCAGCCGCACCGGCTCCCTGCGCGAGGACCTGCGCGCCAACGCCCGCCTCGTCCGGCGCACCCTCGCCGACCCCCGCCAGGGCGCCCTGTTCCGCGCCGTCCTGGTCGCCGCCACCTGCGACGCCTCCGCCGCCGAGGCCCTCCACCGCTTCTACCGGGCCCGCGTCGAGGAGTGGGCCCCCTGCGTGACGGAGGCCGTCGACCGCGGCGACCTCCCGCCCGGCACCGACCCGCACGAGGTGATCCGCGCCGTCTCCGCCCCCCTCTACTACCGCATGCTCACCACCCCCGACCCCCTCGACGAGGCCGCCGCCGACCGCGCCGCCGACGCCGCCGAGGCCGCGGCGAGGGCGGGCGCCTTCCGCCCGGCGGGGCCGGCCGCTACAGAGAGTTCAGAGGGGTGGTGTGGTGGGTGATGAAGGACTGGGCCTGGCCGGCGGTGAGGGGGTGGGCGAAGAGGTAGCCCTGGCCGAGGGGGCAGCCCATGGCGGCGAGGAGGTCGCGCTGTTCGGGGTGTTCGATGCCCTCGGCGATGACCTGGACGTCCAGGGTCTCGGCGATCCGGGTGATGCCCTCGACGAGGGCGTACTGCTGCTGGGAGAGGCCCAGGCCGTCGATGAAGGACTTGTCGATCTTCAGGACGGAGATGGGGAACTCGCGCAGGTAGGAGAGGGACGAGTAGCCGGTGCCGAAGTCGTCGATGGCGATGCCGACGCCGAGGGCGCCGAGGGTGCCCATGTCGGTGCGGGCGCGGTCGTCGCGGCGCATCAGGACGGACTCGGTCAGCTCCAGGACCAGGGACTCCGGGGGGATCCCCGAGGAGCGCAGGGCGTCGCGGACCACGTCGACGAAGCCGGCGTCGCGGAACTGGCGGGCGGAGACGTTGACGTTGACGCGCAGCGGGGGCAGGCCGGCGGCGGCGCGGGCGGGGGTGCTGAGGGCGTGCCAGGCGGCCGCCTCCTGGGTGGCGCGCTCCAGGACCCAGGCGCCGAGCGGGACGATCTGGCCGCTCTCCTCGGCGAGGGCGATGAACTCGTCGGGCAGCACCATGCCGCGCCGGTCGTGCGGCCACCGCACCAGGGCCTCGAAGGCGATCAGGTCGCCCGTCTGCAGATCGACGATCGGCTGGTAGTACAGGCGGAAGGCGGACTCGGCGATCGCGGTGTCCAGGTTCTCGTTCAGCTCGTGCCGCGCCATCAGCCCGGCCTGCAGTGCCGGCTGGTAGAGGCACCACTGCCGCTTGCCCGCCGCCTTGGCCGAGTACAGCGCCAGGTCGGCGTGGCTGAGCAGCTCGGTGGCGTCCACGCTGTCCTCCGTGGTCGCCACCCCGACCGACGCCGACACCCGCACCGCGCCCGCGCGCAGCTTGAACGGCTCCGCGAACGCCGTCAGCAGGCTCTGCGCGATCGTCCCGACGTCGGCCGGCTCCAGCGCGTCCTCCACCAGCACCGCGAACTCGTCGCCGCCGAGCCGGGCCGCCGTGTCGGAGGCGCGCAGCGCGGTGGAGATCCGCAGCGAGACGGCGACCAGCAGCTCGTCGCCGACCGCATGCCCCTGGGTGTCGTTGACCACCTTGAAGTCGTCCAGGTCGATGAAGAGCACCCCGGTGACGGCGCCGCTGCGCTCGCTGCGGGAGAGCGCGTGGCCGACCCGGTCCAGGAAGAGCACCCGGTTGGCCAGGCCGGTGAGCGAGTCGTGGAAGGCCCGGTGGGTGAGTTCGCGCTCCATCTGCCGCTGCTCGGTGACGTCGCGCAGGGTGAGCACCAGGCCGCCGACCGTCGGGTCGTCGCGCAGGTCGTTGCAGCGCACCTCGACCTCGATCGGGGAGCCGTCGGCCCGCAGCAGCCGCCAGTGCTCGCGCTGGGTGTTCAGGCCGGAGCGGGAGCCGCCGGTGACGGCGGGGCTGCGCATCCGGGCCAGCGCCTTGCCGACCGCGCGGCTGTCCTCGGGCGGGACGAGGTCGGTGAGCAGCGTGCCGTCGAGGCTGGGCCGGCCGAGGACGCGCCCGGCGGAGGAGGCCGAGGCGTAGCGGACGGAGTCGTCGCTGTTGAGGATGAGGATGACGTCGCTGGCGCTCTGCACCAGGGTGCGGAAGTAGGCCTCGCTGTCGCGCCGGGTGATCTCCTGGCTGAGCATGACCCGCTCGACGGCGAGGGCGGCCTGGGCGGCCAGGATCTCCAGTGAGCCCCAGAGGCTGGTCAGCTCCTGTTCGGTGCCGGTGACGATGAGCGCGCCGATCAGCGGGTCGCCGGAGGGGCGCTCGGCGAGGGTGAGCGGGCACAGCAGGGCGCTCGGCATGCCGTCGAGCCGGGTGGCGAGGCCGCTGCCGATGTCCTCGACGGGCAGCAGCCTGGTCTCCCGGTAGGCGGCGAGGGCGAGCACCTCGTCGGAGTCGCCGCCGGCGCCGAGGTGGTGGAGGCCCGCGCCGCGCTCGGCGTGCCGTACGTGCAGCACGCCGCCCTCGGTGACGGCGAGCAGCGCGACGTGGCCGGGCTCGGTGGGCATCAGGGTGGAGGCGGCGGCCTGGACGGCGTCGGCGACCTCCTCGACGGTGACCGCCGCGGTGAGCACCGAGCCGGCCTCGCGCAGGGCCCGCTCACGGGCGGCGGCCTGCCGGCGGGCGCGCACCACGACCGCGAGCCGGGCCAGCACCAGCAGGTAGAGGACGGCGGAGAAGGCGCCGATGACCCCGGCGTTGCTGGTGTTGCCGTTGGCGGCCTCGACCATCAGGATCGTCGGCGCGATCAGCGAGGCGGCGGTGAGCAGGGCGAGCCGGCCGGGGCCGATGTCCGGCTGCTGGCTGGGGATGGGCCTGGTCAGCTCGACCATCGAGGGGTGCAGCGCGGCCGCGCCCCAGGCGGTGTAGAAGGCGGCCCAGCCGAGGTCCACGGGGGTGCCGATGCGCCAGTCGCCGTGCAGCAGGATCAGCCCGTACAGGATGTCGGAGACCAGCAGGCCGACCGTTCCGGCGGCCAGCAGCTGCAGCGAGCGGCTGACCCCGCCGCGCGGCACGATCAGCCGCAGCAGCAGGGCGAGCACGACGACGTCGCCGAGCGGGTAGGCGATCGACACGGCCTTCTGGAACCAGTCCAGGTCCGGGTTCCGGGCGTAGGGCAGGATCAGGTAGATCCAGGCGAGCAGCGCCAGGCCCATGGTGAGGATGAGCGCGTCCAGCAGGCTGGCCCGGTCCTGATGCGCCGTCCGCCAGCGGATGAAGCCCAACACGCCCGCCGCGTACAGCAGGTACTCGGCGAGGTAGAAGCCGTCGGCGATGGACGGGAAGGGGCTGCCCAGGTGCAGGAACTGCATCTGGACGACCTGCACCACCTCACCCGCGGTGAAGCTGAGGTTGGCGAGCGCCAGCAGGTACCAGTAGACGGCGTGGGAGGGGCGGTTGAGGCGGACGCCGACCACGATGGCGGCGACGCCGCCCAGGCCGATGCCCGTCCACCAGATGATCCGCTGGGAGGGGTTGGTGTAGTAGATGCCGGTGAACAGCACCATCCACGCCAGGTAACAGACCATCAGGCGTTGGCGCCGACGTGTCAACGAGCTACCTCCTCCTCGGCATCACCACGCCCGGCCGGGGGCGCGGGCGGTGGGGTCCGGGCAGGGGCTCGCGAGCGTCCGGCCCGGATCCGGAGGGTCCGGTCGGACGTTCGAAATGGGCCTTGAGTGCGTATAGTCGGAAATGTCGCACCTCCCAGCATTCTGCCGCCACAGCACGAGGTCAAGCCGGTGGACGATGCAGCAGAGAGCGCACGGGGAGCACGCCCCGGAGCGCGTTCCGGACGTCACGCCGTGCTGGTCAACGAGGACGGTCAGTACGCGATCTGGCCGGGTGGCTCCCCGGTTCCGGGCGGCTGGCGCACCGTGTTCGGGCCCGCCCCGCACGGGGAGTGCCGCGGGTACGTGGAGCGCGCCTGGCAGCCCCCCGGGCTCGGGCTCGGCCCCGGGACGGCCCCCGGCCGGCCGCCGGGACGGGTCGCCCGGACGGGTCACCCCGACACCGTGCATGGACTGGTCGGGGCACGCGCCGCGCACGACCCGCGCGCCCTCGCCGTGCTCGCCGACGGCGAGGCGCTCGACTACGGCGGACTCGACGCGCGCAGCGACCGGCTGGCCGCCGCGCTGCGCGGCCTCGGCGCGGGGCCCGAGCGGATCGTCCCGGTGTGCCTGGAGCGCGGCGCGGACCTGGTGACCGCCTGGCTCGCCGTGCTCAAGGCGGGCGGCGCCTTCCTGCCGCTGGACCCGGCCCACCCCCGGCGGAGGCTGGCCGCCCTGGTCGCGGACTGCGGCGCGCACCTGGTCGTCGCGGGGGAGGGGACGCGCTTCCCGGGGGTGCGGACGGTCACCCCCGGCGAGGGCCCCCGGGCGGCCGGACCGGTACCGGACGCCGGCGCGCCGGACGACCTGGCCTACCTGATCTACACCTCGGGGACCACCGGCACCCCCAAGGGCGTGCCGGTCACCCACCGCGCCCTGGCCTTCACCCTGGACCGGGTGATCCACGCCTACGGGCTCACCCCGCGCGACCGGGTGCTGCAGCTCGCCGCGCTCGGCTTCGACACCGCGCTGGAGCAGGTCTTCGCGACCCTGGCCGCCGGCGCCACCCTCGTCCTCGGCGGCGCCCGCACCTGGGCGCCCACCGAGCTCGCCCACCGGATGCGCGAGCTGCGGCTGACCGTCGCCGACCTCACGCCCGCCTACTGGCACCACCTGCTCGGCCTCTTCCCGCCCGGCGGACCCGCACCCGAAGGGCTGCGGCTGATCGTGGTCGGCGGGGACACCGTGCACGAGGACGACTGCCGCGCCTGCCTGGAACGGCTGCCGGGCGTGCGGCTGGTCAACGCCTACGGGGTCAGCGAGGCGGCCGTCACCTCCACCCTCGCCGACGTCACCCCCGAGCTGCTCACCGGGCCCGGCGCGCACGGGCCCGGCGCGCCGGTGCCGATCGGACGGCCGCTGCCGGGGGTGCGGGTGCACGTCCTGGACGCCCGGCTCAGCCCCGTGCGGCCCGGCGAGAAGGGCGAGATCCAGCTCGGCGGGCCCGGCCTGGCCCGCGGCTACTGGAAGGCGCCCGGGCCGACCGCCGAATCGTTCCTGCCCGACCCCTACGCCCCCGCCCCCGGCGCGCGCATGTACCGCACCGGCGACGCCGGACGCTGGCGGGCGGACGGCACCCTGGAGATCCTCGGCCGCTTCGACGACCAGCTGAAGATCCGCGGCCACCGCGTCGACCCCGCCGAGGTCGAATCCGTGCTCGCCGCCCACCCCGACGTCCGGCAGGCCCGGGTCGCCGTCACCGACGGCCGCGACGACACCCGCGCCCTCACCGCCTACTACACGCTCACCGACCGGGCCGCCTCCGGCCCCCGCGCCCGGCGCGGCCGGATCCGCGCCCACCTCGCCGAACGGCTGCCGGACTTCATGGTCCCCGCCGACTTCGTGCTGCTCGACAGCATGCCGCTCACCCCGGCCGGGAAGATCGACCGCCGCCGGCTGCCGGACGCCCCGCGGCGGGTGCGCCCGCGCGGCGCCGGGCGGGCGGGCGACGGCGGGCGGCCCGACGCCTCCCCGGACGGCCCGCCGGCCACGAGCAGCAGTGCCGGGACCGGCACCGGCACCGGGACCGGCCCCGGAAGCGCCGTCGAGGCGGGTGTGGCCCAACTGTGGTCCGAACTGCTCGGCGTCGAGGAGGTCGGCCCCGGCGACGACTTCTTCGACCTCGGCGGCAACTCCCTGCTCGCCATGGAGATGCTCGCCCGCGCCCGGATCGTCTTCGGCATCGACGTCACCCGGATCCGCCTCCTCACCCGCGCCCTGCTGCGCGACGCCACCCTGCGCGCCTTCGCCGCCGCCACCGTCGCCGCCGGTGAGCCCCCCGCCGGCGAGGCCGCCGTCGACTGGGCCGCCGAAGCCCGCCTCGACACCCCCCTGCGACAGTCCTGGAGCCCCGCGCCCTCCCGCGCCGAACCCGCCGAGATCCTGCTCACCGGCGCCACCGGCTTCTGCGGCGCCCACCTCCTCGACGCCCTGCTGCACACCACCGACGCCCGCGTCCACTGTCTCGTCCGCGCCCCCGACGAGGAACACGCCCTCGAACGCCTGCGCGCCGCCCAGCAGCGCTACCTGCGCCACGACCTCGCCGACCGCCGCGTCGTCCCCCTCGTCGGCGACCTCGCCGAACCGCGGCTCGGCCTGACCGAACGGCACTACGACCGGCTCGCCGACCGCCTCGACGCCATCCACCACCTCGGCGGCCAGGTCAACTTCCTCTACCCCTACCACCAGCTGCGCGCCGCCAACGTCGCCGGCACCCGCGAGGTGATCCGCCTCGCCGGGCACTCGCGCGGCATCCCCGTCCACTACCTCTCCACCCTCGCCGTCCTGGCCGGCTTCGGCCCGGCGGGCGTGCGGGAGGTCGCCGAACGCACCCCGCTCGCCCACCCCGACCGGCTCGCCGTCGGCTACGTCGAGAGCAAGTGGGTCGCCGAGCAGCTGCTCCACCACGCCGCCGCGGGCGGACTGCCGGTCACCGTGCTGCGCACCAACGACGTCACCGGGGACCTGCGCACCGGCGTGATGAACACCGGCACCGAGATCTGCGCGCTGATCAAGTACCTCGCGGAGAGCGGGAGCTGCCCCGACGTCCGGCTGCCGCTCGACTTCGTCCCGGCCGACCGGTTCAGCCGCGCGATCTGCCAGGTCGTCGCCCACGCCCCCGCCATCGGCGAGGTCTACCACCTGACCTCGCCGCAGCCGGCGGACCTCGCCGACCTCGCCCGGCGACTGCGCGCCCGCGGCCACCCCGTCGAATCCGTCCCCTACCCCCGGTGGGTACGGGAGCTGGTCCGGTTCGCCGCCGGACACCCCACCCACCCGATGACCCCGTTCGTGCCGCTCTTCGTCGACCGCGTGCCCGGCACCCGGCTGACCATCAGCGAGCTGTACTTCCGCCCCACCTTCCCGCGCTTCGACCGGGCCAACGCCGACCGGGCCCTGGCCGGCAGCGGCGTGGAACTGCCCGCCGTCGACGACACCCTGCTCGACTTCTACCTCGACCGGCTGACCGCGGAGGGCTTCCTCGCCCCGCCGCGACAGGCCCCGTCGCGAGAGGCGCTGCGATGACCGCCACCGCCCCCGAGGAGCTCTTCGCGGCGCTCGACGTCGCCCGGGCCCCCGCCGACGGACCGGCCGCGTTCGGCGCCGACCTCGCGCCCGGCACCCTGCTCGCCGCCTACCGGCGCGGGCTGTTCCCGCTGCCCGCCGCCGACGCCTACGCGAGCGCCTTCAACGAGGCCCGCGCCGAGGAGGCGGTCGCGTCCGGCGAGGTCGTCCTGCTGCCGGGCCCCGACCACGGCGCGGACCCGTACGCGCTCGCCTGGTGGTCGCCCGACCCGCGCCCGCTGCTCGCCGCCGACGGCGTCCGGCTCGCCCGCAAGCTCTCCCGGCTGCTGCGCAACCGCCTCGACTGGTGGACCACCGCCGACCAGGCCTTCGGGGACGTCCTCGCCGCCTGCGCGGAGGGGCGCGAACCGCCCTGGCTCACGCCGGAGCTCCAGGAGGCGCTGATCGGGCTGCACCGGCTCGGCGCGGCCCACAGCGCCGAGGTGTGGGAGGACGGGGAACTGGTCGGCGGGGTGTTCGGGATCGCCTCGGGGGCCGTGCTCAGCCTGGACTCGATGTTCAACCGCCGCCCGGACGCCGCCCGGGTCGCCGTCGCCGACCTCGCCGCCCGCTTCGCCGCCGCCGGGGGCCGGCTGCTGGACGCCCAGTGGGACTCCCCGCACGTGCGCTCGCTCGGCGCCGCCCTGGAGCCCCGGGCCCGCTACCTCGCCGCGCTCGCCGAGGACGCGGGGCCGGTCGGGCCGCTGGACACCGCCCGCCTCCCGGCCGCCCGGCTGGCCCCCGAACGGCCCCGCGAGCCGCGCCCGCACGGCCACCGGCGCGCCCACCGGCACCCGTACCGCAACGCGCGGGGCGACTGACGGGTTCTGGAAACGCCGCCGGGGCGGTGCTCGGTCGAGCGCCGCCCCGGGGGTGTGGGTGGGTGTCAGTTGTAGTTGTTGTAGATGGTGTAGACGTTGTCGGGGCGGCCCGCGTAGCTGTTGTTCAGGGTGAACTGGTGGGTGGCGGGGCGGTAGATGCCGAAGGAGGCACGTCCGACGCCGGACCAGTCGCCGACGACGGGGAGGTCGCCGTGGTTTCCGTAGGTGACGGTGGAGTAGCTGCCGTCGTCGTGGCGGAAGATGAAGAGGTTCGGTTCCCAGGGGTTGGCGGCGGGGCGGTAGACGCCGAACTGGGAGTGTCCGACGCCGTCCCAGTCGCCGACGACGGGCTGGTCGCCGGGGTTGCCGAAGTGCAGTGGGGTGTAGCTGCCGTCGTCGTGGCGGATCCAGAGGGTGGCGGTGCTGGGGCGGTAGACGGCGACCTGGTCGTGTCCGTTGCGGTCCCAGGACCCGACGGCGGGCAGGTCGCCCGGGTTGCCGAAGGGGACGTGCGAGATGGAACCGTCACGGCGGCTCAGATCAAAAGCCGCGGTGCTGGGGCGGTAGATGGCGTGCTGGCACTGGCAGGTGTAGTCCCAGTTGCCGACGACCGGGATGTCGCCCGGGTTGCCGAAGCCCCAGACGCTGTTGGGCCGCGAGTCGGTCTTGTTGTAGGAGAGCGTCCACACGCCGTTGTCGAACAGGCCGTTGTGGCTGGTCGGGCCGCCGAAGTAGCCGGTGAACGGCACCCCGGCCTGCGGGCCGGGAACCCCGACCGTCCGGGTGCGGCTCGCGGTGCGGCCGTGGTTGTCGGTCACCGTCTCGGTGATGGTGTAGCTGCCGCCGACGCCGTACTCGTGGGTGAGGCTCGCGGTCCTGCTCGGGCCCTCGCTGACCGCGGGAGCGGTGCCGTCGCCGAAGTCGACGACGTGCCGGACGACCGGCCAGGGGCTGACGCTCTCGGCGCTCACCGTGATCTGGGCCCGGGACCGGTCGTTGAAGCTCCACGAGAACTGCGTCCAGAGCTCCGGGAGCTGGGCGATGGTCACCTGGACGGTGGACGTGCGGGAGGGGCCGGTCAGGCTGGTGCCGGTGAGCGTCGCGGTGTAGCTGCCGGCGGCGGGGTAGTCGTGGTCGACGAACTGGTCCGACTGGATCGTGAGCGGCGCGCTGCCGTCACCGAAGTCCAGCGTGGCGGTACCCGGCGACCAGCTCCGCACGTAGTCGGCCTTGAACCGCGCGTTGAACGGGCGGCCCTCCAGGGTGAAGGGGAAGCCGTACACGGAGACGTAGAGCGGGTCCTGCCGCTCGATGGCGCCGCGGTCCCGGTAGCCGCTGGGGGCGGTGTTGGCGATGCCCGGATGGTCGGCCGGCTCCTTGTCGTAGAAGTCGGTGGCCAGTACGCCGAGTGCGGTCGGGTCGGCCGCGTCCGTCAGGCCCTCCGCGGCGACCGGTTCGTAGGTGGCGTCGGCGAAACCGGGGTCGGCGGCGTTGTCGTGCGCGCCCTGGCCGGTGGCCCGGAAGTCCTGCGGGGTGGCGTAGGAGGTGCCGCCCCAGGAGTAGGAGGCCGAGGTCTCACTCCGCGGCACGACGGTGTTGTAGTCGGCCTTGGTGCCCTGGACCGAGCCGGCCGACACCGCCAGGGAGACCGCGGTGGGGGCCGGGGCCGGGGTGTTGTTGCAGGCGGGGGCGGGGCGCTTGGTGAGGATGTTGTTCTCGACGGTCGCTCCGGCGGAGTTCCCGGCGAGTTCCAGGTCGTTGCCGCAGTTTGCGGCGATGGTGTTGCTCACCACGACGGTGCCGGGGGCGTCGGTGACCAGCACGCCCCGGCCGGGGCCGTCGGCGATGATGTTGGTGGTGACGACGGCGCCGGTCACTCCGGCGTCGATCGCGACGCCCGCGACGGGCGGGGAGAAGACCCGGTTGCGGCTGACCGTGACGTTGGAGCTGGCCCCGGTGACCCGGATGTTGGCGGTCGCCCCGGGGGCGAAGCTGTTCCCGCTGTTGCTCGCGTCGCTGCGGTCGAGGGCGATCCGGGTGGAGTCCTTGACGAGCACGGCCTCCTGCGGAGCGTCGAAGCTCAGGCCGGACACGGTGACGTCGTGGACGCCGTCCAGCACGAAGGCGTGGGGGCCGGTCGAGCCCTGGCTCGACGCGTCCACACTCGAGCTCGGCGCACCGTAGCTGACGTCGCCCCGGAAGACGATCGGCTTGCCCGGCTGGCCGGATCGCTTGACCGTCACCTGGCCGGTGAACTGGCGGTTCGCCGCGATGTCGACGGTCTGGCCGGGTTCGGCCACGTCGGCCGCGGCCTGGATGGTGCAGAACGGCAGCGCCTGGGTGCCGGTGCCCTTGTCGGAACACACGGTGGCGCGGTTGTCCACGTGGAGCACGGTGCTCTCGGCGTGGGCGGTGAACGGCAACACGGTCGTGGCGACCGCGGAGCCGGTTATCGCGACGGCGAGGCCGACACGACGGGAGAGTGGCATGGGCGGGTTCCCCCTGGAGTGACACGGTGCGAGGCCGGCGCGGTCGGAACTGGCGCGCCGACAGAAGCCCTTCGCAGACGGACCGTCCGCGAGAGCGGCACAAGTATCCACGAGCCCCTCATGCCTGCTCAACGGGGTATCCCTGCCAGCCGTCCGGAGACCTTCGGAGCCGTGTCGCCGCCGCTGGGTCAGGGCCCGGGAACGCCGCGGGGGCGGCGCTCGGTCGAGCACCGCCCCCGTGTCATGGACGGGTGTCAGCCGATGTTGTTGTAGATGGTGTAGACGTTGTCGGGGCGTCCGGCGTAGCTGTTGTTCAGGGTGAACTGGTGGGTGGCGGGGCGGTAGATGCCGTAGGAGGTGCGGCCGGTGCCGGACCAGTCGCCGACGACGGGGAGGTCGCCCGGCATGCCGTAGGTGACGGTGGAGTAGCTGCCGTCGTCGTGGCGGAAGATGAAGAGGTTCGGCTCCCATGGGTTGGCGGCCGGGCGGAAGACGCCGAACTGGGCGTGTCCGACGCCGTCCCAGTCGCCGACGACGGGCTGGTCGCCGGGGTTGCCGAAGTGCAGCGGGGTGTAGCTGCCGTCGTCGTGGCGGATCCAGAGGGTGGCGGCGCTGGGTCGGTAGACGGCGACCTGGTCGTGTCCGTTGCGGTCCCAGGACCCGACGGCGGGCAGGTCGCCCGGGTTGCCGAACGGCACGTGCGAGATGGAGCCGTCGCGGCGGCTGAGGTCGAAGGCGGCGGTGCTGGGGCGGTAGATGGCGTGCTGGCACTGGCAGGTGTAGTCCCAGTTGCCGACGACCGGGATGTCACCCGGGTTGCCGAAGCCCCAGGTGCTGCCGGGACGGGAATCGGTCTTGTTGTAGGACAGCGCCCAGGTGCCGTTGTCGAACAGGCCGTTGTGGCTGGTGGGGCCGCCGAAGTAGCCGGTGAACGGCACGCCGGCCTGCGGGCCGCCGACCCCGGCGGTCTTGGTCTGGCTCGCGGTGCGGCCGTGGTTGTCGACGACGGTCGAGGTGATGGTGTAGCTGCCGCCGACCCCGTACTCGTGGGTGATGCTCGGATTGGCGTTGGGGCCCTCGCTGACCACGGGAGCGGTGCCGTCGCCGAAGTCGACGACGTGCCGGGCGATCGGCCAGGGGCTGACGCTCTCGGCGCTCACCGTGATCTGGGCCCGGGAGCGGTCACCGGCGCTCCACCAGAACTGCGTCCAGGGCTGTGCGACCGGGTTGAGGAGCACCGTGGCGGTGGCCTTGCGGACCCCGCCGGCCTGGCCGGTGGCGGTGAGCGTCGCGGTGTAGCTGCCGGCGGCGGGGTAGTCGTGGTCGACGAACCGCTGCCCGGGGGTGACCACGAGGGGCGTGCTGCCGTCACCGAAGTCCAGCGTGGCGGTGCCCGGTGCCCAGCTCGCGGTGTAGTTGACGGTGAACCGCGCGTTGAGCGGGTGGCTCGCCTGGGAGTAGGGGAGGCCGCTCAGGGAGGCGCTCAGCGAGTCCTGCAGTTCGAGGGCGCCGCGGTCCCGGTAGCCGCTGGGGCCGGTGTTGGCGATGCCCGGGTGGTCGGCCGGCTCCCTGCCGAAGAGGTCGGTGGCCGGCACGCCGGGTGCGGTCGGGTCGGCCGCGTCCGTCAGGCCCTCGGCGGCGACGGGCTGGTAGTCGTAGTCGTCGCCGAACCCGGGATCGACGGCGTTGTCGTGCGCGCCCTGGCCGGTGGCCCGGAACGCCTCGGGGGTGGCGTAGGAGGTGCCGCCCCAGGAGTAGGAGGCCGAGGCCTGGCCCGGTCCGACGACCGTGTTGTAGCCGGCCTTGGTGCCCTGGACCGAGCCGGCCGACACCACCAGCGGGACGGCGATGGTGGGCGTGCTGCCGCAGCGGGGGGCGGGGCGCTTGGTGAGGATGTTGTTCTCGACCACCGCTCCGGCGGAGTTCCCGGCGAGCTCCAGGTCGTTGCCGCAGTTTGCGGCGATGGTGTTGCCCACGACGACCGTGCCGGGGGCGTCGGTGACCAGCACACCGCGGCCGGGGCCGTCGGTGATGATGTTGGTGGTGACGACGGCGCCGGTCACCCCGGCGTCGATCGCGACGCCCGCGACGGGCGGGGAGAAGACCCGGACACGGCTGACCGTGACGTTGGAGCTGGTCCCGGTGACCCGGACGTTCGCGGTCGCCCCGGGGTCGGCGACGGCCCCACCGCCGCTCACGTAGGCGCGGTCCAGGACGATCCGGGTGGAGTCCTTGACGAGCACGGCCTCCTGCGGGGCCCCGAGGCTCAGGCCGGACACGGTGACGTCGTGGACGCCGTCCAGCACGAAGGCGTGGACGCCGGTCGAGCCCTCGCCCGCGGCGTTCACCGTCGTGTTCGGCGCGCCATAGGTGGTGTCGCCCTGGAAGACGATCGGCTTGCCCGGCTGGCCGGAGCGCTTGACCGTGACCTGGCCGGTGAACCGGCGGTTCGCCGGGAGACGGACGGTCTGGCCGGGTTCGACCACGTCGGCGGCGGCCTGGATGGTGCAGAACGGCTGCGCCTGGGTACCGGCGCCCTTGTCGGAGCAGGTGGTGGCGCGCTGGTCGACGTAGAGCACGGTGCTCTCGGCGTGGGCGGTGAACGGCAGCACGGTCGTGGCGACCGCGGAGCCGGCTATCGCGACGGCGAGGCCGACACGACGGGAGAGTGGCATGGGTGGGATCCCCCTGGAGTGACACGGTGTGAGGCCGGCGCCGAGAACTGGACTGGCATGCCGACTGAGGCCCTTCGCAGACGGACCGTCCGGGAGGGCGGCACAAGTATCCACGAGCCCTTCACGCCTGCTCAACCGGGTATCCCCCGAGGCCGCCGGGGCGGCGCTCGGTCGAGCGCCGCCCCGGGGCTGTGCGTGGGTGGGTCGGTGTCAGTTGTAGTTGTTGTAGATGGTGTAGACGTTGTCGGCGCGGCCCGCGTAGCTGTTGTTCAGGGTGAACTGGTGGGTGCCGGGGCGGAAGATGCCGTAGGAGGTGCGGCCGATGCCGGACCAGTCGCCGACGACGGGCAGGTCGCCCTGGTTTCCGTAGGTGACGGTGGAGTAGCTGCCGTCGTCGTGGCGGAAGATGAAGAGGTTCGGCTCCCACGGGCTGCGGGCAGGGCGGAAGAGGCCGAACTGGGAGTGTCCGACGCCGTCCCAGTCGCCGATGACGGGCTGGTCGCCGGGGTTGCCGAAGTGGAGCGGGGTGTAGCTGCCGTCGTCGTGGCGGACCCAGAACTCCGCGGTGCTCGGCCGGTAGACGGCGACCTGGTCGTGTCCGTTGCGGTCCCAGGAGCCGACGGCGGGCAGGTCGCCCGGGTTGCCGAAGGGCACGTGCGAGATGGAGCCGTCACGGCGGCTCAGGTCGAAGGCAGCCGTGCTGGGCCGGTAGATGGCGTGCTGGCACCGGCAGGTGTAGTCCCAGTTGCCGACCACGGGGATGTCTCCGGGGTTGCCGAAGTACCAGGTGGTGCCGGGCTGCGAGTCGGTCTTGTTGTAGGAGAGCGTCCACAGACCGTTGTCGAAGACGCCGTTGTGACTGGTGGGGCCGCCGAAGTGGCCGGTGAACGGCACGCCGGCCTGCGGCCCGGGGATCCCGAAGGTCTGGGTGTAGCTCGCCGAGCGGCCGTGGTCGTCGACGACGGTACCGGTGATGGTGTAGCTGCCGCCGACTCCGTACTCGTGGGTGATGCTCGGGTTGGCGTTGGGGCCCTCGCTGACCGCGGGCGCGGTGCCGTCGCCGAAGTCGACGGTGTGCCGGACGATCGGCCAGGGGCTGACGCTCTGGGCGTTCAGAACGATCTGGGCGCGGGAGCGGTCACCGTAGTTCCACCAGAACCGCGTACTCGGCTGCGGGACCGGGCTCAGGAACACCGGGGCGGTGGCCTTGCCGGCCTCACCGGCCTGGTTGGTGACGGTGAGCGTCGCGGTGTGGCTGCCGGCGGTGGGGTAGTCGTGGTCGATGACCCGGTCCCCGGAGGCGATCGTGAGGGGCGCGCTGCCGTCCCCGAAGTCCAGCGTGGCGCTCTCGCGCCCCCAACCCGGGTAGTAGTTGACGGTGAACCGCGCGTTGAGCGGGTGGTTCTCCTGGGAGTACGCGACGCCGCTCAGGTAGATGGCCAGCGGGTCCTGGAGCTCGACGGCGCCGCGGTCCCGGTAGCCGCTGGGGGCGGTGTTGGCGATGCCCGGGTGGTCGGCCGGCTCCTTGCCGAAGAAGTCGGTGGACAGCAGGCCGAGTGCGGTCGGGTCGGCCGCGTCCGTCAGGCCCTCGGCGGCGATCGGCCTGTCGCTGGAGTCGAACCTGAGGTCGGCGGCGTTGTCGTGCGCGCCCTGGCCGGTGGCCCGGAACGCCTGCGGGGTGGCGTAGGCAGTCCCGCCCCAGGAGTAGGAGGTCATGCTCCTGACCAGCGATACGACGGTGTTGTAGTCGACCTTGGTGCCCTGGACCGAGTCGGCCGACACCGCCAGCGGGACCGTGGTGGGGACCAGGACGCCGCAGCCGCGCGGTGCGGGGTCCTTGGACAGGATGTTGTTCTCGACCGTCGCTCTGGAGGAGTTCCCGGCGAGCTCCAGGTCGTTCCCGCAGTTGCGGGCGATGGTGTTGCTCACCACGACGGTGCCGGGGGCGTCGGTGACCAGGACACCGCGGCCGGTGCCGTCGGCGATGATGTTGGTGGTGACGACGGCGCCGGTCACTCCGGCGTCGATCGCGACGCCCGCGACGGCCGGTGCGTAGACCCGGTTGCGGCTGACCGTGACGTTGGAGCTGGTCCCGGTGACCCGGATGTTGGCGGTCGCCCCGGGGCCGGTGGCGGTCCCGTCGGCGTTCACATGGGTCCGGTCCAGGGCGATCCGGGTGGAGTCCTTGACGAGCACGGCCTCCTGCGGGGCCTCGATGGACAGGTCGGATACGGTGACGTCGTGGACGCCGTCCAGCACGAAGGCGTGGGGGCCGGTCGAGCCCTGGCCCGCGGCGTCCACGGTCGTGTTCGGCGAACCGTAGGTGGTGTCGCCCTGGAAGACGATCGGCTTGCCCGGCTGGCCGGAGCGCTTGACCGTGACCTGGCCGGTGAACTGACGGAACGCCGCGAGGCGGACGGTCTGGCCGGGTTCGACGACGTCGGCGGCGGCCTGGACGGTGCAGAACGGCTGGGCCTGGGTGCCGGTGCCCTTGTCGGAGCAGCTGGCGACGGCGTTGTCCACGTAGAGCACGGTGCTCTCGGCGTGGGCGGTGAACGGCAGCACGGTCGCGGCGACCGCGGAGCCGGCTATCGCGACGGCGAGGCCGGCACGACGGGAGAGTGGCACGGTTGGGACCCCCCTGAAATGACGCGGTGTGAGGTCGGCGCCGTCCGGACTGGCACGCCGACCGAGGCCCTTCGCAGACGGACCGTCCGGGAGGGCGGCACAAGTATCCACGAGTCCTTCACGCGTCCTCAACGGGGCACCGCCCCAAGGGGGTCGGGCGTTCTATGGACGGCCCGCGGGCGGGGGGCGGTGGTGGACATGCCGCCGGGGCGGTGCTCGGTCGAGCACCGCCCCGGCATGCGTGATCGGTGTCAGCCGATGGTGTTGTAGATGGTGTAGACGTTGTCGGGGCGTCCGGCGTAGGAGTTGTCCAGGGTGAACTGGTGGGTTCCGGGGCGGAAGATGCCGTAGGAGGTGCGGCCGACGCCGGACCAGTCGCCGACGACGGGGAGGTCGCCGTGGTTGCCGTAGGTGACGGTGGAGTAGCTGCCGTCGTCGTGGCGGAAGATGAAGAGGTTCGGCTCCGAGGGGTTGGCGGCGGGGCGGTAGAGGCCGAACTGGGAGTGTCCGACGCCGTCCCAGTCGCCGACGACGGGCTGGTCGCCGGGGTTGCCGAAGTGCAGTGAGCTGTAGGTGCCGTCGTCGTGGCGGACCCAGAACTCGGCGGTGCTGGGGCGGTAGACGGCGACCTGGTCGTGTCCGTTGCGGTCCCAGGATCCGACGGCGGGCAGGTCGCCGGGGTTGCCGAAGGGGACGTGCGAGATGGAGCCGTCACGGCGGCTGAGGGCGAAGGTGGCCGTGCCGGGCCGGTAGATGCCCAGCTGGCACTGACAGGTGTAGTCCCAGTTGCCGACCACCGGGATGTCGCCCGGGTTGCCGAAGCCCCAGACGTAGCCGGGGCGGGAGTCGGTCTTGTCGTAGGAGAGCGTCCACACACCGTTGTCGAAGAGGCCGTTGTGGCTGGTCGGGCCGTCGAAGTAGCCGGTGAACGGCACGCCGGCCTGCGGGCCGGCGACCCTGACGGTCTCGGTGTGGATCGCGGTGCGGCCGTGGTCGTCGACGACGGTCTCGGTGATGGTGTAGCTGCCGCCGACGCCGTACTCGTGGCTGAAGCCCGGGTTGGCGTTGGGGCCCTCGCTGACCGCGGGCGCGGTGCCGTCTCCGAAGTCGACGGTGTGCCGGACGATCGGCCAGGGGCTGACGCTGTGGGCGTTCAGCGTGATCTGGGCGCGGGAGCGGTCACCGGCGCTCCACCAGAACTGCGTCGTCGGCTCCGGGACCGGGGCGATGGTCACCTGGGCGGTGGCCGTGCGGGACGGGCCGGTCAGGCTGGTGCCGGTGAGCGTCGCGGTATAGCTGCCGACGGCGGGGTAGTCGTGGTCGACGAACCGCGGTCCGCCGGGCTCGATCGTTCGGGGCGCGCTGCCGTCCCCGAAGTCCAGCGTGGCGGTACCCGGCGCCCAGCTCGGCGCGTAGCCGGCCGTGAACCGGGCATTGAGCGGGTGGCCCTCCTGGGCGTACGGGAGGCCGCCCAGTGAGACGCCCAGCGGGTCCGGCAGCTCCTGGGCGCCGCGGTCCCGGTAGCCGCTGGGGCCGGTGTTGGCGAAATCCGGATGGTCGGCCGGCTCCTTGCCGAAGAAGTCGGTGGCCGGCACACCGGGCGCGGCCGGGTCGGCCGCGTCCGTCAGACCTGCGGCGGCGGCCGTCGTGTAGTCGTAGGAGAACGTGGGGACGACGGCGTTGTCGTGCGCGCCCTGGCCGGTGGCCCGGAATTCCTCGGGGGTGGCGTAGGAGGTGCCGCCCCAGGAGTAGGAGGCCGTGGTCCCGCTCAGCGGGACCACGGTGTTGTAGTCGGCCTTGGTGCCCTGGACCGAGCCGGCCGACACCACCAGCGGCGCCGCAGCGGAGGGCGTGCCGCCGCAGATGGGGGCAGGGCGCTTGGTGAGGATGTTGTTCTCGACCACTGCTCCCGCGGAGGTGCCGGCGAGTTCCACGTCGCTCCCGCAGTTGCGGGCGAAGGTGTTGCCCACCACGACCGTGCCGGGGGCGTCGATGGCCAGCACGCCCCGGCCGGTGGCCTCGGCGATGATGTTGGTGGTGACGACGGTGCCGGTCACCCCGGCGTCGATCGCGACGCCCGCGACGGGCGGCGAGAAGACGTGGGCGCGGCTGACGGTGACATCGGCACTGGCCCCGGTGACCCGGATGCTCGCGGTCGGGTTCGGGTCGTTGGCGGTCCCGCCGCCGATCACATAGGCGCGGTCCAGGGCGATCCGCGTGGAGTCCTTGACGAGCAGGGCCTCCTGCGGGGCCTTGAGGCCCAGGCCGAACAGGGCGACGTCGTGGACGCCGTCCAGCACGAAGGCGTGAGCGTCGGTCGAGCCCTCGCCCGACGCGTTCACACCCGTGGACGGCGCGAGGGCGGACACGTCGCCCTGGAAGACGATCGGCTTGCCCGGCTGACCGGAGCGCTTGACCGTCACCTGGCCGGCGAACTGGCGAAACGGCGTGAGGCGCACGGTCTGGCCGGGTTCGACCACGTCGGCCGCGGCCTGAATGGTGCAGAACGGCTGGGCCTGGGTGCCGGTGCCCTTGTCCGAGCACGTGGCCTGGTTGTCCACGTAGAGCACGGTGCTCTCCGCCTGGGCGGTGAACGGCAGCACGGTCGCGGCGACCGCGGAGCCGGCTATCGCGACGGCGAGGCCGGCGCGACGGGAGAGTGACATGGCTGGGTTCCCCCCGGAGTGACACGGTGTGAGGTCGGCGCCGACCGAACTGGCACGCCGACAGAAGCCCTTCGCAGACGGACCGTCCGCGCGAGCGGCACAAGTATCCACGAGCCCTTCACGCCCCCTCAACGGGGTATCCCCATCGAGACCGCGGCGGCGGTTTCGGAGGGCCCCCGGGCGGGGACGGTGGCGGGCATGCTGTCAGTGGTGGTCGCCCCGTGGGGCGCAGAACCGGTGTTCGTGCGGAACGGGGACGAGCCGCACGACGCCGCGAGCACGATGAAGGTGGCCGTCCTGGCCGCACTGCACCTGGCCGGGGCGGACCCCCGCGAGCCGGTGCCGGTGGTGAACGGGTTCGCCTCGCGGGCGGGCGGGGAGTTCACCAACGACCCGGACTGGGACAGCGATCCGGTGCCCTGGACGCTGCTCGGCGCCACCGTGCCGCTGGGGCTGCTCACCGAGCGGATGATCACCCACTCCTCCAACCTCGCCACCAACCTCTGCCTGGCCCGGGCCGGCCACGGGGCGGTGGCCGAGGTGTGGCGGCGTGCCGGGGCGACGCTCAGCGCCAGCCCGCGCGGGATCGAGGACTACCCGGCGCGCGCGGCCGGGGTGCACAACCGGGTCACCGCGCGCGACCTCGTCCGGCTGCTGCAGTCCCTGGACGGCGAACCGGAGTTGCTCGCGCTGCTGGAGCGCAACGCCTTCCGGGTCGACCTCGCGGCGGGGCTGCCGCCGGGGACCAGGGTGGCGTTCAAGAACGGCTGGTTCCCCGGCGTGCGGCACTGCGTCGGCCTGGTGCGCCCGGACGACTGCCCGCCGTACCTGCTGGCGGTCTGCTACACCGGCCCGCTCGCCTCGGGCGCCGACGCGGCGGCGGACGACCCGGCCGCCCGCCTGGTGGCCCGGGTCTCGGCGGCGGTCTGGGAGCGCCGGCACGCGATCACCCGGGGCGGTGCCCGGCCAGTTCCTCCAGACCCGTCAGGGCCGGCTCGTTGAGCAGGTTGATCCGCACGAAGCCGGGGTGGCCGGGGAGTTCGAAGTACCGGCCGTCCAGGGCGATCAGGCGCTCCGGCGGGGCGGTGGGGCGGGCGAACAGGAAGTAGCCGGTCTCGATCGGCGCCTGGTCGGCCAGCGCGCCGGCGGCGGTGAGGCGCTGGTGGTTGGCGCGGACGTGGTCGAGCAGGCGGTGGTTGCCCTCGATCAGCATCAGGTCGGCGGCCCGGTGGGCGAACAGCCGGTCGGCCAGGGTGACGTCGCCGTGCAGGTTGAGGTGCAGGTCGGCGAGCGGTTCCCGCAGCGGTTCCGGGACCAGCAGGTGGGCGCAGCGGTAGCCGTGGATGGACAGGTACTTGGTGGGGCAGACCATCCGCAGCGTGAGGTCGGCGGGCAGCGCGGCGGAGTCCTCGCGGCGCCCGCCGTCCCAGCGCATGTACTGGAAGGTGCCGTCGACGAACACCAGCGAGCCGGTGGCGCGCTGCCACTCGGCGAGCTGCTTCAGCACCCGCTCGGGCACCCGGCGGCCGGTGTACCAGACCGGGTCGGTGAGCAGCAGGACGGTCCGCTCCTCGGGCAGGCGCAGCTCGAACCCGGGCTGGTGGGCGTGCGCCTCGGCGACCGGGACCGGCTCGATGCCGAACTCCCGGAAGAAGTAGGCGAACTTGTAGTAGACCGGCGGCAGGTAGTGGATCCGGGTGCGGCCGGTGGTGCGCAGCCAGGTGCAGAAGGTGCCCAGCAGTGCGCTGGCGCCGCCGGCCGGCACCACCTGCTCCGGGGAGCACGGCTCGGCGTCGTAACTCTCGTGCAGCCGGGCGATCTTGGCGCGCAGTGCGGCGTCCTCGTCGAGTGCCGCGTAGCGGCCGACGTCGCCGAGCCGGTAGGGCGGGGTGTGCGCGAGGTCGCCGAGGTAGTCGGCGACGAAGGGGTGGCCGCCGTTGTAGTCGGAGACGAACAGCCGCCCGTCGGGTCGCTGCCGGGCCCGTTCCACGGCCTCGTGCAGGTCGAGCATGCGGAACAACGACGGCGTCATCCGTCACTCCTCGGGCGGCAGGCCACTTTGTCGGACGGGCGTCAAGTCTGTCCGGGGCCCGGCGCGGACACAAGTCCGCACCGGGCCGGGGTGGTTCGCGTGCGAGGGGGACCGGGTGGGTCAGTAGGGCTTGACGAGCACGTGCGCCGCGCCCGGGATGCCGACCTTGAGCAGCTCGTCCTCCTCCGGGGTGGTCGGCGTGCCGGTCTCCTGCTTGAGGACCGCCCGGGACAGTGCCTGCACCCACAGGGCGCGCGGCCGGCGGCGCTCCTCCCAGGCGGCCAGCGCGGCGGGCACCGCGTCGGCGGCGTCCAGGCTCAGGGCGAGCACCAGGGCGTCCTCGACGGCCATCGCGGCGCCCTGCGCCAGGTGCGGGGTGGAGGCGTGCGCGGCGTCGCCGGCCAGCACCACCCGGCCGACGTGCCACGGCTCCTCGACGGTGACCTGCGAGATCCGCGAGTACACCACCGCCGCCGGGTCGGTCACCCGGGCCAGCGCCTCGGCGATCGGCCCGCCGAAGCCGGCCAGGCGCTCGCGCAGCTGCTCGTGGGCGCGCTCCGGGTCCGGGCGGAAGTCCTCGGCCTCGGCGAACACCGAGCCCAGGTACATGAGGTCGTCGCTGATCGGGGTCAGCAGTGCCTTGGCGGCGAGGTTGCCGGTGGACATCACCACGCCCTGCACCTCGGGCGAACGCGGCAGGGTGACGCGCCAGTTGGCGAAGCCGGTGTACTCGGGCGCGTACTTCTCGCCGTAGAGCCGCTTGCGCAGCGGCGAGCCGATGCCGTCGAAGCCGACCACCAGGTCGTAGCGGGCGCTGCTGCCGTCGGACAGGGTGACCGCCACCTCCTCGCCCTCGTCGGTGAGTTCGGCGATCGTGGTGCCGAAGCGCAGGGTCGCGCCGGCGGCGGTGGCGGCCTCGCCCAGCACCCGGGCCAGCGCCGGGCGGGGGATGCCGTTGTTGGACGGGGCGTCGCCCATCCGGGGCTGCGGGATCTTCGCGAGGACGCCGCCGGCCGGGTCGCAGATGGTGAGCACCTCCCACGCGAAGCCGACCGCCAGGCACTGCTCCAGCACGCCGATCTCGCGCATCACGTGCAGCGCGTTGGAGGGCTGGATGATGCCGACGCCGAGCGCCTCCAGGGCGTCGCGCAGCTCGACGACGTCGACCCGGTGGCCGCGGCCGGCGAGGGCGGTGGCGGCGGTCAGGCCGCCGATGCCGGCGCCGTGGACGAGGACGCGCAGGGGTGGGGTCATGGTGGTGGTACTCCAAAGGGGGAGGAAGCGGGGAGAGGAGGGGAAACGATTCAGCGGACCGCGGCCCCGGCGGACAGCTCCATCAGGTGGTCGACCAGGGCGAGCAGCAGGTCCCGTCCGAACGCCCGCACCCGCACGTCGCCGACCAGCATCGGCACCTGCGGGTCGAGGTCCAGCGCGGCCCGGACCTCGGCGACGGTGCGGGTGTTCTCGCCGTGGAAGCAGTTGATCGCCACCACGAACGGGATGCCGCGGCTCTCGAAGAAGTCGATCGAGGCGAAGCTGCTGTCCAGCCGGCGGGTGTCGGCGATCACGATGCCGCCGAGCGCCCCGTTCACCAGGTCGTTCCACATGAACCAGAAGCGCTCCTGGCCGGGCGTGCCGAACAGGTAGACCACCAGCTCCGGGCTGACCGTGATCCGCCCGAAGTCCAGGGCGACCGTGGTGGTCTCCTTGCTGTCCACCCCGGACAGGTCGTCGACGCCCTCGCTGGCGCGGGTCAGGTACTCCTCGGTGCGCAGCGGGGCGACCTCGCTGACCGAGCCGACCAGGGTGGTCTTGCCGACCCCGAAGCCGCCGGCGATGAGGATCTTCACGGCCGAGGCCGAGGCGGCGGGGGAGGCGGCGGAGGTGGTGGACGAGGGGGAGGAGGGGAGAGGTGCGGATCGTGCCATGGTTCAGAGCCTCCGGAGTCCTTCGCGTACGGCCGTCAGCAGCCCGAGGTCCAGGCCGCCGTCCCCCGAGGCCCGGGCCACCGAGATCGGCGCCCGGGCCCGCAGCAACCCCTGGGCAATGAGATCGCCCAGGAGGATCTTGGTCACCGAGACCGGCAGGTCGAGCCCGGCCGCCACCTCGGCGACGGCGGCGGGCCGGCGGCACCGCTCCAGGATCAGGCGGTGCTCCGGCTGCAGCCCGCGGGTACCGGACGACCGGGCGGCCAGCACCGGGTCCGCGAGCTCCTCCACCGTGGTCATCAGCGTGATCAGGGTGAGGTGGTCGTGCTCCGGCGCCGTCCGGCCGCGGGTGATGGTGTACGGGCGCACCATGGTGCCCGCGCCGTAGTCGTCGTCCTCGTCCTCGTCGGGCAGCTCGCTCCAGTGCGGCCTCACCGGGGCGTCACCCCCGGTTCCTGGCGGCGAAGGCGTCGAACTCGCTGCGGACCGGCGTGCTGAGCTTCTGGCCGACCTGCTGGACGAGCTGGTGCATGGCCACCGACATCACCTCGGCGTCCACCTCCTGGTCGGCGACCACCGCCAGGTGGGTGCCCTGGGCGGCGGCGATGACGAACAGCCAGAGCTCGGCCAGCTCGATGATCACCTGGTGCACCGGTCCGCCGTCGAAGAGCTGGCCGATGCCCCGGGCGAGGCTCTGCTGGCCGGTCGCGACGGCCGCCAGGCGCTCGGCGTCGGCGCGGTCGATCGAGCGCGAGTGGCTGACGACCAGGCCGTCGTCGGAGAGCAGCACGGCGCTTCTCGTCCCGGGCACCGTGTCGACGAGTCCGTCCAGCAGCCAGTCGAGGTCCTGGTGGGTGGCGATGGTGCGGTTCATGACTGCTCTTCCGTCCTCGTGGTTCGGGGGTCCGCGGCCGGGAGGGCCCAGGGGGAGGGACCCGGCGCGGGAGTCGGGGGGCCGGTGACGGCCGGAGGGGCGGCCGGGCCGGGCGGCAGGCCGCGGTGCGTCGCGGCGTGGTCCGCGGCGGTGCGGTCGGGGTCCGCGGGACCGGCGGGACCGGTGGGGCCGGTGGCGGCCGCGGGCTCGGTGCCGTCGAGGCCGCGGGCGGCCCGGGACTGGCGCTGGAAGGCGCCGACCGTGGCGCCCGAGCGGCGCGGTGCGCGCTGGAACGGTCCCACGGCGGCCGGGTCGGCGCCGGTGCGTGCGGCGCGGGGGGCCCGGGGCGGCGGGGGGTCGCGCAGCTCGGCGGCCAGGCTGGCCTGGCGGACCCGCTGCGGCAGCGGGGGCAGCGAGGCCGAGGACGCGGGCGCGCCCTCCTCGCGGCGCCGCTCGGCCAGCCGGTAGTGGTCGGCGGGCCGGTACTGCTCGTCGGCGTACGGGGCCTCGGCGGGCATGACCGTCGCGTAGGCGATGTCCGGGTAGGCAGGGTCGTCGTAGCCGGCCGGCGGGCCGGCCGACGGCCCGGGCTGCGCGGGCACGCCGTGCGCCGGGGCGCCGTACGCGGTGCCGGTGCCGGTGCCGCTGACGTAGCCGGTGGCGGTGCCGATGCCGGTGCCGCTGATGTAGCCGGTGCCGTAGGGGTCGGCGGGCGAGCCGTGCTCGACCGGTCGGCCCGGCTCGGCGAGCGGGTGCAGGTAGCCGTCGGGGTCGCCGTGGGCGCCGTGGACGAAGCCGTCGGCGTTCCGGGTCGCGAAGCCGTCGTCGAACCCGTCCTCGAACCCGTCCTCGAAGCCGTCGAATCCGCCGTGGGCCGGGGCCTTGAGCACCTCGTCGTCCGAGGGCGGCACGTACTCGACGTGGGCGAAGGCCTGGGCCTGCCCCGGGTGGGCGCCGGGGGTGAACCAGTCGCCGCCCGCCGGGTCCGGGTCCGGGTCGGCCGCGGGGGCCTCCAGGGCCGCGCGCTCCTCCGCCTCGTCCACCGCGACGACCGGCGAGGACGCCGGGACGGTCGCGGCCGAGGGCATCTCGGTCACCGAGGCGAGCGACGCGGTCTCCTCGCGCTGCTCGGGCCGCTGGCGCCGGGCGAGCGGGATCGGGGTGACCGCGCCGTCGTCCGGCAGCCCCGCGTCCCCGTCCAGCACGTACTCGCCGGGGACGAGCACGACCACCCTGGTCCCGCCGAAGGCCGACGGGCGGAACTCGATCTGCAGGCCGATCGCGGCCGCCAGCCGGCCCACCACGTGGAAGCCGAGGCGGATGTCGTCGCCGCGCGCGAGCATGTCGGTGCGCGGCGGGTCGTCGGCGAGCGCGGCGGCCATCAGCGCGTTGGCCGCGTCGTACTGCTCCAGGTCCATGCCGAGGCCGCGGTCCTCGATCTCGATCGCGAGCCCGCGCCCGACGACGGCTGCCCGCACGTCGACCGGCGTGGGCGGCTTCGAGAAGCTCGCCGCGTTCTCCATCAGCTCGGCGACCACGTGGGCGACCGGTCCGACCGCCCGCTCGGACAGCCAGGGGTGGCCCTCGACGTCCAGCACGATCCGCCGGTACTCCTGCACCTCGCCCTGCGCCGAGCGCAGCACGTCCAGCAGCGGCACCGGCTTGCGCCACTTCCGCTGCGGCTGGCCGCCGGCCATGATGACCAGGTTCTCCTCGTAGCGGCGCAGGCGGGCGGTCAGGTGGTCGAGGTCGAACAGGCCCTCCAGGACCTCCGGGTCCTCGTGCCGGCGCTCCAGGGCGTCCAGCTTGCGCAGCTGCTGGCCGATCAGCAGTTGGGTGCGGCGGGCGATCCGCTGGAGCAGTCGCTCGAAGCCGCGGTGCTGCTCGGCCTGCCGGACGGCGGTCTCCAGCGCGGAGGTGCGGGCCAGGTTCATCGCCTGGCCGAGCTCGGCCAGCTCGTCGCCGCCGCGGGCGCGCGAGCCGGCGGTGATCGCCCGGCTCTCCGCCTCGACGTCGACCTGCTCGCCGCGGGCGAGGCGCTCGACCACCTCGGGCAGGGTGCGCTCCAGCTCCTGCGCCTGGTCGTGCAGCTCCTTGATCCGGCGGCGCAGCGAGCGGGTCAGCCGCCAGCTGGTGACGACCACCGCGATCAGCGCGACCAGGCCGATCACGGCGGTCAGCGCGACCCGGGTGAGCAGCGAGAGGAACGAGCCCTTGCCGACCTCGACCACGCCGTCGGTACGGGTCTCCAGGACCTTCACCAGCTGCGGGTTGACCTGGTCGAGGGCCTGGCGCCACTGGTCCTGCAGCTGCGGGAGCCGGACGGTGCCGGTCGCGTCGGCGGCGGCCGGGCGGGTGAGCGCCTGCTCCACGGAGGCCTTGGCCTGCCAGGCGGGGCCGCTCAGCAGCTCCGACCAGGCGCCGCGCTCGTCCTCCGGCAGGTAGGGGACGACCTGGACGGTGAAGAGGTGGTCCTGGGCGCCGACCGCCTGCTGGACGAGCTGGTAGTCGGAGGCGCTGAGCTTGCCGGACGGCCAGCCGCGGGCCAGGACCGCGTCCTCGCGGGCCAGCATCTCCTTCGCCCAGAAGGCGTTGACCAGGGTCTTGGAGATCCAGGTGACCTCGCCGTTGTCGACGTGGCTGAGCGCGGTGAACAGCCGCAGGTCCACGGCGATCAGGTCGGTGTAGTACGTGTAGACGCCCTGCTGGTCGGCGGTGCCCTTGTCGACGGCGGACCGCTGGTCGCCCAGCTTCTCCAGCGCGCGCCGGGCCTCGGCGACGGCCGTGAGCACCTCGGCGGGCGCGCTGTCGGCGGTCTCCTCGGAGAGGGCCCGGAACTTCTGGACGGCCTCGTCGGTGAGCTGGCGCTGGCGCTTCAGCTGGTCGGCGACGGCGGCGGTGCCGGGCCGGGCGAGCGCCTCGGCGCTGAGCCGGCGCTCCTCCTGGAGGTTGTAGTAGACGATGTTGGACGGCTGTCCCGCCTTCTGGGCGAGCAGGCCCTGGTCCGCCTGACGCAGGAAGTCGAGGAAGGTCACACCGCTGGTGACCGCCCACAGGACGGCCAGGGCGATGCTGGGGACGAGGGCGAGGACGAGCAGTGCCGTCCGCAGCGACAGGCGCGGACGACGCCTGCGGGGGGCCTTCGGCGTCGGGGGCCGCCGATTCGCACGCGCGCGCAGAGCTGACTCCTTGGGGCTGGCGGCCGGCCCGGTGAGGGCTGCACCGACCGGGGCACGGGCTTTATGACGAGGCGATACTAGTCATACGGTGTGTTAGCAGTGAAAGCGCGTTCGACCTTCGGGCGGTGCACACACAAGTCCTTGACATCGCCGAAGCGCGGGATTCACGGTCCCACCAGGGCGGCATCCGGGCGCCGCCCGGGTCCCACCGGGACCGGCCCGGAGCGCTCCGCTCCGGACGGGCGTCCGTCCCGCGCCGGCCCGCGCCCGCTCGCCCGGGCCGGGCGGCAAGTCCCGAGGAGTGGAACGAGGTTGTCCCGGCCCGCGGTTCACGGCTACGGTACCCGGCATCATGCAGACGTGGAGCCTTCTTCTCGGTGGCCGCAGCGGGGTCTGACAGACCGGCACCCCGCTGCGGGTCGCCGTGCTGCCGGTCGTCGTCCCCTCGACACCGAACCAGGGAAGGACGCCGCACCCCGTGCGCTCCACCGAATCCGCACAGAACGTCAAACCCTCCGCCACCCTGCGGACACCTGCCGGACCGGTCCCGGCCGACGCCCCCGCCTGGAACCGCCAGCGCGGCAGCGCGATGCCGTTCCACCGCTACCGCCCCGCCCACGCCCGCGTCCCGCTGCCGCCGGTCGACGCCCTGCCCGGCGGCCGCCGCTGGCCCGCCCGGCGGATCGAACGGGCCCCGCTGTGGGTGCCGGTCGACCTGCGGGACGGCAACCAGGCGCTCGCCGAGCCGATGGACCCGGACCGCAAGCGCCGGATGTTCGACCTGTTCCTCGCCATGGGCTTCAAGGAGATCGAGGTCGGCTACCCCTCCGCCAGCCGCACCGACTTCGACTTCGTGCGCCACCTCGCCACCACCCCCGGCGCGGTGCCCGAGGACGTCACCGTGGTCGTCTTCACCGCCGCCCGCGCCGACCTGGTCGACCGCACCTTCGAGGCCGTCGCGGGCCTGCCCCGGGTCGTCGTCCACCTCTACACGGCCACCGCCCCCGCCTGGCGCCGACTCGTCCTCGGCCGCGACCGCGCCCAGGTGCGGGAGCTGGTCACCGCCGCCGCCGAGCGGATGGCCCGCCGGGCCGGCGACCACCCCGGCATCCGCTTCCAGTTCTCGCCCGAGGTCTTCAACCTGACCGAGCCGGACTACGTGCTGGAGCTCTGCGACGGCCTCACCGAGCTGTGGGACGCGAGCCCGGACCGCCCGGTGATCCACAACCTGCCGGCCACCGTCGAGATCGCCACCCCCAACGTCTACGCCGACCAGATCGAGTACCTGGACCGGCACCTGGCCCGGCGCGAGGCGGTGATCCTCTCCGTGCACCCGCACAACGACCGCGGCACCGGCGTCGCCTGCGCCGAACTCGCCCTGCTGGCGGGCGCCCAGCGGGTCGAGGGCTGCCTGTTCGGCAACGGCGAGCGGACCGGCAACGTCGACCTGGCGACCCTCGCGCTGAACCTCCACACCCAGGGCGTCGACCCGATGGTCGACTTCTCCGACATCGACGGGATCCGCCGCACCGTCGAGCACTGCAACCGGCTGCCCGTCCCCGAGCGCCACCCCTACGTCGGCGACCTCGTCCACACCGCCTTCTCCGGCACCCACCAGGACGCCATCAAGAAGGGCCTGGCCCACCACGCGGCCACCGCCGAACGCCTCGGCGTCCCGCCCGGGCAGGCGCCCTGGGACGTCCCGTACCTGCCGATCGACCCGGCGGACCTCGGGCGCGACTACGAGGCGGTGATCCGGGTCAACAGCCAGTCCGGCAAGGGCGGCATCGCCTACCTGCTGCAGACCGGGCACGGGCTGGACCTGCCGCGGCGGCTGCAGATCGAGTTCTCCCGGGTCGTCCAGGAGTCGACGGACGACAGCGGACGCGAGATCACCGCCGACGAGCTGTACGCGCTGTTCCGCGCCACCTACCTGGACGCGGCCCCCTCATCGGCGCGCTGGCGGACCGGGGAGGTCGACGGGCGGACGGGGGATGCCGGCGGGCGGACGGGAGAGGTCGACGGGCGGACCGGGGATGCCGGCGGGCGGCACTGGGCGACGGTCTCGCTCGGCGGCGCCGCCGAGCACCGGGGCGAGGGCAACGGCCCGCTGGCCGCCGTGGCGGCGGCGCTCGGCGCGGCCGGACACGCCGTGGACATCCTGGGGTTCACCGAGCACGCCGTGCGCACCGGCCCCGACAGCGACGCCGTCGCCTACGTCGAGGCGCGGGTCGACGGGAAGGCGGTCTGGGGCGCCGGGCGCGACTCCTCGGTGCTGGCGGCCGGGGTGCGGGCGGTGCTCAGCGCGGTCGGGCGGGCGGGCGCCCTTCCCGCGGTCCGGCAGGATGGGGCGATGACCGACGACACGTCCCTGCCCAGCCGCAGCCGGGCGGTGGCCGACGCCCTCGCCGAGGCCGGCCTGCCCGGGGAGATCCGCGTCCTGCCCGACTCCGCCCGCACCGCCGCCGAAGCGGCCGCCGCCCTCGGCTGCGAGGTCGGCGCCATCGCCAACAGCCTGGTCTTCGTCTGCGACGACGCGCCCCTGCTCGTCATGACCAGCGGCGCCCACCGCGTCGACACCGGGTACCTCGCCCGCGTCCTGGGCACCGGCCCGATCACCCGGGCGAGCGCCGCCCAGGTCCGCGGGGCCACCGGCCAGGCCATCGGCGGCGTCGCCCCCGTCGGCCACCCGGCCCCGCTGCGCACCGTCGTCGACACCGACCTCGCCGGCCACGACCTGCTGTGGGCCGCCGCCGGGCACCCGCACACCGTCGTGCCGATGACGTACGAGGAACTGCTGAAGCTGACCGGCGGCACGCCGTCGGCGGTGGCCCCGCCGCAGGAGTAGCGGCCGGGTCCGCCGGGGATCGGGTGCCGGGGAGGGGGCCGGGGGATCGGGTGCCGGGGCGGCCCGTGGTCGGGCCGCCCCGGGTCCGGTCACTCGATGCCGAACGCGGCGGCCCAGCGGGCGGTCCCGGACGGCAGCGGGTGCAGCGCCGGGTCGAGGCTCAGGGCCATCCACGCCTCGTCCGGCGCGTCGACGGTGAGCGCGACGCCGTGCGCCGAGGCCCGGACGAAGCCGAACCGCGGGTAGTAGGAAGGGTGTCCGAGCAGGATCACGAACCGCTCGCCCCGCGCCCGGGCGGTGTCCAGCGCGGCCCGCACGGCGGCCGACCCGGCGCCGGACCGCTGATGGCCGGGGTGCACCGAGACCGGTCCCATGGCGAGGGCCGGAACCTCGCCGATGAAGGCGCGGGTGAGGACGACATGCCCGACGGGGGAGTCGGCGGGGTCGGCGGCTTCGGTGACGACGACCGACAGACCGTCGATCCACCCCGCGTCGGCGCGCAGCCGGCCGAGCAGGTCGGCCTCCGCCGGCCGCCCGAAGGCGGCGACGGTGAGCGCGTGCACGGCGGGCACGTCAGCTGGCCGCTCGGCGCGGGTGCGCCAGCGGGAGGCGGTGGCGGGCAGGGAGGAAGAGGAGAAGGAGGAGGAAGCAGAGGAAGAAGACACGGAGGAACCCTCGGAGTCGGAGGGGCCCCGGCCGAACGCACCGGACGTGCTGAACGCACCGGACGTGCCGAACGCGTCGAATGTGCCCAACGCGTCGAACGTGAAAGGTCAGACCGGGACCCGGGAGGAGATGAGAACCGTCCGAGTGCCGCGCAGCGGGTGCGCGGCGGCAGTCACCGTGGCCACGATTCACCGTCCCTGTCGTTCACGTCGTACCCCGTGCGAGGCCCGGACCCCTCTGCGGGCCCGGGGCGGCGACCGTAGCACGCGGCCCCGAGCCGGTGCACCCGATTTACCGGCGGGGGGCGGCGCGGGCGACCACGAGGAGGAACAGGCCGCAGGCGGTGACCACCAGCCAGCCCGGGCGGGAGGCCGCGGTGAGCCCGGCCGGGCCCGCGCCCGCGACCAGGCCGCCGGCCAGGGCGATGCCGACGGCCGAGCCGAGCTGGCGGGCCGTCGAGGTGATCGCCCCGGCCACCCCGGCGCGGTCCGCCGGCAGGCCGCCCACGGCGGTGTTGGTGATCGGCGCGTTGGCGAAGCCGAAGCCGGTGCCGAGCAGGAGGTTGGCGGCCAGCAGCAGC
>NZ_JBHJUI010000028.1:0-92921 GCF_042268405.1 Kitasatospora sp. NPDC056184 | reverse complement strand
AGCCGACAAATCCCAAACAGGACAGTCGAGACGTCAGTCAGGCGGCGAGTCAGACCCACCCGCAGCGTCACCACGAACATCATCACTGTCAGGCGTACGTGAGCAGACCGCCGGTGTCGATGCTCCAGGGGCCGACGGCGACGGTGTCGCCGAAGGCGAACTTCTCGCGGTTGGTGTAGCCGGGCTCGTCGTGGACGATGCCGGTACCGTTGCGCGGGTCGACGAGCAGGTAGAACGGGATGCCCATGGCCGCGTAGTCGCGGACCTTGGCCTGGTAGTCGTTGTCGGGGTTGGACTTGGAGACGATCTCGACGACCAGCAGCACCTCGTGGGGGAGGACCGCCGACTGCGTACCCTCCAAGGTGGCCTCCGGGAAGACCATCAGATCGGGGTTTCGCAGCCGACCGAGCCCGGCATCCTCCAGGTCCGCGCCGTGATAGGCGATGTAACCGGGGTTCGTGGCCGGCAACTGGGCGTTGAGCTGCCGGGCGATGCGCAGAACAGCCAGTTCGTGGCGCTTCACCGGGGACATCGTCATGACGATCTCGCCGTCGCGGATCTCGATCTTCCCTATCCCGGGGATCTGCGGCAGCTGATCGGCGATCTCGCGCAACCGGGCGTACACAGCAGGATCGACGCTCACATTCCGGATTGTAGCGACGGCAGCCGACAGCCGGCGTTCCTCACCCTGCTGCGGTTGGCGATCGCGTACGCCGACTCGCCGTCGCGCGGCACCAAGGCGTCCGCGTACAACGGAAGTGGTGGCTCTCAGGGACGGTGGAAGATCTCGTGAGTGCCGATGCGGCGCCAGACGATGTGCGGCTCGCCGTCCTGGAGCGGGGTCCCGTAGCTGAACGTCGCCCGGCTGTCGGGCGCCCAGGTCAGCTCCCAGATGTCGGGGTGGCCCTGCACCTTCTTCACCCGCAGCCCCCGCCGGAAGCCCTGGCCGGCGTGGAGGTCCGCGACGAACTGGGCGACCGAGGCGAGAAAGGCGGCCTTCTGAGCCGGGGTGAGGTTCTTCCAGTCCCGGAGAAAGTGGGCGAGGGACTCATGCGTCGGCACGGCGCTTGATCTCCCCCAGGTCCAGCCCCGCCTCGTCGGCAAGCGATTGCAGGAACTCCTCGCCGTCCTCGAACACCTCGCCACGTTCCCCCTGGGCGAGGGACTCGTCGACCTCGTTCTCCATGGCCTGCCAGGCCGGGCTCCAGAACCAGGCCTGGTCGTCCGGGATGACGGAGGCGGGGGTCAGGACGATGCGGCCGTCCTCCACCGCGACGACCAGTTGGTCCCCCTCCTGGAGGTCCAGTTGCTCCCTTATCTCCTGGGGGATGGTGACCACGCCCTTCTTCCGCACGGGCGTGGACACCAGGTGGGGACGACGGCGGCGTTTGAGGTCTGCCATGAGGAAAGTCTACCGGGCGGAAAGTCTGCCCGGCAGCTGTCCGGCGCGGCGGGTGGCGGTGTGGGCCTGGCGGGTGGCGTAGAGGGTGACGGCGGCGGCGAGGGCCATGGCGGTGAGGCCGATGGTGGCGGCGCCGGGCCAGCCGGTGGCGTGGTAGGCGTCGGCACCGATCGTGCCGCCGAGGCTGTTGCCCAGGTAGTAGGCGATCAGGTAGAGCGCGGAGGCCTGGGCGCGGCCCTCGGTGGCGGTGCGGCCGACGGCGGCGGAGGCGGTGGCGTGGCCGGCGAAGAAGCCGGCGGTGATCAGCACCAGCCCGAGCAGGGCGAGGGCCAGGGAGTCGGCGAGCGAGAGCAGCAGTCCCAGGGCGGTGGTGCCGATCGCGACGTACAGCGCGCCCCGCCGGCCGAGCCGGGCGGAGAGCCGGCCCGCGGCGGCGGAGGTGCCGGTGCCGACCAGGTAGACCACGAAGATCGAGGCGGCGATCGAATCCGGCAGGTGGAAGGGCGCGGCGATCAGCCGGTAGCCGACGGTGTTGTAGACCGCGCCGAACACGGCCATGAACAGCAGCCCCAGCGCGTACAGCCGCAGCAGCAGCGGATTGCGCAGGTGCCGTCCGACGGTGCGGGCGAGGGCCCGGGCGTCCACCGGGGCCGGAGTGAAGTGCCGGGCGGCGGGGATCAGCAGCCGGAAGGCCAGGGTGGCGAGCAGGGCGAGGACGGCGGAGGCGGCGAGCCCCCAGCGCCAGCCGAGGCCGGCCGCGACCCAGCCGGAGAGCAGCCGCCCGCCCATGCCGCCGATGCTGTTGCCCGCCACGTACAGGCCCATCGCGGAGGCCAGCGCGGAGGGGTGGACCTCCTCGGCGAGGTAGGCCATCGCGGTGGCGGGGAGGCCGGCGAGCGCCGCGCCCTGGAGCACCCGGAGCACGACCAGGGTGGTGAGGTCCGGCGCGAACGGCAGGGCGAGCGCGAGGGCGGAGGCGGCGAGGGTGGAGGCCGTCATCACGGCGGTGCGGCCGTACCGGTCGGAGAGCGCGCTGGCGGGGAGCAGGGCGAGCGCCAGGCCGAGGGTGGCGGCGGAGGCCGTCCAGCTGGCCTGGCCGGGGGTGAGGCCGAGGTCGTCCGAGAGGATCGGCAGCAGGCCCTGGGTGGAGTAGAGGAGGACGAAGGTCGCCACGCCGGCCGCGAAGAGGGCGAGGTTGGCGCGGCGGAAGGAGGGCCGGCCGGGGCGGTGGCGGTCGTCCGGGGTGAGCGTGCCAGTGGGGAGCGGGGCGGTGTGGATAGGGGCGGCGTCCGGCGCGGTCGCGGACGCCCCGGTACTGGAGGGCTGCATGACGTCGACCGTAGAACCGCCGGGCTGATGCGTCCAATGCATGGACCGGGCACAATCCATGCGTCAGCGTATGAGTGGAGCAAGGAGCAGCGGATGGAGCCGACCATGGCGACCGGGGCCGAGCCGGTCCGGCCCGCGGAGCTGGGCCCCGACCTTCCGGCGGTGCAACTCGCGCCACTGCTGGCCCAGTTCGCGGCGGTCGCCCGGCTGGAGCACGTGACGCAGGCGGCGGCGTTGCTGGCGATGCCGCAGCCGACGCTGTCCCGGGCGGTGGCCCGGCTGGAGGCGGAGCTGGGCGTCGACCTGCTGGCCCGCCAGGGCCGGACGGTCCGGCTGACCCGGGCGGGCCGGCTGTTGCTGGCCTCGGTGGAGCGGGCGCTGGCCGAGGTCGAGCGCGGTGCCGAGGCGGCGCGGGCGGAGGCCGATCCGGCGACCGGCCGGGTGGCCTTCGGCTTCCTGCACACCATGGGGACGGACGCGGTGCCGGCCCTGCTGCGGGACTTCCGGGCGGCGTACCCGCTGGTGCGCTTCCAACTGGTGCAGGACTACTCGGGCGCGATGCTCGACCGGCTGCGCGCGGGGGAGCTGGACCTCTGCCTGGTCGCGCCGGTCCCGGACGACGACCCGGCGCTGGTGGCGCGCCGGCTGGACGAGCAGCGGCTGCACCTGGTGGTCCCGGCGGACCACCGGCTTGCCGGGCGCCGCCGGATCCGGCTGGCGGAGGTGGCGGAGGAGCCGTTCGTCGGGCTGGAGCCCGGGTACGGGCTGCGGGCGATCACGGACGGCTTCTGCGCCGAGGCCGGGTTCGTGCCGCGGATCGCGTTCGAGGGGGAGGAGGCGGAGACGCTGCGCGGGCTGGTGGCGGCCGGGCTGGGGGTGGCGCTGCTGCCGCCGGCGCTGGTGCCGCGGCCGGGGGTGGTGGAGCTGGAGGTGACGGCGCCGCGCACCCGGCGGGCGCTCGGGCTGGCGTGGGCGGCGGGGCGGCCGCTGACCCCGCCGGCGGCGGCGTTCCGGGACTTCGTGCTGTCGCGGCGGGGGCGGCTGCTGGCGCACGACTGAGGGGATCGGGGGCGGCGCCCGGGTGGCCGGCTTGCGTGGAGGTGGCCCGGCTCGTCCCTTTGGTGGAATTCCCGGTGGACATCGGATGATTCGGGCCCCTGGACGGTGGCTTGTCTACGCGCGTAGGGGCTACACTCCCGCAATGGAGAAGCAGATCCCCGTCACCACCGCGGGCACCGGCCCCCGCATTCCCGCCCCCGAGCAGATCGCCCGCTCGCCGAAGGTGCTCCTGCACGACCACCTCGACGGCGGCCTGCGCCCCGAGACCGTGGTCGAGCTGGCCGCCGCCGTCGGCTACGAGGGCCTCCCCACCACCGACCCCAAGGAACTCGGCGAGTGGTTCCGCGAGGCCGCCGACTCCGGCTCGCTGGTCCGCTACCTGGAGACCTTCGCCCACACCTGCGCCGTCATGCAGACCCGTGAGGCCCTGATCAAGGTCGCCGCCGACTGCGCCGAGGACCTCGCCGCCGACGGCGTCGTCTACGCCGAGGTCCGGTACGCCCCCGAGCAGCACCTGGAGCGCGGGCTGAGCCTGGACGAGGTCGTCGAGGCCGTCCAGGAGGGCTTCCGGCTCGGCGAGGCCAACGCCCGCGCCGCCGGCCGCCGCATCCGGATCGGCACCCTGATCACCGCGATGCGGCACGCCGCGCGCTCCTCGGAGATCGCCGAGCTGGCCAACCGCCACCGCGACGCCGGCGTCGTCGGCTTCGACATCGCCGGCGCCGAGGCGGGCTACCCCCCCACCCGCCACCAGGCCGCCTTCGACTACCTCAAGGGCGAGAACAACCACTTCACCATCCACGCGGGCGAGGCCTTCGGCCTGCCGTCGATCTGGGAGGCCCTGCAGTGCTGCGGCGCCGACCGGCTCGGCCACGGCGTGCGGATCGTCGACGACATCACGGTCGAGGAGGACGGCACCGTCAAGCTGGGCCGGCTCGCCGCGTACGTGCGCGACAAGCGCGTCCCGCTGGAGATGTGCCCGACCTCCAACCTGCAGACCGGCGCGGCCACCTCGTACGCCGAGCACCCGATCGGGCTGCTCAGCCGGCTGAAGTTCCGGGTCACCGTGAACACCGACAACCGGCTGATGAGCGGCACCAGCATGAGCCGCGAGTTCGGGCACCTGGTCGAGGCCTTCGGCTACACCCTGGGGGACCTGGAGTGGTTCACCGTGAACGCGATGAAGTCGGCCTTCCTGCCGTTCGACGAGCGCCTCGCGATGATCAACGACGTGATCAAGCCGGGCTACGCCGAGCTCAAGGCCGAGTGGCTGTTCAGCGCCGGCGGCTGAGCGGTCCGGAAGCCGGGAGCTTCCGCTGTGATCGGATGAACGCCGATGTCGGCCAAGAGAGTTGGCGTTCATCCGACTTCTCGCTCGGGCGAGTGAACCGCCGTTGATCCCCGCATGATCCACTCACTACGGTGTGCCCGTCATTGCTGACAGGCCGTGGCGGCGGGCCCCGTCGCGTCGGCTGTGCGAGTCGGCCACCGACGAGGACCCAAGGGGACGAACCACATGAAGCAGGCCACTCTCAAGGCCGCCGGCACCGCCGCGCTCGGCATCGCGATCGCCGCGGTCGGCGCCGGCGGCGCGTCCGCCGCCCCCGCCACCGCGGCCGGAGGTCTCGGGCTCCCGACGAACCTGCTGACCAACCCGGCCGCCACCAACGCGCTCACCGATGTCGCGGGCAAGCTGCCGGTCGCCGACAAGGTCAGCAGCACCCTCGGCAGCCTCGCCCCGAGCGCGGGCCAGGCCGCCGCGCCGGTCGCCGGCGCCACCGGCAACCGGGGCGCCCTGCCGACCGTGCCGGGCCTCGACAAGACCCCGCTCGGCAGCCTCACCCAGACCCTCCCGCTGCCGGGTCTGACCGGCTGAGCCGTCCGCGCCGCGAAGGGGTCGTCCGCTCCCGTCGAGGAGTGGGCGGCCCCTTCCGGCGTCACGGCTCCTGGGGGAGCACCAGCCAGAGCGCCAGGTAGATCAGGAACTGCGGGCCGGGCAGCAGGCACGAGGCCAGGAAGATCACGCGGACGGTCCACGGCGTGAGCCCGAAGCGCTCGGCGATCCCGGCGCAGACGCCGGCGATGACGCGGTTGTGGCGGGGGCGGGCGAGGCGGCTCATGGTGAACTCCGTTGCTGTGGTGACGCCGTGGTCCGGTCCCTCCGGTCGGCGTACTTCCATGCTCCGCCGCCACCCCGCCGAAGACCTCCCCCCGCAAGCTGATCCCGCCCCGGACCTCCGTCCTGACCAGGCACGACCGCTCTCAGGGTTCCGCTCAGGGTCGGCCCGGAGATTGTCGATCACGCGGACGGGGAAGCCGGCCGGTCCGACTCCCCGCGCGCGGGCGTTCGATTTCCCGGAAACCCGTCCCATCCCGACCCGGGCGGCCCTAGCATCCGAGTAGTCGTACGGATGCGCAGCGTCCCGCGGGGCGCTCGGGCACATCGTCTCTGGGGGGAGATCGTGATGGCGGACATCGAGGTCGGTCCGGAACTACGCGCCTCGGCGGGAGTGGCCAGGGCGCTCGGCGGCGAGCTGGCAGGTCCGGTGAAGGCCGCCCAGGACGCCACCGCGACGGCGGCCGGTCAGCTCACGGGCTGGTCGGTAGGTGGTGCGCTCGCACAGCTGGGAAGGGAGTGGGTGACGCCGCTCAGTGCGCTGCAGAAGCGACTCGTCGACACCGGGGTCAAGTTGGAAACGAGCGCGGAGGCGCACAGTCGGACCGAACGGGCGCTGGTCAGTGGCTGGAAGGAAGGCGTTCAGTGACCGCGAGCCTCTACGAGTTGCTGACGGCCTTCGATGCACATGGTCTGCAGGATGCGGCGAGAGGTTGGAAGTCGCTCGCGAAGGCCGTGGACGGATTGGACACCCGCCACCGGACGCAGGTCAACGGGCCGTTGCGGCAGCACTGGACGGGCGGCGACGCGAGTGCGGCGTTCGCCTACCTGGAGCGCACCGAGCAGCAACTGGACATCGTCCGGGTCGAGGCCGAGGCCGTAGCACTGACCCTGAACACGGTCGCCGAACGGATGCAGCAGGCGAAGACCGACCTGACCGGCGCCGTGCATGAGGCCCAGGCGGCCGGGCTGACTGTCGCCGTCGACGGTACGGTCCAGTTGCCCGCGCAGACCTGGGACGACCGCCACGATCAGGACGCCCAGGACGCCCGGCGCGCCCTCGCCTACACCCGGAGCGCTTGTCAGGGGAAAGTCGACGCCGCGCTGAAGGCCGCCCAACAGGCCAGCGACCAGGGTCGGACAGCGCTTGGCCGGCTGGGGGCCGACATCCTGAGCCCCACACGTGGAGCCGGCGGTGTCGCCGAGACCAAGCTCGACGCGGCGTCCGTCATGGGCGACCTCGGCCTTGCAGGGGGTGTCGTCCCCGACGGCCAGGACCCGAAGAAGACCGCTGAGTGGTGGAAGGGGCTGACCCCCGACCAGCAGGAAACGTACCTGGCCCTTCGTCCAGCGGAACTGGGGCGCCTGGACGGTCTTCCGTCGTCCGTCCGCGACAAGGCCAATCGCCTGGTGCTGGATCAGAAGCTCGACATGCTCCAGGCGGCAACGCCGGGTGAGAGCGGGTTGGACGCGGAGACGTACCAGAAGCGGCGCGTGGCCCTGGAATCGATCAAGCAGAAGCTGGATGAGGCCGACGGAAACGACGAGATGCACCAGATGTTCCTGCTCGGGATCGACTCGGACGCATCGGACGGCCGCGCCATCGTCTCCAGGGGAAATCCCGACAAGGCTCTGCACACTGCGATCTTCGTTCCTGGGACGAGCACCGACCTCAACAGCGTTCCCGGTCAGATGGACCACGTCACCAGGCTTCAGAAGGCGGCGGAGGATGCTCTTACCAACCCTGGTGGGAAGGTGGCCGTCATCTCCTGGCTCGGCTATGACGCCCCGGAGTGGTCCACCGGAAGTCCACTGCTGACCAGCCGGGGCAAGGACGCCGCCCCTGACCTGCGCCTGTTCGGACAGGGCGTGCGGGTTGCGCAGACCGACAACGTCTGCAGCCATCTGACCGTCATCGGTCACAGCTACGGCAGTTATGCGGTGGGGGTGGCCGCGCGAGAGGGGGGTGGTCTGCCGGTCGATGACATTGTCGCGCTGGGTAGTCCGGGGATGGGGGTCTCCAACGCGTCGGAACTCGGTATAGATCCCAAGCACGTCTGGATCGGGGAGGCCAAACAGGACTTCACCCGGCTCGTCGGAGGAGTTCCTTTCGGTCCGTCTCCGCACATGGACGGGTTCGGGGGGAACAACATCAAGGTTGACACGACGGGACACGGCCACTACTGGGACGACCAGAGTGCGAGTCTGAAGAATCAAGGGCGCGTCATCGTGGGCGTGCCTCCGGAGACCGTCCCGAAGGACAACTTCGTTGAGGGCACCTGGTACTGGTGATGTCGAGGTCGGTGGAATTCCCGGTAGTGAGAGCGGCTGGGCGGATCTGCACCGCAGTTCTCCTGGCCCTGGCGATGGGGGCATGCGTGTCGGCGGGTGATGAGGGCAAGGATGAGCAGCTCCCGGTGAAGGCCCGTGGTGAGGCGCGCGCCTGGGCGCGCCAGATGACCGAGCACGCGGGCACAGTGGGGGGCGTAGTGGTGGACTCGGACAAGGCGTCCGTGCTCTTCAGCCCCTGCACCGGGAAGAACGGTGAAACGGCGGCCGACGGCCGCTACATCCTCATGTACACGGTGAGGGGCTCCGTGCCGCGTGATCGGCATCCCGAGGTGGTGCGGAAGATCCGCGACATGGTCACGGGTGAGGGGCTGAAGATCCAGGGCTACCGGGAGACGTATGAGGGGGAGCCGAACGCGTTGCTCGACGCCAAGCATCCGGAGAGCGACTACCTCCTGAGCGTCGATTCGACCGCGGGCGGGGACGGAAGCGGGCTGAGCATCGGCGTCATCACGCCGTGCCTCGTGCCACCACCGGGCGATCCCGGTACACCGGAGAGCCGCTAGGGCACCAGGACCACCGTGCCGAGGTTGCGGCGCCGCTCACCCCCGATGAGCAGCGGCGGCCGATGGTGCTGCTCGGGGGGTTGCGCCGGGCGGGGGCGTAGTCGTCACCCCCCGGCGTGTGGGGTGAAGGGGATGGCGACGTCCACGACGTGATCGTCCGGGGCGGCGGTCGGGAAGTTCGGGTAGTACACCTCGCGGTTGGACGCGCTGCGGGCGTGGCCGTGGTCGCCGAGCCAGGCGAGTACGGCGTCGTGGACGGTCGCCATCGCGGCGAAGCCCGGGTGGGACTTGGCGAGTTCGGTGTACGCCTCGCGGTGCGCCGGCTCGATCCGGACGCCGATCGGTCCGGCCGGTTCGACGGTGTTCGCCGTCGGCGCGCAGACCTCGACCGGGCCGTCGGAGTCCTCGCTCACCACGCCGTGGTAGACGGCGAAGAGCGGTCCGGACAGGCAGGCGTCGGCCGTCCGCAGGTGGGCGAGCAACTGCTCGCTCGCGTCGCCGAGGAAGGCGGGCAGCTCGGCGAGGGTGACGTGGCGCTGGATGCGGAGCACCTTCTGCTCGGGGACGTCGCGCTCGGCGATCTCGTACATGGTGGAGGTCCTTCCGGTCAGTACCGCTCGGGCGTAGCCCACCGCCTCCCGGCGGGCCCGGTGCGCGGACTCCTGCTCGCGCCAGTAGGCATCGAGCAGCCGGGGCGAGTCTTCGCCATCCGCGTCGAGGACGGCGGCGATCCGGGCCAGCGGCATGCCGACGGCGCGCAGCAGCGCGATCCGGCGGGCCCGCTCGACCTGGGCGAGGCCGTAGCGGCGGAAGCCGGTCCGCGGGTCGACGTGGGAGGGCGGCAGCAGCCCCCGGTCCCCGTAGAGGCGCAGCGCCTTGGGGCTGAGCCTGGTCCGGGCGGCGAGCTCCCCGATGGTGATCAAGTCCTCGTGCACGGGGCCCACTGTGCGCCCTGCCCCTGGGGCAGGGGCAAGCGGCGGGTCGGCTCAGCGGTAGTACGGCTCGACGGCGGCCCGGACCTCGTCGAACAGCGCAGGGCCGTCCTGCGGCACGGGCGGGCGGCCGCTCGCCGGGCGGATGGTCAGCAGCTGGTCGCCGGAGAGGGCGAAGACGACGCGGCCGATCCCGGCCTGCCGAAGGGCCGCCGCGCACATCGGGCAGGGTTCGCAGCTGGTGTACAGGGTCGTTCGGGCGGCCGCGTCCGGGTCCGACTCCCGTGCTGCCCAGCGGGCGAGCTTCAGCTCGGGGTGGGCGGTGATGTCCCGGTCGGTGAGGGTGGTGTTGCGCTCCTCGGCCAGGACGGTGCCGTCCGCGGCGGCGAGCAGGGAGCCGAACGGCGGGTTGCCGTGGGCGGCGGCCTCGGCGGCGAGGGCGATGGCGCGGCGGAGGAGGGGGTGGTCGGCGGGGGTGACGGTCATCGGGGCTGGTCCATCCGGGTCGGGGCGAGGGCGAGGCGTTCGGCGACGGCGGCGAGGGACTGCCGGGCCCGGTGCGGGTGGCGGGTCTCCTCCGGGTCGCCGTGGTAGGGGTCGAGGACGACGGAATCGGCGCCCAGCAGGCGGAGTTGGGCGAGGTCGGCGGTGATCTGCTCGATCGAGCCCTCGCCGGCGAGGCGCCGCGGGCCGGCGACCGGGTCGGGCGTGAGTTTGAGGGCGATCCGGGGCGCGAAGGCGGGGACGGGGAGCGCGTGTTCGTCCGCGTACGCCCGTAGGCGGGTGGCGGCTTCGCGCAGCCAGGGCATGGTGGGGCGCAGCGGGTGCCAGGCGTCGCCGAGGTGGACGGCGCGGCGCAGGCCCGCGTCGCTGTTGCCGCCGATCCAGAGCGGGATCGGGCGCACCGTCCCGTAGTCGGCGGTGTCCGTCCAGGCGGCACGCAGGCGGCGCAGGTGGTCGTCGGTGAGGCGGCCGCGCTGTTCGAAGGGGACGTCGAGGGCGGCGAACTCCTGCCGGGACCAGCCGACTCCGACGCCGAGGACGAGCCGGTGGCCGCTCAGGGCGTCCAGGTTGGCGGCCGTCCGGGCGGTGAGCAGCGGGTGGCGGTAGGGGGCGATGAGGACGGTGGTGCCGAGGCGGAGGCGGGTGGTGTGGGCGGCGAGCCAGGCGAGGGTGGTGAAGGGCTCGTAGAAGGGGGCGGGGTAGCGCTGGGCGACGTCGGGGGTGATGGCGAGGTGGTCCGAGAGCATCAGCAGGTCGAAGCCCAGGGACTCGACGGTGCGGGCCCAGGTCAGGAGGGCGGCGGGGTCGGTGCCGGGGCCGAAGTTGGGGACGTTCACTCCGATCTTCACGTTTGGAAAGCCTAGGGAGGGAAGGTGGGTTGACTGAAGAGACATCTCCCGGTTGGGGGGTTGTTCCGCCGTGGAATCACCGGCAATCTGGGCTCATGACCGAGATTCTTGACGCGACGGACTGGGCGATCCTGGCCGAGCTCCAGGAGGACGGGCGGATCGCGTTCACCGAGCTGGCCCGGCGGGTGAACCTGAGCGCGTCGGCGACGACGGAGCGGGTCCGACGGCTGGAGACGGCGGGCGTGATCACGGGCTACCGGGCCGAGGTGGACCTGGAGCGCACGGGGTACCCGGTGACGGCGGTGGTCCGGTTGAAGTACCCGGGGCCGGCGGCGCGGCACGAGCCGCTGCGGCGGTTGCTGGAGGAGCGGGCGGAGATCCTGGAGTGCCTGCGGACGACCGGGGACGACTGCTACGCGCTGAAGATCGCGACGACGTCGATGGGGCACCTGGAGGAGATCGTCGACGAGCTGGCCCAGTTCGGGAGCACGACGACCAACCTGGTGCTGAGCCGCCCGCTCGCGCCCCGGGGCCCGGCGGTGCCCCGGGCGGGGGCCGCCGAGTAATAGCAACAATGCAATATTGCGAGGGTGGATCAGGGGTTGGAGTGCTCCTCGTCCTTGCCGTGGACCTTCAGGGCGGTGATGACGCCGGTGACGACGGTGGCCATGGCGAGGGCGAGGAGGACGGCGAAGGCCGCGCCGACGAGGAAGTTCACCGGGGCCTCGGCCTCTCGCGGAGGAGCGTGAGGAGGTTGAGGAGGGTGGCGACGGAGGTGTCGCCGAAGTCGACGAGGAGGCGGCCGTCGATCGTTGCGCCGTTGACTGCGGCGGAGCCCCACTGAATACCGAAGGGCTTGCCCCGCTCGTGGAGTTCACCGAGAAGGGCGGTGACCTCGGGCTCGGTGTAGGTGCGCAGGTACGCGTCGTGGGGTTCGAAGGGGGCGCTCATGCGGCGAAGTCCAGCTCGAACCAGGTGACCTTGCCGGCCTTGACGGGGTCGACACCGAAGCGGTGGGTGAGGGCGCGGACGAGGTGGAGGCCGCGCCCGGAGATCGCCAACGGGTCGGTGGGGGTGCGAAGGTCGGGCAGCTCGGGACTGTCGTCGCAGACCGAGACCCGAAGCATGACGGGGCAGAGGGCGACGATGACGTGGGGCGCCTGGGTGCCCGCGTGCCTCCAGGCGTTCACGAACAGCTCGTGAAGGGCGAGTTCGGCGTCCTGGACGGCGTCCGGCTGCCAGCCGGCCGAGATGAGGAGGGTGCGCAGCTCGTGGCGGACGACGGACCAGTCGGGCGGGTTGTGGGCACGCATGGGGAACCTCCGGGAGGCGGGGAGGATTGGATCGCTGACGGAGGGGTGTGAGGCGTCTACTGCCGCGAAAGCAGGGGCCACTGACGCTCCGTCGTGTGATCGGTGCAACACTGAGAGTAGGGGGATATGTGGCAGCGTTGCAAGCCAATCGGGAAGTCTCCCCGGACTGACGCCGTTCCTGGTGGCGTCGCGCACGAGTTCTGCGTCAGACTGCGCAGGCCAAGGAAGGACAGCCGTGGGATACAAGGGGCCGATCAGCCAGCGACAGCGCCGGTTCGGTGACGAGCTGCAACGTCTGCGGACGGCGGCGGGCCTGTCCGCACCGGAGGCCGGGGCCTTGGTCGGAATGCGGGGACCGGCAGTGAGCCACACCGAGGCAGGTCGGATCACCTTGAACGCCGAACGGCTTGAGATCTGGCTGGACGCCTACGGTTGCGCTGACCCGGTCTATCGGGCCACGCTCGCGGCGATGGGGCGGAGCACGGGCAAGGGCTGGTGGAGTGACTTCGCGGGCAAGGTGCCGGATGTGGCGCTCGACCTGGCGGAGATCGAGGACCGGTCCGTCCAGCTGGCGAACTATGAGGTGCTCTACATTCCCGGAGTGCTTCAGGTGCCGGCCTACACCGAGGCCGTCTTCGAGGGGACGGAGGGAAACCGCAGGTGGAATGTCGGTGACCTGGTCCGCTTCCGGATGGCCAGGCAGCGAATCCTGGAGGACCGGAAGGACTTCCACTTCGTCATCCACGAGGCAGCGCTGCGGATGCGCTTCCCCAGTGACGCCGTGATGAGGGAGCAGCTGCATCACTTGCTGGACCTTGCCGAGCGTCCGAACGTCACGATCCAGGTGCTGCCATTCACGGCGACGAAGCGGCCGCCGAGTGCCGGATCGTTCTTGTTCTGCGACCCCGGTTGTCCTGAGCTCTCCACGATCGTCGTGGACGGCCCCGGGCGAGTGGAGCACTATGGTGATAACAAGAGCATTGGGGCATACCGCCAGAGGTTCGATCAGCTGGTCGACATGGCCCTTCCGGCTGTCGATGGTGCGGGATTGCGGCAGAGCGCGGAGACGCGCGACTCGTGGGGGATCCTCCAACACCTGCTCTATCTGCTCCAAGCCTGAAAGGCCTGCGATGTCCGAGATCCTGTGGCAGAAGTCGTCGTTCAGTGGACCGGACCCTGAGAACGCCTGTCTCGAACTCGCCCATGGCGCGGATGGCGTGCTCCTCCTGCGCGAATCCGATGAGCCCGAACTCGTGATGGTTGCCGAGGTTCCCCGGCTTCGCGCGCTCCTCCTCGCCGCCAAGGCCGGCGAGTTCGACTACCTCTCCTGATCAGCCCAGCCTCGGAGGACCCCCACCGATGAACGCCGAAGCCTGGCGTATCCGTCTCATCGTTCGCACCACCCAGTTCGGCGTCATCGGCGGGGCCCTCTGGGGCGCCCTGGTTGCCCTTGTCGCCTTCCGCTACACCTCGGTACCGCTCGGGGCCATGGTGGGCCTCCTCTTCGGGACCTTCGTCTCCATACCCACCGGCTCCCTCCTCTCCGCCCTCCCCGAGCGGTTCGCTCTCCACCGCTGGTCCGCCCCCGTCCTCGGCGCCCTCCTCACCGCGTCCGCCGGCTACCTCGTCCTCGCCCGCATCCTCCGCGAGCCGCACGCCCTCCTCCACCTCGGCGTCGCCCTCCTCTTCCTCCTCTCCACCGCCCTCACCGCCGCCGCCTTCTTCCTCGCCGTCCGCAGCCTCCGCCCGACCGCCTGATCCAGCGGCCGGTGGGCCTGATCGGTGAGCGGCAGGGCAACATCTCTCCATCTACTCCAAGCCTGAAGGGCCTGTGATGTCCGAGATCCTGTGGCAGAAGTCTTCGTTCAGCGCGGGGGATCCCGAGAATGCCTGTATCGAATTGGCCCCGGGCGCGGACGGGCTCCGTCTCCTGCGCGAGTCCGATGAACCCGGACTTGTGATGGCCGTCAAGGCTCCCCAGCTTCGCCTGCTCCTCCTCGCCGCCAAGGCCGGCGAGTTCGACCGCCTCTCCTGATCAACCACGCCTCCGAAAACGCCACCGATGAACGCCGAAGCTTGGCGTATCCGCTCGCCGTGCACAGCATCCCCGACCTCCTGACCTCAAGCACGCTGCGGCCGGTCGCGGGCACCAACCCGCGACCGGCCGCCACGCACATCACGCCGCGACGTCACCGACCACATGCTCGGGACTGTCCAACCACGTGTGCTGTCGGCCGTCCGGTCGCACAGTGAGTCCGAACCTCGTCAGCTCGGGCTGTGCCTGTTCCAGCCACCACGCCCGCGCTTCGCAGATCTCGTCCCAGAGCCGTCTGGGCCCGACCTGCTTGACGGCGTCCCCGGTCTCCCAGCCCCGATACCGAGCCGACGCCCAGGAGTTCCTCCCGTCCGACAGCTCAATCCGGTACGTGCCTCGCGGGTTGTCGCGGTCCCAACGATGGGCAGGCCGCACTCCGGGCACGCGAAGGCCGATGGCGAAGGCGACGTGGACATTCTGCTCCGCCAGCCCCGGATCCATCGGCGAGGCGCCGATCCTCGCTGTGTCCGAGGCCGGCTCCGCCACCACGTGCGGTCGCTGAGCGCGCATCCACATGAAGCTGGCGTTCTCGACGAACCGCCCGTGCGCTTCCCTCTCCGGCCCTTCGGCCATGAGGCGCAGTAGTCCGGCATTGGCGTACGGCGTCCCCCAGGGTGTCACGATGACCCCACCCGGCGCCGTCTGCTCGATCCACGCCCGGGGAACCGTCCGGACGGCCGCCGTCGAATGGACGCGGTCGTACGGCGCCCCTGGACTCCAGCCGCCGAGTCCGTCCCCCACCACCCGGCGGGGGGCCAAGTGCGCGGTTTCCAGCCTCTGGCCGGCCTCGGCCGCGACCACCGGATCGATCTCGATCGTGGTGACCTGCTCGCCGCCGAGCCGGGCGGCGAGCAGGGCGCTCGTCCATCCGGTTCCGGTGCCCACGTCGAGTACGGCCTGCCCGTCCGTGACGGCCAACTCCCGCAGCATGGTGGCCACCAGGGACGGCATGGATCCCGATGAGGTCGGCACGCCCGGGCCGTCGCCCGCCCCGTCGTCGAGTTGCGTGACGACGGAGTCGTCGGCGTTCGCCGCATCCCACCAGGCATCCGGCTCCCGGCCCCGCTCGATCCGCCGGTAGCCGGACGGCTCGCCGTCGTCGGGTAGCCAGACGGTGTCCGGCGGGAAGGCGTGGCGGGGGGCCCGTTCGAACGCGCCCCGCCACTCTGCGTCAAGCCCCGCGATCACTTTCGCGTACGTGTTCACGAGTGCCTACTTCTTCTCCTCGTCCGGTCCCGGGGGAGGGACCGGACGCGTCCACTGGCCGTCCGACTCCTTCGGGGACTGCTGCTGGTCGCCGGACTTCCCGCCCTGGCCGTCACCATGCTTGCTCATGCCGGAATCTCCTCGTGTCGAAATTCTTGCGAATAACGCTAGGAGTGCATGGGTGGCCGATTCAAGGGAATTCCCGTAGCCGACTAAAGATCTCTCCTGAAGTCGGCGGCAGTGATGGAAAGGAAATCCCGGGCCTCTGTTTCGAAAATTGCCACATCTTCATACATTGCGAAGATGGCGAGATGCTCGGCGATGTCCTGGGAGTCGCGGAAGACGATCCGGCCGGTGAAGGTCTCCACAGTCGCCAGGTGGGCGCCGTAGACGGTGAAGGTGTTCATGGGGCCTCGGCCGGTCACCACGCCGTTCGGGACGATGCCGAGCCGGACGTTCGGCAGCCGGGAGATCGCCGCCAGGTGTTCGACCTGCACCGACATCGCCATCGGTGGGATCGCCGACCACCGTACGGCCTGCTCCGTGAGCACGAACGTGAACGACTTCGACGCGTCGTACAGCACCGCCTGCCGTTCCAGCTTCCGCGCCACGACCGGCGCGACATCGCCGGGGGAGTGCGCGAGACTGGCGCGGACGTACTCGGGAGTGGCAAGAAGTCCTGTGACCATGGCGGGCAGAAAATAGCGGAACTCCGACGCCGAGGCTTCCAGCGCGGCGAGTTCCGTCTGCCGTTTCTCCAGTCCGCGGCGCAGGGACGCGCGGACGCCCTGCCATTCGGTGTTCGCGATCCTGGCAAGGGACATGATGTCCTCGGACACTTCGGCAGGAACCCCGAGCGCGCGGAGGATGGACTCGACCTCGGTGAGCCGGGGCGTCTTCCGCCCGGTCTCGATCTTGCTGATCGTGCTCTGGGAGAGGCCGCAACGCCGGGCGAGCCGGTCTCCGCTGAGACCGGCTCGCTTCCGGAGGTCGCGGAGCAGCCGGGCAAGATCGGCCTTCGACCGGTCAAGCTGCTCGGGGGCGAAGGTCACTCACCCATGATCCTTCAGGTACTCCGTGAAGGGAACGGACTCGGCGATGGCCAGTCCCTTCCAGGCCGCGTACGGGGCGGGATCGCCGTCGTGGATCCGGCGGTTGATCTGGGTGCCGTCGGAGCGGTAGTTCATCAGCACCACGCGGCGGTCGTCGAACAGCCAGAAGTCCTGGTCGGGAAGGCCCGGGTTCGGGCGGTCGGTGAGGTCGAGGATCCGGACGTCCTCGCCGGCCTCCACGTTGTGACGGTAGTGCGCGAACTCGAAGCGCAGGTAGTCCGTCAGCGGACGCGTGACCACGTGGACCCGGCCGACGCGCCGGCCGGTCTCCCGGTACCCGCGTACCCGTGTCGCCCAAGCGGCGGTGGCCCCGGTGTCGAGCGGTTCGCCGGCCAGGAAGCGGCGAATCCCGTCCTCCTCCTGCGGCACCGTGTAGACGGGGTGGGTCTCCAGCCGCCAGGCGTCGTACTCCATGGCGTCGAAGTACGCCCGCCAGTCGTCACCATCCAAGAACACGGAACGCCTCCCGCAGGGTCTCCTCGGGGATCTCGACGAGCGACTCGCCGTCGGGAGCACGGAATCCGGTGAACGTGTCGCCCTGAACGACGAAGGAGCCCCGGTCGGTCGCGTAGACGTTGGGGCAGTCGTCCGCGCCGCACTCGCCGGACCCTTCGCCGCTGCCGCCGTGCGTGAGGCGGATCAGTCCCGGCGTTCCGGTCATGGTGAACCCCCCTTGTGGGTGCGCCTGGTTGAACAAGCCGAGGATCACGCTACGGAGTGCGATCGGGTGGTGGCCATCCGAACAGGCGACTATTCCCGTTCTCGCCTAAAGATCTTCAAGGTGCCGGGCCCGACGGTGGAGTGGAAAGTCGGATCCGCCGACTTTCCACTCCACCGTCAACCGCCCAGGCGGAGCGCGTAGTAGGCGTGCAGGGCGGCGTCGGCGCCGGAGCCGGTGGCGGTCATGATGCGCTGGCCGCGGGGGGAGCGGAGGTCGCCGGCGGTGAGGACGCGGGGGTGCTGGCGGTCGGGCGGGCAGTAGCCGTCGGGGGTGCGGGTCAGGGAGCCGGGGAGGGCGGCCGGGCGGACGCCGAGGTTGACGAAGACCGCGTCCGGGGCGAAGGCGCCCAACTCGCCCGCCGTGATGCGGCCGTCGGAGGAGCGGCGGAGGTCCAGCGAGTCGGTTTCCAGGAGGGTGGCGCGCGGGTCGCCGCGGACCTCGTCGGCCTTGTAGGCGTCGGCGGGCGGGTGCGGGACGACCAGGTCGAGCGGGACATCGGGGTGGGCGCGCAGCAGGGTGCCGAGGGGGCGGTCGGCGCCGAGGACGAGGACGCGGCGGCCGGCCAGCCGGGCGGCGTCCGCCTCCCAGAGCGGCGGCGGGGCGTCCGGGCCGTCAGTGGAGGTGAGCCAGCCGGCCTCGTCGGGGCGGGCCGCCCGGACGCCGGTGGCGGCGATCGCGTAGCGGCCGCGGACGGCGGCGCCCGAGGCGAGCAGGACGGTGACGCCCTCCTCGTCGGCGTGCAGTTCCGTCGCCGGGGTGCCGAGCAGGAGCTCGCAGGAGTCGGCGACCCGCCGCACGTCCGCCGCGAGGGCGTCGGCGTAGGCGGTGCCGGTGGCGAAGCCGAGGACGTTGGCCACCGCCGGGACGCGCCGCAGGGTGGCGCCGGGCTCGCGCCGCTCGACGAGGGCCGAGCGCAGTCCGACGCTCGCCGCCATCACCGCCGCCGCGCAGCCGGCCGGGCCGCCGCCGACGATCACCAGGTCGTACGGTGCGGTGGACTGTCGGGTCACCGGGGCAGCGTAGCGGCCGCCGGGCCGAATCGCGGTTGCCGGGGCGGCGGGTGGCGTCCTAGCCTCGTCGCAACACGTCGAGGGAGACGAGTACCTCCGGGCCCCGCGAGCCGAGAGAGCCGCCGGCTGCTGTGAAGGCGGCCTCGCGTCCGGGAGGGAAGACACTCCCGAGTGCGGGGAGGAAATGCCCCGCCGGCCGGCCTCCGTCACCGGGCCCGATCGAGGCCGCCGCCCGCCCCGGCGACGGCGGCGAAAGTGCGGTGGCACCGCGAGTCCCCTTCTCGCCCGCACTCCCAAGGGATCACCACGACGCCCCCGGAGGGCCGCGATGATCCACCCCAGTACCACCGACACCGCCCGCGTCCTGGCCGCCGAACTGCCCGGCCGGATCGGCGGAACCGTCGAACTCGCCGGCTGGCTGCACCGCCGCCGCGCGCTGAAGTCCGTGACCTTCCTCGTCCTGCGCGACCGCTCGGGCCTCGCCCAGGTGGTGGCCCCCGCCGGGGCCGCCGACCTGCCCGAGGAGACGGTGCTGCGCGTCCGGGGCACCGTCACGGCCAACCCCCAGGCGCCGAACGGCGTCGAGCTGACCGGGCCGGAGGTGGAGGTGCTCGCCCGCCCCGCCGCGGCCCCGCCGTTCGACCTCTTCCGCCCGGCCGTCCCGGCCTCGCTGCCGGTCGTCCTCGACTACGCGCCCGTCGCCCTGCGCCACCCCCGGCTGGCGGCGCTGCACCGCGTCTCGGCGGCCTCCGTGCACGGCTTCCGGGCGGCGCTGGACGGCCTCGGCTTCACCGAGATCCGCACGCCGAAGGTCGTCTCCTCGGCGACCGAGTCCGGTGCGAACGTCTTCGCGCTGGACTGGTTCGGGCGCGAGGCGTACCTGGCGCAGTCGCCGCAGTTCTTCAAGCAGGCGATGGTCGGCGTCTTCGAGCGGGTCTACGAGACCGGGCCGGTGTTCCGGGCCGAACCCCACGACACCGCCCGCCACCTGGCCCAGTACACCAGCCTGGACGCCGAACTCGGCTTCGTCACCGACCACCGGGACGTCATGGCGGTGGTCCGCGCCGCCCTCGCCGGCATGGTCGGGGCGGTCGCCGAACGGGCCGGGGACGCGCTGGCGACCCTGGGCGTCGAGCCGCCCGCCGTCCCGGCCGAGATCCCGCACCTGCACTTCGCCGAGGCGATGCGGATGCTGGGCGCCGACGAACCGGACCTCGCGCCGGCGCACGAGCGGTGGCTCGGTGACTGGGCGCAGCGCGAGCACGGCAGCCCGTTCCTGTTCGTCACCGGGTACCCGATGCGCAAGCGGCCGTTCTACACCCACCCCGAGCCGGGCCGACCGGAGTACTCGAACAGCTTCGACCTGCTCTTCCGCGGACTGGAGCTGGTCACCGGCGGCCAGCGGCTGCACCGGTACGAGGACTACCTCGCCGCCCTCGCCGCCCGCGGCGAGCCGGCCGGGCCGTACGAGGGGTACCTGCGGGCCTTCGCCCACGGGATGCCGCCGCACGGCGGGTTCGCGCTCGGGCTGGAGCGCTGGACGGCGCGGCTGGCGGGGGAGGAGAACGTCCGCCGCACGGCCCTCTTCCCGCGCGACGTGCACCGGTTGACGCCGTGAGGTGAGGCGGCGGAGCGCCGCCGGGTGGCGCCCCGGAAGGTCGGGGCGCCACCCGGCGGACGGGGCTCAGCCCTGCGGCGCCTGCTGAGGTGCCTGCGGGGCCTGGGCCGCCTGCGGGTGGTACGGCGAGGCCTGCGGGTACGGCGAGGCCTGCGGGGACGGGGCACCCTGGGGCGGGGAAGTCTGCGGGTACTGCGCGTTCGGCTGGTACGGCGAGGCGGCCGGGACCGGCGGCGCGGCCGGCGCCCCGGAGCGCGTGACCAGGGCCTTCACCGCGTTGACTATCAGCGCGACCGGCAGGATGAACGCCTTGAAGAACAGCGTGTACGTGCCGCCGTCGAAGACGAACGCGAGGTAGTACGCGTAGCCGGTGAAGCCCAGGCCGGCCAGCAGGTTGAGGATGCGCCAGCCGATCTTCAGGCCGCCGAGGTTGATGGCGCCGATGACCAGCAGCGCGATGCCGCTGATCGCGAGCAGGACGACGTACCAGGAGAAGAGCGGGTCGACGTCGAAGTCGAGATTCACGAGGTGTTCCTGTGGTTCCGGTGGGACGGGCGGGCGCGCGGGGGCGGCCTGCCGGGGACGAGTGCGCACAGTACTGGAGCCCGCCGACATCCGTCCTCACGATTTCGCCACGGTGTCATCGCCGAATCCACCCGGCGAACCCGTGTTCCACCCCTTGAAAACCTCTCAGGAAGCGTCCGTGCGTTCGGATATGATGCGGCCGTCGCTGGTGGTTGGGGGTCGAAGCAGCGACCCGGGTGAGAGTCCCGGCGCGACCCCCGCCTCGGCGAACCGCCTGCTGCCGGGTTCGTCGGGTTCGCCCGCTCTCCTTCCGTGAGGTCCCCCTTGCGTACTCAGCACCGCAGATCCCTCGCCCTCGCTGCCGCCGCCACCCTGGTCTCGGGCGCGGCCCTGACCGCGGCCGCCCCCGGCGCCGCCGCGCTGCCGCGCTCCGGCGGGGCCGGGACCACCGGGGCGGTGCGACAGGCCCTGGCCCAGGGCACCCCGGGGCCGGGCGGCGCCCTCCAGGAGCAGCACGGCCCGGTGACGTCCACCCTCAACGGCTTCCCCGCCACCCTCACCGCCGGCGGGCCGGCCGCCGAGTTCACCGCCACCCTGCGCAACTCCGCCGACCACGCGGTCGACGTCACCACCGGCTTCACCGTGGCCAACGGCGACTCCGGCATCCGCGAGACCCAGCTCGTGCTGGACTACCAGGCCCCCGGCGGCGGCCCGTGGAAGCCCGCCGCGCTGAGCCCCGGTGCCACCGTCGGCGCCACCTGGAACCTCGACACCTTCGCCACCCGGCTGAGCCTGCCCGCCGGCGCCTCCGTCACCTACCGGCTGCGGCTCGCCGTCACCGCCGACGCGCCCGCCGGCCGGGCCACCGGCGGCTTCCGGGCCGTGGTCTCCGACCCGACCCTGCCGCCGGAGAGCCGGACCTCCGAGGCGAACTCCCCGCACCAGGCGTTCACCACCGTCGCGGCCGGCGCCACCGGCGCCCCGACGTCCGCCCCCGCGCCCGGCGTGCCGTTCCTCGGCCTGGACGCGGTGCCCGCCGCCTTCAGCGCCGGCGGTGAGGCCAGGCCGTTCCGGCTGACGCTCACCAACCGCAGCGGCAAGGACGTCTCCTTCCTGCCCGAACTCACCCTCCGGGGCGTGAACCTGCCCGCCGCCGGGGCGGCCGGGCTGGACTTCCAGACCCCCGACGGCCAGTGGCTGGCGGCCACCGCCGACAGCAGCCGCACCGCGGCCGGGACGCTCACGCTCGTGCTGCGCACGCCGGACAAGGACGCCTCCCTGGTCCGGCTGCACGACGGCGAGTCCCGGACGCTCAACGTGCGGCTGGCGTTCGGCCAGGACGTCCCGGCGGGCGTCGTGACGGTCCGGTTCGCCGGGACCAGCGTGCCCCTCACCGGGGGCGGCGCCGGGGTGTCGGCCACCAGCTCGGCGGTCGACGTCACCGTGGCCGCCGCGCAGGTCTCGCCGACCGCCGCGCCGAGCACGCCCGGCGCCGACGACGGCGCCCCGGCGGCCCCGGCCGACCCGCCGACCACCGCGCCGAGCGCGCTCGGCGGCCCGCCGGTCGGCCTCGCGGCGATCACCCCGAACGCGGACGCGAGCGGCACGGCGGGGGCCGTCCCGGCGGCGGCCACCGGGACCCCGGCGGACGGGCTCGCCGCCCCGGCGCCGGCCGTCACCGTGACCGTGGCGGCCCCGGCGCCGTCCGCGGGCCTCGCCTCCACCGGCGGCTCGCCGACCGACACGCCGATGGCGATCACCGGTGCCACCGCGATCGCGATGGGCATCGGCACACTGCTGGTGGCCCGCCGCCGCCAGAAGCCCCGCCCCGCCCTCGCGGCCCGACCGCCCCGCCCGGCCGGAGGCCCGGCGGCACGTACGACGGCGAACCCCGCCCCCCGGCCGGAGCCGGGCCCGACGGCGAAGCCGGGAGCCTGACGACCGGCGGTGAGGCGTGGTCCGGTGGTGCGGACTTCCTGCGCCCGAACCGGTCATGGGTGGCCGGGGGACGACCGGCCACGGCGTGCGGGTGTTCTGCGGTCGGCCGGTGGGCGTCGTCGGGAGCGTGACGACCGTCCCGGGCTGAGGTCGTGCGGGCCGGAAGCGGGCGGGGACGGGTGAGGTGTGGGTGGCCGCGTGGTGTGGTCGGCGGGTCCGGGGGGCTCAGGGGGGCGGACCCCGCCGGGTGGCAGGCCGACGGCCGGCCCCGGTGGTCGGGGCGCGACACCAGCAGCGTGACCAGCACCCCCGGGCGGGCCGGACCGGCACAGGGGTGACCGGGGGCCGGGGCACCGTGAGGTGCGGCAGGCGCTTGCGGCCCGGCCGGAGGCGGGGAGCGTGACGACCGGCGGCGGGCAGCCGCAGGTGATCCGCGGGTCCGGTGGCGCGTAGGGTCGACGGCGGACCTCGGGCGTCCGGCTGCGTCGTCGGGAGCGTGACGACCGGCCCGGGTGGCTGCCAGGGGAACCGGACCGGCGCGAGGCCGGCGTCGTGCGGTCCGGCGGCGAAGCCGGGAGCGTGACCACCGGCCCGCGCGAACGGCGCGCGGGCCCGAACCGGGCAGGGGTGAGCGCGGGATGACCGAGCACGAGGTGCTGCACGTGTTCTGCGGCCCGGACGGCGGGCACGGCAATGCGCTGGGCGTCGTCCGGGACGGCGCCGCCGTCCCCGAGGAGCGCGACCGGCAGGCGATCGCCCGTGAACTCGGCTTCAGCGAGACGGTGTTCGTCGACGACCCGGGGCGCGGCGCCATCGACATCTACACCCCCGGCCTGCGGCTGCCCTTCGCCGGCCATCCCTGCGTCGGCACCGCCTGGCTGCTCGGCGTGGACCGGCTGGTCACGGCGGCCGGCGTGGTCGGCGTCCGGCACGACGGTGCGTTCACCCGGATCGCTGCGCCCGCCGCCTGGGCCCCGCCGCGCACCCTGCGCCGGCACGCGACGCCCGCCGAGGTGGACGGTCTGGCGGTGCCGCCGCCGGGCGAGTGGATCTACGCCTGGGCCTGGCAGGACGAGGCGGCCGGCACCGTCCGCGCCCGGGCCTTCCCCGGCCGGGGCGACGGCATCGACGAGGACGAGGCCACCGGCGCGGCCGCCATCCTGCTGACCGCCGAACTGGGCCGCGCTCTGACGATCACCCAGGGGCGCGGCTCGCAGCTCGTCACGGGCATCACGCCCGACGGCCTGATCGAGGTCGGCGGCCGGGTCCGCCGCGCGGGCTGAGCCTGGTCCGCCGCGCGGGCTGAGCGAGGCCTGAGCGGGGGGCTGCGGAGGACACCGGGTTCGATGCCGTCGTGACGCGTGCTCACCGGACCGAGCCCCTGGCCGGGCGGCCGGGTACGGGCCCGCGCCCGCGTCCGGCACCGGTCGGGGCCGGCCCGGCGGGCGGCCGAGCGGTTGCGGGAGGCCGGTGCCGCGGTGGAACCGTGGTGCGCGGAGTGTGACCGGACCGCGCCGGAGCAGGGGAGTGGTGCGGGGTCAACCCCGGCCTGCGGTGCTCGGCGAGCCGAGGCTGAGGAGCGGTTCGGCCCCGGCGGCAGTCACCGAGGAGGTGGCCGGTGCCGCGGGGGCGGCCGACCGCACCCGGGGCGTGGTGGCGTGGCGCAGCAGGAACGAACGGCCGGCGGGGACCAGGGCGAGGTGGGTGGCCGCGACGCCGACGACGGCGAACAGGATGTGGTCCACGTTGAGCACATGGCCCGGGGCCCAGGAGGAGAGGAACTCCAGCGCGGTGGCCAGCAGGGCCGAGGCGCCGGTCGTGCGGAGGAAAGACGGGAGCCAACGGGTGGTCAGGCGGCCCCCGGCGAGCGGGAGGAAGAGGCCCAGCGGGGCGAGGAGCAGCAGTTCGGCGCAGATCTGGCCCGCGCTGGAGGAGCGGAGCGAGGCCAGCGGCGTCAGGTTGGCGTCGTAGACCCAGGCCACCGGCAGTGGTCTCAGCACCATCCAGCCCGCCAGCAGCAGGTGGAGGGTGAGGCCCAGCAGGCCCACCACCCGTAGTGGACGCTGGGATCGCTGGACGGCCGTCGCCCGTCCGGTCTCGGTCCGCACTCCGGCACGCTCCTCGCGTGGCCTGGTGCCATCTCGCTGCACGGGGGGAAGGACGTGCGCCGACGGCGTGACGGTTCCATGCCCGGTGTGAACTTCCCACCGCGCGCCGGGGACCGGCGCGGGCCGCGGGGCGAGCAGCCCGGCGGGCCCCCGCGGCCCCGGAGGCGCGCCCCTACCGGCAGGGCGGCGTGGTGGACGCCGTGGGCGACGGCAGCGCGCCGAACACGTTGTCCGCCGGCGGCGTCGGCGACACCACGACGGGCGACGGCGTCGGGGACGGCGAGGAACCGGCGCGCGCCGCCGCGGCGTGCGCCGGGGTCTGGCCGGTCACGCCCGCGCCCGTTCCGGCGGCCGGGGACGGCGTGCTCGGTGCCGTGGGTATCCGCGCCACCGTCGGGCAGGCCGTCCGGCTGGCGGGCGCGCCCGCGTCCACCGGGACGGCGGTCGGGCGGATGCCGCAGCCGACGGCCAGCGCGGCCAGCCCCAGCAGTGCGGCGGCGGCGAACGGGCGTCGTCGACGGACTCGGATCACTGGGCACTCTCCTCGGAGGCGGCGTCGGCCGGCGGCGCGGGCGGCGGGGTCCGCGGCAGCGTCAGCGTGAACACCGCGCCGACCTCGCCGTTCGCGGCGGTGATGGTCCCCCCGTGGATCTGCGCGTTGGCCATCGCGATGGACAGGCCCAGGCCGCTGCCCTCCGAGCGGGCCCGCCCCTTGTCGGCCTTGTAGAACCGGTCGAAGACGTGCGGCAGGACGTCCTCGGGGATGCCCGGGCCGCTGTCCGACACCTCGACGACCACGCTGTCCCCGTCCTCGCGCACCCGCACCCGCACCGGTGAGCCGCCGTGCTTGAGCGCGTTGCCGATGAGGTTGGCGAAGACGACGTCCAGCCGGCGCGGGTCGACCACCGCCCGCACGCCGCGCGGCGCGTCCACCTCGACCGCGTCGTACCAGGCCCGGCCGTCGATGCAGGACATGATGAGGTCCGCGATGTCCACCTCGTCGGCGACCAGCTTGGCCGTGCCGGCGTCGAAGCGGGTCACCTCCATGAGGTTCTCCACCAGGTCGGACAGCCGGCGGGTCTCGCTGACCACCAGGCGCACCGCCGGCTCGATCATCGGGTCCAGCGACTCCGCCTCGTCCTCCAGGATGTCCGTCACGGCGGTCATCGCGGTCAGCGGGGTGCGCAGCTCGTGCGACATGTCGGCGACGAACCGCCGGCTCTGCGCCTCGCGCGCGCTCAGCTCCTCGACCTGCTCGTGCAGCGACTCCGCGGTCCGGTTGAAGGTCCGCGCCAGGTCCGCGAGCTCGTCCGAGCCCTCGACCTCCAGCCGGGTGTCCAGGTGGCCCTCGCCGAGCCGCCGCGCCGCGTCGCCGAGCCGCCGGACCGGCCGCAGCACCGTCGCCGAGGCCGCCTGCGCGAGCAGCGCCGAGCCGATCAGCGCCAGCAGCGTGGCGATCGCCAGCGACCAGCCGAGCGTGTTGAGGTCGGCCCGCTCGTTCTCCAGCGACTTGAACATGTACGCGGTCGGGCCGGTCGGCACCACCTTGGTGCCGCCGATCACGAACGGCCGCCCGTCGAGGTTCTGCCGCTGCCAGTACAGGTGGTACGTGTACGGGTTGGACTCGGTGAGCTCGCGCGGCTTGCCGACCGCGGTCTGCAGCGGGGTCGGCACGTTGGCCGGCGTGTACTGGGCGGGGCTGGAGGAGGCGATGCAGTCGGGCAGCGCCGGGTCCACCACGACCACGTCGTAGCTGAGCCCGGAGCTGGCGACGGTGTTCGCCAGCGTGTTGAGGTCCTCGCAGGTGGCGCCCAGCGGCAGGCTCGACACATTGCGGCTGAGCGAGACCCGGAAGTCGTTGAGCGCGGTGTCCTGCGCGCGCTTGAGCACCGCGTCGCGGTTGAGCCAGTACGCGATGCCGGAGGCGGAGACGGCGGTGAGCAGGGCGACCGCGGCGAACACCGCGATCAGCCGCACGCGCAGCGAGCGCAGCCGCCGCCACGGGCCTGACGAGAACCGGGCCGTCGTCTGATGGTCAGTCACAGGAGCCTGTCGTTGCGGAAGGTCAGCGCGCGCGGCGGGATATCGCCGGCGCCGGGCGGGGGGCGGCGGTCACGCCGGAGGGTCCAGCCGGTAGCCGACGCCGCGCACCGTGCGGATCAGCGTCGGGGCCGAGGGCACGTCCTCGACCTTGGCCCGCAGCCGCTGGACGCAGGCGTCCACCAACCGGGAGTCACCCAGGTAGTCGTGCTCCCAGACCAGCCGCAGCAGCTGCTGGCGCGACAGCGCCTGGCCGGGCCGCCGGCTGAGCTCCAGCAGCAGCCGCAGCTCGGTCGGGGTGAGCTGGAGGTCCGCGCCGTCCTTGGTGACCGTCATCGCCGCCCGGTCGATCACCACGCTGCCGTAGACCGAGGAGTCCGAGCTCTCCCGCTCGCCGCGCCGCAGCACGGCGCGGATCCGGGCGTCCAGCACGCGCGGCTGCACCGGCTTGACCACGTAGTCGTCCGCGCCGGACTCCAGGCCCACCACCACGTCGATGTCGTCGGAGCGGGCGGTCAGCAGGATGATCGGCAGCTGGTCGGTGCGGCGGATCCGGCGGCACACCTCGAAGCCGTCGATCCCGGGCAGCATGACGTCCAGCACGATGAGGTCCGGCCGCTGCTCCTTGAAGAGCCTCAGACCGTCCTCGCCGGACGCGGCGGTGGCCACGCGGTGGCCCTGGCGGGTGAGGGCGAGTTCGAGGCCGGTGCGGATGGCGTCGTCGTCCTCGATCAGAAGGAGGAAAGGCACGGCCTCATTCTGGCTCACCCGGAGCGGGTAATCACCCCCCAACCGTCCGGCCCGGGCCGGACGCCGCCCGCGCGGGAACCGGAGGGCCCGCCGCAGGCGTCCGTCAACGGCGGGAGGGCGCGGGGGACGAAAGGCCCGGCCCTGTGACAGCCCTGTGACAGTCGACGGACAGCGCCATCACAACCGGCGGGCAGGATTTTCGATGTCGCCGCAGGACAGCGGGCCGATCGGCCGGCCGAGGCGGCGACAACGGAACCGCTCGAACCGACCCAGGGGGCGCACGATGAACGCCACGCTTCAGACCCGGACCAACCCGGCTGTCCGCACCGCGCGTTCATCGGTCACCGCCTTCGGGGCCCGGATCGACGCCGGGACCGAGGAGACCTCGGGTGCCGTGATCGTACGGGGGTGCGCGCACAGCACCGGTGGAAACACTGTCGCCCGTCGGGTGAGCGGCGGCGGCAGGACGGGGGAGCTGCACGGGATCGGCCGCCGGGGGAACACGGCCGACTCCGCCGGCACCTTGACGCTGCGGGGGATCCTCCCCGTCCGCGTCGAGGGCAAGGACGCCCTGGGGGGGAACCGGGGCGTCGGGGGAACCGGCCTGCGGAAGGCCGACTCGGGGGAGTCGGCCGGCCGCGAGGCCGCCGGTGCGACGCTGTTGCGGCTGAGCCCCGCGGCGGCGCCCGCCACCGAGACGCAGCGGACCGGGGCGCAGGGGGAGCGTCCCGCCGCCGATGACCACGTCACGGAGTTCACCGCGTACGTCCGCGAGCGCCGCGCCTCGCTGTACGCCACCGCCTACCACCTCACCGGTGACCGCTACGAGGCCGAGGACCTGCTGCAGAGCGCGCTCTTCAGCACCTACCGGGCCTGGGGCCGGATCACCGACAAGGCCGCGGTCGGGGGCTACCTCCGCCGCACCATGACCAACCTGCACATCTCCGCCTGGCGGCGCCGCAAGGTCAACGAGTACCCGACCGAGGAGCTGCCGGAGACGGTCGGCGACACCGACGCGATGGGCGGCACCGAGCTGCGCACCGTGCTCTGGCAGGCGCTGGCCAAGCTCCCGGAGAACCAGCGCACCATGCTGGTGCTGCGCTACTACGAGGGCAAGACCGACCCGGAGATCGCCGACGTGCTCGGCATCAGCGTCGGCACGGTCAAGAGCAGCATCTGGCGCGCGCTGCGCCGGCTGCGCGACGACGAGCAGCTGAACACCTCGGGCGACACCCTGCGGGCGTTCGGCGAGCTGGTCGCGTAGCACCATCGAGACGTTCCGGTCCGCCGTGGGGGTGGGACCGGACAGGGCTCCCGTCGGGGGACGGGTAGCAGGACGGACGCGGTACGGGTGGCGCCGGCTCGGGGGAGCGGCGGCACCGGAGGGGAGCCGTGACCGTCCGGGGAAGGCGGCGGGCCCGGTGCGGGGGAGACGCACCGGGCCCGCCGTTCCGCGTTCCCGGGGGCACGCGGGAGGTCCTCAGACGGCGGACAGCGCCCCGGCGGCGGCCGCCGCGCGGATCCGCCGCCCGGCCTCCGGCCCGCTGCACGGGTGCGCGCCCAGCGCGACCTGCCGGCCGACGATGCCCCGCTCGGCCCGCATCAGCCGCCAGCCGCGGCGCAGCAGCACCGGGAGTGACTTGCGGCCCTCGCGGACGTCCCGGCGCAGCCGCCACCAGGCGGTCGTCAGCGCGCCGTTGCGCAGGCACAGGGCGTCGCCGAGCAGCTCCTCGGCGGCGCAGTCGGTGGTGATCTCGGCGGCGAAGATGCCCTCGGCGACGAACGCGCCGGCCCCGCCGAGCTCCAGCACCCGGGTGGAGACCCGGCCGTTGTCCGGGATCGAGTACACCGGCACCTCGGCCCGGCCGGTGGTGCACAGGGCGCGGATGGCCGCGACGGCCTGCTCGCGGTGCCAGGACAGCGGGGAGTCCCAGTCCACCGAGCCGTCGGGCAGCAGCGGCAGGCTCGGGTCGTCGCCGTCCTTGTAGAAGTCGTCGAGCTGGAGCACCGGCAGGCCGCTGCGCTCGGCGAGCGAGGACTTCCCCGATCCGGAGGGTCCGGCGAGCAGGACCACCCGGGCGCGGGCTATCGGCACAGAGTTAAGCGGGGAGTCACTCACGGGACACCAGTCTGACGCATCGGGGCCCGATGCCGAAACCGGTCGGATCAGCCGTCCTTCGTCACCCGCGGGTCGGTCAGCGCGGCGTGCAGCAGCGGCAGGTGGCGGCTGTCGACCTGGAGGTGCACGGGGTGCTCGGCGCCCGGTGGCCGGTAGGCGGTGGCGGCCCAGTCCTGGTCGTACCAGGTGTCCGGTTCGGGGTCGTGGAAGGTGCCGCCGGCGGCCAGCACGACCCGGGCGCCGCCGCGGGCGGTGAAGACGGCGGACGGCGCGCCGGGGGCGATCCGCAGCCGGCCGCCGACGTAGTCGCCGCGCGGGCCGGGGCCGGCGGTGCGCGCCGAGCAGGGGATGCGCACCGGCCGCCCGGCGGCCAGCCGGCGCCGGGTGCGGGCCACCCGCGCGGTGCGCCAGAACCCGTCCGCGAACAGTGCCATCAGCTCGGCGGCCAGCTCTCCCATGAGCGTCGTCCCCCCTCGGTGCGCGTGCCGGCCCAGTCTGGCCGGGCGGTGCGGGGCGGCGGGAGCGTCGAAAGTCGGGCGGTGCGGCGACGAAAGTCGACGGACCCGCGCCAGGGGGGGAGAGGCGCGGGTCCGTCCTGTGACCGTCCGGGCCCTGGGGGGGAGAGGGCACGGGGGACGGCCAGTCTGTGGAGTTGTGTCACCGACTCGCGGTTACGGAGTGTAGCCGCTGCGGGGACCGGGTGGTCAGATACCCATCGGGTGCCAAACCGTCTTGGTCTCCAGGAACGAGAGTAGCCGGTCCGTTCCGGGAGTATTCGTCCAGTCCTGGGCGAACGGGTCCAGGTCCGGGCGGATCACCCTCTTCAGGGTATCCGCGGCCAGCGCTTCCAGCGCGCCCGCCGCGCCGGGACCGTCGGCGGCGATCGCGCCGGTGAGGTCCAGGGCGTTGACGTCCTGGTGGGAGGCCAGGGTCGGCGCGATGTCGGCGGTCCGGCCGGACAGCAGGTTGACCACGCCGCCCGGGACGTCCGAGGTGGCCAGCACCTCGCCCAGGGACAGCGCGGGCAGCGGGGCGTCGGCCGCGGCCGCCACCACCACGGTGTTGCCGGTGGCGATCGCCGGGGCGATCACCGACACCAGGCCGAGCAGCGAGTGCCCGTACCCGGCCTGCGGGGCGACGATCCCGACCACGCCGGTCGGCTCCGGGGTGGAGAGGTTGAAGTACGGGCCGGCGACCGGGTTGGCGCCGCCCGCGATCTGGGCCACCTTGTCGGTCCAGCCGGCGTACCAGACCCAGCGGTCGATCGCGGCGTCCACCAGGGCGGCGGCCTTCTTCGGGCCGATGCCCTCGGAGAGCGCCACCTCGGCGGCGAACTGCTCGCGCCGGCCCTGCAGCATCTCGGCGACCCGGTACAGCACCTGGCCGCGGTTGTACGCGGTGGTGCCGGCCCAGCCCTTGACCGCCGCGCGGGCGGCCACGACCGCGTCTCGGGCGTCCTTGCGGGTCCCGAGCGGGGCGTTGGCCAGCCACTCGCCCTTCGCGTCCGTCACCTCGTACACCCGCCCGCTCTCGGAGCGCGGGAACTTCCCGCCGACGTACAGCTTGTAGGTCTTGAGGACATCAAGACGGCTCACGACATCAGACATCGAGGTAGGCCTCCAGACCGTGCCGGCCACCCTCGCGGCCGTAGCCCGACTCCTTGTAGCCGCCGAACGGCGAGGTCGGGTCGAACTTGTTGAAGGTGTTGGCCCAGACCACGCCGGCCTTGAGCCGGTTCGCGGTCCAGAGGATGCGCGAGCCCTTCTCCGTCCAGATGCCGGCGGAGAGGCCGTAGGGGGTGTTGTTGGCCTTCTCGACCGCCTCGGCGGGGGTGCGGAAGGTCAGCACCGACAGCACCGGGCCGAAGATCTCCTCCTGGGCGATCCGGTGGGCCTGGCTGACGCCGGTGAAGACGGTCGGCCGGAACCAGAAGCCGCTGCCCGGCAGCTCGCAGGCGGGCGACCAGCGCTCGGCGCCCTCGGCCTCGCCGGCCTCGGTCAGCGCGGTGATCCGGGCCAGCTGCTCGGCGGAGTTGATCGCGCCGATGTCGGTGTTCTTGTCCAGCGGGTCGCCGACCCGCAGGGTGCCCATCCGGCGCTTGAGCGCCTCCAGCAGCTCGTCCTGGACCGACTCCTGGACCAGCAGGCGCGAACCCGCGCAGCAGACGTGGCCCTGGTTGAAGAAGATGCCGTTGACGATGCCCTCGACGGCCTGGTCGATCGGCGCGTCGTCGAAGACGATGTTGGCGGCCTTGCCGCCCAGCTCCAGCGACAGCTTCTTGCGGGTGCCGGCCACCTGCTTGGCGATCGCCCGGCCGACCGGGGTGGAGCCGGTGAAGGCGACCTTGTTGACGTCCGGGTGCGCGGTGAGCGCGGCGCCGGTGCGGCCGTCGCCGGTGACGATGTTGACGACGCCCTTCGGCAGACCGGCCTGGCGGCAGATCTCGGCGAAGCGCAGCGCGGTCAGCGGGGTGGTCTCGGCCGGCTTCAGCACGACCGTGTTGCCGGTGGCCAGCGCCGGGGCGATCTTCCACGCCAGCATCAGCAGCGGGAAGTTCCACGGGATGACCTGGCCGGCCACGCCCAGCGGCTTCGGGTTCGGGCCGAAGCCGGCGTGGTCCAGCTTGTCGGCCCAGCCCGCGTAGTAGAAGAAGTGCGCGGCGACCAGCGGCAGGTCGACGTCGCGGGTCTCGCGGATCGGCTTGCCGTTGTCGATCGACTCCAGCACGGCCAGCTCGCGGCTGCGCTCCTGGATGATCCGGGCGATCCGGAACAGGTACTTGGCGCGCTCGCTGCCGGGCAGCGCCGACCAGTCGGCGAAGGCCTTGCGGGCGGCGGCGACGGCGCGGTCGACGTCCTCCTCGGTGCCCTGGGCGAACTCGGCGAGCACCTGCTCGGTGGCCGGGTTGACCGTCTTCAGCGCCTCGCTGCCGGAGGAGTCGACGAACTCGCCGCCGATGAAGTGGCCGTAGGAGGCGGCGATGTCGCCGGCCGCGGCGGGCGACTCGGGCGCCGGGGCGTACGCGAAGAGGCCGCCCGCCGGCTTCTGGGCCGCGGGCTCCTCGGTGTTCTTCTTCTTGGCCATGGTGATCAGTCCACCGTCACGTAGTCGGGGCCGGAGTACCGTCCGGTGGTCAGCTTCTGGCGCTGCATCAGCAGGTCGTTGAGCAGGCTGGAGGCGCCGAAGCGGAACCAGTGCGGGCTCAGCCAGTCGTCGCCGAGGGTCTCGTTGACCATCACCAGGTACTTCATGGCGTCCTTGGTGGTGCGGATCCCGCCGGCGGGCTTCACGCCGACCTGGACGCCGGTGGCCGCGCGGAAGTCGCGGACCGCCTCCAGCATCAGCAGGGTGACCGGCGGCGTCGCGTTGACGGCGACCTTGCCGGTGGAGGTCTTGATGAAGTCGGCGCCGGCCAGCATCGCCAGCCAGGAGACCCGGCGCACGTTGTCGTACGTCTGCAGCTCGCCGGTCTCGAAGATCACCTTGAGGTGGGCGGAGCTGCCGTCGGGGCGGCGGCAGGCCTCCTTGACAGCGACGATCTCCTGGAAGACGTCCAGGTACCGGCCGGAGAGGAAGGCGCCCCGGTCGATGACCATGTCGATCTCGTCGGCGCCGGCGGCGACCGCGTCGGCGGTGTCGGCGAGCTTGACCGGCAGCGCGGCGCGGCCGGCCGGGAAGGCGGTGGCGACGGAGGCGACCTGGATGCCGGTGCCCTGCAGCGCGGCCTTCGCGGTGGCGACCATGTCCGGGTAGACACAGATCGCGGCGACGCGGGGGGTGGTCGGGTCGGTCGGGTCGGGGTTCCTGCCCTTGGCGCACAGACCGCGCACCTTGCCGACCGTGTCCGCGCCCTCCAGCGTGGTCAGGTCGATCATCGAGATGGCCAGGTCGATGGCGTACGCCTTGGCCGTGGTCTTGATCGAGCGGGTACCGAGCGTGGCGGCACGCGCCTCCAGGCCGACCTGGTCGACACCGGGCAGGCCGTGCAGGAAGCGGCGGAGCGAGGCCTCGGACGCCGCGACGTCCGCGAGACCGCTGCCCGCGACGCCCGGGGCGTTGGCTGCAAGAGTGGACATAGTCACCACACCAGCATATCTACGCGCGTAGTCAACCGCTAGGGCCGCAACGCATCGATGCCGGACCGAGACCTGGCGGTGTGATCGCCACCCCTGTGGATCCCGGGGGGCATGGGGCAGAATCGTCGGCATGACCGATTCCGACGGCAGGCCCCACCAGGGCCCGGCCGGCTCCGATGGCGAGCCCGTGTACGCCGACCGCGTGTACCGCTCCGTTCCCGGCGTGATCTCCGGCGTGCTGCTGCTGGCCGTGGCGGGGTGGCTGATCGGGGACGCGGCCCTGAACGGCACCGGCAAGACGCCGTGGGTGTCGCTGGCCGCCGTCCCGGTCTTCGCCCTCCCGGTGGTCGCCTACACCCTGCGCCCCGCCGTGCGCGCCAACGCGCGGCGCCTGGTGGTGCGCAACCCGCTGCGCACCATCACCGCGCCCTGGGCGTCCGTGGACGCGCTGCGCGCCGGCTACTCGGTGGAGTTGCTCGCCGACGGCCGCAAGTTCCAGGTGTGGGCGGTGCCGGTGTCGCTGCGCCAGCGCAAGCGCGCGGCCCGCGCCCAGGACCGGGCCGGCCGGCCGCAGCACGTCTCCCGGCTCGGCATGGTCTTCGGCCAGGGCTCCGCGCCGTCCGGCCCCGGGGTGCAGGGCTCGGCGGACCCCACCCGGGCCTGGTCCGACCAGGTGGTCGGCATCCTCCAGGAGATGGCCGAGCGCAACGCCTCGCACCCCGACGCCGCCGGCCCGGTCGAGGTCCGCTGGTGCTGGTGGATCATCGCCCCGACGCTGGCCGGCCTGGTCGCCCTGATCACGGTGATCGCGGTCTGAGGACGGAGCACGACGAAGGGGCCCGCCGAACCGGCGGGCCCCTTCCGCGTACCGGGACCGTCAGACGGTGATGCCGGCGGCCGCGGCCAGGTCGCGCTTGACCGCCGCGAGCAGCTCGGCGGCCCGGGCGCGGGCGGCGGCGAGGTCGGCGGCGGAGGCGACCGGGAGGACGACCTCCAGGTAGCACTTGAGCTTGGGCTCGGTGCCGGACGGGCGGACCACGATGCGGGCCGAGCGGACGGCGTCGCCGGCCAGGTGGTAGCGCAGGCCGTCGGTGGGCGGCAGGTCGGCGGAGCCGGCGGTGAGGTCGTCGGCGCGGGTCACGGTGAGGCCGGCCAGCGCGGTGGGCGGCTGCTCGCGCAGGGTGCGCATGGCGTCGGCGATGAGCGAGAGGTCCTCGACGCGCACCGAGAGCTGGTCGGTGGCGTGCAGGCCGTGCTCCAGCGCCAGGTCGTCGAGCAGGTCGCCCAGGGTGCGGCCGGAGCGCTTGAGGGTGGCGGCGAGCTCGGCGACCAGCAGGGCGGCGGTGATGCCGTCCTTGTCGCGCACGCCCTGCGGGTCGACGCAGTAGCCGAGCGCCTCCTCGTAGCCGTAGCGCAGGCCGTCGGCGCGGGAGATCCACTTGAAGCCGGTGAGGGTCTCGGCGTAGCCGAGCCCGGCGGCCTCGGCGATCCGGCCGAGCAGGGTGGAGGAGACGATCGTGGTGGCGAAGGTGCCGACGGCCTTCTTGGCGACCAGCGCGGCGCCCAGCAGCGCGCCGACCTCGTCGCCGCGCAGCATCCGCCAGTCGTGCGCGCCCTGCCCGCCGCCCGCGGCGTCGCCGTTGACCGGGACGGCCACCGCGCAGCGGTCGGCGTCGGGGTCGTTGGCGATGACGATGTCCGGGCCGGCCGAGGCCGCGGTGCGGAAGGCGAGGTCCATCGCCCCCGGCTCCTCCGGGTTGGGGAAGGAGACGGTCGGGAAGTCCGGGTCCGGCTCGGCCTGCTCGGCGACCACGGTGGGCGCGGGGAAGCCGGCCCGGTCCAGGGCGGCCAGGAAGGTGTCGCGGCCGACGCCGTGCATCGGGGTGTAGACGACGGAGAGGTCGCGCGCGCTGTGCGGGTCGACGATGGAGGCGGCGCGGTCCAGGTACGCCTCGACCACCGACTCGTCCACGGTCTCCCAGCCGCTCGCGGCGAGCGGGACCTCGTGGAGCGAGCCGATCGCGTCGATCCGGGCGGCGATGCCCGCGTCGGCCGGCGGCACGATCTGCGAGCCGTCGCCCAGGTAGACCTTGTAGCCGTTGTCCTGCGGCGGGTTGTGGCTGGCGGTCACGGTGACGCCGGCGGCCGCGCCCAGGTGGCGGACGGCGAAGGCGAGCACCGGGGTGGGCAGCGGGCGCGGGAACAGCGCGGCGCGCAGGCCGGCGCCGACCACCACGGCGGCGGTGTCGCGGGCGAAGTCGTAGGACTTGTGGCGGGCGTCGTAGCCGATGACCACGAGGTCGCCGAGGCCCTGCTGCCTGACGTAGGAGACCAGGCCGGCGGCGGCCCGGATCACCACGGCGCGGTTCATCCGCATCGGTCCGGCGCCGAGCTCGCCGCGCAGGCCGGCGGTGCCGAACTGGAGGCGGCCGGAGAAGCGGTCGGCCAGGTCGGCCCAGGCGAGCTTGGCCGTCGCGTCGGCCTCGGGGTCCTCGGCGGCGGCGAGCAGCGCGGCGAGCTCCTCACGGGTCTGCGGGTCCGGGTCCTCGGCGAGCCAGGTGCGGGCCCGGGCGAGGAGGTCGGTGGTGGTTGCCTGCGTCATGGCTGCAGCTCCATCGGGAAGTGCGTCGGTGGTCGGCCGGGGAGGGTGCCCCGGCCCGGGCCCGGTGGGACGGGCCGGGGGAGACGGGCGTGAGGGGACGGGCGCGGAGGGGCGGCCGCGGCCGGGCGCGGTGCCCGGCCGGGACGGGACGAAACGTACGGCGCGGCGGCGGTGCGGCGGTGCCTCCGGCCCGGTGGGGCGTGTCGGGCCGGCAGACGCGGACGGGGCCCGCGGGCGGGTGTGATCACCGGATCACACCCGCCCCGGGCCCCGCCGTTCATGCCGTTCGCACCCGTGCCGGGGTCAGATCCGCTCCAGGACCTTGGCCAGCAGCGCGCCCATCCGCTCGGCGGAGGCCTTGCCGGCCTCCAGCACCTCGGCGTGGTTGAGCGGCTCGCCGGTCATGCCCGCGGCCAGGTTGGTGACCAGGGAGATGCCCAGCACCTCGGCGCCGGCCTCGCGGGCCGCGATGGCCTCCAGGGTGGTGGACATGCCGACCAGCTCGCCGCCGATCACCCGGGCCATGTTGACCTCGGCCGGGGTCTCGTAGTGCGGGCCGCGGAACTGGACGTAGACGGCCTCGTCGAGGGTCGGGTCGACCTCGCGGCACAGCTCGCGCAGCCGCTTGGAGTAGAGGTCGGTGAGGTCGACGAAGTTCGCGCCGACGATCGGCGAGTCGGCCGTCAGGTTGATGTGGTCGCTGATCAGGACCGGCTGGCCGGGGCGCCAGGTGGGGCGCAGGCCGCCGCAGCCGTTGGTCAGCACGATGATCCCGCAGCCGGCCGCGGCGGCGGTGCGCACGCCGTGGACGACGGTCGCGACGCCGTGGCCCTCGTAGTAGTGGTTGCGGCCGAGGAAGATCAGGGCGCGCTTCTCGCCGATCTTCACCGAGCGGATCGTGCCGGCGTGGCCGGCCACGGCGGGGGCGGGGAAGCCCGGCAGGTCGGTGACCGGGAACTCCGCCACGGTCTCGCCGAGGGCGTCGGCGGCCGGCACCCAGCCGGAGCCCATCACCAGGGCGACGTCGTGGCGCTCGGCACCGGTCAGCTCGCGCAGGCGCTCGGCGGCGGCCTGGGCGGCGGCGTAGGGGTCGGCGGAGACGACCGACTGAGGAGATGCGTTCACGTGTCCGAGGATAGACGGGAAACGGCTACGCGCGTAGAAAATCCTGGTACGACGTGCCGGATCGTTACCCGGATGGCCTGAACCCACAGCTCCCGGCGCCGGGCCCCGGAGCCCCGCCGCGAACCGGGGCGCGCCCGGCCGGGCCTCAGCCCCGCGCGGGGCGAACCGGCCTATCCTGTCCCGTCATGGTCCCGGATCAGGGAAGCCCCGGTCACTCTCGGCACCCGGCGGACCTCGCCGCCCGCGTCGAGGCCTACACCGCCGCCTTCGCCTTCGGCGCGTACGCCGTCCCGGACGCCGCCCGTCGCCGGGCCGTCGCCGACGGGGTCCGGGCGGCCGTCGACGGCCGCCCCGAGCGGGCCGACCGGCTGCTGGCCGGCGCCGGCTACCGGCTCACCGAGTTCACCGAGGTGGTCAGCGGCCGCCGCACCGCCGAGATCGCCGACGCCTCCGGCGCGGACCCGCGCGGCTGGGGCCGGGTCTACCTGGACCTCTCCACCCGGGCCGGCTGGTCCGCCCAGGTCCCGCACCCGGTCGCCGACAGCCGCACCGAGCTCCTCGGCGCCGAACTCTTCCAGTGGGTGCCCGGCGGCGTGCTCGTCCTCGCCGGCGCCCACCGGCGGGCCGGCGCCGACGGATCGGCGGACGTCGCCCACTGCCGGGACACCGTCTTCGCCGAGGTCGTCGAGGCCCTCACCGCGCGCGGACTGCCCGGCCTCCAACTGCACGGCTTCGGCGGGAGCAGCCTGCCCGGCGCGGACGCCGTGGTCTCCAGCGGCGCCGGGGCGGCCGGCGAGGCCGCCGAGCGCACGGCGGCGGGGCTGGAGGCGGCCGGGCTGACGGTCTGCCGGGCCTGGCGGGAGACGTGCGGGCGGCTGGCGGGCACCACCAACGTCCAGGGCCGCTTCGCCGCCGGCCTCGGCGCCACCTGGCTCCACGTCGAACTCGCCAACCCGCTGCGCACCGACCCGGTGCGGCGTGCGCGGGTGGCCGCGGCCCTGGCCGGCACGGCCGGGGCCTGGGGGCGGCCCTCCTGAGACCGGGTCTCAGCAGGGCCGGCGGCGCAGGTCCAGCACGTAGTCGTCGGGGGCGCCGGCGCTCTCCGCCGCGTCCGCGATCAGGCCCAGGTAGCGGGCCGCGGGCAGGCCGCCCTCGTAGTCGTTCAGCACGTACGTCCAGACCGGCACGTCGCCGTCCAGCGTCTGCGCCCGCAGCTTGATCTTGCGGTAGATGCCGAGCTGGACGCCCTCCCAGCGGTCCAGCCCTTCCTCGTCCATCGGCGCCACGTCGTACAGCGAGACGAAGACCTGGTCCTTCTCGTCCTCCACCACCGTGGCGAGCGAGCCCTCCCAGCCGAGGTGCTCGCCACCGAAGGTGAGCCGCCAGCCGGACAGCCACCCGGTGCCGCGCAGCGGCGAGTGCGGAGCGCGGCGGGTCATCTGCCGGGCATCGAGGTTGGTGGCATACGCGGCGTAAAGGGGCATGGGGGGAAGCCTACGTTCACCGGCCGATCCGACAGAAGCCCCGACCCCGGCGTGGCAGTGCTCCCGGCGTGCGGGACAATGGTTGACGTGACTCGGATCGTGATCATCGGTGGCGGACCCGGCGGCTACGAGGCGGCGCTCGTCGCCGCCCAGCTCGGCGCGGAGGTGACCGTCGTCGACCGCGACGGCCTGGGCGGATCGGCGGTGCTCACGGACTGCGTGCCGTCGAAGACGCTGATCGCGACGGCGGAGGTGATGACGACCTTCGACAGCTCGTACGAGGAACTCGGCATCATCGTCGCCGACGACACCCCCCACATCGACAGCCCGGCCCGGGTGGTCGGCGTGGACCTCGGCAAGGTCAACCGGCGTGTGAAGCGCCTGGCCATCGCGCAGTCCCACGACATCACCCAGTCCGTCACCCGGGCCGGCGTCACCGTGCTGCGCGGCCGCGGCCGGCTCGGCACCGGCGGGCAGGCCGTGGACGGCTCCCGCGAGGTGCTGGTGGACGCGCCCGACGGCAGCGTCCAGTCGCTGCGCGCCGACGCCGTGCTGATCGCCACCGGCGCCCACCCGCGCGAGCTGCCCGACGCCCAGCCCGACGGCGAGCGGATCCTCACCTGGACCCAGGTCTACGACCTGGAGGAGCTGCCGCGCGAGCTGATCGTGGTCGGCTCCGGCGTCACCGGCGCCGAGTTCGCCGGCGCCTACCAGGCGCTGGGCTCCAGGGTCACCCTGGTCTCCTCGCGCGACCGGGTGCTGCCGGGCGAGGACCCGGACGCCGCCGAGGTGCTGGAGGAGGTCTTCCGCCGCCGCGGCATGAACGTGATGAGCCGCTCGCGGGCCGAGAGTGCCAAGCGCATCGGGGACACGGTCGAGGTCACCCTCTCCGACGGCACCGTGATCGAGGGCACCCACTGCCTGATGGCGGTCGGCTCGATCCCCAACACCGCCGAGATGGGCCTGGAGGAGGCCGGGGTCAAGCTCAACGACTGGGGCCAGATCCAGGTCGACCGGGTCTCCCGCACCAGCGCCCCCGGCGTCTACGCGGCCGGCGACTGCACCGGCGTCTTCATGCTCGCCTCGGTGGCGGCCATGCAGGGCCGGATCGCCATGTACCACGCGCTCGGCGACGCGGTGCAGCCGCTGAACCTCAAGACCGTGGCCTCCAACGTCTTCACCGACCCCGAGATCGCCACCGTCGGCTACACCGCCGCCGACGTGGAGTGCGGCACGATGGACGCGGTCGAGGTCAAGCTCCCGCTGCGCGGCAACCCGAGGGCCAAGATGCAGGGCATCCGGGACGGCTTCGTGAAGCTGTTCTGCCGCCCCGGCACCGGCATCGTGGTCGGCGGCGTGGTCGTCGCCCCGCGCGCCAGCGAGCTCATCCACTCCATCTCGCTCGCGGTGGACGCCAATCTGACCGTCGAACAGGTGGCCAGCGCCTTCACCGTCTACCCGTCGGTCTCCGGCTCCACCGCCGAGGCCGCCCGCCAGCTCCACATCCGCAAGCGCGAATCGGGCGAATCCTGAGTCCAGGGCGCTCAGTTGGGGGCGGTCGCCGGTCGGCGACCGCCCTCCGCGCGTTCCCGGGCGTCACCCGGACGGCGGGCGCAGTCCCGGATCACCGACGGCGCGCATTGTACGGTCACGCGCCGCTCCGCCGTGAGCAATTCCCGCTACTAGCAGCAAACGCCTGAAAGCAGACGGTCACGCAGGTTACCGTCGGTTCTGTGTTTGCAGCAGAACGTCGCCAGTTGATCCTCGAAATGGTGCGCGCCAACGGAGCGGTCTCGCTCCGGGAGTTGGCCCGCGTCGTCCAGACCTCCGAAGTGACCGTGCGCCGCGACGTACGGGCCCTGGAGGCAGAAGGGCTCCTCGACCGCCGGCACGGCGGCGCGGTGCTCCCCGGCGGCTTCAGCCGCGAACCCGGCTACCCGCAGAAGACCCACCTGTCCGCCGCCGAGAAGAGCGCCATCGCCGATCTCGCCGCCGGCCTGGTGGAGGAGGGCGACGCCGTGGTGGTCGGCGCCGGCACCACCACCCAGGAACTCGCCCGGCGCCTGGCCCGGGTGCCCGGGCTGACCGTGGTGACCAACTCGCTGCTGGTCGCCCAGGCGCTCGCGCACGCCAACCGGGTCGAGGTGGTGATGACCGGCGGCACCCTGCGCGGCTCCAACTACGCCCTCGTCGGCAGCGGCGCCGAGCAGTCCCTGCACGGGTTGCGGGTCACCAAGGCCTTCATCTCGGGCAGCGGACTGACCGCCGAACGCGGTCTGTCGACCACGAACATGCTCTCCGCGAGCGTGGACCGGGCCCTGGTGCAGTCGGCCGCCGAGGTGATCATCCTCGCCGACCGCACCAAGCTCGGCGCGGACAGCATGTTCCAGACCGTCCCCACCGAGGCCATCACCCGCCTGGTCACCGACGAGCACGCCACCGCCGACGACGCCACCGCCCGCGAGCTCGACGCGCTCGCCGACTGCGGCGTGCAGATCGACCTCGCCCCGCTCGGCTCCCCGCCGTCCGGCGACGCCCCGGTGCACGGGACCGGCAGCGGCCCGGTCCACCAGACCCAGCCGGGCCCGATGGCCCGCCGCGCCGTCCCGCCGCCGCCCGGCGGCGGAGCCCCGCTGCCCGGCCAGCGCCGCCCGGGCGTGCACGGCCCCGGCGGCCCGGCCGGCCCGGGCGGTCCGCTGCCGGCCAGGCTCGCCGAACTCGGCCTCCCGCGCGGGCGCTGACCGCCCGGCCGCGCCAGGTACGACCCGCACCAGGTACGACCCGCACCAGGTACGACCCGTACCAGGTACGACCCGCACGATCCGGAACGCCCGCACCGCCGCCGAGAACGCGACCGGTCCGCACACCCGAAGGTGTACGGACCGGCGGCGGACGACGCGGGAGGCGTCAGTCCTTGATCTCGCAGAGCGCCGCGCCGCTGGAGACGCTCGCCCCGACCTCGGCCTTGAGGCCGACGATCGTGCCCGCCTTGTGCGCGTTCAGCGGCTGCTCCATCTTCATCGCCTCCAGGACGACGATCAGCTCGCCCTCCGCGACGACCTGGCCCTCCTCGACCGCGACCTTGACGATGGTGCCCTGCATCGGCGACGCCAGCGCGTCACCGCTGACCGCCGAACCGGCCTTCTTCGCACCCACCCGGCGCTTGGCCTTCGCGGCCCCCGCACCGGCCGCCGGAGCGGTCGAGACGCCCAGCGAGGACGGCAGCGAGACCTCGATCCGCTTGCCGCCGACCTCGACGACCACGGTCTCCCGGCCCTCGGCCTCCTCGCCCTCGCCGGCCGCACCGGCGAACGCGGGGATGGTGTTGTCGAACTCGGTCTCGATCCACCGGGTGAAGACCTTGAACGGCCCGTCACCGCCGTGCACCTCCGGCGCGAACGCCGGGTCGGCGACGACCGCCTGGTGGAACGGGATGGCCGTGGCCATGCCCTCGACCTTGAACTCCGCCAGCGCGCGCTTCGCCCGCTCCAGCGCCTGCTTGCGGTCGCGGCCGGACACGATCAGCTTGGCCAGCAGCGAGTCCCAGGCCGGGCCGATCACCGAACCGGTCTCCACGCCCGAGTCCAGCCGCACGCCCGGACCGGACGGCGGCGCGAACAGCGTCACCGTGCCCGGCGCCGGCAGGAAGTTGCGGCCCGGGTCCTCGCCGTTGATGCGGAACTCGAACGAGTGGCCGCGCACCTCCGGGTCGTCGTACCCGAGCTCCTCGCCGTCGGCGATCCGGAACATCTCGCGGACCAGGTCGATCCCGGTGACCTCCTCGGTGACCGGGTGCTCCACCTGCAGACGGGTGTTGACCTCCAGGAAGGAGATCGTGCCGTCCAGCGCAACCAGGAACTCGCAGGTCCCGGCGCCCTCGTAGCCGGCCTCCTTGAGGATGGCCTTCGACGCCCGGTACAGCTCGGCGTTCTGCTCCGGGGTGAGGAACGGCGCGGGCGCCTCCTCGACCAGCTTCTGGTGCCGGCGCTGCAGCGAGCAGTCACGGGTCGAGACGACCACCACGTTGCCGTGCTTGTCGGCCAGGCACTGGGTCTCGACGTGCCGCGGGTTGTCCAGGTAGCGCTCGACGAAGCACTCGCCGCGCCCGAAGGCGGCGACCGCCTCGCGCACCGCGGACTCGTACAGCTCCGGGATCTCCTCCAGCGTGCGGGCGACCTTCAGGCCGCGGCCGCCGCCGCCGAACGCCGCCTTGATGGCGACCGGCAGGCCGTGCTCCCGGGCGAACACGACGACCTCGTCGGCACCCGAGACCGGGTCCGGCGTGCCGGCCACCAGCGGGGCACCGGCGCGCTGCGCCACGTGCCGGGCGGTCACCTTGTCGCCGAGGTCGCGGATGGCCTGCGGCGGCGGGCCGATCCAGGTGAGGCCCGCGTCGATCACGGCCTGGGCGAAGTCGGCGTTCTCCGACAGGAAGCCGTAACCGGGGTGGACGGCGTCCGCACCCGAGTCGGCGGCGGCCTGGAGGACCTTGGCGATGTCCAGGTAGCTGGTGCCGGGGGTGTCGCCGCCCAGCGCGTAAGCCTCGTCGGCCGCGCGGACGTGCAGCGCATCCCGGTCCGGCTCGGCGTAGACGGCGACGCTGGCGATACCGGCGTCCGAGCAGGCACGGGCGACGCGGACGGCGATTTCCCCGCGGTTGGCGATGAGCACCTTGCGCACTGTGGCTCCCTTCTTGAACCTCGTTGAGTTTATGGATTCCTGGGCAGTACCGGCGAGTAGCCCCAGGTTGTGAACTATCCCACACGGAGGGTGATGCGCCCGGGCGGGCGGTGGGCGGCCCGACGGGAGTCCTCGCAGGTGGTGGCGGGTGCGGTCACGGCGGCCCGGCGTGCGCGCTCGGTGACGGGCGCGGCGTGGCGCGGCGGTGGGCTTGGCCACACCCGGCCGCGCCGCGAGCGGGGCTCAAGCGGTGGCGGCGGTCGCGGGGGCCGGTGCGCCCGGCGCGGGCGCGCCCGGCGGGGTCGGTCCGCGCTCCAGGGCCCGGTCGGTGACGTCGGCGACCTGCTCGACGACGTCGGGGCCGTAGGCGGCCGGGTTGACCACCTTGAGCAGCAGGGCGAAGGTGCCGTCCGTGCCGTAGCGGTGGGCCAGCCGGCGGTGGTGGGTCACCAGGTGGCGGACGCCGGCGTGGTTGGCGATGCCGGTCTGTCCGGAGATCAGGAAGACGGGGCGGCCGTCCCCGGGGGTGGCCAGCCGGGCCAGCAGGACGTACTCCCCGGCCTCCGGGTCGGCGGCGTAGGAGCGGCCGCCGACGGTGATGGTGTTGTCCAGGACGGCGTGGTCGCTGGAGATCGTCACCCCGGGCAGGCCCCAGGCCAGGTGGGCGGCCATCCGCTCGTTGGAGACGGGGCCGCCGAAGCAGAGTTCGGTCCTGGTGCCGAGGCCGCGCGGCGCGGCGTCGTGCGCCACCAGGTCGGCGTGCGCGCCGCACTCCTTCACGAGGGCGGCCAGTTCCATCAGCGCGTAGGCGTCGCGCCGGGTGACCGTCCGGTGGTGGGCGCCGGTGCCGATGCTGCGGTTGACCACGATCAGGCACTCGCTGCCGGCGGGCAGGCCGAGGAAGGCCCTGGCCCGGTCGAGCCGGCGTCTTCGGCGCAGGCTCTGGCCGAGCCAGCCGAGTGCGGCGCTGATCGCGCTGGCCACCAGGCCCAGCAGCACGTTGAGCAGACTGTCGGTCATCCGCTCGCCACCTCCCCCGTCGCTCCGGAGCGGCGATGTCGTCCGGACGCTCCACTAGCGTGCATCAAATGAGGTTATCAACAGGGTGGTTGGCGACAATTGCGCCGCTGTTTGGCGCACCGTCGACGGTCGTTGGCGGGGTGGTCAGGTGGCGGGGTGGTCAGGCCCAGAGGTCGGTGATCCGGACGTCCACCTCGGCGAGCAGCGTGCGCAGCAGCGGCAGGGAGAGGCCGATGACGTTGCCCGGGTCGCCGTCGATGCCCTCGACGAACGGCGCCGAGCGGCCGTCCAGGGTGAACGCGCCCGCCACGCGCAGCGGTTCGCCGGTGGCGATGTAGGCGGCGACCTCGGCGTCGTCCGGGGTGCCGAAGCGCACCGTGGTGGAGGCGGTGGCGGAGGACCGACGGCCGGTGGCGGTGTCGATCACGCAGTGGCCGGTGCGCAGCACGCCGGCCCGGCCGCGCATCGACTGCCAGCGGGTCAGTGCCTCGGCCTCGTCGGCGGGCTTGCCGAGGGCCAGTCCGTCCAGCTCCAGCACGGAGTCGCAGCCGACGACCAGTTCGCCGCCGGTGAGGCCGGCGGCGACGGCCGCGGCCTTGGCCTCGGCGAGGACGAGCGCGAGCTCGCCGGGGGTGGGGGCGGTGAGCGCGTTCTCGTCGACGCCGCTGACCACCACCTTCGGGTCGAGGCCCGCCTGGCGCAGCAGCCCGAGGCGGGCGGGGGAGGCGGAGGCGAGGACGAGGGTGCGGCGGTCGGTCATGCCCACCAGGGTAGAGGGAGGCCCCGGGGCGGTCGTCCAGTGATCGTCAGATCATCAGCAGGACGGCGATCAGCAGGGCGAGGGCGGCGAGCACGTACCCGGCCCGGTGCAGCTTGCGCTGCATCCGCCGGGCTTCCGGGGAGGGCTCGTCGCGGGGGTCTGACCAGAGCATCGTTCCAGGGTGCTCCGGCGGGCCGGTGGGGCGCCTGAGTATCCGTACTCAGGTTTCGGGGGTTTCGGGGCAATCCGGGCTTATGGCGGCGCGGGCCCGCGCGGAGCCCGTGCCCGCGTGCGCACAGCGGCGAGGGCCGCCCCGGGCGGGTGCCCGGGGCGGCCCTCGCCGGCCGTGGTGCGGTGCCGGGGCGGCGTCCGCCCTACCCGGCCCAGCCGGAGGTGCGCCAGGCGTTGACGCCCGGGCGCGGGGTGGCGCGCATCCGGCGCGCGCGGTCGTTCCAGGCGGAGCCCGGGCCGGCGCCGGCGCGGCGGGCGGCCTCGGCGGCGGCCTGCGCGGCGGCGGCCCGGGCCTGGACCACCGCCAGGACGGCGGCCAGCTCCTCGGGGGTCGGCTGCCCGTGCAGCACGTGGATCGGGGCCATGCTCAATCCTCTCGCGATCCTCCTGCGCGGAACCACTACAGCGGGATGTTGCCGTGCTTCTTCGGCGGCAGCACCTCGCGCTTGCCGCGCAGCGCGCGCAGCCCGCGGACGATGTGCCGGCGGGTCTCGCTCGGCGCGATCACGGCGTCCACGTAGCCGCGCTCGGCGGCCAGGTACGGGTTGAGCAGGGTGTCCTCGTAGGAGGCGATCAGCTCGGCCCGCTTCTCCTCGGCGTTCCCGGCCGCCTCGGCCTCGGCGATCTCCCGCCGGTGCAGGATGTTCACCGCGCCCTGCGCGCCCATCACGGCGATCTGCGCGGTCGGCCAGGCCAGGTTGAGGTCGGCGCCCAGGTGCTTGGAGCCCATGACGTCGTACGCGCCGCCGAAGGCCTTGCGGGTGATCACGGTGATCAGCGGCACGGTCGCCTCGGCGTAGGCGTAGATCAGCTTGGCGCCGCGGCGGATGATGCCGTCCCACTCCTGCTCGGTGCCGGGCAGGAAGCCGGGCACGTCGACGAAGGTGATCACCGGGATGTTGAAGGAGTCGCAGGTGCGGATGAACCGCGCGGCCTTCTCGCTGGCGGCGATGTCCAGGCAGCCCGCCAGGTTCATCGGCTGGTTGCCGACGACGCCGACCGGATGGCCCTCGACCCGGCCGAAGCCGGTGACGATGTTGCCCGCGTACAGCGGCTGGGTCTCCAGGAACTCGCCGTCGTCGAGGACGTGCTCGATCACCCGGTGGATGTCGTACGGCTGGTTCGCCGAGTCCGGCACCAGGGTGTCCAGTTCGAGGTCCTCGTCGGTGACGGACAGGTCCGCCTCCTCCGGGAAGGACGGCGGGTCGGAGAGGTTGTTGGAGGGCAGGTACGACAGCAGGCTCTTGACGTACTCGACCGCCTCCTTCTCGTCCGCGGCGAGGTAGTGGGCGTTGCCGGACTTGGTGTTGTGGGTGCGCGCGCCGCCCAGCTCCTCCATGCCGACGTCCTCGCCGGTGACGGTCTTGATCACGTCGGGGCCGGTGATGAACATGTGCGAGGTCCGGTCGGCCATCACGACGAAGTCGGTGATCGCGGGGGAGTAGACCGCGCCGCCCGCGCAGGGGCCCATGATCAGCGAGATCTGCGGGATCACCCCGGACGCGTGCACGTTGCGGCGGAAGATCTCGCCGTACAGGCCGAGCGAGACCACGCCCTCCTGGATCCGGGCGCCGCCGGAGTCGTTGATGCCGATGACCGGGCAGCCGGTCTTCAGCGCGAAGTCCATGACCTTGACGATCTTCTCGCCGAACACCTCGCCGAGCGAGCCGCCGAAGACGGTGAAGTCCTGGGCGAACACGGCGACCTGACGGCCGTCGACGGTGCCGTAGCCGGTCACCACGCCGTCCCCGTAGGGCCGGTTCCGCTCCTGGCCGAAGTTGGTCGAGCGGTGCCGGGCGAACTCGTCGAACTCGACGAAGGAGTCCTCGTCCAGCAGCTCCGCGACCCGCTCGCGGGCCGTCAGCTTGCCCTTGGCGTGCTGCTTCTCCACCGCCTTGGCGGAGCCGGAGTGCACCGCCTCGTCGATCCTGCGCCGGAGGTCGGCGAGCTTTCCGGCGGTGGTGTGCGGGTCGTGCGGCGCCTCGGTCATTCCGGTGGCTCTCCCTGCATCCTGGGCCGCGACCTGTTTTCGAGGGCGCGCGGGCCGGGTGGGGCCGGCGCGGACGAGGGGTGCAGGGCGGCACAACGAACTACCGTTGGGTAGCGTAGCCAGCGCGGAGGGTCCGACGTAACGCTCCACCGTTATGGCCAGCGACACAGTGTGTCGGCGCCCGTTGTGGGGGACGATGGGGCGGCCTGCGGCCACCGGGCGGCCACCCGACTTAGGGTGAGCCGCATGACCTCCGACACCCCCCGCCGCAGCGGACTGCGCGGCCTCGGCCACGCCGGGCCGTCCCCGTGGACCGACCTGGACCGCCCGCCGCTGGACGCCGCCGGGCTGCGCCGGGACCTGCTGCGCCCCGGCGGGCTCTGGACCTCGATCGACGTCGTCGAGGAGACCGGCTCCACCAACACCGATCTCGCCGCCCGCGCCCGCGAGGGCGCCCCGCAGGGCGCGGTGCTGGTCGCCGAGGCCCAGAACTCCGGACGCGGCCGGCTGGAGCGGCAGTGGAGCGCCCCCGCGCGCTCCGGCCTCTTCCTCTCCGTCCTGCTCCGCCCGGACGGGGTGCCCGTCGAACGGTACGGCTGGCTGCCGATCCTGGTCGGCGTCGCCGCCGCGAGCACGCTGAGCCGGGTCGCCGAGGTCGAGGTCGGCCTGAAGTGGCCCAACGACCTCCAGGTGGAGGTCGACGGCGCGGAGCGCAAGCTCGGCGGGATCCTCACCGAGCTGGGCGGCGGGGCGGTGGTCGCCGGACTCGGCCTCAACGTCTCGCTGCGGGCCGCCGAACTGCCCGTGCCCACCGCCGCCTCGCTCGCCCTGGCCGGCGCCGCCGTCACCGACCGGTCCACCCTGCTGCGCGCCCTGCTGCGCGAGTTCGCCGAGCTGTACGGGGAGTGGACGGCCGCCGCCGGGGACCCGCACACCAGCGGCCTGCTGCGCGCCTACGCGGCCCGCTGCACCACGCTGGGCCGCCAGGTGAAGGTGCTGCTGCCCGGCGACCGCGAGCTGCGCGGCGAGGCCGTCGCGGTGGACGGGGACGGCCGACTGGTGGTCCGCACCCCGGACGGCGCCCGGCAGGCGGTCGGCGCGGGCGACGTCGTCCACGTGCGCCCGGAGCCGCGCGTCGCGAGGTAGCCACCCCCGCGCGCCCGGCGGGCGCCGGTGCCGTGCGCCGGACGGGCGCCCCGTGCGTCCCCTTACCTCCCCTTGACCCGGGCGGATGCCCCGGATCGCGTGATTCCGTGCGAACATTCCACCTGGCAGCAGTGTGAGGCGCGCCACTGCCCGCCGGGTGGCGGGTGCGCCGGACACGCAGGACACGAGGCGAGTGCGGCGACCGCACGGGGACGGACCGGTGGCAGAGGACGGCAGCAACGGCGGCGGCAACGGCGCCGGAGGAAACGGCGGCCCGGCGGGCTCCGACGACCAGACCGTCGCCCTCGACCTCGAACGCCTGATCCTGGACGCGCCCCGCCGCTACACCCCCTACCAGGCCGCCCGGGCCGCCGACGTCCCGATGGAGCTGGCCACCCGCTTCTGGCGGGCGATGGGCTTCCCGGACATCGGGCAGTCCCGGGCGCTCACCGACGGCGACGTGATCGCGCTGCGCCGGCTGGCCGGCCTGGTCGAGTCGGGCCTGCTGAGCGAGTCGATGGCGATCCAGGTGGCCCGGTCCACCGGTCAGACCACGGCCCGGCTGGCGGGCTGGCAGATGGACACCTTCCTGGAGAACCTCACCCAGTCCGTCGAACCCGGCCTGACCCGTGCCGATGTCGCGTACCCGCTGGTCGAGCTGCTGCTGCCGGAGCTGGAGCAGTTCCTGGTGTACGTCTGGCGGCGGCAGCTGGCCGCGGTCACCGGCCGGGTGGTGCAGGCCGCCGAGGACCACGAGATCACCAGCGGCCGGCTCGCCGTCTGCTTCGCGGACCTGGTCGGCTTCACCCGGCTGTCGCGGCGGCTGGAGGAGGAGGAGCTCGGCGAGCTGGTCGAGACCTTCGAGAACACCTGCTCCGACCTCATCGCCGGCCAGGGCGGCCGGGTGATCAAGACGCTCGGCGACGAGATCCTCTTCGTCTCCGAGGACCCGGTGACCGCCGCCGGGATCGCGCTCGGCCTCATCGAGGCGCTGGCCGAGGACGACACCATCCCCGCGCTGCGGGTCGGCATGGCCTTCGGCGCGGTCACCTCGCGGATGGGCGACGTGTTCGGCACGACGGTCAACCTGGCCAGCCGGCTCACCTCGATCGCGCCCAAGGACGCGGTGCTGATCGACGGCGAGTTCGCGGCCGCGCTGGAGCAGAACGGCAGCGTCGCGCCGGCCGACACGGACGGCCCGGGGCTGGCCGAGGCGCTGTCGGCGGCGGCCGGGATGCCGCCGCCCGGCCCGTCGGCGCCGGGGCCGGACGCGGCGCACCGGTTCCACCTGCAGCCGATGTGGCGCCGGCCGGTGCGCGGGCTCGGGCTGGTCGAGCCCTGGCTGCTCTCCCGGCGGCCGCGCACCGACTAGCGCGCACCGACTGGCGCGCGCCCACACCCGCGCGCCGCCCCCGCGCCCCGCCCGCCGGGGACCGCGCTCCCGCCCGGGCCGCGCCGGTGACACACCGTGACGCGCCGCGACACGCCGAACGGCGGACGGCCGCGCGGTCTTGCGGGTGCCGAGCCGCAAACGGGGCATAACCGAACGAAACCGCCATAGTCTGGGTGCAGGCGCCTCGGTGCGATCGGCCGTGGGGCGGTGCCGCCGGACGGGTAGGAGAGCGGTCGGGGCGCGGGTACGGCCCCCGCCCGCCGACGCGGGCGTCCGGGCGGACCACCAGCAGGACCGAGCACAGGGAGCGAGGCGAGCCGGTGAGCAGTGAGGCGATCATGACGGACCGCGGCCGGGCCCAGCAGCCGCCGCCCGCCGTCCCCGAGCCCGGGGCGGGGACGGCCGGCGGGGGAGCCCCGGCCACCGACGCGCGGCTGCGGGCCGTGGTCGAACTCGCCCAGGACATGGCCGGCGCGCTCACCCCGCTGGAGGCCGTCCGGGCCGCCGCCGCCCGCGCCACCGTGGCGCTCGGCGCGACGATGTCCGCCGTCTCGGTCTGGGACCGCGAGTCCGGCCGACTGCGGGTCCTGGTCAACCACGGCGAACTCGCCCCGGGTGAGGAGGAGCTGCCCGAGGACGAGTCCTACCCGGTGGCCGACTTCCCCGAGATCGTCACGTACCTGGAGGAGCGCTGGACCACCGGACGGCTGCCGCGCGCCTGGGTGCAGACGGCCGACAACAGCCAGCCGCACGCCGGGCACGCGCACCCGACCGCGGGCGCGTACTGCCAGGAGCGCGCTGCCGCGCTGCGCCGGCGCGGCCGGGCCTGCTGCGTGGTCGCGCCGATCGTGCTGCACGGGCAGGCCTGGGGCGAGCTCTACCTCGCCCGGACCGCCGGAACGGCCGCTTTCACCGACGCCGACGCCGACTACGCGACCCTGCTGGCCGCCCAGATCTCGGCCGGCCTCGCCCAGACCGAACGCCTCGCCGACCTGCGCAGGCTCGCCTTCTCCGACCCGCTCACCGGCCTCGCCAACCGGCGCGCGGTGGACGCCCGGCTGGAGAACGCGCTGGCCGCGCACAACCGGGACAACACCGTCGTCTCCCTGGTGGTCTGCGACGTCAACGGCCTCAAGCGGGTCAACGACCAGCTCGGGCACGAGGTCGGCGACCGGCTGCTGGAACGGTTCGCCCACCAGCTGTCGCTGGCCGCCGCCAAGCTCCCCGGCAGCCTCGCGGCCCGGCTCGGCGGGGACGAGTTCTGCCTGCTGGTCGAGGGGCAGAAGGCGGACGAGGTGGTGGCCGTCGCCGAGGAGCTGTGTGCCCGGGCGCTGGCCCTGGCCGAGGGCGAGGGCGTGGCCTGCGGGGTCGCCTCCACCGGTGACTCGATCGGCCCCGTGACCACCCCCGACCGGCTGTTCCGGCTCGCCGACGCCGCCCAGTACCGGGCCAAGGCCGCCCGGGCCGCGCACCCCGTGGTGGCCGGCCGCAGCCACGGCCCCGGGTTCGCCCCCGACCCGACGGTGCTGCTCGCCGACGCCGCCGAGCCGCAGCACCGCGGCGACGGCCGGTTCCGCCCCGGCGGCCGGGCCGGGGCCGGGGACCGGCGGCGGTTCCGCGGTGCCGCGCACAGCGCCGACCCGGGGCAGCTGCTGACGGCGGTGCTCACCGCGCTCGACCGGCAGGGCGCGGTGCGGGCCGTGCACCCGGCCGACACCATCGGCAAGCTCACGATCGTGGCCGAGACCTCGGCCCGGCTGCTGGACGCGGTCGGCTGGTGGATCTCGTACGTGCCGCCCGGCTCGCAGCTGATGCGCACCGCCCGGCACGCCGTCTACCGGATGACCAGCGGGCCGAGCAGTTCCCGGGCGGAGACCCAGCGGGCCCAGATCGAGGCCCCGGACGCCGTCTTCGACCTGCGCCACTACCCGATGACGCGGCGGGCCGTGCGCGGCGGGTCCTTCGCGCTGCGCGCGGGCGCCGCGGGCAACGACCCGGCGGAGGAGGCGATGCTGGTGGTCTCCGGCTACCGCGGGATGGTCGCGGCCGGCGGCCAGAACGCGGCGGGCGGCTGGCTGCTGGAGCTGTTCGCCGACGACGCCACCCTGCCGCTCGGGCAGGTGGCCTCCGCGCTGCGCGCCCTGGCCGCGGTGGCCCTGGCCGGCCCGGCCTCCCCGCCGGAGGGCTGAGGGTCCGGCCGGGGGAGTGTGGCGCTTCGGTGACCGGTCCGTCCCGAGCGGGTCGCGGTCCGGTCGCGGGGGTGGGCGCGGCGGGGCGCGCGTGGGAGGGTGTCGGCGGTCGGCGGGCCGTCGGGGCGCCGCCGGGTCGGATGTCGGGGGTTGATTCCTGTGCGCGCTCGGTTGACGGGTCTGGTTCTCTCCGCGGTGCTCGCCTTCGGCGGCACCGCGCTGGCCGCCGCTCCGGCGGCCTCGGCGGCGGTGGCCGCGCCGCGGACGGCGGCGGTGGGCACGGCGGTGGGCACGGCGGTGGACGGCGCGCCGTCCGGCGGTTCGGTGGCCGGCGGCGCCGTCCACGCGGCGCAGGCCGGTCGGACCGGTGTGTCGGCGGACCGGCACGCCACCGCCCAGCTGGCCAAGGACAAGTCGAAGAAGAAGAAAAAGAAGGGCCTCGGTAAGTTCCTGGCCCTGATCATCGGCGCCGTCGTGGTGCTGGTGGTGATCGTGGCGGTCATCGCCGTGGTGCTGCTGCTGCGGCGCCGCAACCGGTCCTGAGCCCGGGCGCGGCTCAGCCGCCGGTGGTGCCGAACGCGGCCAGCAGGGCCGCCGCCACCTGGTCCGCGTAGTCGGCGTCGAGCGGGCCGAGCCCGTGCAGCCAGCGGTAGTACAGCGGACCGTAGAGGAGTTCGACGGCGAGGTCGAGGTCCGCGTCCGCCCGCAGCCGCCCGGCCTCCCGGGCGGCCCGCAGGCGGTCGCGGGTGACCTCCAGCAGCGGGTCCAGCAGCCGTTCGCGGTACTCGCGCAGCAGCTCGGGGTCGGTGAGCACCTCGGCGGCGAGCGCGCGTCCGGTCCGGTTGAAGGCGGGGTCGGCGAGTTCGAGGACGGTGGCCCGCAGCAGGGTCCGCAGGTCCTCGTCGAGGTCTCCGCTGTCGGGGAGGGCCAGGCTGCCGGAGGCGTTCTCGTTGGCGGCGAGGAAGGAGTCGAAGACGACGGCCCCCTTGGACGGCCACCAGCGGTAGATGGTCTGCTTGCCGACACCCGCGCGGGCGGCGATCTTCTCGATGGTGAGCTTGCCGAAGCCGATCTCGGCGACCAGCTCGCCGGCGGCGGTGAGGATCGCGGAGCGGCTCTGCTCGTTGCGGCGGCTGGGGTCGGGGGCGCTCTGCTGTCTGGCCATGGGCGCCATCCTACGAGTCGACGAGACGATGCGTATCGTCTTGACAGCGCCCTCCGGGGGGCGCATTCTTATGGGGCATCAGCGAGACGAAACGTCTCGTCTCGCACTATCGAGGGGAACACCGCGATGACCCGCCGCTCCGCCCACATCGTCATGGCCTCCATCCCGGCCCACGGCCACGTCAACCCGAGCCTCGCCGTGATCGCCGAGCTCGTCGCCCGGGGCCACCGGGTCAGCTACGTCAACGACCCGTCCTTCGCCGGGACCGTCGCCGCCGCAGGGGCCGCGCTCGTCCCGTACCCGACGGCGCTGCCGCTCGCCGACGACCCCTCGGGGTGGCCGGAGGACCCGGTCGCGGTCCAGGACGTCTTCCTCGACGACGCCGTCGCCATGACCCCCGTCCTGCAAAAGCTCTTCGCCGAGGACCGGCCCGACCTCGTGCTCCACGACATCGGCGCCTTCGCCGCGCGGGCGGTGGCCGAGGCCCACGGCGTGCCGCTGGTCCAGCTCTCGCCCACGATGGTCGGCTGGGAGGGCTTCGAGCAGGACATGGCCGAGCTCTTCGAGGCGCTCCGCACCGGCCCCGGCGGCCCCGAGCACTACCGGCGGTTCGGCGACTGGCTGGCCGACACCGGCGCGGCCGTCCGGGACGTCGACCGCTTCAAGAACCGCCCCGACCGCGCGCTCGCCCTGATCCCGCGGGCCCTGCAGCCCAACGCGGACCGGGTCGACACCGGGCGGATCACCTTCGTCGGCCAGTGCTTCGGCGACCGCTCGCACCAGGGCCGCTGGCAGCGGCCCGAAGGCGCGGAGAAGGTGCTGCTGGTCTCGCTCGGCTCGGCCTTCACCGACCGGCCGGCCTTCTACCGGGCGTGCGTGGAGGCCTTCGGCGGCCTGCCGGGCTGGCACGTCGTCCTGCAGATCGGCCAGCACACCGACCCGGCCGCGCTGGGCGAGGTGCCGGCCAACGTCGAGGTGCACCGGTGGGTGCCGCAGTTCGACGTGCTGGCGCAGGCCGACGCCTTCGTCACCCACGCCGGGACCGGCGGCGCCGGCGAGGGCCTGTTCCACGGCGTGCCGATGATCGCGGTGCCGCAGGCGGTCGACCAGTTCGCCAACGCGGACTCGCTGGTGGCGCTCGGCGTGGCCCGCCGGCTGGACACCGAGGACGCGACGGCCGCCGCGCTGCGCGCCGCGCTGCTGGAGCTGGTCGGCGACCCGGAGGTGGCCGACCGGCTGGCCGCACTGCGCGCCGAGGCCCGGGCCGAGGGCGGCACGGCGCGGGCGGCGGACCTCGTCGAGGCGGAGCTGCGGCGGGCTCCGCTCAGCTGATCCGGTCGGGTCGGGTGTAGACGTTGGCGCCCTCGCCGCGCAGGAAGCCGACCAGGGTCAGGCCCAGCTCCTCGGCGAGGTCCACGGCCAGCGAGGACGGCGCCGAGACGGCGGCCAGCAGCGGCACCCCGGCCAGCGCCGCCTTCTGGGTCAGCTCGAACGAGGCCCGGCCGCTGACCAGCAGCACGTGCCCGGTCAGCGGCAGCCGGCCCTCGCGCAGCGCCCAGCCGACCACCTTGTCCACCGCGTTGTGCCGCCCGACGTCCTCGCGGGCGCAGAGCAGCTCGCCGCTGCGGCCGTCGAACAGACCGGCGGCGTGCAGGCCGCCGGTGGAGTCGAAGGTCCGCTGGGCGGCGCGCAGCCGGTCCGGCAGCCCGTAGAGCAGCGCGGGCGGGACGGTCAGCGGGTCGTCGCCGACCGGGTGGCGGACGTGGGTGCGCACGGCGTCCACGGTGTCCCGCCCGCACAGGCCGCAGGCGCTGGTGGTGAGCAGGTTGCGGTGCGCGGAGAGCGGCAGCGCCCGGGCGCCGCCGCGCGGCGTCGCGTCGACCACGTTGTAGGTGTTGGCGCCGCTCTCGTCGGTGCCGGCGCAGTAGCGCAGCGCGGCGAGGTCCTCGGCGGCGTGGACGATGCCCTCGCCGACCAGGAAGCCCGCCACCAGGTCGAAGTCCTGGCCGGGGGTGCGCATGGTGACGGTGAGCGGCTCGCCGCCGAGCCGGATCTCCAGCGGTTCCTCGGCGGCCAGCGCGTCCGGCCGGGTGGTGCGCCCGTCCCCGCGCAGCCGCAGCACCCGCCGCCGTGCCGTCGCCCGCGTCATCGCCTGGTCCGCCTCTCCGCCCGGCACCGTGCCGTCAGCCTCCCCCACAGCGTGCGCCACCGGGCGGGATATCCGAAAATCCAGGTGACCGGCCGGTGTGGTGGCCGACGTTCCACCGCGCCGGGGTGGTTGTCATATCTTCATTCACCTGGTGAGATGGTGTATATGGATATGCACAGTGCTGCGGCCCCCCACGCGCCGCTCGTCCAGGTCGGCAAGGCCGACGTCAGCGCCGAGGACGTGCTGGCCGTCGCCCGGGGGAACGCCCGGGTCGAGATCGGGCCCGACGCGCTCGCCGAGATGGCGGCCGCGCGCGCCCGGATCGACGCCCTGGCCGCCGAACCGCGCCCCGTCTACGGCGTCTCCACCGGCTTCGGCGCCCTCGCCGTGCGGCACATCAGCCCCGAGCTGCGCGCCCAGCTGCAGCGCTCGCTGGTGCGCTCGCACGCCGCCGGGATGGGCCCGGCGGTCGAGCGCGAGGTGGTCCGCGCGCTGATGTTCCTGCGCATGAAGACCCTCGCCAGCGGCCGCACCGGCGTCCGCCCGCTGGTCGCCGAGACCATGGCCGCGATCCTCAACGCCGGCATCACCCCGGTGGTCCGCGAGTTCGGCTCGCTCGGCTGCTCCGGCGACCTCGCGCCGCTCTCCCACTGCGCGCTCGTCCTGATGGGCGAGGGCGTGGCGACCGGCCCCGACGGCGTCGAGAAGCCCGGCGGCGAGCTGCTCGCCGCCGCGGGCATCGAGCCCGTCGAGCTGCTGGAGAAGGAGGGCCTGGCCCTCATCAACGGCACCGACGGCATGCTCGGCATGCTCGTCATGGCCATCGCGGACCTGCGGCGCCTGTTCACCACCGCCGACATCACCGCCGCGATGACCCTGGAGGCGCTGCTCGGCAGCGACAAGGTGCTCGCCCCCGAGCTGCACGCCCCGATCCGCCCGCACCCCGGTCAGGCGCTGTCCGCCGCCAACATGCTGGCCGTGCTCAAGGACTCCGGCCTCACCGGCCACCACCAGGACGACGCCCCGCGCGTCCAGGACGCCTACTCGATCCGCTGCGCCCCGCAGGTGGCCGGCGCCGGCCGCGACACCCTCGCGCACGCCCAGCTGGTCGCCTCCCGCGAGCTGGCCGCCTCGGTGGACAACCCGGTGGTGCTGCCGGACGGACGGGTCGAGTCCAACGGCAACTTCCACGGCGCCCCGGTCGCCTACGTGCTGGACTTCCTCGCCATCGCCGCCGCCGACCTCGGCTCGATCTCCGAGCGCCGCACCGACCGGCTGCTCGACAAGGCCCGCTCGCACGGCCTGCCGGCCTTCCTGGCCGACGACCCGGGCGTGGACTCCGGTCTGATGATCGCCCAGTACACCCAGGCGGCGCTGGTCAGCGAGAACAAGCGGCTCGCCGTGCCGGCCTCGGTCGACTCGATCCCCTCCTCGGCCATGCAGGAGGACCACGTCTCGATGGGCTGGTCCGCCGCGCGCAAGCTGCGCCAGGCGGTGGAGAACCTCGGCCGCATCCTCGCCGTCGAACTCACCGCCGCCGCCCGGGCCCTGGAGATCCGGCAGCAGGCAGGCGCCGACGTCGCCCCGGCTCCGGCCACGGCCGCGGCGCTGGCCGCCGCCCGTGCCGCCGGGGTGGGCGGCGCCGGGCGCGACCGCTTCCTGTCGCCCGACCTGGAGGCCGCGGCCGCGCTGGTCGCCTCCGGCGAGCTGGTGCGGGCGGTCGAGCAGGTCACCGGGCCGCTGGCCTGACGGTCGGCCCGGTCGTGCGGAGCGGGTGGGACGGGTGACGGCGGCTCGGCGCCCCGGGCCGGGCCCCCTCCTTCGGATCTCGGCGGATCGCCGCCCGGCAGGATCCGAAGGAGGGGGCCTACTCCCACTCGCTCCGCGCGGCCGACGAGCGGCCCTTCTCCTCGCGCCGCTCGGCCCGGGCGGCCGAGATGTTGACGCCGACGATGCCGCCCCAGCAGACCAGCAGGCCCCAGAACCCGGCGACGCCGCCGGAGATGGCCGACAGCGGGATGCCCAGGGCCATCGAGATGATCGGCAGCTTGGCGGTCGAACGGCCGAAACGGTGCGCCCCGTGCCCGTACCCCGGGCCGTAGGGGCGGCCGGCCTCGGCCGGGTGGCCGTACCCGTCGGCCGGGCCGAGCCGCTCGCTGACCCGGCGCTCCACCCGGGCGTCCAGCCGGGCGTCGAGCCGGGACAGGAAGGAGTCGATGAGCTCCGACTCGTACTCCTTGCCGAGCTCCTTGCGGGCCTGCAGCGTGGCGTCCAGATCGCGTCCCAGGCCGTCCTGGCGAGTGTCCATGGGGACCAGACTGCGCCCGCCGGGTCGCGCGGGTCCACCCGTTCGCCGGTATTCAGGGGGGTCTCAGGGGGATTTCAGGGTCACCCCGAGGCCGCGCGCGGCCCGGACGGGTCCGTATCCCGGACGTCTCAGCCGGCGTCCCGTCGTACGAGACGTCTTTGCCAGCGGCGGTCCGCTGCTGCACAGTCATCCGAACAGCTCGCATCCGGAGGTACCGCCATGACCGCCACCGACGACGCCGGCCCGGTCGGTCCCTCCGCCCGGTTGCTCCAGCTCTTCGAGGGCCATCGGCTCACCCCCACCCAGCGGCGGATCGCGCACTCGCTGGTGCGGCACGCCACCGAGGCACCGTTCCTCTCCAGCGTCGAGGTCGCCGAACTCGCCGGCGTCAGCCAGCCCTCGGTGACCCGCTTCGCGGTGGCCCTCGGCTACGACGGCTACCCGGCGCTGCGCAAGCAGCTGCGCGAACTGGGCGCCGGTGAGCCCGCCGCCCCCGAGACCCCGGCCGACGCCGTCCGCAACGAGCACCAGCAGGCCGTCCTCGCCGAGATCGAGCACCTGCGCCACCTCGCCGAACTGCTCGCCGACCCCGAGCCGATCACCCGGGCCGCCCGGCTGCTCGCCGCCTCCCGCCCGCTGCCCGTCCTCGGCCTGCGCGCCGCCTCCGCGCAGGCCCGCGGCTTCGCGTACTTCGCCGCCAAGGTGCACCCGGACGTCCGGCTGCTCGACGAGGGCGGCAGCATGCTCGCCGACCGCCTCGAACAGGCCGCGGCGGCCGGCGCGAGCGTGCTGCTCTGCTTCGCCCTTCCGCGCCACCCGCGCGAGCTGATGGACGCCCTGGCGGTGGCCCGCGAGTGCGGACTGACCGTCATCACCGTGGCCGACAGCGTCTTCGCGCCGGTCGCCAAGCTCTCCGACCTGATGCTGCCGGCCGCCGTCGGCACCGGTCTGGTCTTCGACACCGCCTGCGCGCCGATGATGCTCGGCCGGGTGCTGCTGCAGACCATGTGCGACGAACTCCCGGGCGCCGAGGCGCGACTGGAGGCCATCGAGCAGTCGGCGGCGGCCCGCGGACTGTTCCTGGAGTAGCGGTCAGGCGGTGAGCGCCCGCCGGATCCGTTCCAGGGTCAGCCGCATGCCGGTCCGGTTGGCCGCCGCCCGCCGCTCCGCGGGGACCCCGGTGAACACCTTGCCGAGCAGCTCGGCGACCGGCGCCCCGCGTCCGGTCCGCAGGTCGCGCCAGTACTCGGTGAGGGTCGTGCCGCCGTCCCCGTCCGGCTCGACGCGGTAGCCCCACTCGGCGATCGGCAGCCCGAACGACCCCACCCGGAAGGCGAACTCGCGCCCGGGCTCGGCCGTCGTCACCCGGCAGGTGGTGAACCAGACGCGGAGCCCGCGCCGGTTGAAGCCGACGAACCGGTCGCCGGCCCGCAGCGGCCCCCGGCGGGCCCACACCGCCCGGCACTCGGGGCTCCACTTGCCCGTGCGGCGCACCGTACTGACGGCGCGGTAGACCGCGGCGGGCTTCGCCGCCAGTCCGATGCTCTCCTCGACGCCCCACTCGCGGTCCATGCCGCCCCTCCCCGTCGCCCCCGGCCGGTTCACCGGCTCCGCCGACCGTACCCGCAGGTTGGCGATCCGCCCAGGGCGGGCATCACTCCAGTCAGGGGGTGCCGCCATGCGCGTGATCCACGAGATGAAGTTCGTCGGCCGGCTCGCCTCCGGAGCCGACGAGTGGTCCTGCCCGACCTGCGGACGCCGCGTCACCCTGCGCCGTCTGCCCGACCCCGAACTCACCGTCCTCGACCCGGGCGACGAGACCGTCGTCCACGTCGGCGTGATCGAACCCGACGCCCGCGCCGCCGCGGCCGCCGAACAGTACGGCCTCGGCCCCGTCCAGGAGATCCCCCGCCCGCCCCGCGCCCCCGTCCCCGACGACGCCGACCGCCGCTGGCTCGCCGAGATCGGCATCAACTGGGACGACGACGCCGCGGCGTGACCCGCCGGTCCGCGCCCGCGTACCGCGGCAGCCCGTCGGTGCGCAGTTCACCCGGAAGAGGTGCGGCGAGCGGAACCGGCTCGCCGTACACCCCGTGCAGCAGCCTTCGGTAGACCCCTGCGCGGGGGGGCGGTGTGGAGCGTCCACACGCCCTGGCGGGGATCCAGCGCGAGCAGTGCGGCGACCCCGGCGGCGGCGTACCAGTCGCTCTTCACCGCGACCTCCCGCGCGCCCCTGGGCCAGGGCACCACCTCTACGGCGAGAGCCGCCTCGCGCGGATCCACGAGCCAGTCGTCGTCCTCGGCCCAGTCGCGGGGAAGGACCGTCAGATCGGGGACGGCGTAGTCGTCCCGGTCGCCAGGCATGCCGATGGAGACGACCTGGTGGGTGGCGAGCCGTTCCGGCAGGCCGGCGTCGAGCCGTTCGCGCAGCAGCCGGACGGTGCCCACGTGCTTGCCCCGGCGCGGCGGGGCAAGGATCAGTGTTCCGCCGATGACCTCGACGCCGAGACCGGTCAGTCGGCCGAGTTCCGAGGCCGCCTCGCGCAGCGCACCCGGTCGTACGGGGAGTTCCGGCACAGTGGTCAGCGTAGCGCGGCGGAGCCGGTCGCACGGGTGGTGATCGGATGGGGCCGACCTCTGGCCGGGGGCTGGATGTTTGGATATATTCAGCCGAGTCGATCCTGAATGAATTCATCCGCAAGGAGGCCGGGACATGGTGCAGCAGGCGAGCGGACCCCGTGAGGTGCGGGCGGCGCGGGGGACGGGGCTGACGGCGCAGGGGTGGCAGCAGGAGGCGGCCCTGCGGATGCTGATGAACAACCTCGACCCCGAGGTGGCCGAGCACCCGTCGAAGCTGGTCGTGTACGGCGGCACCGGGAAGGCGGCGCGCGACTGGCGGTCCTTCGACGCCATGGTGCGCACGCTGCAGGGGCTCAAGCAGGACGAGACCATGCTGGTGCAGTCCGGTCGGCCGGTGGGCGTCATGCAGACCCACGAGTGGGCGCCGCGGGTGCTGATCGCCAACTCCAACCTGGTCGGCGACTGGGCCAACTGGGAGGAGTTCCGCCGGCTGGAGAGCCTCGGGCTCACCATGTACGGGCAGATGACCGCCGGGTCGTGGATCTACATCGGCACCCAGGGCATCCTCCAGGGCACCTACGAGACCTTCGCCGCCGTCGCCAACAAGCGGTTCGAGGGCACCCTGGAGGGCACCATCACCCTCACCGCCGGCCTCGGCGGCATGGGTGGCGCCCAGCCGCTGGCCGTCACCATGAACGGCGGCGTGGCGATCTGTATCGACTGCGACCCGTCCCGGATCTCCCGCCGGATCGAGCACCGCTACCTGGACGTCGAGGCCAAGGACCTCTCGCACGCGCTGGAGCTGGCCACCGCCGCCCGCGACAAGAAGCAGCCGCTCTCCATCGGCCTGCTGGGCAACGCCGCGGACCTGTTCCCGCAGCTGCTCGCGATGGACGCGCCGATCGACATCGTCACCGACCAGACCAGCGCCCACGACCCGCTGAGCTACCTGCCGGTCGGCGTCGCCTTCGACGACATGGCGACCTACGCCGCCGAGAAGCCCGCCGAGTTCACCCGGCGCGCCCGCGAGTCGATGGCCCGGCACGTCGAGGCGATGGTCGGCTTCCAGGACCGCGGCGCCGAGGTGTTCGACTACGGCAACTCGATCCGCGGCGAGGCCCAGCTGGCCGGCTACGACCGCGCCTTCGCCTTCCCCGGCTTCGTCCCCGCCTACATCCGCCCGCTGTTCTGCGAGGGCAAGGGCCCGTTCCGCTGGGCGGCGCTGTCCGGCGACCCGCAGGACATCCACAAGACCGACAAGGCCGTCCTCGACCTCTTCCCGGAGAACGAGTCGCTGCACCGCTGGATCAAGATGGCCCAGGAGAAGGTGCACTTCCAGGGCCTGCCGGCGCGGATCTGCTGGCTCGGCTACGGCGAGCGCGACAAGGCCGGCGAGCGGTTCAACGACATGGTGGCGAGCGGCGAGCTGTCCGCGCCGATCGTCATCGGCCGCGACCACCTGGACTGCGGCTCGGTCGCCTCCCCCTACCGGGAGACCGAGGCGATGCTGGACGGCTCCGACGCGATCGCCGACTGGCCGCTGCTCAACGCCATGGTCAACGTCGCCTCCGGCGCGTCCTGGGTCTCCATCCACCACGGCGGCGGCGTCGGCATCGGCCGCTCGATCCACGCCGGTCAGGTCACCGTCGCCGACGGCACCGCGCTGGCCGGCGAGAAGATCCGCCGGGTGCTCACCAACGACCCGGGCATGGGCGTCATCCGGCACATCGACGCCGGCTACGACCGGGCCGCCGAGGTGGCGGCCGAGCGCGGCGTGCGCATCCCGATGGCCGAGCAGAGCCCGACGGGTGAGCTGTGACGCCGTCCTTCGAGGAGATGTGGGCGGAGCTGCTCCCCGTGGGCCGCTCCGCCGCGTCCGGCGGCTACCGCCGGTTCGCCTGGAACGCCGCCGACGCCGAGTGCCGCGCCTGGTTCGAGCAGCAGGCCCGTGACCGCGGCCTGGCCTACGAGCTGGACCGCAACGGCAACCAGTGGGCCTGGCTGGGCGATCCGGAGGCCGGCGGCGCCGTCGTCACCGGCTCGCACCTGGACTCCGTCCCCGACGGCGGCGCCTTCGACGGCCCGCTCGGGGTGGTGTCCTCCTTCGCGGCGCTGGACGAACTGCGCTCCCGGAAGGCGGAGTTCAGCAGGCCGCTGGCGATCGTCAACTTCGGCGACGAGGAGGGCGCCCGGTTCGGCGTCGCCTGCATCGGCTCCCGCCTCACCACCGGGGTGCTGGGCCGGGAGGCCGCGTACGAGCTGCGCGACGCCGACGGCGTCCGGCTGCCCGACGCGATGGAGCGGGCCGGCCAGGACCCGACCGCGCTCGGCGCCGACCGCGAACGGCTGGCCCGGATCGGCGCCTTCGTCGAACTCCACGTCGAGCAGGGCCGCCACCTCGCCGAGCACCAGCCGGTCGGCGTCGCCTCGGCGATCTGGCCGCACGGCCGCTGGCGGTTCGACTTCCACGGCGAGGCCAACCACGCCGGCACCACCCGGATCGAGGACCGCCGCGACCCGATGCTGACCTACGCCACCACCGTGCTCGCCGCCCGCAAGAAGGCGCGGCTCGCGGGCGCGCTGGCCACCTTCGGCAAGGTCGCCGTCGAACCCAACGGCACCAACGCGATCGCCTCCCTGGTCCGCGGCTGGCTCGACTCCCGGGCGGCCGACGAGCCCACCCTCACCGCGCTGGTCGCGGAGATCGAGCGCGCCGCCGCCGAGCGCGGCGAGCGCGACGGCGTCCGGGTCGAGCTGACCCGCGAGTCGTACACCCCGGTGGTCGACTTCGACGGCCCGCTGCGCGACCGCCTCGCCGCCGTGCTGGGCGGCGCCCCCGTGCTGCCCACCGGCGCGGGACACGACGCCGGAATCCTGGCATCGGCCGTGCCGACCGCCATGCTGTTCGTACGGAACCCGAGCGGCGTCTCGCACTCCCCGGCGGAGCACGCCGAGACCGCCGACTGCCTGGCCGGCGTCGCCGCCCTCGCCGACGTACTGGAGGACCTGGCGTGTCAGTAGGCCGTGCCGCAGGCGCGCAAACGACAACCTTCTGGGCGCAGTACGCCTGGCTGCCGTACGTCAACGGGCCGGTGGTCGAACAGGACGTCCTGATCAGCACCGGCGCCGGCGGCAGGATCACCAGGGTGCAGCCGGACAGCGGACCCTGCCCGTCCGGCGCCGTCCGGCTGGAGGGCCTGCTGCTGCCGGGCCAGGCCAACGCGCACTCGCACGCCTTCCACCGGGCGCTGCGCGGTCACGTCCAGGTCGGCTCCGGCACCTTCTGGACCTGGCGCGACACCATGTACCGGTTCGCCGGCGCGCTCGACCCGGACCGCTACCTGGCGCTCGCCACCGCCGTCTACGCGGAGATGGCGCTCGCCGGGATCACCGCCGTCGGCGAGTTCCACTACCTGCACCACGCGCCCGGCGGCGTCCGCTACGACGATCCCAACGCGATGGGCGAGGCGCTGATCGAGGCCGCCGCCCGGGCCGGCATCCGGATCACCCTGCTCGACACCTGCTACCTGTCCTCCGGCTTCGGCGCCGAGCCGGCCAAGCCGCAGCTCCGGTTCAGCGACGGCGACGCCGAGGCCTGGGCCGAGCGGGCCGCCGCGCTGCGCCCGCGCGAGCACGCCCGGATCGGCGCCGCCGTCCACTCGGTGCGCGCCGTGCCCGCCGAGCAGCTCGGCACCGTCGCCCACTGGGCGGCGCTGCGCGAGGCCCCGCTGCACGTCCACCTCTCCGAGCAGACCGCCGAGAACGACGCCTGCCTCGCCGCGCACGGCGTCACCCCGACCCGGCTGCTCGCCGACCGCGGTGTGCTCGGCCCGCGCACCTCGGCCGTGCACGCCACCCACCTCACCGAGGAGGACGTCAAGCTGCTCACCGACTCCTCCACCACCGTCTGCATGTGCCCCACCACCGAGCGGGACCTCGCCGACGGCATCGGTCCGGCCCGGCAGCTGGCCTCCGGCGGCTGCCCGGTGACCCTCGGCAGCGACAGCCACGCCGTCATCGACCCGTTCGAGGAGGCCCGGGCGCTGGAGCTGGACGAGCGGCTGCGCACCCGCACCCGCGGCCACTGGACGGCGAACGCGCTGCTGCGGGCCGGGACGGAGGACGGGCACGCCTCGCTCGGCTGGCCCGAGGCCGGGCGGATCGAGGCGGGCGCGCCGGCCGACTTCACGGTGATCGCGCTGGACTCGGTGCGCACCGCCGGCCCCGCGCCGCGGCTCGGCGCGGAGATCGCGGTGTTCGCGGCCGCCGCGGCGGACGTGCGGCACGTGGTGGTCGGCGGGCGGCAGGTCGTCCGGGACGGCGCGCACCTGCTGGTGCCGGACGTGCCGGGCGCGCTGAAGACCTCGATCGACGCCCTGAGCTGCTGAGACGCCGCTCCCCCCGAGTTCCTCCGAAAGGTATGACGTGACCTCCCCGAGCATTCCGAGCACGCTGATCACCGGCATCGGCACGCTGGTCACCAACGACCCCGCGGCCGGGACCGGGCCGCTCGGCCTGCTCACCGACGCGGCGGTGGTGATCGACGGCGACACCGTCGCCTGGGTCGGCCCGGCCGCCGAGGCGCCCGCCGCCGACGAGCGGTTCGACGCGGCGGGCCGCGCCCTGCTGCCCGGCTTCGTCGACTCGCACGCCCACCTGGTGTTCGCGGGCGACCGCACCGCCGAGTTCAACGCCCGGATGTCCGGGCAGTCCTACTCGGCGGGCGGCATCCGCACCACGGTGGCCGCCACCCGGGCCGCCGCCGACGCCGAGCTGGACGCCAACCTGGCCCGGCTGGTGCGCGAGGCGCTGCGCCAGGGCACCACGCTGATCGAGTGCAAGTCCGGCTACGGGCTCACCGTCGAGGACGAGTCCCGGGCGCTGCGGATCGCCTCCTCGTACACGCCGGAGACCACCTACCTGGGCGCGCACGTGGTGGCCCCGGAGTTCGCGGACGACCCGGCCGGCTACGTCGAGCTGGTCACCGGCCCGATGCTGGACGCCTGCGCGCCGTACGCCCGCTGGGTGGACGTGTTCTGCGAGAAGGGCGCCTTCGACGGTGACCAGGCGCGGGCGATCCTCACCGCCGGGGCGGCGCGCGGGCTGACGCCCCGGGTGCACGCCAACCAGCTGACGTACGGCCCGGGCGTGCAGCTGGCCGTCGAGCTGGGGGCGGCCTCGGCCGACCACTGCACCCACCTGACCGACGAGGACGTGGCCGCGCTGGCCGGCTCCGCGACGGTGGCGACGCTGCTGCCGGGCGCCGAGTTCTCCACCCGCGCGGTCTACCCGGACGCGCGCCGGCTGCTGGCCGCGGGGGCGGTGGTGGCGCTCTCCACCGACTGCAACCCGGGGTCCAGCTTCACCAGTTCGATGGCGTTCTGCATCGCGGTGGCGGTGCGCGAGATGGGCATGACGCCGGACGAGGCGGTCTGGGCGGCGACGGCGGGCGGTGCGCGGGCGCTGCGGCGTACGGACGTCGGCACCGTGACGGTGGGTGCCCGGGCGGACCTCCAGCTGCTGGACGCGCCCTCGCACGTGCACCTGGCCTACCGGCCGGGCGTGCCGCTGACGGCGGCGGTCTGGCGGGCGGGCGTGCGCGAGGTGTGAGTGTGCGCGAGGCCTGAGCGTGCGAGGCCTGAGCCTGCGCGAGGTCCGGGCGCGCGCCACGGAGGCGGGGCCGGGGGCAGTCGCTCCCCGGCCCCGCCTCCGTCGCTACGCGAGGTCCAGCGACCTGCGCAGGAAGTCCAGCTGGTGGTGGAGCAGGTGCTCCGCCACCGCCTCGTCGCTCGGCGAGTGGCCGGCGCCGACGAGGGGCAGGAACTCGTGCGGGCGCCCGGCGGCGAGCAGCGCGGCGGACAGCCGCAGGGCGTGGACAGGCAGCACGTTGTCGTCGGCGAGGCCCTGGATCAGCAGCAGCGGACGCCGCAGCCCGGGGGCGTCGGGCAGCAGCGAGGCGGCGTCGTACCGCTCGGGGTGCTCGTCGGGGTGGCCGAGGAACCGTTCCTTCCAGTGCGTGTCGTAGAGCCGGTGCTCGGTGGGGGCGGCGCCGGCGACGGCGGCGTGGAAGACGTCGGGGCGGCGCAGCACGGCGAGGGCGGCCAGGAAGCCGCCGAAGGACCAGCCGCGGATGCCGACCCGGTCGAGGTCGAGCAGGCCGGGGCGCAGCGCGGCGGCCGCGTGCAGGGCCTCGACCTGGTCCGCGAGGACGGGGTCGGCGATGTCCGCGAAGATGCTCTTCTCCCAGCGCGGTCCGCGCCCGGGGGTGCCGCGGCCGTCGACGGCGAGCACGGCGAAGCCCTGGTCGGCGAACCACTGGGAGGTGAGGTCCCACCAGTGCGGGGCGGCGGTGACCTTCTGCAGGGCGGGTCCGCCGTAGGGGTCGACCAGGACGGGCAGCGGGCCGTCGCCGGGGCGGTGGCCGGCGGGCAGGAAGAGCGTGGCGCGCAGCTCGCGGGGGCCGAGCCGGAGCGGTTCGGGGCGGGCGGTGAGGACGGGGGTCTCGGCGTGGGAGGCCAGTGTGCGGGCCGGGTGGCCGCCGTCGCGGTGCACGGTGGTGCGGCCGGTGGGCGCGCCGGGCGTGTGCGCGGTGTGGACGAGCGTGCCGTCGCGCTGCGCGCCGGTGTGCACGCCCGGCTCGTCACTCAGCCGGACGGCGCCCGAGGCCTGCTCCCACGACCACACGTGGGTCTCGGTCGGCTCGTCGCTGGCGGTGAAGAGCACCCGCTCGCCGTCGGTGCCGAGCACGGAGCGCAACTGGAGGCCGGGCGGGGTGACGGGCTCGCCGTCGACGGTGAGGTGCCGGGTCCCACCCTGGTCCGCGGCGTCGACGAGCGCGCCGGCGGCGGTGCGGACGGGCAGGCCGGGGACGAGTTCGACCCAGTGCTCGTCGCGCCGCTCGGCGAGGACGCGGGTGGCGCCGTCGGCGGGGTCGACGGCGAGCGTGAGCACGGTGCGCTGGTCGCGGCTCTGCACGGCGGCGTACGGGCCGTGCCCGTCCCAGCCGGCGGCGGTGAGGTACTCGTACCCGGCCCGGTCCCAGCGGACCTCGGTGCGCCCGCCGTCGAGGCCGAGCAGCCAGAGGGTGACCTCGGCGTTGTCGGTGCCGGCCAGGGGGTAGCGGATGACGCGCGGCGGCCGGGCGGGGTCGGCCGGGTCGGCGAGGTGGAGGCGGCTCAGCGGGCGCTCGTCGACGCGAGCGGCCAGCAGGCGGGTGCCGTCGGGGGACCACCAGTGGGCCCGGGTGCGGTGCATGGACTCGGCGGCGACGTGGTCGGGCACGCCGTAGCGGACCTCGGCGTGCTCGGGCTCGGCGAGCGCGCGGTCCTCGCCGCCGTCGGCGCGGACGACGCGCAGGGCGCCGCCGCCGACGTAGGCGATCCACCGGCCGGCGGGGTCGGGGCGCGGGTCGTACACCTCGGCGGTGGTGGGCACGCGTCGGACCTCGCCGGTGGCGGTGTCGGCGAGCCACAGCTCGCCGCCCAGGGCGAAGGCGGCGAGCCGGCCGGCGGCGTCGGTGGCGTAGGCGGTGACGCCGCGGGCGTGGACGCGGGCGCGTTCGCGGCGGATCCGTTCGGCCTCGGGCAGCTCGGCCTCGGAGCGGTCGGCGCCGAGGGCGGCGGGGTCGGCGAGCAGGCGCTCCTCGCCGCTGTCGGTGTCCAGGGCCCAGAGGCAGGTGACGGGGTCGTCGCCGGCCCGGCTGCGCAGGAAGAGCACGGTGCGCCCGTCGGCGCCGATGACCGGCTGGGCGGGGGCGCCGAGGGTGCGGCGCCGGGTGCGGGCGAGCTGGCGGGGGAGTGAATCGGTCGGGACGGGCTCGGTCGGGACGTGCTCGGTCGGCGCGGGCTCGGTCGGGACGTGCTCGGGTTCGGTCGGCATGGGGCACCATAGGCACACCCGCGGGGCCGGGGTCGAGGGGATAAAGAGCGACCGGGGCCGCCGCGGATCTCAGGAATCCGCGACGGCCCCGGGGCCGGGTGGAACGGGCGTCAGTGCACGTCGCCCATCAGCCGCACGACCTTGCGACGGTACGCGTAGAGGGCCAGGCCGGCGACGATCGCCATGGCGCCCTGGACCGCGAAGTACCAGGTGGAGCCCACCACGTTGTCGCCGAGGACGAGCTGGAAGATGGCCGCGACGCAGTCGCCGGCGGTGACCGCGAGGAACCAGACGCCCATCATCTGGCTGGCGTACTTGGTGGGCGCCAGCTTGGTGGTGACGGACAGGCCGACCGGGGAGAGGGTCAGCTCGCCGACGGTCTGGATCAGGTAGACCATCGCCAGCCAGAGCGGCGTGACCTCGGCACCGCCGGAGGCGGCGGCCATGGCCAGCATCATGACCATGAACGAGGCGCCGATCATCAGCAGGCCGAAGGAGAACTTCGCCGTGGTGCTGGGGTTCTTGGAGCGGCGGGCCAGCGCCACCCAGATCCAGGCGAAGACCGGGGCCAGGGCCATGATGTACAGCGGGTTGAGCGACTGGAACCAGCTGGACGGGAAGTCGAAGCCGAACAGCGTGGACGAGGTGTGGTCCTGCGCGAAGATGTTCAGCGTCGAGCCGGACTGGTCGTAGATCATCCAGAACACGGCGGCGGCCACGAAGAACCAGATGTAGCCGCTCATCCGGGACTGCTCGGTCGCGTCGAGGTCCTTGTCGCGCTTCACCTTGGCGAAGACGAAGACCGGGATCGCCAGGCCGGCGATGGACAGCGGCCAGATCGCCCAGTTGATGGTGAAGTGGCCGGTCAGCGCGACGACCGCGTAGAAGACGACGGCGGCGGCGAGCCAGAGGCCGGCCTTCTTGAAGATGGCGCTCTTCTCGGCGGCCGAGATCGGCGAGGTGACCACGTCGCTCTTGGCGCTCAGGTGGCGGGTGCCGAGCAGGAACTGGGTGAGGCCCAGGGCCATGCCGACGCCGGCCAGGGCGAAGCCGAGGTGCCAGTTGACGTTCTGGCCGATGGTGCCGATGACCAGCGGGGCGGCGAAGGCACCGAGGTTGATGCCCATGTAGAAGATCGTGAAGCCGCCGTCCCGGCGCGGGTCGTTGGGCCCGTCGTAGAGGTGGCCGACCATCGTGGAGATGTTCGCCTTGAGCAGGCCCGAGCCGATCGCGATGAACACGAGGCCGCCGAAGAACGAGACGCTCACCGGCAGGGCCAGCAGGAAGTGGCCGATCATGATGATCGAGCCACCGAGGGCGACGGTCTTCCGGGCGCCGAGGAAGCGGTCGGCGATCCAGCCGCCCGGGAGGGCCAGCAGGTAGACCATCGCGGTGTACACGCTGTACACCGCGCTCGCGGTGGCGAGCTTCATGCCGAGGCCGCCGTCGGTGACGGAGGCGGTCATGTAGAGCACCAGCAGGGCACGCATGCCGTAGTAGCTGAAGCGCTCCCACATCTCGCTCATGAAGAGCGTGGCGAGGCCCCGGGGGTGCCCGAGGAAGGTCTTGCCGCCGTGAGAGGCCGACTGAACGCCGGACTCCATGGTCGTAGACGCCATGAGTAGTGGTTCCTTGCCTGACAGCGTCCGCCAAGGGGGGTGGCGGCGGACGTGGACAGAACCACTCTACGTGGCGACATTTGGCGTTATCAGCTGACAAAAGAGGCCAATTAGGTATGGCGATGGTAAAGCCAGCGACAGATTCGCTTCGATGATCCATGGTACGACCGGCCAAATTCCTTCAGTTGCAAGATCAAAACGGAAGATCTTCACCGAACGAGCGGTCCGGGCGTGTCGGTTGGGGTGTGATCGCACTCTGTATAACGATCACGCAGTGTGAACTACCTCACGGCGCCGACGGGCATTCCCCGGCCGACTACCATCACCACATGACCTGTGTGCTGCTCGCCGAGGACGATCCGGCGATCTCCGAACCGCTCGCCCGGGCACTGCGCCGCGAGGGATACGAGGTTCTCGTCCGCGAGGACGGTCCGTCCGCACTGGCCGCGGGGCTCGGCGAGGAGGTCGACCTCGTCGTCCTGGACCTCGGCCTGCCCGAGATGGACGGGCTGGAGGTCTGCCGCCGGCTGCGCGCGGACGGCCGCAGCTGCCCCGTCCTGGTCCTCACCGCCCGCGCCGACGAGGTCGACACGGTGGTCGGCCTGGACGCCGGCGCCGACGACTACGTCACCAAGCCCTTCCGCCTCGCCGAACTGCTCGCCCGGGTCCGGGCCCTGCTCCGGCGCGGCAACGTCGACCAGCTCACCACCGGTGCGCACGGCGTCAAGATCGACATCGAGTCGCACCGCGCCTGGCTCGGCGAGGAGGAGCTCACCCTCTCCGCCAAGGAGTTCGAGCTGCTGCGGGTGCTCGTCCGGGACGCCGGCCGGGTGGTCACCCGCGAGGAGATCATGCGGCAGGTCTGGGACACCACCTGGTGGACCTCCACCAAGACCCTGGACATGCACATCTCCTGGCTGCGCAAGAAGCTCGGCGACGACGCCGCCAACCCCCGCTACATCGCCACCGTGCGCGGCGTGGGCTTCCGGTTCGAGAAGAATTAGCCCCGGCAGGGGCAGGTACCAGCACGGGGAGCGGCAGCGTGAAACGCCGGATGATCAACTCGCTGCTGTGCGTCGTCCTCGTGGTGGTCGTGGTGTTCTGCGTCCCGCTCGCCCTGGTCGAGAAGCGCACCATCGTCAACAGCGCCCAGGACCGGGTGGACGCCGCCGCGGTCCGGGTGCTCGCCCTGGTGGAGAACCGGCTCGCCGCCAAGGAGCCGGTCACCGGCGACAAGTTCGCCAACCAGGTCTCCGAGGGCCAGTACGTCGAGGTCGACATCCCCGGTCAGGGGGTCGTCTCCAGCGGAGCCCGGCCCGACAGCACCCATCTGCTCACGGCCGTCGAGCGCGGCGCCAGCGGCGAGACCGTCACCGTGGAGCAGTCCCGCGAGGCGGTCGACCACGAGATCGCCAACATGCTGCTGCTGCTCGGCGTGGTCGCGCTGCTCGCCGTGCAGGCCGCCGTGGCGCTGGCCGTCTGGCAGGCCAAGCGGCTGGCCCGCCCGCTCACCGACCTCGCCGAGACCGCCGAACGGCTCGGCTCCGGCGACCCGCGCCCGCGCGACCGCCGCTACGGCGTGCCCGAACTCGACCGGGTCGCCGAGGTGCTCGACACCAGCGCCGAACGGATCGCCCGGATGCTCACCGCCGAACGCCGGCTCGCCGCCGACGCCTCGCACCAGCTGCGCACCCCGCTGACCGCGCTCTCCATGCGGCTGGAGGAGATCACCGCGCTCGCCGAGGATCCGGAGACCGTCAAGGAGGAGGCCACCATCGCCCTCCAGCAGGTCGAGCGGCTCACCGACGTCGTCCAGCGGCTGCTCACCACCCAGCGCGACCCGCGCAGCCCCACGGCCGTCGCCTTCGACCTCGACGACGTGGTCAAGCAGCAGGTCGAGGAGTGGGGGCCGTCGCTGCGCGGCACCGGCCGGGTGCTCCAGGTCGAGGGCCTGCGCGGGGTCACCGCCGTCGGCACCCCGGGGACGGTCGCCCAGGTGCTGGCCACCCTGATCGAGAACTCGCTGATGCACGGCGCCGGCACGATCACCCTGCGGGCGCGGCCGTCGGGGACGTCGGTGGTCGTCGAGGTGCAGGACGAGGGCCCCGGGGTGCCGGCCGAGCTGGGCAACCGGGTCTTCGAGCGCGCGGTCAGCGGCCGCAACTCGACCGGCATCGGCCTCGCCGTCGCCCGCGACCTCGCGGAGGCGGACGGCGGGCGGCTGGAGCTGCTCTCGCTGCGGCCGGCGGTGTTCGCGCTCTTCCTGGGCCGCAGCCAGCGCGAGGGGTGAGGCCCGGCGCCGGAACGCGGCGTCAGAGCTGGGCGTCCCGGACGACGTCCAGGTCCGTGAAGGTGGGCGGCGCGTCGCAGAGCGCGACCATCTCGCGGTAGATCCGGTCGGTCTCCGGCAGGCCGGAGTTGCGCATCGCGGCCTCGTACGACGGGAACTCGACGATCTCCACCACGTGCCGCGGGTCGGAGCGGTCGGTGCCGACCATCGCGTGGTCGACCGTCCGCCGGCCCTCGGTCTGGTCCACCCAGCGGTCCAGCAGCCCGTTGAACTCGTCGAGGTGGTCGGTCCGGCAGTCGATGATCTGGACGAAGGTCATGGCGAGCCTCCTGCGTCCCCCGCGGCCTCGATCGTTCGCGGACCGTGCTCGCCCTCCGCCACCACTGTCCTCCCGTGGCGGCCCGGACGGCAACCGGAGGGGGGTGGCCGGGCCGCTCGGCGCCGCTCGGTCCTGCGAGGCACTACTCGGTCCTACGAGGCCCTACTCGGCCTTGGCGAACCGGATCTGCTCGGTGGCCAGCATCAGCTCGGCCTGGGCGACCACGCCGGCGGCCGGCGCGTCCGCGGCCGACTCGGCGCGGGCCGCGGCGAGCTGCTCCTCGGTCGGCTCCGGGACGGCCTTGAACACCCAGGTGCGGTAGGAGATGAAGCGGAACACCGTGCCGAGCGCCAGGCCGCCGACCTTCGCGGCCAGCTGCTCGAAGTGCGAGGAGAGCCCCAGCGCGTACACCGAGAAGCCGAGCACCCCGGTCTCGATCAGCATGCCGGCGCCGCTGAACACCAGGAACAGCGTGATCTCCCGCTTGCGCGAGGCGGCGTCCCGGTCCCGGTACAGCCAGTAGCGGTAGCCCAGGTAGTTGGTGGCGATCGCGACCAGCGTGGCGGCGATGTTGGAGCGCAGCGAGGCCAGGTGCAGGCCGTTGATGCAGACCCAGAAGACGGCGAAGTTCACCACGACACCGCTGAGGCCGACCACGCCGAACTTCACCGCCTCGCCCGACAGGCCGCGCAGTTTCTGCGCCAGCGAGGGGTTCGACGCCGTGGTCGTCGCCATACCGGGCTGCCTCCGTGTGCGTGCGTGCCTGCGTGCCTGCGGACGAAAGGGTGCCGCGGCCTGAGCGCCGTCAACCCCTTGAGCCCTGCGTGCACGCACATGATCGGACCGCGCGTACCAGGACCTAGCCGCCCAGGCTACCCCGTTCCGCCGATCGGCTCAGCCCCTCCCGCGCGTCCACCCGGGCCCGTCCTCTGGGACGCCGTTGTGCGGGGAGCGGTTCCACGCCCTCCGACCGGCCCGGATATCCTGGCCGGGTGACTTCCCCGGGCAACGCGAATTTTCCAGTGGTGGGCATGATCGGCGGCGGGCAGCTTGCCCGCATGGCACACCAGGCGGGCATCCCGCTCGGGATCCGGTTCAAGCTCCTCGCCGACACTCCCCAGGACTCGGCGGCGCAGGTCGTCTCCGACGTCGTCCTCGGCGACTACCGCGACCTCGCCACCCTCCGGCGCTTCGCCGAGGGCTGCGACGTGATCACCTTCGACCACGAGCACGTGCCGACCGAGCACCTGCGGGCCCTGCAGGCCGACGGCGTCGCCGTCCGCCCCGGCCCGGAGGCGCTGGTCAACGCCCAGGACAAGGGCGTGATGCGGGCCAAGCTGGACTCCATCGGCGTCCCCTGCCCCCGGCACCGGATCGTCGCCGACCCGGCCGACGTGACCGCGTTCGCGGGCGAGGGCACGGGCTACCCGGTGGTCCTCAAGACCGTCCGCGGCGGCTACGACGGCAAGGGCGTCTGGGTGGTCGGCGACGAGGAGGAGGCCGCGGCCCCGTTCCTCGCCGGCGTCCCGGTGCTGGCCGAGGAGAAGGTCGACTTCGTCCGCGAGCTGGCCGCCAACGTGGTCCGCTCGCCCAGCGGCCAGGCCGTCGCCTACCCGGTGGTGGAGAGCGTCCAGGAGAACGGCGTCTGCGCCGAGGTCACCGCCCCGGCGCCCGACCTCGACCCGGCGCTGTCCGACGAGGCCCAGCAGCTCGCCCTGCGGATCGCCGGCGAGCTGGACATCACCGGCCACCTCGCCGTCGAGCTGTTCCAGACCCGCGACGGCCGGATCCTGGTCAACGAGCTGGCCATGCGGCCGCACAACTCCGGGCACTGGAGCCAGGACGGCGCCGTCACCTCGCAGTTCGAGAACCACCTGCGGGCCGTCCTCGACCTGCCGCTCGGCGACCCCCGGCCGCGCGCCAAGTGGACGGTCATGGTCAACGTCCTGGGCGGCGACTACCCGGACATGTACCACGCCTTCCTGCACTGCATGGCCCGCGACCCCGGCCTGCGGATCCACATGTACGGCAAGGACGTGAAGCCCGGCCGCAAGGTCGGCCACGTCAACGTCTTCGGGGACGACCTCGACGACGTCCGCGAGCGCGCCCGCCACGCGGCCGCCTACCTGCGAGGAACGATCACCGAATGAGCGCCCCCACCTCTCCGACCTCTCCGGTGGTCGGCATCGTCATGGGCTCGGACTCCGACTGGCCCGTGATGGAGGCCGCCGCCCAGGCCCTCGACGAGTTCGAGATCCCCTACGAGGTCGACGTCGTCTCGGCGCACCGGATGCCGCGCGAGATGGTCGCCTACGGCGAGAACGCCCACAAGCGCGGGCTGAAGGCGATCATCGCCGGCGCCGGCGGCGCCGCGCACCTGCCGGGCATGCTCGCCTCGGTCACCCCGCTGCCGGTGATCGGCGTGCCGGTGCCGCTGCGCTACCTGGACGGCATGGACAGCCTGCTGTCGATCGTGCAGATGCCGGCCGGCGTGCCGGTGGCGACCGTCTCGGTGGCGGGCGCGCGCAACGCGGGCCTGCTCGCGGTGCGGATGCTGGCCGCGTTCGACCCGGAGCTGACCGAGCGGATGACCGACTTCCAGGCCGAGCTGAACGGCCAGGCCACCGAGAAGGGCAAGAAGCTCCGGGCCAAGGTGGCGGGTTCGGCCTCCTTCGGCTTCGGGAAGTAGTCCCAAAAGTAGTCCTATCGGATACAACAGCTCGTATGACCTCTGAGCTGCTGGACTCCACCCCCGCCGACGACGCCGCCCTGCTGGAGCGCGCCCGGGCGGTCCTGAGCGCCACCCCCGTGGTGGACGGCCACAACGACCTCCCCTGGGCGATGCGCGAGCAGGTCGGCTACGACCTCGACGCGCTCGACCTGGCCGCCGACCAGAGCGCCCGTCTGCACACCGACCTCGCCCGCCTCACCGCGGGCGGGGTCGGCGCGCAGTTCTGGTCCGTCTACGTGCCCAGCCGCCTCGCCGGGGACCACGCCGTCAGCGCCACCCTCGAACAGATCGACTTCGTCCACGCCCTGGTCGACCGCTTCCCCGACCGGCTGCGGCTCGCCGTCACCGCCGACGACCTGGAGGCCGCCCGCGCCGAGGGCCGCATCGCCTCCCTCATCGGCGCCGAGGGCGGCCACTCCATCGACTGCTCGCTCGCCACCCTGCGCGCCCTGTACGCGCTCGGCGTCCGCTACATGACGCTCACCCACAACGACAACACCCCGTGGGCCGACTCGGCGACCGACAAGCCCGCCGCGGGCGGCCTCACCGCCTTCGGCGAGGAGGTCGTCCGGGAGATGAACCGGCTCGGCATGCTCGTCGACCTCTCGCACGTCTCCGCCGACACCATGCGCGACGCCCTGCGGGTCAGCGAGGCACCGGTGCTCTTCTCGCACTCCTCCTCGCGCGCCGTCTGCGACCACCCGCGCAACATCCCCGACGACGTGCTCGGCCTGCTCCCCGGCAACGGCGGCGTGGCGATGGCCACCTTCGTGCCCAAGTTCATCCTGCCCGCCGCCATCGAGTGGACCGCCGCCGCGGACGAGAACATGGAGGCCCACGGGTTCGACCACCTCGACACCACCCCGGCCGGGATGGCCTGCCAGCGCGCCTTCGAGCAGGCCAACCCGCGCCCGATCGCCACCGCGGCCACCGTCGCCGACCACCTCGACCACATGCGCGAGGTCGCCGGCATCGACCACATCGGCATCGGCGGCGACTTCGACGGCACCGCCTTCCTCCCGGACGGCCTGGACGACGTCGCCGGCTACCCCAACCTGATCGCCGAACTGCTGCGCCGCGGCTGGTCCGAGACCGACCTCGGCAAGCTCACCTGGCACAACGCCGTCCGCGTCCTGCGCGACGCCGAGTCCGCCGCCGCCCGCCTGCGCGCCGAGGGCCGCACCCCGTCCCTCGCCACCCTCGCGGGCCTGCCCGGCGTGGACGGCTGACCGGGCCGGGAATGACCGGACCCCCGGCCGCGCTGGGGCCGAGGGGGAGGCACCCCGACCGGGGGTGCCCGGAGACGAGGAGGCAGGGCATGGACGACGACCGGGAGACGGTCCGCAGGATCCTCACCGAGCTGGGCGACACCTGGGCCGTCGTGGGCCTGTCCTCCAACCGGGGGCGCGCGGCCTACGGGGTGGCCGAGGTGCTGCAGCGCTTCGGCAAGCGGATCGTGCCCGTGCACCCCAAGGCGGAGACGGTGCTCGGCGAGCAGGGGTACGCGTCCCTCGCGGACGTCCCGTTCGACGTCGACGTGGTCGACGTCTTCGTCCGCTCGGAGCTCGCCGGCCAGGTCGCCGACGAGGCGGTCGCCGCCGGCGCCCGGGCCGTCTGGTTCCAGCTCGGCGTGATCGACGAGGCCGCCCGCGAGCGCACCCGCGCCGCCGGCCTCGACATGGTGATGGACCGCTGCCCCGCCATCGAGATCCCCCGCCTCGGCCCGGTCCGGGGCTGACGCCGCACACTCCCGGGCCCCGCCGGACGACCGGCGTCCGGCGGGGCCCGGGGGGTGCGTGCTGTCAGCTCGGGCGGCCGAGGGCGCGGTAGGTCCAGCCGGCCGCGCGCCAGGCCTCGGCGTCCAGGACGTTGCGGCCGTCGAGCAGGCGGCGCTCGGCGACCACCGCGCCCAGCTCGGCCGGGTCGAGCGCGCGGAACTCCTGCCACTCGGTGAGGTGCAGCACGACGTGGGCGCCCTCGGCGGCCTCCAGCGCCGAGGGCGCGTAGGCGAGGCCGGGGAACATCTTGCGCGCGTTGTCCATCGCCTTGGGGTCGTAGACGGTGACCTGCGCGCCCTGGAGCTGGATCTGGGCGGCGACGTTGAGCGCCGGCGAGTCCCGGATGTCGTCCGAGTTGGGCTTGAACGCGGCGCCGAGGACGGCGATCCGCCGGCCCAGGAAGCCGCCGTCGCACTGCTCGCGGGCCAGTTCGACCATCCGGGAGCGGCGGCGCATGTTGATCGAGTCGACCTCGCGCAGGAAGGTCAGCGCCTGGTCGGCGCCCAGCTCGCCGGCCCGCGCCATGAACGCCCGGATGTCCTTGGGCAGGCAGCCGCCGCCGAAGCCCAGGCCGGAGTTGAGGAACTTGCCGCCGATCCGCTCGTCCAGCGCGAGCGCCGCGCTCAGCTGGGTGACGTCGGCGCCGGCCGCCTCGCAGACCTCGGCCATCGCGTTGATGAAGGAGATCTTGGTGGCCAGGAAGGAGTTGGCGGCGGTCTTCACCAGCTCGGCGGTCGCGTAGTCGGTGACCAGGAACGGCACCCCGGCGGCGATCGGCTCGGCGTACACCGCGCGCAGCATCCGCTCGGCGTACTCGCTGTGGGCGCCGACCACGATCCGGTCCGGGCGCAGGGTGTCCTGGACGGCGAAGCCCTCGCGCAGGAACTCCGGGTTCCAGGCGAGTTCGGCGCCCTCGCCGACCGGGGCCAGCGCGGCCAGCCGCTCCGCCAGCCGGCCCGCCGAGCCGACCGGCACGGTGGACTTGCCGACCACCAGCACCGGGCGGGTCAGGTGCGGGGCCAGCGCGTCGATCGCGGCGTCCACGTACGACATGTCGGCGGCGAACTCGCCCTTGCGCTGCGGGGTGTTGACGCAGACGAAGTGCACGTCGCCGAAGGTCGCGGCCTCCTCGACGGAGGTGGTGAACCGCAGCCGCCCGGTCGAACCCTCGTGCCCGGCCACGTGCTTGAGCAGCAGTTCGGACAGGCCCGGCTCGTACATCGGGACCTTGCCCGCGGTCAGCGTCGCGATCTTCTCCGGGTCGATGTCCAGCCCCAGCACCTCGAAGCCGAACTCCGCCATGGCGGCGGCGTGGGTGGCGCCGAGATAGCCGGTGCCGATCACGGAGATGCGGAGGGTCACGGTTTCCCCTTCGGGCGGGCGACGGGCGGCGCACGGCGCCGGGTGGCGGCCGCGCCCACCGATGCTATCCGGCCCTACGGGGAGGTCCCAGACCGTCCCGCGGGGCCCCGGTTCCGGCCGTTGTCCGCGAAGCTCGGCAAAGCCCCTGCACACGGACCCGGGCCGACGGCACAATACGCCCATGGAGCCGGAGGACGAGCAGTCGGGCGAGCCCGAACGGCGGCCGGCCCCCTCCGGGCTGAGCCTCTTCGAGCCGCGGGAACAGCCGCGGGAACCGTCGGGGGATCGGCCGGGGGAGCAGCCGGGGGAACCGTCGGAGGAGCCCGGTGGGGGAGCCGGCGACCGACCCGAGGACCTGCCCGGGGACGCCCCCGAGCCGCCGTCCCGGCGCCGCCGCACCCGGCGGGTCCTGCTCTGGACCGTCGCCACCCTGCTCGCCCTCGTCCTCGGCGCCGGCGGCGCCCTCTGGTGGACGGCCGAGCACTACGCCTCCTCCGTCCGCCGCATCCCGGACGCCTTCCCGACCGCGCCGGAGGCCGCCCAGCCGAAGCCCGTCCCGGACAGCGGCCTCAACCTCCTGCTGGTCGGCCTGGACGCCCGCTCCGACACCCCCACCACCGGCAGCGCCGCCAAGGCCCCGGCCTGGCAGGCCGGCGCGGCCCGCAGCGACACCATGATGCTGCTGCACCTCTCCGAGGACCGCCGCTCCGCGACCCTGGTCTCGCTGCCCCGGGACACCTGGGTGCCGGTGCCCGGCCACGGCGAGGCCAAGCTCAACGCCGCCTACTCCTGGGGCGGCCCGGCGCTGATGACCGAGACCGTGCAGAACCTCACCGGCATCCGCGTCGACCACCTCGCGGTGATCGACTGGAACGGCTTCCGCGCCCTCACCGACGCGGTCGGCGGCGTCGACATCACCGTCCCGCGCACCATCGAGGGCGTCGGCGAGGCCCGCGCCTGGGAGGCCGGCACCCACCACATGGACGGCGCCACCGCGCTGCTCTACGTCCGCGAGCGCTACGGACTGCCCGGCGGCGACCTCGACCGCACCAAGCGCCAGCAGAACTTCCTGCGGGCGCTGATGCTCAAGGTGATGGACTCCGGCACGCTCGGCAGCCCGGCGCGGCTCGGCGGTCTGCTGGGCACGGTCGGCGAGGTGGTCAGCGTCGACGACCGGCTCTCCAACACCGACCTGTTCCAGCTCGCCTGGAGCCTGCGCTCGCTGCGCCCGGACGGCGTGCGCTTCCTGAACGCGCCGTTCGGCGGCTTCGCGACCCGGGGCGAGCAGAGCGTGGTGCTGCTGGCCGACCGCCCGGCGGAGCGGCTCTGGGAGGCGATCCGCAACGACCGCACGGAGCAGTACTTCCAGGAGCGCGGCGCCGGCGACACCCTCGGGGCGGACGTCGACTGACCTAGGCAGCCGCAGGTCGGAGGCCTAGGATCTACTGAACGGTAATTAACCGGTTCCAGGGCTGGAGCGGCTGGAACGACTCTCCGACATCGACTCTCCGAAGAGGCAGGCATCATGGCGGGCAGCGCAGGGGCGGCGGACTTCGATCTCTTCCGGGTCTCCGAGGAGCACGGGATGCTCCGTGAGGCGGTGCGTTCGCTGGCGGAGGCGAAGATCGCTCCGTTCGCGGCGGAGGTGGACGAGCAGGGCCGGTTCCCGCGGGAGGCGCTGGAGGCGTTGCAGGCGAATGATCTGCACGCGGTGCACGTGCCGGAGGAGTTCGGGGGTGCGGGGGCGGACGCGCTGGCGACGGTGATCGTGATCGAGGAGGTGGCGCGGGTGTGCGCCTCGTCGTCGCTGATCCCGGCGGTGAACAAGCTGGGTTCGCTGCCGGTGCAGCTGTCGGGTTCGGAGGAGTTGAAGGCGCGGTACCTGGGGGCGCTGGCGCGGGGCGAGGGGATGTTCTCGTACTGCCTGTCGGAGCCGGAGGCGGGGTCGGACGCGGCGGGGATGCGGACGCGGGCGGTGCGCGAGGGGGACTTCTGGGTGCTGAACGGGGTGAAGCGGTGGATCACCAACGCGGGTGTGTCGGAGTTCTACACGGTGATGGCGGTGACGGATCCGGAGAAGCGCTCGAAGGGGATCTCGGCGTTCGTGGTGGAGAAGGGCGACGCGGGGGTGTCGTTCGGTGCGCCGGAGCGGAAGCTGGGGATCAAGGGGTCGCCGACGCGTGAGGTGTACTTCGACGATGTGCGGATTCCGGCGGACCGGATGATCGGTGCGGAGGGGACGGGGTTCGCGACGGCGATGCGGACGCTGGACCACACGCGGGTGACGATCGCGGCGCAGGCGCTGGGGATCGCGCAGGGGGCGTTGGACTACGCGAAGGGGTATGTGCGGGAGCGGCGGCAGTTCGGGAAGCCGGTCGGTGACTTCCAGGGTGTGCAGTTCATGCTGGCGGACATGGCGATGAAGCTGGAGGCGGCGCGTCAGCTGACGTACGCGGCGGCGGCGAGGTCGCAGCGGGGGGACGGGGATCTGACGTTCTTCGGTGCGGCGGCGAAGTGTTTCGCGTCGGACGCGGCGATGGAGATCACGACGGACGCGGTGCAGTTGCTGGGCGGGTACGGGTACACGCGGGACTACCCGGTGGAGCGGATGATGCGGGACGCGAAGATCACGCAGATCTACGAGGGCACCAACCAGATCCAGCGCATCGTGATGGCCCGCAACCTGCCGTAACACCCTTCGGCACCCACCGGAGCCCCCGGCCGACCTCCTCGGCCGGGGGCTCCTGTCGTTGCACCGGAACTATGGGGTTCCCACAATCGCCGGTCCGGTGAATCGGTTGCCAGACACACCTGAACGGCCGTCATTCCCGTGGCAGGGTGGGTTGAGAGGCGAAGGCCCCCCACTCCCACCGGAGCGGGGAGTTGTGCCTGTCCCACAACCTCCACAGAAGCCATGGAGCTTTTTCGATGGGTACTGACAACAACCGGACCCGGGGCCCCGTCGCAGAGCCGGTGCTGGTCACCGGCCTCGGGGCGACCACACCGCTCGGTGGCGACGTCGCCTCCACCTGGACCGCCATGCTGGCCGGCGACGGCGGCATCCGGCCGATCGAGGCGGACTGGGCCGCCGACCTCCCGATCCGGATCGCCGGACAGCTCGCGGTCGAACCCACCGAGGTCCTCGACCGGGTCCGGGCCCGGCGGCTCGACCGCTGCGAGCAGGTCGCGCTGGTCGCCGCCCGCGAGGCCTGGGCCGACGCCGGCGCCCCCGAGGTCGACGGCGAGCGGCTGGCCGTGGTGATCGGCACCGGCACCGGCGGAGCGCTCACCATGCTCGGCCAGGACGACGTCCTGGAGGCCTCCGGCGTCCGGAAGGTCTCCCCGCACACCGTGCCGATGCTGATGGCCAACGGCCCGGCCGCCTGGGTCTCCATCGAGCTGGGCGCCCGGGCCGGCGCCCACACCCCGGTGAGCGCCTGCGCGTCCGGCGCCGAGGCGATCGCGCTCGGCCTGGACCTCATCCGCCTGGGCCGGGCCGACGTGGTGGTGGCGGGCGGCGCCGAGGCGTGCATCTGCCCGCTGACGCTGGCCGGCTTCGCCCAGGCCAGGGCCCACTCGCTGCGCAACGACGAGCCCGGCCGCGCCTCCCGCCCGTTCGACACCGACCGGGACGGCTTCGTGATCGGCGAGGGCGCGGCCGTCGTCGTCCTGGAGCGGGCCGGCTTCGCCGCCGCCCGCCGGGCCCGCGCCCACGCCGCCCTGGCCGGCGCGGCGGTCACCTCGGACGCCCACCACATCACCGCGGCCGCCGCCGAGGGCCAGGTCCGCGCGATGCGCCGGGCCGTCGCCGAGGCCGGGCTGTCGCCGCTGGACATCGCGCTCGTCCAGGCCCACGCCACCTCCACCCCGCTCGGGGACCTGGTCGAGGCCGAGTCGGTCACCGCGGCGATCGGCGCCCACCCGCTGGTCACCGCCACCAAGTCGATGACCGGCCACCTCTTCGGCGCGGCCGGCGCGGTGGGCGCGCTCGCGACCGTTCTCGCGCTGCGCGACGGCGCCGTCCCGCCCACCCGCAACCTGGAGCGGCAGGACCCGGCGGTCAAGCTCGACGTGGTCGCGGGCGCCGCCCGCCGGGGCCCGCTCGGCGCGGCGCTCACCAACGCCTTCGGCTTCGGCGGCCACAACGCCTCGCTGGTGTTCACGCCGGCGCCGTGAAAACCGGGCGACCGGCGGGCGGGCGCTCACTAGGGTGACGGGCATGTTGACGTCCACGGAACCGTCCGCGGCACCCGCCCTGCGGCTCGAACCGGTCACCCCGAAGAACATCGACGCCGCCCTGGAGCTGAAGGTCCGTCCGGACCAGGCGCACCTGGTCGCCCCGGTGGCCACCTCGCTGGCCGAGGCGTACGCGTACGGCGGGACCGCCTGGCCGCGGCTGGTCTACGACGGCGAGCGGCTGGTCGGCTTCGTGATGGCCTTCTTCGACGTCGTCTTCCAGCCCGGCGACGAACCGCGCTCGGGTCTCTGGCGCCTCAACATCGCCGCCGACACCCAGGGCCGGGGCTACGGCCGCTTCGCGGTCGAGCAGGTCGCGGCCGAGATCCGCCGCCGCGGCGGCACCCGGGTCGGCGTCACCTACGTGCCCGGGGAGGGCGGCCCGGCGGGCTTCTACGCCCGCCTCGGCTTCCGGCCGACGGGCGGGTTCAGCGGGGACCAGGAGGTCGCGGAGCTGGAGCTGTAGCCGGGCCGAACGGGGGGCGGGCCGGACGGGGAAGGCGGGCCGGACGGGCGACCCGGCCGTTGCCGGGCCGCCCGTCCGTTCCGCGGGCCGTGCTCGGCCTCAGTGGACCAGGAGGAACTTGGTGGTCGGGACGTTCGGGCCGCTGGCGCAGTCCAGGTTCGAGGTGGTGGCGCTGTAGGTCCAGCCGCGGGGGACGTCGCACGCCCACATGCCGTTCACCGGCGTGCGCAGGTGGAAGGTGGTGGACGGGATGCTGCTCCCGTACAACAGGCTGCAGGAGGTGCTGCGGCCGGTGAAGTCATAGGTGAAGGCCGGGGTGCCCACGCACGCGGTGAGACCGTCGTACGGGGTGCGCAGGTGGTAGGCGTTGGAGATCACGCCGGACTGCTGGCTGCACGCGTAGCCCCAGGAGATGGAGTCGTAGACGAACGCCGGGTTGCTGATACACGCGGTCAGCCCGTCGACGGGCGTGCGCAGGTGGAACTGGGGCGAGTTCCAGCTGCCGCCGCCGCTGCAGCTGCGGTTCATGGAGACCTGGTCGTAGACGTAGCCGGCCGGCACGTCGCAGGCCCACACGCCGTCCAGACCGGTGGTGGTGGTCGTGGTGGTCGTGGCGGCCGAGGCGGGCGCGGTGGCGGCGGCGCCGGAGAGCAGCAGCGCCAGCGCGGCGAAGGCCGCGAGCAGGGCGCTCCGGAGCGTACGGGCGGTTCGTGCGACGGACATGGTTCTCCTTCGGTGGAGGAGTTGCCGATGGGTGCACGGTGCTGACGGCGGTGGTCGCGGGTGAGCGTTCACTGCCGTCGACGGTTCTAGCACGCACGGTGGGCCGTCGGCCCGGTGCTCCGCACCCGACGATCATTCCGCCGCCCGCCGTCTACGCTCCGCCGTGCGTTTCCTCCGGTTCATGTCAGCCGATCGGCGTCGCCGCCCGCTGCCGCGCCCGGCGCAGCCGGTGCGGACGGGTGGCCCGGCCGCCGCCGGGCCACCCGTCCGTGGCCACGGGCGAGCCCGGTCAGTGGGCCAGGAGGAACCTGGTGCCCGGCACGCCCTGGACGGCGGCGCAGTCCAGGCCCGAGCCGGTGGCGCTGTAGGTCCAGCCGGCCGGGACGCTGCACGCCCACATGCCGATGGCCGGAATCCGCAGGTGGAAGGTGCTGGCGGTGGCGCCCGACGACTGGCTGCACGTGGTGCTGTGGCCGATGGAGTCGTAGGTGAAGCCCGGCGCGCCGGTACAGGCGGTGAGGCCGTCGACGGGGGTGCGCAGGTGGAACTGCGGAGTGTTCCAGCTGCCGCCGCCGCTGCAGGCGCGGTTCATGGACACCCCGTCGTAGACGTAGCCGGCCGGGACGGAGCAGGCGTAGGTGCCGTCCAGGCCGGTGGTCGTCGTGGCGGTGGCGGAGGCGGGCGCGGTGGCGGCGGCGCCGGAGAGCAGCAGGGTCACCGCGGCCGAGGCCGCGAGCAGGCCGGATCGGACGGTGCGTGCGGTGCGTGCGGTGCGTGCGGTGCGTGCGACGGACATGGTTCTCCTTCGGTGGAGGAACTGTCGGTGGATGCACGGTGCAGGGGGCGGTGATCGCGGGTGAGCGGTCACTGCCGCCGACGGTTCTAGCACGCACGGTGGGCCGTCAGCCCGGTGCGCGGCCCCGGACGATCAGCCCGCCGCCCGCCGTCTACGCACCCGGGCCCGATGCCTCCGGTCCGCGTCAGCCGATCAGCGCCGCCGCGTCCTCCCGCGCCTGGCGCAGCCACAGTGCGCGCTCGCCGTCCGAGGAATCGGTCACGGTGCGGAAGACCCGTCTACGAACGTCCGCCACCCCGACGTAGGGCAGTACGCACGCCGCCCAGATCCGCTCCAGCGGATCCCCGAACTCCTCGCGCTCCCGGGACTCGGGGGTGTCGGAGGTGTTCAGCACCAGCGCCCGCCCGGCCCGCAGCAGCCCGACGGGCTCCCCGTCCGCCGTCCCCAGCTTGTACGCGACGCCCGGCACCATCACCCGCTGCACCCACCCGGCGAGCACGGCGGGCGGCATGCCCCACCAGTTGGGGTGCACCAGCACGAGGGCGTCCAGCGTCGCCACCTCGGCCCGGTGCAGCGCGAGTTGCCCGTCCCCCGCGTCCTCGCTCGCGGCCACCGTCTCCGTCTCGTCGGCGGTGAGCAGCGGCGAGAACCCCTCGGCGTACAGATCGTGCGCGACGACCTCGGCGCCCCGGCCGTGCAACTCGTCCACCACGGCCTCGAACAGCGCGTGATTGAAGCTCCCCGGCCTCGGATGTGCCAGATAGACCCCGACCCGCATCTTCACAACCTCCCCTTCCGCCCCTCCCGATCGGCCGATCCTAACCCCGGTAGGGTCGACCGGCGTGACCACCACCGAGCCCGAATTCCTCACCGCCGCCCGGACGTTCTACGACGCCGTCGCCGCGGACTACGCCGACCGCTACGGCGGCGCGCTGGCCACCGCGACCTGGGACCGGGCCGTGCTCGCCGCCTTCGCCGAGCTGGTCACGACGGCGGGCGGCGGCCGCGTCGCCGAACTCGGCTGCGGCCCGGGCCGGATCACCGGCCACCTGGCGGCCCTCGGCCTGGACGTCTCGGGCCTCGACCTCTCCCCGCGCATGGTGGAGGTGGCCCGCGCCGCGCACCCGGAGATCCCGTTCCAGGTCGGCTCCCTGCTCGACCTGCCCTACGCGGACGGCGAGTTGGCCGGCGTCGTGGCCTGGTACTCGATCATCCACACCCCGGCCGAGCAGTTGCCGAGGGTCTTCGCCGAGTTCCACCGCACCCTCGCCCCCGGCGCCCCGTTGGTCCTCGCCTTCCAGGTAGGCGATGCCGCGCTACGCATCGAGGACCCCTTCGGCCACCCGGTCACCCTGGACTTCCGCCGCCAACAGCCCGCCCACATCGAGGCCCTGGCCGCCGAGGCCGGCCTGAAGGTCACCACCCGCCTCGTCCGCGAGCCGGAGGAGGACGAGCGGACCCAGCAGGCCTACCTCCTCGCCCACAAGGCGGAGTAGACGCGAGCGGCTACTCGTCAGGCTCCGGCTGCTGCTCCCTGGTGGATGGCGAGGGCTTGGGTGAGGGCATCAGCGGCCTCCTTGAGGCGCCCCATGGATCCGAACACGAGCCCGAGAAGACTCAGGACGACACCCTCCTCGAACCGGTCTCCCGTTGCGCGGTGGACAACGAGGGCATGGTGTCCGGCTTCGACGGCCTCCTCGTACCGGCCGGCTTGGAACAGCATTCCCGCAGCACTGGTGAGGACGGCGGCCTTGGTGGGTGGTTCGATCGTATGCCTGCGGCCTTCGGTGGTCCGGGCCCAGTCGAGCCTTCCCAGCATCGCGAGAGCATCGCGGAGTACGTTGAGGGTGGCCGAGACCCGGCCGGTTCCGCGTTCTGCGTTGGCCTTGATCACGAGCTGGGCCGTCGAAAGGGCAGTCAGGTAGAACTGGACCCCCAGATGGTCGGTGAGGATCCTGGCCAGGTCGAGCCTGGTCCGATGGTCGGCGACGCTGGAATCCAAGGAAGCCATGAGATTGTCGAACTCTGCCCGTAGCCAGGCGTCGGCACTCGCCTCATCCGGGAAACGCGCCACTTCAGGGCGCTGTATGTCCTCCTGTTCCCCGTTGCGTCGTGCGGCGTAACCGTGGCCCACGTAGTACCCGAGCAGCCGGCTCCACGCCGCCCCGGCCTCCTCCCCGTCCGCTTCCATGAGCCGCGCCGCGTACAGCCGCACCAGGTCGTGCGCCCGCCACCGCCCCGAGCCCACCGGCTGCTCCGCCAGCAGGTTCGCCCGGGCCAGGGCCGCCAGGTGCCGCCGGGCCGCCGGCTTCCCCAGCTCGGCCAGGACGGCGACCGCCTCCGTCGACACGTCCGGCCCCGGGTTCACCGTCGTCAGCCGCAGCACCCGGGCCGTCTCCTCCGGCAGCCGCCGGTAGGACAGCTCGAACGCTCCCGCCACCGCGAGCGACATCCCGCCGCCGTCGCCGTGCCGCAGGGCGTCCAGTCGGCTCCCGGTGTCCGCCAGCTCCTCCGCGAGATCGGCGAGCGGCAGCCCCGGGTCGTCCACCAGCAGCGCCGCCGCGATCTGCAGGGCCAGCGGCAGGTGCCCGCAGTGCTCCGCGATCGCCGCCAGCGCCTGCGGATCCGCCGCCGCCCGTCCGTCCTCCGGCCGGGCCCGGCGCAGCGCCGTCGCCACCAGCTCCCCGGCCTCCGTCGACCCCAGCACCCCGAGCGGCACCAGCCGCGCCGGGAAGCCGGGGGAGTGCAGGCTGTCCCGGGAGGTGACCAGCAGCCGGTGGCAGGAGTCCGCCGGTACCAGCGGCGCCACCTGCTCCGCCGCCGAGGCGTCGTCCGCGAGCACCAGTACCGCCCCGGCCTCCGCCGCCCGCCGGGCCAGCTCGGAGCGGTACAGTCCGGCCTGCTCCTCCGCCGTCGGCGGCACGTCGTGGTCGCGGACGCCGAGCGCCCGCAGCAGCGCGCCGACCGCCTGCTCGCCGCTCACCGCGGCGCCGGGCCGGTAGCCGCGCAGCGGTACGTACAGCACCCCGCCCGGGAACCAGCCGCGCCGTACGGCCTCGTGCGCCGCGTAGAGCGCGAGCGCCGTCTTGCCGACGCCCGCGAGCCCGGCGACGGCGGACACCAGCACCGGCCCGCCGTCCCCCGCCGACGGCGCGAGCAGTGCCAGCAGCGCCTCCGACACCTCGCCGCGCCCCACCAGGTCCACCGGGGGCGCGGGCAGCGACGCGAGCGCCGTCGGCGCGGGCCCGCCACCCACTGCTGCCCCGAGGGCGACGTGCATGGTCCCGGCCTGGAACACGTTGCCGGCCTCGCTGCCGCTGACCTCGTTGCGGACCCTGTCCTCCCCGTTTCCCACGCCGCCATCCTGGCTCAAGCCCCGCCCCGCGGGGGACCGAACCGGTTGATCACCGGTCGGCGGAGCGTGACCGGAGGCCGGGGGGTGCCGCGCGTCGGGGCGCCCGGCATGCCATGATCCCTGCATGGGTAGCAACGTTTTCTTCGACATCACCATCAACGACGAGCCGGCCGGCCGCATCGTTTTCACGCTCTTCGACGACATCGTCCCGAAGACCGCGAGGAACTTCCGTGAGCTGGCCACCGGCCAGAACGGCTTCGGCTACGAGGGCTCGTCCTTCCACCGCATCATCCCGGCGTTCATGCTCCAGGGCGGTGACTTCACCCGCGGTAACGGCACCGGCGGCAAGAGCATCTACGGCGAGAAGTTCGCGGACGAGAACTTCCAGGTCAAGCACACCAAGCCGGGCCAGCTCTCGATGGCCAACGCGGGCAAGAACACCAACGGCTCGCAGTTCTTCATCACCACCATCGTCACCGACTGGCTGGACGGCAAGCACGTCGTCTTCGGCGAGGTCGTCGACGGCCTGGACCTCGTGAAGCAGATCGAGGCGCTCGGCTCGCAGAGCGGTGCGCCCAAGGCGAAGGTCACCATCGCCAAGTCCGGCATCGTGGAGTAAGGGCTCGCCCCTTCCCTCCGCATTCGGACGCGGCCCGCACACCATGGCGGGCCGCGTCCGCGCGTTTTCGCCGCCGACCCCAGCCCCGCCGACGCACCTGAGGACGTCCTCGCCCTCGCCCGCCTCTGCGCCGGGCTGCCGCTCGCCCCGCGCATCGCGGTGGCCCTGCTCGCCGACGTTCCCGCTCGGCCGGCCGCCTCCCTCGTTCAGGCGCTGGCGGCCGCCCATACTCACCCGGACCGCCTCCGCGGTGAGGACCGGGCGGTGCGGGCGGCCTTCGACCTGTCCCACCAGGCCCTCGACGAGCCCCACGCCCGCCTCTTCCGCCTCCTCCCGCTCAATCCGGGCCCGACATATCGACCGAGTCCGCCGCCCAGCTCGCCGACTCCACCGACGACCCGTACGCCACGGAGGAGCTCCTCCAGGACCTCGCCCGCGCCCAACTGGCGGAACCCGGCCAGCCCTGGCGCCGCCGGCGCCTGCGTGACCTCGTCCGCCTCTACGCGGACGACCGAGGTCGCGCCGACTCATGGGAGGAGGCCCGCGCCCGCCTGCACCACCACCAGCTCACGACCGCCCGGGCCGTGGAGCTGTTCGGGGCTGTCGGCGGTCACCGGGGAGCGGCGTACGCGTTGGCCGATCTCGGTGAGGCCCGGCTGCGGAGTAGGAAGTCGGATCGGCCGACTTCCTACTCCGGTCAGACCGCCGCCACCGCCGCCGCGACGAACAGCACCTGGAGCGCCGTGCGCGCGGGCAGCGGGGTGACCGGCTTCCCGGTGAGCGTGAGGCGGTGGCGGGCGGCGTACACGTTGGCGGGGAACATCGCGAGCATCAGCAGCGCGAGCCCGGCGGCGGCGTAGGGGGCGAGCGGCGGGACGAGCAGGCCGACGGCGCCGGCCAGTTCGAGGACGCCGGTGAGGGTGACGAGCAGGGCGGGGCGGGGGAGCGCGGGCGGGATCATCGCGGCGAAGTCGCGCCGGAAGGCGGGCAGGAAGTGCGGTACGCCGGTGGTGACGAACATCAGCGCGAGGGCGCCGCGGACGGCGGGCTGCCAGGCGTCGAGGCCGTCGACGGCGAGGAGTCCGAGCAGGCGGAGGACGGCGAAGCCGCCGAGGAGGGCGATGAGCGGGGCCATGGGGACGCTCCAATCTTGTCACTGACAAGATTTGCGCGGCGGGGTAATCTTGTCAATGGCTAGATGTGACGTCGAGAGGAGAGGGAGCGGGGATGGGGAAGGCCGAGAGCTACCACCACGGAAACCTGCGGCGGGCGGTGCTGGACGCGGCGCTGGCGGCGATCGAGGAGTCGGGGCCGTCGGGGTGGAGCCTGCGGGAGCTGGCGCGAAGGGCGGGGGTGTCGCATGCCGCGCCGGCGCACCACTTCGGGGACAAGGCGGGGGTGCTGACGGCGGTCGCGGCGGAGGGGTTCGAGCAGTTCGCGGACGCGTTGGAGCGGGCGGCGGGGGATCCGTACGGGTCGGGGGTGGCGTACGTGCGGTTCGCGGTGGACCACCGGGCGTACTTCGAGGTGATGTTCCGGCCGGAGCTGTACCGGGCGGAGGACCCGGAGCTGGCGGCGTCGCGCGAGCGGGCGGGGGCGGTGCTGGCGGCGAGCGGCCGGAAGCTCTCACGGGGGGCGGGAACGGGGGAGGAGCGGGCGACGACCATTGCGGCGTGGTCGCTGGCGCACGGGTTCGCGAGCCTGTGGCTGAACGGCGCGCTGCCGGAGAGCCGGGGGGAGGGGGACGTGGAGGAGCTGGCGAAGGAGGTGTTGCGGGTGGTGTTCGGGGGTGGCGCGGAGGGTGTGGAGTAGGAAGTCGGCGGGGTCGACTTCCTACTCCGGGTGGGGGGTTAGCGGACTTCGATGGTGATCGACTCGATGACGACGGGTTCGAGGGGGCGGTCGCCGGGGCCGGTCGGGGTGGCGGCGATGGAGTCGACGACCTTCTGGCCGGCGGGGTCGGTGACCTCGCCGAAGATGGTGTGCTTGCGGTTGAGGTGGGGGGTGGCGCGGGTGGTGATGAAGAACTGCGAGCCGTTGGTGTTCGGGCCCGCGTTGGCCATGGCCAGGAGGTAGGGCTTGGTGAAGAAGAGTTCGGGGTGGAACTCGTCGGGGAAGGCGTAGCCGGGGCCACCGGTGCCGTCGCCGAGCGGGTCGCCGCCCTGGATCATGAAGTTGGGGATGACGCGGTGGAAGGTCGTCCCGTTGTAGAGGGGAGCGGTGGTGGTGGTCCCGGTCGAGGGATCCGTCCACTCCCGGGAGCCTTCGGCCAGTTCGACGAAGTTGCGCACGGTGCGAGGGGTGTGGAACTGGAAGAGCTTGGCGGTGATGGAGCCGTGGTTGGTCGTGATGACGGCGTAGTGCTGCGAGCCCATGGCGAGGGAGAGCCTTTCTACGGGGTGGCCAGACCGCCCTGATCCTGTCATGCAGGCCCAGATTCACCCGTTCGTGAGTGCTGAACAGGGCCTCTGAGCCTGTCGTTCCGGTACTCTTGCAGCCACACTTCACTAAAGATGTAGTGATCGATCCCGTGTGGCTCCTCGCTTGTTCGGCGAGGAGCCACACGGGGGTTCGAGTCAGGCCGTGTGCTCGGCGTGGTGGTCGAACTCGCCGTTCTTGATGTCCTGGAGGAACTTGGCGAACTTGCGAGGCGTGGTGCGGATGACGATCTCTCCGCTGTCGGACTCACGTAGCTCGACCAGGATGTCCATGTTGCGTACCTCGACGCATTCATTTGACGCGCCGCTGTAGCTGGACTTCTGCCATGCAGACTTACTCATACTTGCCCTTCAGCTCACTTGCGATATTCCGGATGAAATCTCGTGAGTCCTCCTCGGGGAGAGCCGTGGAGTCCAGCCCTGCGAACGTCGCACGCTGGTTTGCCAGGTCTGCCTGTGAGTGGAAGAAGAGGACGCCCTGGGCACTGTCCATCTGAAGGGTGTCGAGCTCCGGAACCGGACCTTCGGCGTACATGATGTTCTCGCCAGCGCCAGGGAAGGTGTCCATGTCGAAGGGGACAACGCGCACGGACATGCTGGGTTGATCGGAAGCTTCGATCAGGGCTGCGAGTTGGTCCGCGAGGACCCTGGGGCCCCCGAACTGCATCCGGAGCGCGGCTTCGTGGATGAACGAGACGTATGGTGTCCGGCGGGTTCTGACCACGCGCTGGCGCTGCACGCGAAACGCGGTCCTGACGTCGATGTCATGGCGCGGCAGCGGCGGGGAAATGCGGGAGAAGACCGCCGAAGCGTAGGTCCCGGTCTGCTGAAGTCCAGGGATGTAGGTGGTGGCCCAGGTGTAGAGCTTATGGGCATGTGCCTCCATCTCTGCGACCTCTAGGAAGTCTGTCGGTAGGACTCCCAGATATTCCTCCCACCAGCCCTTGCCGCGTTCGGCGGCCATCTCGACCAGCGCGTCGATGAGGGGCTGATTGGTGCACTTGCAGGCTGCGGCGAAGGAGCGCACGCGCTCCGCGTTCACGCCGATTCTCGCGCTCTCCATCTGCGTCACCACTGACGGGCTTGCGCCGAGGAGTCGGCCGAGTTCCGTGCCGCCGAGTCCGGCCTGCTCGCGCATCTTGCGTAGCTCCGCGCCGAGCCGTCGCTGGCGAAGAGTCGGGTTGCTGCGACCGGGCATGGTGTCCTTTCGGCATCGAGTGGGGCCAGTGTGCCGCGCGGGCCACTTGGGGGTCCAACTGGAACGGACCCTCCGGCCGGCAGCCCCACTTCAGGGGGAACTTTGGGCTTCTGCACTAAATTTTTAGTGACCGCGCGCTATGGTCGTTCTACGGTCCGACGGATCGTCAGAAATGTCCGTTTCTCAGGCAGTAGGCACCCTCTGCCTGTCGACACCTCCCCACCCCTCACCATCCCGGAGGTCTCCCATGCGTGCCTTCAACCCGCCCGACTGGTCCGCCGCCCGTGACGAGCTGCGCGCCGCCCTCCTCGCCTCCAACTGGCAGCCGGACGCCATCGCCGACGCCGAACTCGCCCTCCACGAGCTCTTCGTCAACGCGTGGAAGCACGCCGGGTCCCAGGCGCCCCACGTCATCGTCGTGCTGCGCCCCCGCACCCTCCGCGTCTCCGTCTGCGACGACAGCCCCACCCTCCCCGAACCGCCCACCGCCACCGACCCGTTCGCGCTCTCCGGCCGTGGCCTCCACCTCGTCCACGCCCTCACCCACCGCTTCGGCGCCACCCCCACCAAGACCGGCAAGGTCACCTGGTTCGAGCTGGACGCCGCCGCGTGAAC
>NZ_JBHJUI010000027.1:0-98277 GCF_042268405.1 Kitasatospora sp. NPDC056184 | reverse complement strand
CACGGCCGTCGGCATCGGGATCGCGGTCCTGGCCGTGGTCGGCGTGGTCGCCGCCGTCGCGCTCAACAGCGGGGGCGACGGCCCGTCCGCCCGCCGCGCCGACCGGTCTGAAGACCGGCACCGTCACCTCGACCAGCGTGGCCCTGTCCTGGTCCCCGGTGGCCGCCGCCACGGTGATCTCGGCCGCGGCGCGGGCGGCGCGACCGGTCACCTTCCACGCGAGGACGCGCAGGGCGCCGGGGCCAGGGGGGAAGACGCCGAGCTGGCCGAGCAGGGTGACGTCGTCGCGCACCGCCTCGTGGCGCACCACCTTGCCGTCCCGCAGGCGCAGCAGGTGGACCTGTTCGGAGTCGATCCCGGCGCCGGTGGGCGGGAGGGCCTGGTCGAGCCCGCCGTCGCGGTAGCGGACGAAGGCCCCGGTGTGCCGGCCCTGCATCCGCAGCCGCAGCCAGACCTGATCGCCGTCCACGGACACGTCGCTGACGGGGAAGCGGAGACCGCTGAAGGCCGCCCGCAGCCAGGTGCTCGACGCCAGCACGCCGGCCGGCCCGGGCAGCGAGCAGGCGGCGGGGGAGACGACCGCCTCGCGGTTGCTGAACTCGGGGTGCACGACCTGCTCGGCCAGCACCGGGTCCCCGGTCGCCAGGACCTCGAAGAGGCCGCGGGCCACGTCCTGGGGTGTCATCACCATCGGTGTTCCGTCCTTCGGGTTCGGGTGCTCGAGAAATTGACGTTATAGCTGACCTATTGAATAGGGCAAGACTCCAGACCGGCTGACTACACTGATCGCCATGGTCGCCAAGCGCACGTACGTCTCGCCCCGGCGGGAGCAGGCCGCCGCGCAGACGCGCGAGCTGATCCTGCGGGCGGCGATCCGGCTGTTCGCCGAACGCGGCTACGGGCGGGTGACCGTCGCGGACATCGCGGCCGAGGCCGGCGTCTCCGCGAAGACCGTCTTCGCGAGCGCCGGCAGCAAGGGCGACATCCTCAACGAGATCGTCGACGCGGCCGTGCGCGACTCCGGCTACGAGCGGGCGATGTCCCGGGCGCTCGCGCAGCCGGATGTCGAGTCCGTGCTGCGGGCGGTGGCCCGGGGCACCCGGGCCGGGAACGAGGGGCAGTTCGCGGTGCACCAGGCGATCCACAAGGCGCTGCCCTCGCACGAGGACGGCGAGGCGCTGTGGGAGCGCGCCACCGCCTCCTACCGCGACGCACTGCGCGACGCCGCGCAGCACCTGCACGCGTTGGAGGGCGCAGAGACCCCGGAGTCCCTGGAGGCCCCGGAGCGCCTGGGCGGCCCGCCCGTACCCGGTCGGCCGGTGGCGGAGACGGCGGACCTGCTCTGGTTCTGGTTCGGCCCGAACAGCTGGCGCACACTGGTGACCGAGACCGGCTGGACCTGGGACCGTGCGGAGGAGTTCCTGCTCGGTACGGCGCTCGCCACCCTGCGCGCCCGCGCCCGGAGTTGAGCGCCTTCCCGCTTCCCGGCCCGGCGCCGTTCCCTTCCCCGGAGGCCTTCGCGGCGTGCCGCACCCGCCGATCCTGAGGGAAACATGCCAATCGGCGGTCGCGTCCGCCGTTGGCCGGTTAGTTTGCTCCCGGGGGATCGCCAACGCCGCTGGGAGGGGAACGATGTCCAAGAGGGCTCTGTCCAAGGCCGTCCGCCGGACGGCCGCGCTCGCCGCCGCGGCCGCGCTCGGCCTGACGGGTGGGGTGGCCGAGGCCGTGCCACCGGACGGCGGGACCGTCGTCACGGTGGGGGCCGAGCAGCCGGTGGCGCTCATCGCCCCGGACGGTGGCACGGCGTACGTCGTGGTGCTGGACGCGGCCCGGGAGATCCGGGTCAAGGCGGTCGACACCGGGACCGGGGCGGTCGGCGGGCAGGTCGGCCTGGGAACCGCCGAGGGCCGGCCCCGCTCGGCGCTCGCGGCGGACGGCGCGCGCCTGTACGTCCTCAACGGTCCGAACCTCAGCGTGGTCGACACCGCCACGCTGACGGTCCTGTCCACCACCGCGGCACCGGACCAGCCGCGTCCGGCCGGCTGGGTCGCGGGCGCGCCGAGCGGCATCGCCGTGAGCCCGGACGGCGCCACCGTCTACGTCGCCCAGGACGGTCCGTGGCAGTACAAGCGCCGCCGGGACGCCAGGCTGCTGGCGTTCTCCACCACCGAGCGGGCGTTCACCGCGTCCGTCCCGCTCGGCGCCTGGCTGGCGGGGACCCCGGTGTTCCGCCCCGGCACCCGGGACCTCTATCTCGGCACCAGCGCCGGGCTCCTGCACGTGGACGCCTCCGGCGGGGCGCCGGTCGTCCTCCGCACCGTGCCGAACACCGTCGCGTCGACCGGCTACGACCTCGCGTTCACGCCCGACGGGCAGCGACTCCTCGCCCTGGACGGCGGTCTGTCCGGCAAGGGCGACCTCGTCGACCCGGCCGCCGACCCGGTCGTGCGCAGGATCACCCTGACCGCGCCCGACACCGTCGTGGCCCTCCCGCGGGCGGCCGCCGACGGCAGTCGCTTCTACGCGGTCGAGGACGACCCCGACCAGCCGCTGCTGCACGCCTACGACACCACCACCGGCGAGGACGCCGCCGACGAGACCTTGCCGTCCCCGGAGAAGAAGGTGACCGACCTCGCCGTCGACCCCGATGGCGACGCCCTCTACGTGAGCGGGACCACCGGGGACACCGGCAGGCTGCACATCATCCCGAACTGACCCCCGGCACCCCGGACGGGGCAGCGGTACGACGCGTCCGTGCCGGGCGGCGGCCCGTGACCGCCCGCCCCCCGCGGTTCGGGTGGCGGAGAACCGTCGGCGGCGCGTGCGCGTCGGGATCCGCGTGAGCGTTTCGATCGGAGCGGGGCCCGCGCGGGGGTCCGGGAGTCGACGGCGGGCCTTGCTGCGGGGAGCCGCCGGGGTCGGGGCCGGGCTCCTGGGGCTGGCCGCCGGGTTCGCAGCGGCCTTCCTGGTGGCGTCGGCGCGACGCTGGTGCGACGCGGCGTGGGAGCCGCCGCACCGGTTCACGTTCGTGCTCGCCGAATGGCCCGGCATGGAACTGCTGTGCCTGGTGACGGCGGTGGCGGCGTGGGCGGGCGCAAGGCGGCTGACCGTCGGCCTGCCCACCGCCTGGCGCGGCCTCGTGCCGGCGGCCCTGGTGCTGTCGGCCCTCGCGGTGGCGGCCGTCGCCTGCTTCGCGGTGCTGGGCACGCCGAGCGGGTACCCCGGGGATTCCGGTCTCTGTACGGCGGACAACGTTCCGCCGTGGTGGCCGTCCTGGCTCCCCGCCTGACCGGGAGACCCGCACGCTTCGGAGCCGTCGGGTGCGGGGGCTCGCCGTCGGGTTCGCAGCGGCCTTCCTGGTGGCGTCGGCGCGACGCTGGTGCGACGCGGCGTGGGAGCCGCCGCACCGGTTCACGTTCGTGCTCGCCGAATGGCCCGCCATGGAACTGCTGTGCCTGGTGACGGCGGTGGCGGCGTGGGCGGGCGCGAGGCGGCTGACCGTCGGCCTGCCCACCGCCTGGCGCGGCCTCGTGCCGGCGGCCCTGGTGCTGTCGGCCCTCGCGGTGGCGGCCGTCGCCTGCTTCGCGGTGCTGGGCACGCCGAGCGGGTACCCCGGGGATTCCGGCCTCTGTACGGCGGACAACGTTCCGCCGTGGTGGCCGTCCTGGCTCCCCGCCTGACCGGGATACCCGCACGCTTCGGAGCCGTCGGGTGCGGGGGCTCGCCGTCGGCCCGGGCAGGCGTGGTGTGCGGACCCGACCCCCGTCCGGGTCCGCACACCCCGCCCGGCCCGGGGGAGTGAGGTACCCCGGGCCCCCTGCCCGACGGGAGGTCAGTCGACCACGACGGTGTTCTGGGCGGCACCGACGCGCCAGGTGCCGTCCTCCTTGACCAGGATGTAGAACGGGCGGCCCTCGGGCCGGTCGGCGATCCGGGTGCCGTCGTGGCGGACCGGCTGCTGGCGGACGTTCACCGCGGCCACGTCGGGCCGCAGGAACAGGATGCGCTCGACGTCGTAGACGGCGGTGGACTCGGCCGTCGCGCCGGGCAGCACCTGGCGGGTGAAGTCCGCGATCTCCTCGAAGCCCGAGAGCCGCTTGCCGTGCCCGGTGGTCCACACCGGATCCTCCTTGCGGAAGACGCCCAGGAAGTCGTCCACCAGCTCGTTCTGCTGGGCGTGTTCGACCTCGGCGACGAGGCGGCGGACCGCGGCCACCTCGGCGTCGGTCTCCGGGCCGTCGGGGGCGCCGAACACCTCGACCGGACGGTACGACCCCGACACCAGCTCGGCCACCGGGCCCGGCCGCTCCGGCCGCCAGCCGAGGGTGGTGCGGGCGGCGGCGCCGCTGACGCTCTGGTCGAGCGCGAGCGCGCCCGCGAAGAGCGGGCCGAAGACCTCGGCGGCCTGCTCCACCGGCACCGCGTGCGGGGCGGCGAGCACGCCGGCCGCGCGGCCGGCGGCCCGGGCGAGGTCGCGGACCGGGACGGCCGGCTCGCCGACGCCGTGCCAGACGGTGCCGGCCGCGGCCCGCTCGACGGCCGCCACGAACAGCTCGGCCAGGTCGTCCACGTGCACGGTGGGCCAGCGCACGTCCTCCTCGCCGTAGTACTCGGGCGCCCCCTGCAGGCGGGCCCGGTCGACGAGGATCGCGGGGATGCCGCCGCCGCGCCCGTACACGATGGCGGGGCGCACGACGACCGCGCGCACGCCCTCGGCGGACTCGGCCAGTACCCGCTGCTCGATCCGCGGACGGTAGCCGACGATGTCGATCGGGTCGGTGGGTGCGTCCTCGCCGACCTCCTGGGCCTCGCCGGTGGCGCCGAGCACCCAGACGCCGCTGGTGTAGACGAACGGACGGCCGGTGCCGCGCAGCGGGGTGGCGAGCGCCCGGACGGCGGCGGCGTCGACGGCCTCGTCGCCGCTCGGGGGAGCCAGGTGGATCACGGCCTCGATGTCCGGGGTCACGGCGCCGGCCAGGGAGGCCGGGTCGGCGGTGTCGCCGACGAGCTGGGCGTGCCAGGCCCGGCCGGGCCTGGGCTCGGCGCCTCGGACGAGTGCGACGACCTGGTGGCCCGCGGCGGTGAGGTGCTCGGTGAGTGCGGATCCGATGTAGCCGGTGGCGCCGGTGAGCAAGACCTTCATGACATACCCCCTATGTCAAACATTTCGATATCGAAACTATAGGCCGATTGATCGGCGATGTCAAACAGTTCCACGTCGAAATGTTAGACTCGCGGGCATGACGGAACAGCAGCCCCAGCACGACGGCGTCGACCGCATCACCGCCCAGTGGCGCGCGGTCCGCCCCGACCTGGACGCCTCGCCCATGGCCGTGATCGGCCGCCTCTCCAGGGCCTCGCGCCTGCTGGAGCGCGGGATCAAGGAGAACCTGGCCGTCCAGGGCGTCGAACCGTGGGAGTTCGACGTCCTGGCCACCCTGCTGCGCTCCGGCCCCCCGCACGTCCTCACCGCCGGCGAGCTCAGCTCGGCCGCCATGGTCAGCTCCGCGGCGCTCACCAACCGCATCGACCACCTGGTGGAGAAGGGCCTGGTCGACCGGGCCGTCGACCCCGCCCACCGCCGCCGCGTGCTGATCTCCCTGACCGACACGGGCAGGGAACTCACCAACCGCCTCGTCGAGCACCACCTCGCCGGGGAGGAGCGCCAGCTCGCCGGGCTCACCACCGCCGAACGCGACCAACTCGCGGGCCTGCTGCGCCGCGTCCTGCTCACCCTCGGCGACTCCGCCGAGGCGCCCGAGGGGCGGTAGCGCGCGGCCCGGCGCGGAGTCGGCGAGCGCGACGGCGATCCGACCATCGGGCGCCAGGCCGGAAACTACTGCTGAAGGTCAGTCAACTCAACGGTGAACGACGGTTGTTGCAGCCTGCAAAACATGTCGGACCGGGCCTTGACCGCGCTGGACGCGGAGCGATTCAGTGTGCGCCAACATCCTCCCCCACGGCGCCTGTCGGCCGACCCGGCCCCCACCGGGTCCGTTCGGCGTGCGCGCGATGGACGAAAGGAAGCCCGTGCTCAGAAACCGCATGAAGGCGCTGCTGGCCGGTCTGATGGCGGCCGGCTCGCTGGCTGCCGCAGCGCTCGTGCCCGCCTCCGCCTCCGCCGCCACCCCCACCCCGGCGGACGACTGCGCGACAGCGCCCAACTGGTCGCAGGGCGCCAACTACCAGGCCCGCGACATCGTCCGGCACACCGACGGCGCGGTCTATGTCGCCCGGCGCGAAAACCCCGGCTACAACCCCACGGTGAGCACGTACTACTGGGCGCCCTACACCTGCGGAACCGGCGGCAACCCGTACCCGAACAGCTTCGTGGTGAGCGCGTCCCAGTTCGACCAGATGTTCCCGAACCGGAATCCCGCCTACACGTACCAGGGCCTGGTGGACGCCATGAAGGCCTTCCCCGCGTTCGCGCACACCGGCGACAGCACGATGCGCAAGCAGGAGGCCGCGGCCTTCCTCGCGAACATCAGCCACGAGACCGCCGGGCTGTACTACATCAAGGAGGTCAACGAGGCGAACTACCCGCACTACTGCGACGCCGACCAGCCCTACGGCTGCCCGGCCGGCCAGGCGGCGTACTACGGGCGCGGGCCCATCCAGCTGAGCTGGAACTACAACTACAAGCGGGTGGGTGACTTCCTCGGCATCGACCTGCTGAACAACCCCTGGCTTGTGGAGAACGATCCGGCCGTCGCCATGATGACCGCCCTCTGGTACTGGAACACCCAGAACGGGCCGGGCCCGATCACCGGCCACGACGCCGTGATCAGCGGCGCCGGCTTCGGGCAGTCGATCCGCTCGATCAACGGCGCACTGGAGTGCGACGGCAAGAACCCGCGCCAGGTCGAGAGCCGGGTCAACCGGTACAAGGCGTTCACCCAGATCCTCGGCGTGCCGACCGGCTCCGGCGTCTCCTGCTGACCCTTCGCCGAAGGCGTCGGTCGCGGGCCGGGCACTCCCGCCCGGCCCGCAACCGACGGTGAACCGCCTCACGCTCGTGCGTGGCGTCGATGCCCGCCGATCACGGCGGCGATCCGGAGCCTGGTGGTCCGCTGACGGAGTCCGTTCCAGGCGGACGGTACGTGCCCGCCGGCCTGGAGCCTTACTGCGGTCGGCCGGGGCCGCGGGAGCGCGGGTGGAAAACCGTTGGACCGGGTGTCCGGGCGGCGGGGATGATCAGCCGGTGCGTCTGCCTTCCCTGCTGGCCGCCCTTGAGCGCGGCGACGACATCACGGTCTTCGAGTTCCTGGATGAGGCGGCGGGCGACGAACTCGCGGGTGACGACGGCATCTCCCTGCTGGCCGCCGCCGCGTACGCAGGGCGCCACAAAGTCGTCGACCGCTTGGTCGTGTGGGGTGTCGACCCGACCCACCCCTGGGCCGGCGGTGTCGACCCGGTCACCTGGGCCGCCGGCAACGGTGCCTACTGGGTCCTGGACGCGCTGCTGTCGCCAGACCGCGACCCGCTGCGAGCCGACAGTCCGCACCGCCGCGCGCTGCGGGTGGCGCAGGCGGCCCTGGAGTCCGGGACCGGTGCCGGGCGCGCGCCGCTCGCGGCCCACCGGGGGGTCATCACCGACCTGGAGGCGAGGCTCGGCGTCCACCGCACGCCGGACGAGTTGATGGCCCGCGCCCTGGTCCGTGCCGACCCCGAGCACGACGACTGGTTCGCGTCGCTGTTCCACATCGCCCGGCCGGAGAGCCAGGAGAGATTCGACTGGGCCCGGGCGGTGGCAGAGGGCGCCGGGGATGCCGGCTCGCTCGACCGTCGGCGCTTCGCGCTCGACGTGATCCAGTTCCTCGGCTTCGGCCTCAACCCCGACAGCGGCGACGACGAGCCGCCATTCACCCGGGAGGCCGCCGAGTTCCTCCGGCCCCGCCTGGACACCGAGCAGGACCCGTACGCCCTGCGCACCGTCGTCGCGGCCTTCACCGGCTACTGCTCGCGCGAGGAACTCCCGGCGGTCCTGGCCCTCGCCGATCACCCGGACCCAGTCGTGCGCAACTGCGTCGCCCTGGCGCTCCCCGCGCTCCCCGCGCTCCTGGCCGACGGCATCGACGCCCTCGGCGTCCTCCTGAGCCTGGCTGACGACCCCGTCCCCATGATCCGGACCAGCGCGCTGTACGCGCTCACCCTCTCTTCCGACGACACGCCTGCCCTGCGCGGAGTACTGCTGGCCCGCCTCACCGACGCCCAGGCCGACGTCCGCCTCGAAGCCGCCATCGCGCTGGCCCTACGGGACGACGAACGCGCCACGCCGGTCCTCGACGAGATCCGTCGTGGCGGCAAGACCATCAGCAGCCATGGAGCGCGCCGCCTCGACTACCTCCACCACCAACTCCGCGCCCGCACCCCGGGCATGTGATCCCACGACCGCGGCCGACGGCGGAGGCAGGGCGGCCGCAGAACGCGGAGCAGAACGCGTTCACCCGCCCAGGGCCACGCCGCAGCCCGTCTTCGCCGAGGACCGCCTCGCGCGACCGCACCGATGCGGTCGGCAGCTCAGATCAGAAGGCCGTAGCCCGACTCGTTCGCCAGGAGTCTGCGAAAGGAACCGGGCATGACTTCCGCGATGCTCCGGACCCGGTCGAGCAGCAGGCCGTGGCCGGACGGGTAGTGACGCGGGTCCAGAGGGAAGGCGGCCTGGAGGCGTCGACGCAACTGGTCGTCCTGGCAGTGGACGAATGCGTCGGCCGCCGCAGCCCACAGGCTCGGCCAGAGGTCGCTGACATGGTCGCCGGTTCGCCGGCGCGGATGCTCTGCGTCCTGCTGCAGCAGGGTGTGGGCCTGTTCCCTGGTGAGCATGCCTCCGCGAGTGGCGCTGATGAGCTCGTCGCGTCGTGCGGTGGAGCGCCAGACGCTGACCCAGTAGGCGGCCCCGCAGGAGTTGGTGCGGGTTTGCCAACTGCCGGTCCTGGAGCGGGAAATGAGGAAGGTCAGGACCGGCCGACGTCCGAGGGCCGCGACCAGGGGGAAGACCAACTGGCTGGTGGCACTGTCATCCAGGGCGAGTAGTGGCAGCACGTTGTCGGCTACGCGAACGGTCAGCGCGGGGTCGGCCGCCAGCGTCTCGCCCACGTGCAGGCGCGTGGCCTCCAGCCGCTCGTAGCGCTCCTGTGCGTCGGCGTCGGACGGAAGCGCGGGCCGGGGCCGGCTGGGCAGGATGCGGTGAAGAAGATCGTCGAGCGATTGCTGCAACAGGCCGGCGTCCAACAGGTGGTCCTCCTCGCAGGTCCGGGTTCCTGTCCCGGAGCGTATGCCGTCGTCTCGTGCGTGGGGGAGGTCAGGGGTGCTGACAGCCCTTGATCCATGCGGTATGCCTGGTCGTGCGGCACGGCTGCGGCGAGGGACTTGGGGGAGCGGTGCGGGGGCTGCGATTCACTGTCATGGGGCTGATCCTGTTCGTCGGCGGGGTCGTCTGGGGGTTCACGCCGATCGAGTCCAGCGTGGGGACCTGCGGGTCCGTGTTCGTCGCGGCCGGACCGCAGACCGAACACCCCGAGCCGGACACGTACACGTACACCCCGGAGCCCGCGGAGTGCGCCACGGTCCGCGACCAACACCGGCCACCGGTCTTCGTGGCGATCATCGCGGGGCTGGCCGTCCTCGGGGGCGGGCTGGTGGAGTCGCGGGCGGAACGGGCCGCTCTGCGGAAGTCGGAGGGGGCGCCGGGGCCGACGCCGATCACGAACCCGCTGCGCTGACCGGCGTCCGACCCCCGGCGGGCTCGCCCGCGCCTTCCGCCCTCAGCCCCGGCCGCCGGCGTCGCCGGCGTGGGCGAGCGCGCTGGGGGTCAGACGGCCGACGATCGCCGGAGCCTCCCGGACGAGAGCGTCCGTGGTCAGCGCCTCCACCATGAACAGCGCGAAGTCCACCCGGCGCGTCAGGTTGCTCGCCAGCACCGGGTCTCCCACGTGCCGGCTCCACACCGGCAGGCCCTGGCTCGGTCCCTCCTCCAGGTCGCTGCCGCGCACCACGGTCCACCGGGTGCCGCTGGCGAACACCCGTCGGCACGCCTCCACCTGGTCGTCGATCTCGACCGCGCGGACGAGCTTGCCCAGCGCGGTGGCGATCCGCAGGCCCAGGGTGAACGTCCGCGCGTACCGGTCCTTGCCGTCGCGCGTGATGTGCCAGCCGCAGGAGAACACCAGGCGCGCGCCCGGCCGGGCGTGGTCGAGGACCGCCTGCGCCGTGCCCGACGCGTACTGGCGCACGCCCCAGGGCACCAGCACCGTCAGCACCCCGTCGCACCCGGCGACCGCCCGGCGGATCACCTCCGGGTCGTTCGTCGCCCCGGGGACGACGGTGATCCGCCCCTCGAACGCGGCCAGCTTCGGCACGCTGCGCTCCCGGCAGACGCCGACCACCTCGTAGCCGCGTTCCAGCGCGTGTCCGACCATGTACTGCCCGAGCTTCCCCGAAGCCCCGATGACGCAGACCTTCTCCACGTGCTCCTCGCCCATGGCGCAGCCCCTTCGCGGACATGGCGGCCTTATGTTGTAAGGCACGTTAGCCTTACCCTGTAAGGCCGTCAATGGACGTGGAGGAGGGGCCGGATGCCCGAGGGAGGCAAGGGGCGGCGCGCGAAGTCGGCCCGCACGCCGCTGAGCCGTGAGCGCGTGATCCGGGCGGCGGTGGAGGTGGCGGACGAGAAGGGGTCCGCCGCGCTCACCATGCGGGCTGTCGCCCGGCCGCTGGGGGTCGAGGCGATGTCGCTCTACCACCACGTGGCAGGCCGCGAGGACATCCTCGACGGCATGGTGGACGCGGTGTTCGGCGAGATCGAGCTCCCGCCGCGCGACACCGACTGGAAGGACGCCATGCGCCGGCGCGCGGTCTCCGCACGCGCCGCCCTCCTGCGCCACCCGTGGGCGATCGGCCTCATGGACTCCCGCGCCCAGCCCGGCCCGGCGACCCTGCGTCACCACGACGCCGTCATCGGCGCGCTGCGCGCCGGCGGATTCTCCGTGCCGATGACCGCGCGCGCGGTCTCGCTGATCGACAGCTACCTGTACGGCTTCGTGCTCCAGGAGGTCGGCCTGCCGTTCAAGGGCGGGGCGGAGCCCGCCGAGGTCGCGGGTGCCATCCTGAGCGGGATGCCCGCCGGCACCTACCCCCACCTCGCCGAGCTGGCCACCGAGCACGTCCTCAAACCCGGCTACGACTACGCCGACGAGTTCGCCTTCGGCCTCGCCCTCATCCTCGACGCCCTCCACCCGGACGGGGCCCCGGGCGCGTAGCGGGCCCGCGCCCGCCGTGTGATGTCGGCTCGCCGGTGCGGCGTGCCCGGTGCGGCGCGTTCGTGGCGCCGCACCGGGCGAGCCGCGGCGCGGTCGAGGCGGCGGCGGAACAGGACCGCTCGGCCCCGGGGCGCCGGGTTGCTGCCGTCGAGGCCGGTGCCGGCCTGGCCTGCGCACTCCCGGGCGGGCCGTTGCGGTGTCAGCCTTCGGCGCCCATGTCCACCCAGTTGGTGAAGTTGGCGATGACGCCCTCCTTGACCCAGGCGTGGTGGTCGGTAGTGACGACGCCGATGCGGTTGCCGTCCAGGACGATCGAGAGCGCGTTGCCGCCCTCGTCGAACCATCCGGCGAAGAGGCTGCCTTCCTTGACGTAGGCGTGGCCGTTCGCGGCGACGATGCCGATGCGGTTGCCGGACAGGGCGAGCGCGGTGGCGCCGTCGTACTGCTGGACCCATCCGCGGGAGTCGACGGTGCCGTCCTTGACGAACACGCGGCCGTCGGTGGTCAGAACGCCGATGCGGCTGCCGTCGACGGCGAGGCTGGCGATCGTTCCGGGCACCGGGGCGGTGGAGGCGGTGCGGGTGCTCTCCGCGGCCGCCGCCTGGCCGACGGCCGGTGCCGCGGTCAGTGCTGACGCCGTGACGGCCAGGACGGCCAGGACGCGGCGCCCGGTCTTGGTGGCGCTGCGCATGATCTTTCCCCTGTTCTGGAAGGAGGTGCTGGCGTGTGACGGCGTGGGACGTCTCCTGGGAGACTGGCCGGTGCGTGGGGGGCGGCGTGCGGCCCTGGCGCAGGTGGCGGTCGGGGCGGCGGAACAGGGATCTGCCGCGCGTCGGAGCGACGGAACAAGTGGACGCAATGAAGCCATGCTCATGACATGGCGATGAGCGGATCGGTCCCACGGGACGTGCCCGGTGGGATGCAAAGTAACTATGCAAAGCATTCGCCGGATCGGCAAGACCCCCATTTCCCCTGCCCGTTCGCAGCCGTTCCGGAGGGAGCCGCGCCGGTGCGCACACTCCGGCCCCCTCCCGCCCGGGCTCGGCGGCACCGCCCCGACGGCCCGTGGTGCCGGTGCGGCAGAGCCGTCTGCGGCCGTCAGGGCGAGGCGGGTGCCGCCTTCCCGTGGAGGGGCCACCGGGGTCCGTCGTCCGCGTCGCGCAGCCACGCGAACTGGCGCTCGGGAGTGACCGTGATGCCGTAGTCGTACGGGTCCGGCCGGCGGTGTCCCTCCCACTGCGCCCAGGCCAGCATCAGCTCGTCGCCGATCCGCCGCTCACCGCCCTGGTGCAGTACGGTCGCGCCGTCGCCGGTGGCGGAGAAGACGGCCCAGGACGCCGCGCCGTCGTGGACCCAGGCGTTGAGGCCGTCCGCGTCGCGGCCGGTGGTGATCACGGCGTCCGGCACGGCGACCCGCAGCGCGAAGGTGAGGTCCCAGTCCGACGCGAGCGGGGTGAGGTCACGGTCGACGATCCGCTCGGTCTCGGCCGGACCCTCGCCGCGTACCGCCCGGTATCCGGCCCACCCGGCCGTCGGCGGCACCGGACCGGTGCGGTCCGCCATGAACTGCCCCAGGCCCTGCACGTAGCCGGAGGCGCGGCGCCCGTCGGCGGCGACGGTGAGGGCGACGTGCCCGAGCCGGCCCCACGGGTAGACGATCCGCCCGCCCGGCCGGGTGGCCTCGACCCACGCCCACGGCACGCGCTCGACCGCGTAGGCGGCGATCACCCGGTCGAAGCGCCCGCCGCCGGGCACCGTGGTGGTGGCGTCCGCGACGAGTGTCCTGACGTCCAGACCGGCGGCCGCCAACCGGCCACGCGCGAACGCGGCGAGCTCCGGGTCGATCTCGGTGGAAACCACCCGGCCCGGTCCGGCCCGCCGGGCGGCGAGCGCGGCGTTCCAGCCCTGCCCGCCGCCGACGTCCCACACCCGGTGTCCGGGCTCCAGGCGCAGCGAGTCGAGCATGTCGACCACCACGCCCTGGGCGGAGAGACTGGAGGACGGCAGCCCGCCCGAGACCTGGGTGACGGCAGCCGAGTCCTGGCTCCCGTACAGTTCCTCGGCCCAGCCCTCCGGGTCCGTCCGCCGGTCCACGGGGACGTACGCGTGCCCGTCCCACCGCCACAGCCGGTCCGGCGCGAACAGGTCCCGAGGCAGCTCGGACACGGCCTCCCGCAGCCACGCCGAGCGTTCCGGCCAGTCCCCGCGCGCGTCCATCGCCTCGTCGAGCAACGCCCGCCGCTTCACCAGGTCCACGCTCAGCCCTGCTTCGGCTTGCGGTGCTTCCCGTCACTGCCCGGGTCCGGCTTCCGCACCTGCCCGTCGGCGTTCCCCGGAGGCGGATCGCCCTTGCCCGGATCCGGCGGCGGCTTCTCGTGCGCACCTCGCTGCGGCTGCGTCACAGCAGTCCCCTCTCGTGTCCGGGACAACAACCCCACCATCCTGACCCGCCCCGCCCTGGCGCCGGTAGAGGGCACGGAGGCGCGTACGGGGCGTGCTGCACACCGCGTGCGCAGGGTCAGCCGGCAGCGGCGATCCGAGGAAGGGATGATGGATCCGGGAAGGCTCCGGACCGCCGTCCTCGGCCCCGTTCAGTGGATCCCGGCGGCGTCCGAACCTTGGGTTCAAGGGGCCCTCGTGCGTGTGCCGGCTTCTGGCTGTCCGGTACGGGGTGGGCGTACACCTCCACGGGCGAACTACTGCCTTCGCCCGGTGCCGGGCTCACGGACACCAGGAGTCGTCGCTCCGGCTCGCCCTGGCCTCCACCCTGTAGCCGCCGGATGTCCAGGACAGGGCGAGACGGGAGGCGGTGCCGTTGACCTGCTTGGTGAAGCAGAGGCCGAGCCGTTCGCCGGTCGGTCTTGGCGCCAGGCGGGTTCGTCCGGCTCGGGCGGCGCCGGCAGCCAGCCGTTGCGGGCGGTGGCCGCCACTCGGTGAGTCGGGCGGATGAGGAGCGGTTCCCCCTCCGGGGGGAGCCGGTCCCTCCCTGCGGCGGAGGCCGCGACCGGGGGTGAGCCGGGAGATTGGAGGCGGTCGGGAAACAGCCCGACTCCCTTCTCCCCGTTGAGGATCTGACCATGCGAAAGCTCACCACCGCCATCGCGCTCACCACCGCGGCCGTGGCCCTCGCGGCCGGGACGGCCGGCACCGCCGCGGCCGCGCCGGCCACCCCCCTACCGGCCCAGCACCTCGCGCTGCACAGCTGGACCCTGCTCAACGAGCACGGCCCGGGCCCCAACCCCGGCGAGCGGCTCACCGCGCGGGTCAGCGCCCGTACGGTCGACGGCCGCCCCCGGGGACACGTCGTGGTGCAGCACGTGTTCGAGAAGAGCGGCACCACCCGGGCCGAGTTCGACGTCGACTGCCTGACCGTCGACGGGAACGGCGCCATCACCGTGACCGGGCCCATCTCGCAGATCGTGATCACCCCGCTCGCGGGCGAGCCGTATCTCTTCGAGGAGGGCCGGCACCCCGAGGCCGGCCTCACCTTCTACCCGACCGACGAACAGGGCGAGCGCCGGGTCGGCTTCAACTGGACCGACCCTCAGATGCACTCCGAAGTTGTCAAGTGCGGCGCGGTTCCGGCCAGCTTCTGGGTCATCGATGGCGGGATCTTCCTGCGCCGCTAGGAGCGCGTCCCTATGACCGGCAACCCGCCTGTGTCTCGTAACCTTTCGTACGGGATGATCCCGGTATGCATGGTTCGGAACCGTACGTCCGCGGCCTTCCGCCCCTGTGGGCCGGGACCGCCAGGAACCGGAGCCCGCTGTGGTCCTGACCCCGGGCACACCCCGTCGCGGGGTTCGACGGTCGGGTTGTCAGTGCCAAGGAGGTCGGCCGGTGCCCTCGGCCCACAGGGCGAGGGCACGGTGGTCGATCATGCGGATACCGACCCGGGTGCAGAACGCGGCACGGCGAGGGTGGCCGCGTCGCGCTCGGGCAGCAGGTCCAGGACCTTGTGGGTGACCGCGTTCGTGATCACCGTCCCGCAGGTCCGGCCCTTGCGCAGTGCGAAGTCGTCGACCCCGACCGCCGCCGGGGCACCGACGGCCGGATCGGGCAGCTCCAACACCCGTCGCAGCAGCCTGCTCCGGCCCGCCCGGCCGGCGCCAGACCCAGTCCGGCGACCGATGAACGCTGCCGCTCGGTGACCTGCCCGTGGCGACGTGTCAGCCCGTCGACCTGTTCGACGAACGTCCGCCGCCGCCATGCCGGGGCCGGGCAGGCGAAGCGGCGCACCCGCAGGGCAACCGTCACGGGCCGCCCGTAGCTGGGCAGACCCGACGGAGAGCGCAGGTAGGAGCCGTGGACCCGCTCCGACCACGTCCCGCAGTCCGGGCATGACGCACCCGGAGCAGCTACGCGGGCGGCGATCCGCACCACCGCACCGGACGCTTCGACGCCGACGACCTCCACCTGGGCCAGACCCCTATATGACCTGACAACATCACCCGCTGGTGCCGCCCGCCCCGACCAGGTGGAAACTGGCGGCTGCGCCGGTTTGCGCTAATGGCCTTGCTGTTCGGCGTGTTCGAGCCAGTCGAGGTACCAGCGGGCGAATGTCACGGGCTGCCCGTCCTGGTTCTGGAGCGGGGCCAGGTCGACTTCGTCGACCCGGTCGTCGGACCAGATCCGGCCGCGTTGGGGTCCACTGATCACCAGCCACTGCCGGGCGGCGCAGCCCAGGTGGCAGATCGCGAGCGCGCCGACCGTGCGTTCCGGGTTCCACATCACTGCGCCCCACTGCCGGTCCCAGCCTTCGTAGGCGGTGTCGAAGTCCTCGATCTCGTCGAAGTCCTGTTCCCGGGGGCATTCCTCCAGCAGCTTCTCCACGACTGCCGGGGCCGGGCCGTGGACGGGGAACGGCTCGGCGAGCCGGGAGAAGTCGGCCAGGTCGGCGCCGTCGCCGGTCCACCGCCACCGGCCGCTCTCGTGCTGTACGGGGAAGACTCCGTAGGCCGGCCCCGCCCCGCCGGCGCCTACCGCCAGCAGGAACGTCCGGTACTCCCACGGCAATCGGACGCCGATCTGCGCCTCCAGTCCGGCGAGCTCGGCCGGCGACAGCACCGGCTGGAGCCGGAACCGGTGCCCGATCGCTCCGAACGGGCGGCGCCCGGCTTCCGCCGCCGATGTGCCGGCCAGCGCCTGTACCCGCTCCCGCACGCCCGCCCACAACTGATCGTCCATGGAGCGGAGCGTAGTTCGCAGGGGTGGACACCGCGATGCTGCTCACCGATGACGACCCGGCCGTACGGACCTGCGCCGCGCTCGGCACCGCGGACCCATCGGCAGCGGGCATCCTGCTGGCCGCGCTCGCCGACCCGGTCGCGGTGGACGGCTGGTTCGACGAGCCACTGCCCCAGGTCGACGGCTGGTTCCGGTTCACGGTGCTGCGGGGGTTGCTCGAACGTGCCGAGAGCTTCGAGCAGGTCCTTCCCGCCGCACTCGCCCTCGTTCCGCTGTGCGGCCAGCACACCGTCGACCTGGACTGGGGACCGCTGCTCGTCTTCGCGTTCCCCGAGCCCCACCCGCAGGGGGTCACCCTGACACGGGCACAGCGCGCCTTCCTGGCAGCCCTGGTGGAGAAGGACTCGTGCTGGGGGCCGATCGCCAACCGGGACACCTGGCTGCGCAGAGCGGGACTGCCCACGGATCGCGGGGAGCTTCGGCTCCTTGTCCAGACCGCGGGGGAGTAGCCCCCCGAGACGCCGACGAGGCGGGCCTGGCGGGCTGATCTCGGGGACAAGTGTGCGAGCAGCTTCGTCTGCCCGCTTCGAGGGCCAGGTGCTCGCCCGGCTCAGCCTGCTGTGCCACGCCGTCGCCGCGGCCGTTCTCGGCCGTCGGATTGTCACCCGGGGCCACTGTTCTGATGCTTGTGGGCGCCTGCCTGCCCGTGGTCGTCCTTTGGGCTGATGGTTCGTCAGTCTCCCTTGGCCGCACCTCGAACCGGCGGGCCGCTGGCCAATGGGTCGGCTGCGATGATCGCTTCCCACACCGCCACGATCTCCGCCAACGCTCCCGGAGCCATGGCGGCGGCGAACAGCTCGTATGCCGGCCTGTCGAACAGCATCGCGGAGGTCCGGGCGGCTACGGTCGCGCGTAGCACCTCCGCACCTTCCCGGCCCTGCCCCCGCCCGGCCAGCGCCACCGCCCGGCACTCCGCCACATGGAACGCGCTGCCTGTATCACCAGCGGATTCTTCGTCCTGCGTGATCGTCAGCACGGTCCGGTACAGGTAGTCCCTGACATCGTCGTCCTGGCAGGTGGCGGCCGTCAGCAGAAGCTCCCAAGCCCCGATCCGGTCGTCATCGGCAACGATCGCCCACGCCTCCCGGGCCTCCTCGACCCGGCCCCCGACCATCAGCACCCGCCCCAGCAACAAGTGCGCGTCCACACTTCGGGGTGCGCACCGCACCGCTTCCCGGAGCTGCGCCTCGGTCGCTGCGCCGTAGCCCTGTGTCAGGAGCAGCATGAGCCCCAATCCGAGTTGGGCGTTGGCGCTGTCGGGGTTGTGCACGAGGGCTTGGCGGAAGGCAGCGGCTGCCTCCTCCCTGCGGCCCAACCCGACCAGGGCGTTTCCGAGGCTGGTGTGGATCTTGGCGTTGTCGGGGTCGTCCTGGAGGAGTTGACGGCAGACGGCCTCGGTTTCCTCGCGCTTCCACCGTTCCGCGAGGGCGGCGCCGATACTGTCGTGGGGATGGGGGCCACCATCGGGGGCGTAGTGGAGGGCTTGACGGTAGGCGGCTTCGGCCTCCTCGGGCCGCCCCACCGTGGACAGGAGGTCTCCGAGAGCGGTGAGGGCGTAGGCGAGGGCACCGTGCTCGAGCTTGTGCCTATGGCGCAGCCCTCTGCGGTAGGCGGCCTCGGCTTCCGCAAGCCGCCCCGCCTCGTGCAGGATTCCGCCGAGAGCGAGGTGGGCCTCCGCGTTGTCGGGGTCATGGTGGAGGGCCCGTCGGAAGGCCGTATCCGCCTCCTCTCCCCTCCCCAGCAAAAGCAGGAAAAACCCGAGGTCGGCGTGCGCTTGCGAGTTATCGGGGTCGTGGTCGAGGGCTTGATGGAAGACGGCCTCGGCCTCTCCGTAGCGCTCCAGATGATGCGCCAGGACATTCCCGAGGATGATGTAGCCGTCGCCGTCGGGCTGGTAGCGGCAGTGGAGGCGGAGGGCCTCGACGAAGGCCTCATCGTCGGCCTTCAGCAGGTCGTCGAAGTCCTCCGGGGTGAGATCTTCGGCGGTGTCGATCAGGCCTTCGGCGGTGGAGCCGATGGCAGCGGCGGTGAGGCCGTCATCGGGCGGGGCGTGACCGGCAGCCTGCCGCAGGGCGGTGACGGCCTGGAGGAGTGTGGTTCCGAGGTGCTTGTGGACGCTCGCGCGCAGGAGGTGGTGGTAGGTGTGGGCGGGGGGCTGGTCGGCCAGGACGGGGGGCGCGGAACCGGTGTGGCGGGCGAGGCGGTCCACAGCGAGGCGGGCGGCCTGCTGTTCGGGGCTCGACGGGCAGAAGGGCCACAGGTAGAGCAGCTTGCGCAGGGTGGCCAGCAACGCTCGTTCGGTGGGGGCGGCGGTGGGGTTGAAGAAGGCGGCGATGTCCTGCAACTGCCGGTTGAAGGCGTCGTGGAGGACGGCGGCGGGGAGCAGGTGCAGGAGCAGATCCTGGCCGGCCGCCTGGTCGGTCCAGTAGGTGTGCCAGAGCAGGCTGAGGACGTCCTGGCGCCAGTTGTGGTCCTCGAGCTGGGCGTCGACGGTGGTGAGGCCGCGGGCGGCGGCCCGGGCCCGGAGGTGGTCGGCGGCTCGCTGGTTGGCGTCGCGTACGCGGGCGCGTTCATCGGCGGAGAGCAGCAGGGTGCGCAGGGTGTCTCGGACGTCCTGGTGGAGGATGCGGGGGAGGCTGAGCAGGAAGTCGTGGCGGGCGGCCAGCCGGTCGATGTGGCTGGTGACATCGCGTTCGGGGATCCCGCACAGCGCGGCCAGGACGCCGGGATCGTCCCGGTCCCGCCCCGTCAGCGTGCCGTCGAAGAGCTCCTCGCTCACGGCGGGGCGCATGAGGGCGAGGGCGCACAGGTGCTGCCGGTCCGGCCGCAGGGCGGGGACGGTCCGCGTGTGGACCAGGTAGCGGCGGGCCAGTTCTCTGATGATCCCGGAGACGGTCCCGTCGCCGGTGAACGGGACCAGGACCCGGTCGAGGTCCATGCCGTCGGTGAGCGCGTCGGCGGTGAGGGAGACCGCGAGCGGGACACCCCGGGTGAACTCCGCGATCCGTTTCACCTGGTCATCGTCCAGATCGGGCACGCGCGGGCGCTGCCGCAGGTACGCGGCGACACTGCGGTCGTCGAACCGGGCGAGCGCCTCGTGGCGCAGGCGCCAGTGGTCGAGGTACCGCGCGAACGCGACCGCATGGCTGTCCCCAGCGGCCTGGGTGTCCTCCTCCAACCGGATCCCCAGGACCCAGAGCACCTGCCGGCCGCTGGCCTTCATCACCTCCCGCAAGCCGTTCAGGGCGTCCCCCAGGAGCTCGCAGGTGTCCAGGAGGACCACCACGGGATGGCGCCTGCTGCTGACCTGCCGCATCCCCTGGGCGAACGCGTCCAGCATCGCCTGGACGTCGTCGATCAGCTCCTGGAACAGCCGGGAGTCCACGTTCCCGTGCAGAGCCCGGCGCCCCGTGTTCCTGGCTGCGGCCGCCCCGTTCACCCCCTGGGCGACCACGTCGCCCGCTACCTGGATCCCCAGCGCCGAAAGCGCCCCCGCAGCGCCGGTCGCCCCGCCCATGTCCTGCTGGAGCTCCTCCGCACTCGCGGTCGCCACCGGAGCTCCGCCGCCGATCAGCCCCAGCTCCCGGGCCCGCGCCGCCAGAGCGGGCATCCGCACCACGCACCCACGAAACCGCTCGAACGCCCGCTCGCCCCTGCGCCCGGTGGCCTGCTGCACCTGGACCTGAACGGCCCCGAGGACCCGCCACAGCGGCGGCCCCTCCGCCGACGCACCGCCCGACCGCAACTGGCCCTGCTCCCAGTCCAGCGAGGCCACCCGCAGACGCTTGCCGTTGGCCGCGTCCTCTGCGCTCTGCCCGCGGGCGATCTGCTCGTAACGCCGCAGCAGCGTGCTCTTGCCGATACCTCCCAGGCCCCGCACCAGCAGAACGTGCCCTTCGTCCGGCCCCTCGTCGGGCCGCCCCAGCCCGCGCAGGAGCAGCCGGAACCGCTCCTGCTCCTGAGTTCTGCCCACGAACACGTCCATCAGACCCCCCTTGTCGGAACGCCACCCCGGACGCCCAAGCCGTCCCGTACCCCCGACCGAACCTTCCCAGTACTGCGGCATCCGCGACCAGCCGGTTCACTCACGGCCTCCCCGCCCGGCCTCGCCGCCGCCGGTCTGGGCCGCCTCATCCGGCAGCCGGACCTGGCAGCGGTGGACTCTGGATGCGGGGTCCGGATGCGTGCGCACACTGAGCCCGGGGGCCTAGCGGAACGTTGATCCGGAGGATGGGGGTCGCGAGGAATCCGCCGCCAACCATCGCCGCTGTGCCCGCGCGGCCGCGGGCACCCCTGGGGACGCCGCCCTCTCGGCCACGGAGCCGCCCGTCGGCCAGTGAGCGAGCGATGTCCTCCCACCATGAGTGGAAGCGACACTGACCTGTCGCCCACGGCCTGCCGGAGCCCGGGCGGGCCGAGCCTGGGCGTCAGGGCGGCACCGCCCCGCCGGACTGTCGGTGGCACGGGTTACTGTCGCGGGACGATGCACGGCGACACGGGGAGCGCACCGGTGGGACTCGACGAGGGCGGGCGGTCCGGTGGCTCCTGGACGTGGCCGGCCGGGCTCACCGACGGGCCGAGCCGGACGCTGCTCGCGTCCGGGGAACTGTCGTGGTGCTACGCGTACCTGGACCTGCGGGCCACCTCGGCCGGGCCCCCGGAAGCGGCCGCCGAGCGGTTCGGGGCCGGTCCTGCGGGCGGCGAGGGGCTCTTCGTCCTGGGCGAGGCCCTGTACTCGGCGGACGGCGAGGACATCGCCGTCCTGCTCGACGGTGCGAGCGGTGCGGTGTACCTGGCATGCCCCGACGAGAGCGGCGTGCTCCGGCGGGACCTGCTGGCCAGCAGTCCGCACGCCCTGATCGCCCTGGCCGTGGTGGTGGAGGCCGTCACCCTGGTCGCCACGGGCGCCTACGAGCGGGAGGAGGGTGACGAGGTGGCGCCGTACGGGCCCGCGACCGTCGACGCCGCCGTCCGGCTCGGGCTGCGGGAACTCCGCGAGGCCGACCCGGACCTCTGGCAGCGCACCGACGGGCGGCCCGCCCACTGGGAGACCGCCCTGCGGATCCGTGCGCTCGCGTGGGGCGCCGAGCCACGGGCGGCGGACGGGGCGCCGTACACCGTCGGGCCGGACCTGGTCGAGGACCTCGCGGATCTCTGCGGCGGAGGCATCGTCCGCCGGTTCCTCCCCGATGAACTGCCCGACCGGCTCGTCCATACCCCGACCCGGCAGCTGCTCACCGAGGTCGGACTGCCGGTCTCCTGCCGCGGCCCCCTGACGGTGGCCGCCGAAGGACCGCTGGTCACCTTGGCGGAGGCCTTCCCCGACGCCTTCGCGGACGACGTGGACGACGTGGACGACGGGGACGAGGAATCGACCGCCCGCCCGTACCAGGGCGACTACCTCGCGCTCGGCGGCTGGACGTACGACCTCGAAGCCGCCCTCGACGGCGCCACCGGGCGGATCGAGCTGCCGGACTGGCATGACGAGGACCAGCCCGCCCCCTACCTGCACCGCGACCTGGCCACGCTGCTCCACGTCCTGTGGGCCTTCGAGCGGCTGCGCGCCGAACGTCGTCGCTCGACCGTACTCTCCGCCCCGTCACCGTGGGCCGTCTTCCGGCCCCGTGACCTCCTCGACAGCGTCGCGGAGCCCGTTCTGCGTGCCCTCGACCCGCAGGCCTGGGCCACCGAGGACCAGTTCTGGCCGACGCGCGCCGAGGACTGCCACATGGGGGAACTGATCGAGTAGCGGCCAGGGCCGTCCCGTACGGGGCGTTCAGCTGCGGACCGCGCCGCCGATGCGCGGCGTGCCCGGCACCGGGCCGGGCCGCGTTCTCAACCTGCAGCGAGGGCCCCGGGCGGCGGCGTGGTCCTCGACGGCCGGCAGGGCCTGTCTCAAACGGCGACGTCGGCCGCGGGATCCGGCACTTCCATGGCCCAGGTCCCCATGGTTTCCAGGACGTTGCGAAGCCCCTCGCCGAGCGGGGTGAGCTCGTACTCGACACGCGGCGGGATCTCCGCGTAGGTCGTGCGGGTGACGATGCCGTGCCGCTCGAACTGGCGCAGCCGGCTGGTCAGGGTGTGCGGGCTGATGCCGGGCAGGGCCTCGCGCAGCTGGTTGAAGCGGTGGGGGCCGTGCAGCAGTTCCCGCACGATCAGGGTGGCCCACGGGCCGTTGAGCAGGGTGAGGAACCGGGCGACACCGCACTCGGGGAGACGGGAATCGGTCATGTTGGTGACCGTACCCCATTAGTGCAGTTGATGTAACTGGTGCAGTGCATGCACTAATGGCGCCATGACCTACGTGATTCACGGCGCCACCGGCGCCCAGGGTGCCCCCGTCGTCGCCGCTCTCGCCGCCGCGGGCAAGTCCGTGACCGCTTTGACCCGTCACGCCGACGCCGTCGTGGACGGCGCGCGCGTGGTGGCCGCCGGATACGGCTCCGTCGCGGAGCTGACCCGTGCCTACCGCGGTGCCGAGGGCGTGTTCGTCCACCTGCCGATGGCTCCCGAGGAGGACCGCCAGGCCTACGCGCGCAACATCCTCGCCGCCCTTCGCGAAGCCCGCCCCGCCCGCGTGGTGTTCTCCACCAGCGGCGCCCCGATCGACCCGGGCACCGGTGGCGCCGCCGCACAGCTGGTCCGCGGCCTGGCGGACAGCGGGGTGTCGCACGCGGTGATCCAGCCGACGCTGTACCTGGAGAACCTGCTCCTGCCGTCCGTCATCGGCACGGTGCACGAGCGCGGCGCGCTGCCCTACCCGATCCGCGCCGACTTCCCGGTCTCCTGGGCGTCGCACCTGGACATCGCCGACGCCGCCGTCGTCCTGTTCGACCGCCCGGACGTCACCGGCCCCGTCTCCCTGGGCCAGTACCCGGCGATCACCGGACCGGACCTCGCCGCGGCGTTCGGCACCCACCTCGGCAAGGACGTGGTGTTCGAGCCGATCACCCCCGAGCAGTTCCGCACCGCGGTCGCACCCCTGATCGGCGAAGGCCCCGCCGCCGGTGTCGCCGCCGTCTACAACGCGCTGAGCACGCTCGCGGACCACGCGATCGCGCCGGAGAACTCCGCTCAGAAGCTGCTCGGCGTCACCGCCCGCACCACCGGTCAGTGGCTGACGGACATCGGCCTCTGACCGGCTGACCGCGACACGCTCCCACGCTGTTGGGGGGATCCGGGGGCTCCCCCCAACAGCGTCCGATCGGGGCACAGGACCGGCCCTTGACGCGGACCCCGGCCACAGAGGTGCGGAGGGCGCCCCCGGCCGAGGCGGCGGCTTTCCCTCCCGGGCCGCACGCCGCCCGGGCAGGGTGATCCGGGCGCAGAGATCGAGCCGGGCGTTCACGGGGCACGCCCCCCCGGGGGGCCGTCGCCCGGTTCAGCGGCCGAGGTGCAGGTGGGCCGCCCACACGCTGGGGCTGTCCAGGTACTCGGCGCGCAGCGCGGTGACCGCCTGCCGCAGGGCCTCGGCGGGGGAGTGGTCGGCCAGGGCCGCGTAGACCTGCTCCGTCAGTTCGAGGCAGGCGGAGTCGGCCACCGGCCAGAGCGTGCCGATGACATGGGCGTAGCCGGCGAGGTGGAAGGCCGAGGAGAGGTGGATCGCCTCGTTGCTCAGGATCTCGCCCGAGGCGGCGGTGGAGCAGGCGGACAGGAAGGCGAGTCCGGCTCCCGGCGGGCGCAGGACGGCGATGTCGCGGACCTCCAGCGTCCCTCCGTGGAGCACGAGATGGCTGCTGCTGGGGTCGCCGGCGTCGGTGACGCCGTGGCAGGCGAAGTGCGCCCGGCCCGCACCGGACAGGGCCTCGCGGACCCGCGCGACGGTCGCCCGCCCGTCCGCGAGCAGCACGGTGCCACCGGCCGAGGCCCGCTTGACCGCGGCCGCCTCGTCGAGGGCGAGCCGTACGCCCCGGCGGGTCCCGTCCGGTCCGACCGCGACGACCAGCGTGCCCGGCGTGGGGTCCGGCGCGTCCGGGGGCGGCGGCCGGAGCATCCGGACGGTGGGGGCGTACGAGGCCGTCACCAGTTCCGGGACCCCCGGGGGCCGCTGCCCCGCGTCGTCCGGGGGCAGCCCGGCGGCGTGCAGCGGCAGCAGCGCCAGCAGCCCGGTCGGGATCCACCACAGGCGCCGCGCGGCGCCGAGCAGGGGTTCGGCGTGCTCCAGGACCGGCGCCGCCACGGCCGTCCACAGCCAGGCCAGCAGCTCGGTGAGGAACTCCTCGGGATCGGCGCCGGGAGCGGTCCGGGCCTCCAGCGCCCGCGCGTAGGCGGCCACGGTCTGCGCGTCGAGCCCGGGCAGCGGCACGGCCCGCACGCCGTCCGGCGTCACCAGCAGCGCGTCGCAGCGGTACGTGGAGACGTTGACGACCACCAGGGGGCCCTGGTCGGCCGCCGCGGTCAACTCGCTCACCGGGGGCGGCAGCAGGAAGCGCGACATGCCGGGGACGGTCCGGCGGATCCGGGAGACCAGCGCGTCCCAGGCGTCGGCCCGCTCCGCGCGGCGCCGCTCCGCGCCCGGTCCGCTCGGCTCCGCGTCGAGGCCCAGCGGCAGGGCGCCCGCCGTGTCCGCCTCCACCAGCATCGCCAGCCGGCGGAACTCGGAGGCGAGTTCGGGGCTGAGGCGGTCGAGTTCACCGAGGTCGCTGCGGGACTCCAGCGCCTGGGTGAGCAGGACGCCCCGGCCCTGCTCCAGCGCGGCGAGGGCCCGCGCGGGATCCCCGACGTTCAGCGCCGCCGCTGCCGCGTCCAGGGCGAGCCCGTCGAACCGGACCAGCTGCCGCTGTCTGCTGGCCCGCGAGATCCTGCGGTCGGCGACGGCGGCCAGCAGCCCCGTCGCCTTCTCCCAGGCGTCGGCCGCGGCCCGCCAGTCCCGCTCGCCGATCGCCAGCCCCGCCTCCCGCGCGCTGCGCGCCCGCACGGTGAACGGGGCCGTACGGACGTCCGAGGCCCGGGTGTACGCGTCGACCGCCGCCGTCAGATCCTGCGTCCGGCCGGTGAGCCGGTGCCGTGCCCGGTGGGCGTCGCCCAGCCGGTGCAGCCAGATCGCGTACCCGGGCCGGGGCGCCTGCCGGGCCCCCTGCTGCCCGCTCGCGACCGCCCGCAGTGCCGCCTCGACGGCCGCGTCCGCGTCCGCGGCCGACCCGGCGTGCTGCGCCAACCGGGTGAGCGCTGCTGCGAGTTGGGACTCCACCGGGGCCCTGCGCAGCTCGGGTACCTCGGCGGCCGACGCCCGGCGGCTCGCCGCGACGGCTTCGAGGAGGTCCTGCTGGGCGCCGGCCGCCTCGAACCGGACGATCAGCGCCGTGCTCAGATTGGACAGCCACAGCGGCAGATCGGGGTCCGCGGCTGCGCCGGCCTCCTGGGCGGGGGCGGCTGCCAGGCGGAACGCCGTGATCGCCTCGTCCAGGTCGGCGGGGCTGCCGGTGGACGAGTGGCGCAGGGCCAGCGCGCCCGCGAGGGTGCTGGCCCGGCGGGGGAAGGTGATGTCCGCGGTGGGCCCGGTGGCGACGGACCGCCGCGCACGCTCCACGGCTTCGTCGAGGTCTTCGAGGCTGCCCAGATGCTGGTGGCGGATGGTGAGTGCGAGCGCGAGATTGCCGTGCAGGCCGGCCGCGTCGAGCGGGTCGCGGACCGAGTCCGCCGCCGCGCGCAGGAGATCGACCGACTCCTGGAGGTCGGCCGGGTCACCCGCCGCGTCGAACCGCTGCGCCAGGATCGACGCGAGGTTGGAGCGGTAGCCGGCCGCCTCCATGGCCGGCAGGTCGCGCGCTTCGGGCCGATCGAGATGGGCGACCGCCCGGCGGCCCCGGTCGACCGCCTCGTCCAGGCCGCCGGGGTGCCCCCCGGCCTCGAACCGGAGGGCGAGCGCGTTCGCCAGGCTCGTCAGGAACCGCCCGGACACCGGATGGCGGGGAGCCAGCGCCGCCGCCGTTTCCAGGGCGCCGACCGCCCGGTCGATGTCGGCGCCCTGCGAGGTCTCGCGGAACAGCAGCATCTGGATCTGCCCGAGCGTCGCCAGGAGCGTCGCCCGCTCGAACGGGTCGGTGCTCTCCCGTGCGGTCGCCGGTTCCAGCACGTCTGCCGCACGCCGGATGTCCGCGACGTCGCGGGTCCACTCGAACCGCGACGCGAGGATCACGGCGAGTCCGCCACGTGCCGGCACGGCGTCGTCGGCGTCCAGCGCCCGCGCCACCGCCTCCTCCCCGTGGACGACCGCCCGGTCCAGTTCGGCCGAGTCCTTCGTCAGCCGGAACATTCCGTGGTGCGCTCCGGCCAGCGCGTGGAGGATCTGCGTCAGCAGGGGGTCTCCGGCCGGTACGGCCGCGCGGGACCGCTCCAGCAGGCCGACCGCCCGCCGCAGCGCCCGCGGATCGGCGGCGGCGCGAGGGTTGCGCAGGATGCTCACGGCCCGCTGGTAGTTCCACCGGACCTTGAGAGCCGGAGCCATGTCGCCGCCTTCCTCGCGGGATGGAATCAAGAGGTCGCTCTCCGGGGGGAAGCCGTTCTCGGTGAGGCGGCCGCCGTTCTACGGTCCTCGCGGTGCGCGTGCCCGGCGGCCCGCGAGATGGACGGCGCCCGCCGTGAGCGCCCCGCACAGGGCCGCCGCGGCCACCGTCCAGGCGGGGCCCGTACGGTGGCCCGCCGCGGCGAGGAGGCCCATGCCCAGCCAGCCGAGGGAGCAGCCCGCCGCGCCCGCCGCCCACGTGGCGAGGCGGCCGAACCGGGCACCCGGGAGCCGCTGGGAGAACTGCAGGGCCGCCACCGGCACCGCGACGCTCAGCGCGGCCAGGGTCAGCACCAGCGGTTTGCGCGCCGGACCGGCGACGTCGATCTTGATGCCGAAGGACTGGATGGCGGCGAGCGCGGTGACCAGGCCCCCCAGGAGCGCGGTCTGCGCCACCATGACGCGCTGCTCCCGCGCGTTGAGCAGATCCCGGATCACCGTCCCGGCCGCCTCGGAGACCGCGGCGGCGGTGTCGCGAACGGTGCCCAGCAGGGCGGTGTCGTCGTCGATGCACGCCTCCAGCCAGTCGGCGAGGGCGAGATCGGAGCCCGGGACGGTGTCGGGTCCCGGTGGGGCGTGCCGGTCGACCACGGGCGGCCGGCGCAAGGCCTGGGCGAGCCCCTGGACGGTGCGGCGCATCGCCACCAGGTCGCCGAGGGCGCCCACCAACCCGTTGGTGCGGGCGGTCGCCGCGAGCAACGCGGTCTGGCCCGCGATGAGTTCACGCACGGGGAGGGGCTCGCCCGCGCCGCTCGCCCGGTCGAGCAGGACGCTCAGCCGCCGGGTGCTGTCCTGGACGGCGATCCGCGCGGCGCGGTAGTGCTGGTCACGCCGGTAGACCTGGGCCTCGTAGCGGAGCTTGGCGGCGTTCAGGAGGTGGCGGGTGAGCGGCTGGACGCCGGGGCGGCCGCCGTCGGCCCACACCAAGTCGTAGAGCACGGACTCGTGTTCGGGTGCGGCGAGGACGGTGAGGCGGCGGGCGGGTGGCGCCGCCGATCCGCCGGGCGGCGGTGCTTCGGCCAGCGCGGCCAGCGCGAATCCGCCCGGCAGCACCACCCACGCCGACTCCGCCCGCACCGGGCTCAGCGCCGACTCCGCCCGCGCCGCGCCGATGCGTCCCGGCACCAGGCCGAGGTACAGGCGGACCGTCCCGAGGGTGCCCAGCAGGTCGGCCGGCCAGGCGTCGTCGAGGTCGTCCCAGCCCCGGGCCGGGTCGGCCGGGTCCAGGGCGACGCTCAGACCGAGCACGTCCTGGCAGCAGTAGAGCACGGCCTGGCGCACCGGAGGGCCGCCGGCCCGGGTGCCGGCGGCGAGGACCTGGAAACCGGAGCCGTCCGGCCGCGGGGGCAGCGGTGCTTCCGGCGGGTCCTGCGGCCAGGACGACCCCGGTACGGCCTCGGTGATGCCCAGCTCGCGGCAACGCCGCCACAGCGGCCGCAGTGCCTCCCGCCACGGCAGCGGCGCGGCAGGCTCACCGGGAACGGGCGGCGGGGGCGGGAGGGCTGCTCCGGGGCCGTCGTCCGCCCCGGCCGGTCCGGTGACGAAGAACGCGTGGACGACGAGGGCGGGTTCAGCCACGCCCACGGGCGCCCCCCTCGTCGGAGTTCCCGCCCGGCTCCTGCGGCCCGGACTGCGTCTGCGGGAGCCGCAGACCGATGGCGTGCACCAGCTCGCGGACCGGTTCGGGCACGGCCTGGGGGTCCTGGCGGGGCTCGCCCCGGTCGATCGGGTGCACCCCGCGCACCTCCAGCACCCGTTCCACCGCCGCGGTCGCGGCGGTCGCCTTCCGCGCGTCACCGAGTGCCACGGCTTCGGCCAGCACCTCCAACCGGCCCCGCACCAGGTCCCATTGCTCACCGGATCCGTCCCACGCCGTGACCCGTGCCAGCGCGGCCCGTACCCGCTGGTGGTCCCGCTCGGACAGTGCCATGCCGACCCCCGCTGCTCGTCGCCGCGACACGCGTCGGCGGCCCCCGGACCAGCATGGCGCATCTCCCCCTCGAAGGCGGGCCGTACGCCTGAAGCCGCAGGCCTGATGCCGATCGGTGATGAGGCCTTGACCGCGCCGTCATCCCCTCCTCCGGCGGCCGGTCCGAAGCCGCCGCCGGCAGTCCCGGACCGCCCGTCCGGGGCGTGGCGCCGCGCTGGACGGGCCCCCGCCGCAGCTGGAACGCCGGCACGGCGCCCGCCTCCGCCCGCACCCGGCTGCCGCTGTTCGCGTGCGGGGCGCCGACGGGCGTGTCAGTGGTGGTTGCGATCCTGTGCGGCATGGACGACAAGACTTTCTGGGCGCTCATGGACGGGCTGAGCCGTCGCGCCGGTGGCCGGCACGAACGGCTGGAGTGGCTGAGCGGGACGCTGCGGAGCGGGTCGGCCGCGGAGGCGGTCGAGTTCCAGGCGCGTCTGGAGGCCGCGTGCGCGGCGGTGGCCACGGGTGCGCTGTGGCGGGCGGTGCGCCGGATCGAGGGCGGCCTGTGCTCCGACGACGGTTTCGACTACTTCGCGCTGTGGCTGGTGGCCCAGGGGCAGGGGACGTACCGGGCGGTGCTCGCCGATCCGGACGCCCTCGCCGACGTCGCCGAGGTACGGGCCCTGGTGGGACGGGACCTGCGGGAGTGGCGTGACGACGAGTGGCCGGAATGGGAGGAGCTCGACTACGTGGCCCAGGAGGTGTTCGGCGAGCTGACGGGCCAGGAGGACTGCGAGGAGGCGTTCTACGGGGCCTTGGACGCGATCCAGGAGGCCGAGGAGGACACCGACACCGCGGAGGCCGTCGCGACGGCCGGGACACCCCGGCTCGACGCCCTCTTCCCCGCGGAAGCCGGGCTCGCGCCCGGCGCACCGGCGGGATGAACGTCAGCTCTCCCAGTCGACGGACGTCACCGCCCCGTGCCGGGTCACCTTGACGGCGAGTACCTGGTCACTGAGGTCGGGTTCGAAGACGTAGTCCAGGACGACCGGAGGCCTGCCGGGCAGGTCGCTCAGCCACAGCCCGACGCCGCCCAGGCGCATGGCCGCGACAAAGGCGTCCGCCCCGACCTCTCCGCCTGCCGCCGCCCGGAGGAGACGGCCGACGGCCTCGCCGCCCTCGAGTTCCTCGACGTGGAAGTCGATGAAGTAGCGGTCCGCGCGCAGGTGCCGTCGCAGAGCGGCGCGCGCCGCTGCGTCGAGGGCCGGCAGGTCGGTGAGGCGTGCGGCGAGGTCGTCCAGCTCTCCGGCGTCCGGCTCGCTGGACGGTCCGGCCCACAGCAGGACCTCGACCTCGTCGTCCCCCAGCTGCAAGGTGCTCCGCCAGATGACATCCGTGTCACGGAGCGCGTTGGTCTCCACCCGCCCGAAGTGGGCATGCTCAATGGCCTTCATGCGAGACACTCCGCCTTCCTGTCGTGCCGGACCGTCGTGAGACCCGGCAGCACCCGCGCCGGTGGCTCCGTCGTGTGACGGTCGACGACGCTCCGGTACTCGTCTCTGCCCGCCGCGGCTGGAGTGATCCAGAGGAAGCATCCTAAGGCTTCTCCGACAGCTGATCCTGTGGCGGGTCGAGGTGGGTCGACGGGCGCGGCGTGGGAGCGGGTGGAGCCCTTGCTGCCGCAGGTGGCCGGTCGCGCCCGGGCCGCCCCGCCCCGGCTGCGCGTGACGCTCGACGGGTCGGCCTGCGACAGGGCGGCCCGTTGGGGGTTCGGCGACGCCGTGGACCCGTCCGAAGGTTGTCGAGGACGCGGGCAGTTGTGGGGCGGGTGCGGGGGCATCCGGACCCGACCTCGGGGGCACCATCGGCGGGCAACCGGTGACGGTCCGTCAAGTCGTTTGCAAGGCTTGCCGAGGAGGCCTGGGGATGCTCTTTCGCCGGTCGGCGGATGCCGGGCCCTGTGTGTCGCCCGCTGTCCGGTGGGCGACCGTTCCTGGTCGGGAGGCCACAGGTGGGGATGAACAGGTTGGGGAGGGCGGTCGTGTCGGCGGCCGTGGTGACCGTCACGCTGGCGGGCTCGGTTCTCGGGGCGTCCGGCACCGCGAGCGCCAACTGGGTGCGGCCGCCGTGGGACAGGCCCTTGTGCGCGAAGCCGGACATCACCTACGAGGAGGTCGCGTGGGCCCTGGGAGGCCGGATGGTCTGCGGGCAGGGCTTCAACCGCTACATTCCGGAGGTCCAGTTCAGCAACGGCGTCACGCAGATCTTCGTGATCGGGACGGACTTCGGCGTGTGGACCCGGTGGTGGTACCCCGGACGTGACCCGAACCCCGCGTGGGTTTCTCTCGGAGGCCATGTGTCCGCCGGCTCCGTCAGGGTGAACGCGTTCACCGACACGGTTCTGCAGCTGGAGATGATCAGCACCTACAACGGCCGGCACATGTTCAACAACCGTGACGCCAACGGAAACTGGAGCGGCTGGTTCCGGTAGCCGGCTCCGCGCACGCGCTGCCCGGAACTGCCCGGGGCGGGTGCCGGCGGCACGGCCCGGCGGATCCGTTCGGCGGCGCTCCGCATCCAGGCGCGGGCGATGGAAGTCCCCGACTCATATCCAAGGGTGGGAAGATGATGAAGAAGAACGCACGTGGTCTGGTGGCTCTGCTCGGCGTGGCGTCGTTGGCGCTCGCCGTTCCGCTGACGTCGGTGCCCGCCTCGGCCGCTCGGGCGGCGGGAGCGCCGCCCGCCAACGCCGCCGGCGTGTCTGCGGAGGACCTGGCCACTCAGGAGCGGATCACCCTGGCGGCGCAGGAGGTCGACAGGCAGGCCCGTCAGGATCCCGCCACCGGGTACGCGGGTATCGCCCTGTCGCCGGAGGACAACGGCTACACCCTGCGCTGGAAGGGCGAGGTGCCCCAGGACGTCAACGATCTGATCGCCGCGCAGCGGGGCCGGGGCCTCGCCGTCACCGTCGTGGCCGCCGCCTACAGCGGCCGGGAGCTGCAGGAGCGCGCGCATGCGATCGTGGAGTCCGGAGTGGACGTCGGCGGCGCCCGGGTGACCGGGGCGGGGCCGAGCGAGGACGGCAACTCGGTGACCGTCGGCGTCGACGCGACCCATGCCGCGGCCCGGTCCGGCGCCCTGCAGGACCTCGGCGAGACGCTCCCCGAGAGCCTCACCCACGGCATTCCCGTGACCCTCACCCCCGAGGAGGGGGCCACGGCCTTGGCGGGCAGGGAGTCGGACAGCTCGCCCTGGTACGGCGGATCGCTGATCAAGGTGCCCGGCGGCAACCTGTGCTCGTCCGCCTTCGGCGTGAAGACTCAGGGGCACGACAACTACTACCTGCTCACCGCCGAGCACTGCGCGCAGACGGGTGACACCGTCAGGACCGGTGCGAGTGCCGTGATCGGCAAGGTGAGCTCCGCCAACGCCTACCACGATGTCGCACTCATCGAGGTGACCCGGGCGTCGTCGAACGTCTACAGCGGGGGTCCTGTCAGGGCGAAGCTGGAGACGCGCAGGGTCTACGGGCACGCCGGCGCCTTCAAGAACCAGCTCCTCTGCGCGGACGGAGCGCTCATGGGGGAGGTGTGCCAGGGCAAGGTCGTCAGGACGGGCTGGGAGGTGAAGCTCGGCGGCAAGACCCGCAAGGTGTACGAGGTCGACCAGGTGGCCGGCCGCGACATGGCGGGGATGGGGGACAGCGGCGGCCCCGTCTACCAGTACACCCCCAGTGACGACGTGTACGCCACCGGCATCATCTCCGGCAGCAAGGGCGGGGCGAAGTGCAAGAACCCGTTCGGGGGGACGCGGCCCGGTTGCTCGCCGAACCTCTACGTGACGGAGATAGCGACGATCATCGAGGACGAGTACCCGGGCCTGCAGGTCTTCGGGTTCTAGCCGGCGCCGCGTACCCGGCGTGGCCGCGCGCCTCCGTCGAGGTGCTGTGCGTCAAGGCCCCGCTGGGATTCACCGGACCGAGCGTCAGCCCCGCACATCTTTCGAATACGGCGAAAGCCGTCGACACGGACACAGGAGGACTCATGAGGGTGGCGGAGCACCGGAACGGGGCGCGGACGGCGCCGGGCGCGCGGGTCCGCGCCGGACGGCGCGGCACGGCCGTGCGGGTCGTCGCGCTCGCGCTGGCGGGGGCGGGCCTGGTGGGCGTGACCGCCCCGGCCGCCGGCGCCCTCGGCACCGGGCCGACCGGAGCGGCGGCCGTCGGCGAGGAGCAGCCGGGGAACGGCGCGGAGGCGGCCGGCCGCGGCCCGCACCAGGGTGGCGTGGACGCCCCGGCGCTGAACGAGGCGCTGGAGGGCATGGTCGAGATCGGCGGGGCGTCCAGCTCCCTCGCCCGGGTGACCGAGTACGGGCGCACGGTGTGGAAGGGCGCGCGGGGCGTGGGCGACTTCTCGACCGGCGCCGAGCCCTCGGCGAACGGCCGGTTCCGGATCGCCAGCGTGACCAAGTCCTTCGTGGCGACGGTCGTCCTCCAACTGGTCGGCGAGGGACGGTTCGGGCTGGACGACAGCGTGGAGAGCCTGCTGCCGGGTGCCGTCCCGGGCGGCGGCTCCATCACCGTGCGCCAGTTGCTCAACCACACCAGCGGGCTGTTCGACTACACCGAGGACCCGGCCATCGGTGTCGACCACGAGACCTGGCTCCGCGAGGGCCGCTGGCGGAGCTGGACGCCGCAGCAGCTCCTCGCGGTGGCCAACAGCCACCCGCCGTACTCCGCGCCCGGCACGGGCTGGCGCTACGCGAACACCAACTACCTGCTGGCCGGCATGATCGTCGAGCGGGTCACCGGCCGCGACTGGCGCCGGGAGGTCGAGCGCCGGATCATCGACCGGCTGGGGCTGACCGGGACCTCGATGCCGGTCCACGCGACGGGGATCCGCGGCCCGCACGCGCACACCTACCTCGATCTGCCCGGCGGCCCGGTGGACGTCACCGAGATGGAGCCGAGCGAGATGGACGCGGCGGGCGTCGGCATCTCGACCACCGCCGACCTCGCCACCTTCCTCCACGCCCTGCTCGCCGGGCGGCTGCTCCCCGCACCGCTGCTCGCCGAGATGCTGACGGTCGCCCCGGCGAGCGGCGCCGCCCAGTACGGCCTGGGGATCGGCCGGTTGACCACGCCCTGCGGCGAGGTCTGGGGCAACAACGGCAGCACCGGCCGCGGCCACAACAGCGCCCTCTACAGCACCCTGGACGGCAGCCGGCTGGTGGCGGTCTCGACCAACGGCTACCGCAACACCGGCCAGGGCTGGAAGACCTCGCAGAAGCTGCTGGCGACCGCCTTCTGCGGCCGCCAGCCGGCCGCCGCGGCCACCGCCACCCCGACCGGCTGACCGCCGCCCCGCCGGACACCGGACCGGCCGGGCAGCGGGGGAGCCGTCATGATCCGCACCTGACGGGAACACCGGAGCCGTTGATCGGTGGGACAGGGGTCCGGTGCCCGCCGTCGACCCGGGGGCGTTCGGCGCGCCCGGCGCGGTGGCAGCCGGCGCCGTGGCGGCCGGGTGCTCTGCGACCGGCTGGACAAGGCCTCGCGGAGCTGAGCGCAGGCACGGGGCAGGCCGGTCGGGGCCGGTCGGGGGTGTCGGCGGATCGGCTGCGACAATCCGGATCATGACGGTCGAGTGGAACAGGGAGAGCGTGGCCTTCCGGCGCGCCGCAGGTGAGCACACGCACGAGGTGCTGGGCGTGCTGGACGAGGCCGCGGCCTGGCTCGGTGCGCAAGGGGTCCGGCAGTGGCCGGCGCGTTTCGGCGCGGACTGGGTCGAGGGTGCGATCGCCCGCGGCGAGACCTGGCTGGTCGACGTCGACGGCGAGCCCGCGGGCACGTTCACCCTGGACTGGGCCGATCCGATGTGGGCGGAGCTCGGCGGCACCGCCGGGTACGTCCACCGGCTCGCGGTTCGGCGCCGGGTACCGGGGCTCGGCGCGGTGATCCTGGACCGGGCCCGCGAGGCGGCCCGGGAGCGGGGCGTCGACGCGCTGCGCCTGGACTGTGTCCGGCACAACGGCCGGCTGCGGGCGTACTACGAGGGCCGGGGGTTCGTGCACCGGGGGGACGTGCCGGTGGACGGCCCGCCCTGGGAGCGGCCGGAGGACGGCCGCCCGGCGGTCTGGCTCAGCCGCTACGAACTCTCCCTGCCGCCCGGGGCGTGATGCCGAGGGTGCGGCGGCCGGTGCGGCAGCGCGGTTCAGCGCTGACAGAACACCTGGGCGACCGCGTTGAACCAGCCGGTACCGGTCGACCTGACCTCGGAGCCGAGGAGGTAGCACTGGCTCCGCTGCCAGCCGGCCGCCTGGGCGTACGAGTAGGCCACGTTGGCCGCGCTCTCGATGGCCGAGCCCATCGAAGCGCCGGTTCCGCCGCCCATGAACTTCGCGGACTCGGTCGCGGTGACCGATTCGGCTCGGGCCGGGGCGGCCTGGGCGGACGAGACGGTACCGCCGAGGACGCAGGCGGAGGCGGTGAGGGCCACGGCGGTGACACGCAGACGGAGGCTGGACGAACGGCTCATGAGTACTCCTCGGTGGTGTTCGGACGGTCACGGGTACGGCCGGACGAACCGACCCGCCGGCCCACTCTCACCGCGCGCGTTCCGGCCCCGCAAAGCCCTTCGAGCACCCTCGAATTCGGGCCCGGCATCTCCGTCCCGGGCCCCCGCACGCGGATCCGGGGGATCGACGCCCGCGCGAGGCGGCGGTTCGCCGCCTACTGGCCCCTGATCCGCCCGGGCGTCGGGATCATCCGGCGAAGCGCCCTCGCCGCGGCCGGCCGTCGCAGCGACGGCCCGCGTTCCTGCGGCTTGCAGCGGGAAGCCGAGTGCCGGCAGGCCGAACTGCCTCCCGACCTCGAAGCGCACCCCACCCATGCCGGAGAAGTGCCCCTCTCCGATCGTCCGCAACAGGCTTCGGGAACGGTTCGACCGCGGCCCCGGCCGCCACGACGGCGTCCGGGGCCGTGTCGTCGGGGGACGCCGACCGGGGTCCGGCGCGGGTGCGCCCCTGTGGGGCCGGGGCCCTCGGGGACGTACCTGTCGGGGGCGGTCGGTGCGTCAGAAGGGCAGGACGCGGCGGAGGAAGGCGTCGTTCCAGAAGTTGGCGTCGCCGTCGACCAGGGTGCCGTCGTCCGCGGTGAACAGGACGGCTGTGCCGAGGCCGCCTACGACCGGGTCGTAGGAACTGCCGGTGGACTGGGAGCCGTCCGCGGCCACGCTGACCCGCTCGGTGCGGCCGGTCCACAGGTCGTGCCGGAAGACGTCGGCGGCGTGGTTGGTGTCGCCCGGGACGAGATTGTCGGCGTTGGAGTTGAAGTACACCCAGCGGTTGCCGGGGGCGACGACCGGCTCGGAGGAACTGCCGGTGGTGACGGTGCCGGTCAGGGCGATCGGCAGTCGGCGGACCGCGCCCGTCCTGAGGTCGCGGACGAAGAGCTCCTGGTGGCGGAAGTTGCTGCCGGGTTCGTTGGGGACGAGGTAGGAGTAGACGGCGAGGCGGCCGTCGGGGCTGATCGTTCCGGTGGCCGCGGGGTGCGGCGCGCCGGACTCGTCGGCGCTGGCGACCGTGGTGCGGCCGGAAGCCAGGTCGTGGACGTAGTACGGGTACTGGCGGGGCGGCCGGGCGGCCGTGTCGTCGCCGTGGAGGTAGCGGCGGCGGGGCTGCGCGGCCTCGTCGTCGGCGGCGGCCTGCGCGTCGGCCGGGTCCTCGACGGCCGGGCCGCCCTCGGTGCGCGGCACCAGGTTGGTGGCGCGGGAGATGAAGCCGACGCTTCCGCCGTCCGCGCTGATCACCGGCCAGAAGGAGTGGCGGTTGGCCGGTGAGCCGTCCGCGCCGATGGTGAGCAGGCGGGTGGTGTGCTGCCACCGGTCGGTGACGTAGATGTTGATCGTGCCGTAGGGGCCGGCGCCGGGTGCCAGGTCGTCACGGGTCGAGGAGAAGGCCACGTAGCGGCCGTCGGCGCTGATCGACGGCTCGTTGGCGTACCGGTCGGGTTCCAGCTGGGCCGGGCCACCGGTCGTGATCCACTCGATGCCGCCGGTCCACAGGTCGCGGACGTAGACGTCGGTCGTGCCGTTGGTGTCCTCCGGGACGAGGCCGGCCCGGGAGGTGAACACCACGGAGCGGCCGAGGGCGTCGATCTCGCCCTCGTAGGAGAAGTCGTCGGCCTGTGCGCCGGTGGAGGTGAGGCTGATCCGCTCGATGCCGCCGGTCCACAGGTCGCGGACGAAGACGTCGGTCGTGCCGTTGGTGTCGCCCGGCACGAGGTTGGTGGCGTCGGAGTCGAAGACGGCCCAGCGGCCGTCGGCGCTCAGCCCGGTGGCCCGGCTCCCGTGGTCCGGCTCGGCGCCGCCGATACCGGTGCTGAGTCGGGCGGTGCGCGCCCAGATCCCCCCGGCGTGCGCCGGCTCCGCCTGCGCCGCGTCGGCCGGGGCGGCCTGGGCGGGGACGACCGCCGTGGCCCCGGCGAGGACGACGGCGGCCAGCACCGCGGCGGCCCGTGCCGCGCGTGGGCCCCGGGCGGTACGTGCGGTGCGTGTGACTGGTGGTGTGGTGGTCATGACGGGTTCCCTCCCCTGCTCGCGCCTCACCGTGCGCCCGGCCCGGCACCGCCGCGCGGCCCGCCCCCCTCGGCGGTCGGCTGGCTACGAGCCAACCGCCGGGCAGGACCCGGGTCAATGCCCCGGACACTGCCTTGATGAGAACCCGCCAAACCGTCGCCCCCGGTGTGACGGATTCCGCCGGGCGGACCCGGAACGGGTCCGCCCGGCGGCCACCTCCGCCCCGGTCCACGAGGTGGTGCACGTCTGATGCCCCCATCCCGGGCCGGCGCGGATCTCGCCCGTACCCACGGCACCACCGGCGGGGGGACCGGCCGCGCGGGCCCGGGCCGCCTTGTTCCGGGGATCTGCGGGAACTGGCCGCATCCGGATGGTGGGAGGCCGAACGGCCTGTGCGGGCCCGGCCGGTTCTTCCCGATTCGGCCCGCCGACGGTGGACTTCTGGCATCCTCGCGGGGAGTTTCGGACGTGTGACACGGGGTGGGGTTGTTGGAGTACACGATCAGCACGCGCGCGTTCCTCGCATCGTCATCGTCCGCCTGCGCCGGCGGAACCGGTCCCGCTCCCGGAACGACGAGCTGTGGACCGTGCTGAGCTCCGTGACCCTCGGGGCGCTGATCGCCATGGACAACGCGGTCGGGAGCCGGCCGGGCGGACACCTCACCCCGGAACAAGGGGCTTGCACGCCCTGGGCAACCCGTCGCGGGGGCCCTCGCGAGGCGACCGGCCCGGACCGTCGCCCCGGCTCTCACCGGCATCCGACCACGAGCCCTGTCGCAGGGTCCGCAGACAGGAGGGTCCACCAGTGACCAGCCCGGCCGAAACCGCGGCCCCCCGGCCCGCGAACGCGGGCCCCCAGGCCGCGCACCGCCCCGCCGCCTGGGTGCGCACCCGGCTGCGCACGGCCCCGCTCGCCGCGCTGCTCACCGCCGCCCTCGCGTTCGGCACCGTCTTCCTGGCGGCGGCCTTCCCCCGCCTACTGGACCGGACCGCCGACCAGGGCCTGCGCGAGTTCCTGCGCGACCGGGGCCCGGCGGCGACCAGCATCCTCGCCACCTCCGACCAGGGCATCGACGACCGTGGCCGGGCCGGCGGAGTCGAAGGCCCGCGCGCCGATGCCGCGCGCCTGGACGAGGACGCCGCCCGGCTCACCGCCCGCACCGGCATCCTCGGCGTCGCTCCCGGCGACGTGGTCCACGGCGCCCGCAGCAGCAAGCCCCGCGATCTCGTCGACCCCGGCCTGAACCGGCCCGGCGATGATACCGACCCGAAGCTGGACCTGCTCTACGTGCAGGGCCTGCGCGACCACGTGACGCTCGCGGAGGGCAGCTGGCCCGGCACCCCCGTGCCGGGGGAGCCCGTCCCGATCGCGATCAGCCGCGATGCCGCCGCCTCCATCGGCATCCGCCTCGGTGCCGTCCTCAGGACCGGCCCGTCCTCGCTCGAAGACGAGGCACCCCGGGCCGAGGTGGTCGGCATCCTCCACGTCAACGACCAGAACGACCCCTACTGGACCGACCTTCCCTGCCCCGACCGGGCCTGCCTCAACTACATCCAGGTCCCGCGGGAACCGCCCGCCGCCTACTGGCGCACCGCCGGTCTGGTCGACGCCACCGCCCTCGAACAGGTGCGGACCTGGCACGCCGGCGCCCAGGACTTCTGGCGCCTGCCCATCGGCGTCGACAGCCTGCGCGCCGACCGGCTCGCCGAGACCGAGCAGGCGCTCGCCTCCTACCTCACCGGGCACACCGCCAACACCCTGGCCAACGAGACCCGGCGCCCCGGCCTTCGGATCACCTCCCCGCTGCCCACGCTCTTCCGCCAAGCCACCGCGCGGAGGGAGGCCGTCGCGCCGCTCGCCTCGATCGGCCCGGCCGGCCTCGCCGGCGTCGGCGCCGTCGTGCTATGCCTGGCCGCCGCACTCACCGGCGACCGGCGCGCCGCGGAACTGCGGCTGCTCCGGGCCCGCGGCGGCTCCCGGGCCGGAGTCGTGCGGCGGCTGCTCGGCGAGGGCGCGGTGACCGTCCTGCCGGCTGCCGTCGCCGCCACCGCGCTCGCCCTGTGGCTGCTGCCCACCCCGCGCTGGGGCGGCGCCGTACTGGCCGCCACCGCCGTCGCCCTGTTCACCCTGCTCGCCCTCCCGCTGCGCGCCGCCCGGATCTGGTCCCGCGCCCGGTCCGTCGGCGGCCGCCGACGCGTGGTCGGCGAACTCGCCGTCCTGGCCCTGACCGTCGCCGCCGTGGCGGAGGTCCGCCGGCGCGGCGTCGCCACCGCCGGCGAGGGCGCCGACCCGCTGCTGGTCGTCGCGCCGCTGCTGCTCGCCCTCACCGGGGGACTGCTTCTCGCCCGCCTCCAGCCGCCGGCGATCGGCGCGCTCGGCCGGATCTCGGCCGGGCGCCCGGGCGCCGTCGGCTTCCTCGGCCTGACCCGCGCCGCCCGCGGCACCGGCGAACGCAGGGGCCCCTCCGTGCTGCCGCTGCTCGCGCTGCTGCTCGCCGTCACCACCGCCGGCTTCGGCACCACCGTGCTGGGCGCCGTCGACACCGCGCGCGCCCGCGCCGCCCGGCTCAGCATCGGCGGCGACGCCTCCGTGCTCCTCCCGATCGGCGTCACCGTCCCGCCCGCCTTCGCCGAGGCCGCCGCCGTGCTGCCCGGCGTACGGGCCTCCGCCCGGATCTGGGCCGACACCGAGGTGTTCGTGCTCGGCGGCAACGACGCCACCCGGGTCTTCGCCGTCGTCGCCGACCCCGCCGCCTACGCGGAGATCTCCCGCTCGCTCGGCCGCGGCGCCTTCGACCCCGCCATGCTGTCCGGCGGCACCGGCGGACCGGACGCGCCGGTGCCCGCCCTGCTCTCCACCGCACTCGCCGCGCGGCTGGGTCCCGACGCCACCCACCGCCTCCGACTGCCGAACGGCGGCGAACTGCTCACCAGGACCGCCGGAACCGTCGACGGTACCCCCGCTCTCCAGGGCGAGGGCCGGCTGTTCGTCGTCCTGCCGGCCGGCCCGGCCGTCGCCGTCGCCCCCGAACTCGGCCGCCCCAACCTCTGGCTGGCCACCGGCTCCGTCGACCAGGACGCCCTGCGGAGCCTGGTGCGCGAACGCATCACCACCGGCAACGAACGCACCGCGCCCGCCCCCGACGGCCAGGACACCATCCCGGCCGGCTACACCGTGCGCACCAGCGCGGCCGTCACCGCCGAACTGGGCGACGACCCGCTCCAGGCCTCCGCGGCCCGGCTGTTCTGGGCCGCCGTCCTCGGCGCCGGCGCGCTCGCCCTGCTCGCCGTCCTGCTCACCCTGGTCCGGGCCGCCCCCGAACGCACCGCGCTGCTCGCGCGGCTGCGGACCATGGGCCTGCGTCCCCGGCAGGGCCTGGCGCTGATCCTGGTCGAGACGCTGCCGCAGACCCTCGTCGCGGCCGTCGGCGGCGGCCTCGTCGCGCTTGCCGCGGTCGCCTTGCTCGGCCCGACCTTCGACCTTTCGGTCCTGGTCGGCGCGGAGATCCCGCGCGGCCTGCCGGTCGACCTTCCGGCGGTCCTGCTGCCGACGCTCGGCCTCGCCGGGCTCGTCGCAGCGGGCGTCGTCGCCGAGGCGCTCATCGCCGGCCGGCGCCAGATCGCCACCGAACTGCGCGCGGGGGGCCAGCGATGACACCCCCGCGTCCGACCGGCCCCGACACCATCACCCCAGCGCCGACGAGAGGGGCCGGCTCCAACCAGCAGGCCGATCAGCACCGGGGCGTCGCGCAGCCCGAGGCGCCGGCCCGCACCCGCAACGACGTGGCCGGTCCCGGCCTCCACCCCGGGCTCGCCGAACCTGCCGCACCACACCATCGTCATCGACCCGGCCGCCGATGCCCCTCACCGGTTCGTACGTCCCCACCCGGGTGTAGCAGGACACCGGCGCGCCCGTGCCCGTTCCGTCGGATGCGGGCACGGGCGCGCACCTGGTGGTGACCGGGGGGCGGTGTACGACCGGCCCCCGGTCCCAGGGCCCTCACCCCTCCGGCCGTGCCGTCGGCGGGCAGCATCTGGCGACCCGCTCCGGTCCTGGTCCTGCGGATGTGCCTGCTCCGGGCCGTCTTGTTCGGTGTGCCCGCCGCGTTGTCCCCGACGGTGCGCCGCAGGGCGTGCATCATCAGGGAGCCCTTGAGGGAGAGGGCCGGGGCGAGTTCGCGGCCCCGGCCGGGGTCGTACAGCCTCGTGGACCAGTACGCGGGGTTGTTCCTGTTCTCCTCGACGGCGGGGGTGTAGAAGACCGGTGTCGAAGTTCGCGCCTTGGTGTTCCTCTCCCAGCTGGTTGGCGTACTGGGCGACGCATTCGGCGATGCATCGGCGCCTGCTGTCAACCCCCTTCGGAGGTAGCGGCGTTCGTCCCCCGGGGGCTGGCCGTCGGAGGTGCCGGGCGGACACACTGGTGGCGGCCGCGCCGTTCCCCCGGGCCGGTCCTGGGGTCGGTGGTGCCGGGGCGCCGCCGACCCCCCCGCACTCGACCCCGGATCCAGGAAGGCGGCCCCCGATGGACAAGACGCTCGACCAGTTCCTGCCCGCCTACGGCCACCGCACGGTCCACGGCGTCACCCTCGCGGCACCGCCGCAGGAGGTCTGGGCGGCGCTGAACGCGGTGACGCTGGCGGACCTCCCGCTCCCGAGAATGCTGCTGGCGCTGCGGACCCTGCCCTCCCGGCTGCGCGGCAAGGGGCCCGACCTCCTCGACCGGTCCGTGCCGCTGGCCGACCTGTTCCGCAGGGGCGACCGCTGGGTGACGCTGGTCGAAGAACCCGGCCGCGCCCTGGTGCTGGGCCGCGTCGCACGGTTCTGGAGTCCGGTCCCGCGGGAGCCGGCGCCGCTGCGCGACGGCGCGGGCTTCCTGGCCTTCAGCGAGCCCGGCTATGCGAAGGCCGTGATCTCCCACGAGGTGTTCGCGCACGGCACCGGTTCGCGGCTGGTGACCGAGACGCGGATCCAGGGGACCGACGCCCGCGCCAGACGGCGGTTCGCCGCCTACTGGCTCCTGATCCGCCCGGGCGTCGGGATCATCCGGCGAAGCGCCCTCGCCGCGGCCGGCCGTCGCTGCGACGGCCCCCGTTCCTGAAGCAGCCGCCCGCCGTGACGGCGATGCCCCGGCCGTCGACGGCGACGTTCACTCGACCTGGCCCACCGCGTCGCCGACAGTCCTGGAGGTCCTCCGGCGGCTTGGCCCACGGTGCCGTCGGCCTCCCCAGGGGCATTGCATGTTCGAGATCGGTCCGGTTCGCCGGTCTTGTGATGTGATGTCATGTATCGTTCTGGGGATGGTTGTTCCCCGGAACGCAGTGCAGGCACGGTGCCGGTGATCATGTGGTTGTCGAGACCCATGAGAACCGAGCGAGACCGTGCCTGCCCGAACATCATCGCCCATGCCCGCCGGGCTGGGACACCTGACCCTCCAGAATCGCGCTGTCACCCGACAGGATGCCGCTGACCTGCGGTGCTTCCTGATCTGGGTGCCCGACCCACGCAGTCGGCGGGGGCGGCGGTATCCGATGCTCCCCCTGTTGTGCGCGGCAGCTTCGGCCGTGCTGGCCGGTGCCCGTTCCCTCATCGCGATCGGGGAGTGGAGAACGGACGCCCCGCAGTCGGCCTTGGAGGTCCTCGACTTCCCGGCCGAGCCGCTCACCGGTGTCCATCCCGTCCCTCACCCGGCGACCGTCCGGCGCCTGCTCCAGCGGCTGGACGGCGACGCTCTGGACGCTTGCGGACTCCACTCCACTGGAGTCCGGTTTGCTCCTGCAGAAGAGTCCATAGGGCCCCTCCTACGGAGTCTTCTCCACTCCGCAGAGGACTCCATAGGAGGGGTCAACCGATCCCGCTACACGCACTTGCGGATGGTCACCCGGCCGCCGTTCTTGGTCATCTCACTGGAGTGCGGCGCGAGACAGAGCCCCGTCCACTGGTTGGTGAAGGTGTAGGTACCGCTGATCTTGGTCGGGTTGACCGACCAGAGCTGGTTGCCCGAGTCCCAGCGGGTCTCGCAGCCCCACCACATGAGCTGGGTGTTCTGGCCGGGCGGGGTGCCGTTGTTGTAGGGGACTGTGAGGCAGTAGCCGTTGTTGTTGCGAATGGTGAAATAGCCGTTGCTCGCCTTGACGGCGTTCCATTTCTGCGCGGCCCCGCCGTCGCAGGTACGCTGCACCACGAGCCCGCCGTTGGGGACGGTGGGGCCGGTGGCCAGGCACTTGCCGCTCAGCAGGTTCTTGTAGGGACCCTTGCCGCCGGCCGACCACATGTCGTAGGTCTTGGTGGTCGGCGGGTCCTGCCCGCAGATGTCCCTCAGCTCCGTGTCGGTCATCTTGCGGCTCTGATACAACCAGGCGAAGGACCGGCTGGTGTCCGGCACCCGGACGACCGCGTTCTTGACGAGCTCGTTCTTGTTGCCGTCGTAGCGGGCATCGATGTCGACGACCGCCTCGATCAGCGGCTCCCTGACCTCGATCCAGCCGACGCTGCCCAGGGGGACCGTGGCGGTGTGCGTGTGGGTGTCGCTGGTGCTCCAGGTCCAGCTCCAACCGAGCTTGGGCCCGACGGAGGCCTCCCAGTCACCGAACTTCTTCTTCCCACCGATGTCGAGGCCGAAGGAGAAGCTGGTGGAGGAGCTCTTGGTTCCGGCGACGCTCACGCTGCCGCTACTGGTGCAGCCGTAGGCGATGGGGCTCTTCCCACTGCCGAGCTTGTCGGGCATGGTGGCCTCGCCCCATACTTGCTTGCTGCTTTTGAAGGTGAGGTAGCACTCGGGGTCCCAGTAGATGATGTCCCCGGCCTGCGTGGGCCTCGGGTCGGCGCAGTCCTCGGCTACCTGCGCGGGCGACTTGGCCGCCGCGAACGCCGTCGGGGTCAGCGGGAAGTAGCTCATTATCAAGGCGAGCAACACGATCGCCCTCTTCACGTTCTTCACGAGGCGTGAGCTTAGGGATCATGAATGGCCGCTGAGGGAACGCCGTATGTATCCCAGGGGCATTGCATGGTTGCGGTCTGTCCGGATTGATCACGTGAGGCCGAGGATTCGCAGGGGTCGGGTGTGGTCGCGGCCGGTGTGGCGGAGGGCAGCGGCGATGTTGGTGTGGCCGTTCTGGCGGAAGATGCCGATGGCGAGGTTGCGCAGGCCGGCCATGGTGCGGGGCAGGTGGCCGGTGCGGACTTTGGAGTCGTCCTCGCGGAAGCTCCGGTCTCGGACGTGGTGCAGGAGGTTCTCGATGCCCCAGTGGCCCCTGATCCAGGTGGCGAGCTGGACGGCGGTGGCGTCGTAGGTGTCCAGGCTAGTGATCAGGTAGACCCGTTCGATGGTGAGCTTCCCGGTCGAGCGGTCGCGGCGCCATCGGACGATCTGGATCGCCTGGCGGGCGCCGGGATAGTCGAGGTGGTGGAAGGCGGCGGTCTTGAGTCGGCGGATCTCGTCGCGGTGGTGGGCCCGGTCGCGGGTGCGGTGGTCCAGCGGGATGTCCGCCCAGGGCAGCGTTTTGACCTGGGCATACAGCCCGGGGTGGTTCTTTTTCACGATGGCCAGGTAGTGGGCGCCGTGCTCGCGGAGGTACGTGCCGTGGGCGTGCTGGGTGTGCAGGGCATCGCCGGTGATCACGGTGTCGCTCAGGTCGATGCTGTCCAGCAGCGGGGCGAAGGCGGGGATCTCGTTGCTTCTGGAGGCGACCTGCCGCTGGGCCAGGACCACGCCGTGGTGGTCCATTGCGGCCAGCAGCTGGATCGCGGTGCTCGTGACGGTGCGCGAGCCGCGGACCGTCTTGCCGTCGACCGCGATCGCCCGCGGCACCGGCTTCGCCGATCGCTCGGACTCGCTCGGGTGTACTCCTCTGGCCTGTAGGAATGCTCCGATGGCAGCGTCCGGAGCGTCGCCGTCCAGCCGCTGGAGCAGGCGCCGGACGGTCGCCGGGTGAGGGACGGGATGGACACCGGTGAGCGGCTCGGCCGGGAAGTCGAGGACCTCCAGGGCCGACTGCGGGGCGTCCGTCATCCACTCCCCGATCGCGATGAGGGAACGGGCACCGGCCAGCACGGCCGAAGCTGCCGCGCACAACAGGGGGAGCATCGGATACCGCCGCCCCCGCCGACTGCGTGGGTCGGGCACCCAGATCAGGAAGCACCGCAGGTCAGCGGCATCCTGTCGGGTGACAGCGCGATCCTGGAGGGTCAGGTGTCCCAGCCCGGCGGGCATGGGCGATGATGTTCGGGCAGGCACGGTCTCGCTCGGTTCTCATGGGTCTCGACAACCACATGATCACCGGCACCGTGCCTGCACTGCGTTCCGGGGAACAACCATCCCCAGAACGATACATGACATCACATCACAAGACCGGCGAACCGGACCGATCTCGAACGTGCAATGCCCCTGTCGGCCTCCCAGCGGGCGAATCGGTTTCCGGCCCGCGCAAAGGAGAATGCGACGCGTTCGGCGAGCAGCTCACGGAGCGCGTCGGTCCGAGTTGCGACCCGACGATCACTGCGACAAGCTCACCAGTGAGCGCGACGGCGGAAAGGAGAATTCGAAACCCCACTCGCTCCTTTCATCAGACCTCTGAATCAGACCTTAGGGAGTCGACGATGGCGATGGACGCGGACAAACTTCGCGAACTGGCTTATTCGCTGAGCGAGGACCAGCGACGATTGTTGCGGGAGGGTCTTGCCGATGGTGAGAACCTCGACGTGACGTCCCTGGCCGCGACGCTGAACTCGGCGGAGAACCAACGGGTTCTGCAGCAGCTTGCGGCCGAATCGCCCGACGGCGGGACCAGTGACGGTGGCACCACTGACGGCGGGACCAGTGACGGTGGAACCGGTGGGTCCACCGAGCCGCCGCTGACCCGATGGTGATCAAGCCCGAGCCCGTGGCGGACCTGGCGCAATGGGTCCGTGGACGCACCGGAATCGTCTCCATCGACGCAGACTTCTTCAGCGACCCGCCGGAGCAGATCCTGCTGCCGCCCCTGAAATCGTGGCTCGCGAACGAGGCGGCGGGTGCGCCCATTGTCTTCCGGAATGAGCATGTCGACCTCGTCGACCTGGTGCCCCGCCCGGTCGAGTTTCTGATCAACTTCGACTTTCACATGGATTGCCGAGTCGAGTTTCTCCACGGAGATCCACCGAAGTCACCGCCCTGTAGCGCATCCGTGTTCGAGACCTTGCTCGGCGACGGGTTGATCGAGCGATACATCTGGGCGTTCCCGGCCGCCCGACGCACGGTGGCGGCACGGGTCTTCTCCTCTGCGGTCGTCACCGGCCGGCAGCCGCTGCTGCCCCGGATCCATGGCATCGAGGGCCGCGAGATGGTCGGGGCATTGACAGGCGTTGACGTCGAGAGCGTCTTCGTGTGCCGTTCCCCGTCGTACGCGACCGCCACGACCGATGCGATCTACGACGACCTGCAATCGCGGGCCCCCACTGTCTCATGAGTCTCGTGACGGCGTTCGTCGAGTGCGGCGAGACGACCTACGGGATCAACTGGACAGCGATGCAACGATCAGTGTCCCGGCGACTCGCTCTCACCCCGGACGAGAGCGCGGTGCTCGATCCCCGGCAACACCCGACGTACTGGTGCGTGCCGATCCTGGTCGGCGGCTACCTCGGGTCCTCGGCCGCCGCGGTACACCGCGACACCGCGGACTTCCTGAGCGGGTGCGCCATTCGCCACCTGATGTTCGAGCGGGCCCGCCCGATCGGTGCCCGCGTCGGTGAGCGCGGCGACAGCGAGACCTTCCGCGCCGTCGCTGCTGCCTACGAAGGCTGCCACATCGGCGGGCCTGCGGCGTTCGAGGCGCGGTTCAGCGCCAAGTGCCAGCCGTGGACGATCCTTCTGGGTGTCGGCACCCGGTCGATCGCGGCCGAGGTCGGCGATCGGCATCCGGACTTCCGGGCCGCCATGACCGCGATCGTGCTGGTGTACTCGCTGCTGCAACTCGTCGACGATTGGCACGACCGGGACGACGATCACAACCGCGAGCACTGGAACATGTGGTCGGACGCAACTGCCGTTGAACCACTGGCTGTTGTCGAACCACTGTTGCGCGGCTCCCGGGCTGCTGCCGTACGGCTCCGCCCGCACCTCCTCCGGCGAGCCCTCGCCTCACAACTGCACGACACGGCAGGGGAACTCTCGGAGATCGTGACCCAGGTCGGGGCCCGTGGCTAGCCTCCTCGACCGTGCGATCGCAGCCGGTGTCGACTACCTGGGCGGCTGCCTCGGCCGGCAGGCGGTGTGGCGTGACTTCGCCGTCCCCGGCGTGACGGCCGGCTCCACCGAGTGCATCACCGCCTTCATCGCCGCACAGCTCGGCCCGATCCCTGAGGGCCGGGCGCTGGCCGCGCGGGCGATATCGGCCGTTGTCGCCAGGCCGCGGACCAGCGGCGGCTGGGGCTATCGCGAGGACGTGCCGGCCGATTGCGACTCAACGGCCTGGGTGTTGCTGGCCGCGTCCGCCGCCGGTGTGCGTCTGCATGGTCAGCTCGTAGCACGGGCCGCGGCGTTCCTCCTGTCCCATCAGGATGGCAACGGAGGGTTCGCCACCTACGGTCAGACCGCGAGAACCCTGCTCACCCCGTCGGATCAGCCGGCCTGGTTCGAGCCGGAGGTCTCGGTGACCTCGTCCGCGGTGATGGCGCTGGCCGAGACCGGTACGGCCGACCCGGGCCGGCTGCGTGCCGCACGGGACTTCCTGGCCCGACAGTGCGCGGGCGGGCTGTGGGCCTCGTACTGGTGGGCCGGGTTCGGTTACGCGACCCACCTCGCGGTGTCCGCCCTGTCCCGAGTCGACGGGACAACACCCGCAGAGCTCACCCGAGTTGAGCAAGCGTTGAGGTCGCGGCACCGACCCGGCGGCGGCTGGGCCAACGACGACGGCGCCATCGACAACGCCTTCTCCACCGCGTTCGCGCTCCGGACCCTGCTGCTGACCGGAGCCGACCTGGCCGAACACGACGCCACAGTGCACTCGCTTGCCTGGCTCTCCGGGCTGCACGCCCCCGCCGACGCCGAGATGCTGGCACCCGGCGCGGCAGCGGGCGATGACGTGCTGCTGCGCGACAGCGGACCGGTGACCACTGCCGCCGTGGTCCGCACGTTGCACGAAGCACGCACGCGCCTGGCCCACGTCGTTCCTGTCATGGGGTAGCAGCACTGCCGCCGGCACCTGCCGACCAACGGCAAGGGCCGTGAGCGGGTCGACGTTCCCCCGAGGCGCGGAAGGCTGCCGGACACGACCGGATCGCCTGGTCGTGCGGCGAGGGGCCCGGTCTGGCTGGTGCTGCGCCTCCGAGCCTGCGGGACAGGAAATCTTGCGGTCAATGGGGCGGAAAATGGCTCTCGCTCCTCCGGAGTGTGCCGAAGAATTTCCTGTCCCGGTGAGGTCGCTGTGAGGACGGTGTCTGCTTCGTTGAGCATGCGGCGGCGTTCGGCCAGGACGTTGTCGAACGCGGTGGTGTTCTGCTGGATCAGGGTGTGCTGGATGGCGTCCTCGGCTTTCGGACGGCCCGGCAGGTCCTTCTGGGGTCAGCCGATGACGAGGAACGAGGCGTTGTCGTTCGCTTCACCAAGTTGATGTTGCCGCAGGCCGGAACGGTGTCCGAGGCCCCGCTCCAGTTGCTGTCGTAGAGCACCTTGACGTAGCCGAAGCAGTTGCCGGGGAACTGGTAGGTGGCGGAGTCCGCCTTGTTCTTCACGACCTGGGCGTCCGGACACGGCCGACCGCCCCGAGTACGGCGGCCGGGGCGGTGCGATGTCACGGTGCTGCTCTTCGGCCCGCACCCGTAGGCCGGCCGAGGACCGGAAGAACGACCGGCTCTCCTCGACGGCGTGCCAGTCGCTGATGACGGCGCCCCGGCGGCAGGCCAGGAACAGTTCCGGGTCCTCCCCGACGTAGTCGGCGTAGACGGTCAGAACGGGCCGGGTGCTGCGGTCGGAACGGTGTGCGGGCGAGTTTGAGGGCGGTTTCTCTCCGCGCCCGGTCGCTCTGCTGCTGCTCGGCGACCAGGGCTCGGTCGGCGGCGACGTGGCGCCGCCACTCCTCTGCGTGTCGAACGCGGCCGGCCTCCTCGGCGACTTCACCACCGACGGCCATCCGGCTCCCGCCATCCGGCTCCCGCCATCCGGCCCCCGTGGCCCGGTCCCCGTGGTCCGGCTTCCGTGGTCCCGCGCCCGTGGCGCCGATCCGACGGTCCGGAGGGCTCCGCCGCCCGGCCGGATCCGGAATCGGGGTGAACGGCTCAGGGAGAACCCTGAGCCACCCCGCGGTCCCTCAGGGTTCTTCCGGGGGCGGTGACCATGGCGGCCCGCCGCCCGCCCGTGATCCCATCGAGAAGCAGGGGACGAGCCAGGAAACTCCGTCGCACCAGGAGAGGCCAGGCCATCGGATGAACCGCCGTACCGCACACCGGACCAGCCGTGCCACCGGCACGCCCGCGGCCGCCCGCCGCCGGCTCGCCGCCGTGCTCGCGGCCACCGCCGCACTCACCCTCGCCGCCGTCCCCGGCCCCGCCGCGGCCGCCGCGCCGCAGGACGCCGCCGACCCCCAACTCCAGTCGCGCTACATCGCCATGCCCGACGGCGTCCGCATCGCCGTCGACGTCTACCTCCCCGCCGGCACCGCTCCCGGCGCCGACCTGCCCACCGTCCTGTCCGTGCAGCGCTACTGGCGCGCCCGGGCGCAGGCCGGCCACAGCGGCGACATCACCGAAGCCGCCCGCCGCTGGACCGCCCGCGGCTACGCCTACGTCACCGCCGACCTGCGCGGCACCGGTGCCTCCTTCGGCACCCTGACCTCCGAGCCCAGCGACGAGGCCGCCGCCGACGCGGGTCCGCTCAGCGACTGGATCGCGGCTCAGCCCTGGTCCAACGGCCGGGTCGGCACCACCGGCGATTCCTACGGCGGGGACACCGCCATGCTCGCGGCCTCCCTCGGCAACCACCACATCGCCGCCGTCGCGCCGATCTCCTACGACTTCGACGTCTACGAAGACCTGGCGCGCCCCGGTGGCGTGCTCATCGAACCCCGGCTCGGCCCGTACGCGGCGCTGCTGCGCATCCTCGACGGGACCGGCGGCACCACGTGCGAGACCGACGAGGAGACCCGCAAGCTCTGCGACCTCATCGGACTGCGCGGCGTCACCCCCCGTCCGGTGGACGGCGTGGACGGCCCCGCGCTGCTGGCCGCCGCCCGGGCCGAGCACGTCGACAACGTCAACCAGACCGAGATGGCGCGCGCCGGTACCCACCGCGACTACCGGGACGGGCTCAAGGCCTGGAAGACCGGCAGCATCGCCGAACGCACCGAGGCCATCGAGGCGGGCGGCGTGCCGGTGTTCACCATGGCGGGCTGGCTCGACGCGGGTACCGCCAACGGCGTGCTCTCCCAGTTCAGTGCCCTGTCCAACACCCAGGACGACTGGATCGGCCCCTGGAACCACAGCGCCACCTGGTTCGCCGACCCGTTCCGCCCGGCCCGCCCGTTCACCGCCGCCGAACGGGAGGAGAACGACCGGCGCGTCGTCGCCTTCTTCGACCACTACGTGCGTGACGGAGCCCGCCCGGACGGCCGCCGCCGGGTGCACTACTACACCTTCAACGAGGGCACCTGGCGTACCACCGACCGCTGGCCGGTGGCCGGTACCCGCACCCGCCGGCTCCACCTCGGCCAGGACCACACCCTCGACCGCCGCCGTCCGGACCGCGCCGGCACCGACCGGCTGGTCCTCGACCCGACCGCCGGCACCGGGGAGTTCGACCGCTGGAACACCAACCTCGCCGGCGATCAGGTCAGCTACCCCGACCGCGCCGCCGTGGACGCCAAACTGCTCAGCTACACCACGGCCCCGCTGACCGAGGACACCCGGGTCACCGGCAACGGCAAGGTCACCCTCGACGTCACCGGTCTGGCCGGATCCGACCGGGGCGCGCTGCACGTCTACCTGGAGCACGTCGCCCCGGACGGCCGCGTCACCTACCTCACCGAGGGCCAACTCGCCCTCACCGAACGGGCCGTGGCCGACCGGGACGACAACCCCGACTGGCGCCGGCTGCGCACGCCCCGGACCTACGCCGCCGCCGACTCCGCGCCCTTCCCGCAGGGCCGCGCCCAGCGCGTGGTGATCGACCTCCAACCGGTCTCGGCGCTGTTCCGCGCGGGCGACCGGATCCGGCTCAGCGTCGCCGCCGCCAACCCCGACTCCTTCGAACTGCTCCCGGCCGACGGGCGGGCCGCCTACCTGATCGGCCACGGTGGCGGGCGGGCCTCGACGCTGGACCTGCCGGTGGTCGGCTGACCCCGGCCGGACGCCCGCCCCCGCCGGGCGACGCCGAGCGGGCGCCGCGGGAACCGATGGCGCTGCCCGGCTACCACCGCGACGTGCGCCGGTGCCGCCCGGGGGAGATCCGCCACGGCGGCCGGCGGCGCCCGGGGATGTTCCCTGTCCAGTTCAGTGTGTTGAAGTTCCGTCCCGCTCGGATGTCTCCGCCGGAGAGCGTGGTGGCCTCGCCCCGGTGAGGGGGGCGAGGCCATCGGTGGGTCCTGCCGAAACGATCTGTTGGCGGGGAAGGGGTCAGCGCACCCCGACGGTCTTCCATGCGCTGTTGACGGCGTCCAGTTCCTTCCCGGTGCCGTAGAGGTCTTCGGCGACGGTCGCGGTCAGTTCGGCGAAGTCGGCGAAGGTGGCCTCGGCGGAGAGCTTGCCGCCGGTGGCGGCGTCGTACCAGATCCGTCCGGCCCTCTCCCAGGCGTTGCCGCCGATGGCGGTGGCCACGAGGTGGAAGGCGCGGTTGGGGATGCCCGAGTTGATGTGTACCCCGCCGTTGTCCCGGTGGAGAGGCAACTCGACGTAGCGGTCCATATGGGCGGGCTGGAGGTCCTTGCCCAGCCGGGTGTCGTCGTAGGCGGTGCCGGGCGCGGCCAGCGAGCGCAGCGCCTTGGCCTTGAGGCTGGGGGAAAGCATCCCTGCGCCGAGGAGCCAGTCCGCCTGGTCGGTGCTCTGACCGAGCGCGTACTGCTTGACGAGGGAGGCGAAGACGTCGCAGACGGACTCGGAGAGCGCCCCCGACTGGTGGAAGTACCCGAGCTGCGGGTTCAGGATCTGCCTGCTCACGTCGGCCGCGACGACGTCGAGGAGGTCGCGCGGGCGCAGTTGGAAGATCTCGCCGTCGCCGTCGCCGAGAACCAGCCGCCCGTCCTCCCAGAACACGTTCATGAACTTCTCGCGGTAGTGGACGGTCGCCCGCAGCGTTCCGCCCTGGCCGTCCAGGGAGTTGCGGCCGTACGCGGTGAGGAAGAAGTCGAAGGTGGTGCCGAGCGCGTCGTAGACGCCGTCGACCAGCTCGTCCGTGCCCGCGTCCTCGCCCTCGGAGCGCACCAGGGTGCCCGGCAGGCTGTCCTTGTTCCGGGCGTCGTAGATCTCACGGCGGGGCACGGGGGTGTCTTCTGCATCCATGCGGTCCAGTGTGGGCACCGGCTAACCCGGCTGTCGCGCTTTCAGCCGTTCCGAGCCGTGTCGCCTGAGTATTCGTGATAAACGCCAGCAGTTGACTGCCCTGATCGACGGGGTCCGACCCGAGCCGTCCGTCCGATCCGCGACCAGATCGAGCAGCACGTCCGAGGCCTGTTCGCCGGCCCTGGTGGTGAGGCGACCGCGTGAGCAGGGCGGCGGTGGCCGTCCAGGCGATGCACCATCACCGAGGCCACCGACATGAGCCTGCTGATCGCGCTCGCCGCAGGTCCGGCGACGGCCGATCCGCACGCCTGGACCGCCGCCGTCTTCCCCCGTCAAGTCAGCGTGTTGAACACGAGTCGTCCTCGTAGCAGGGCACGGGCAGGCTCTGCTGGCCGAGGCGTTCACACAATGCCGGTCGGGTCCACGCGATGGAGATCCTCGTCATTTCAGGATCGGGCCTTCAGCCTGCTCGTACCTGGCGCTCGGGCCGGCCGGTTTCCGGGTCGAGGGCTACCACGAACACCTGGCCGTCCTGGGTGGCCAGCTTGATCCGGTCGGGTCCGTCCCATTCTGCCGAGGTCAGTGCGTTGTCGGGGGCGTCGCCGTTGAAGTAGCCGACCGGCCACCGTCGTGCGGTCAGGCCGGAGCCGGCGTCCACCGAGACCCACCAGAGCGGATCGATCATCGCGGCGCCCTCGTGGATCACCAGGCTGCGGTCGGAGCGGCCGGGAGCCGGCCGGTCCGCGGTCTTGTACGGCATGCTGCCGAAGACGAGCAGTGCGAGGGGCGAGGCCAGCAGTGCGCAGCCGAGGAGCGGGACCAGCAGCAGGGTCCTGGTCATCCGGGAGCGGATCCCGATCAGGACGGCGAGGACAATCAGCACCAGGACCGCGGCGCCGTACGGCAGCGGGTGGTAGAAGACCTCGATGAGCACCACCAGTCCGCCGTACCAAGCGGCTTGAGCCGCGGCGTAGGTCAGTGCGGTGAGCAGCACCGCCGCCGTGAGCAGTCCGAGCGCGATCGTCCGTCGCTTGCGCCGCGACCAGCGGGGCCGGTCCGGGGGTGTGCGCACCTGCGGGGGCCGGGTGGGCCGTGGAGGGTGGGGTGGCGCCGTGGGTTGCGGGGGAGCGGGCGGCGGACCCGCCGCCCCCTGTGCCGCATTGCCCTCGGACACCGGTTCCCCGGAGACCGGGTCCTTCGTTGCTCGACCGCTCTCGTCCACAGCCCTGCCCCCGGTCATGACACCCCCGCCGAGTTGATCAACCTAGGGGGACAGGCTAAGGCTCGGACACGCCGATTCAACAGGGAAGCCGTCGGCCTGCCCGACCTCGGCCTCGCCGCGGCCGCCGGCTACGGCCTCGACCTGCGCCGCCTGGTCGTCGCCGACCATCCGGGCGAGCACGTCGCCGAGGTCGTCACCTGCGCCTGGAGGTCACCGCGTCCCGCTGGTCCGGGCCGTTCTCCACGCCGCCCCGCGGTGCGCCCATGAGACCTCGCGTCGGATCCTGCCCTGCCGTCCGGGCCTGGTGGGACGTCGGGATAATGATTTGGATTGATCTTGGATGCCGGCTGGTGCCGGGCGAGGGGCGGGCGAGGTGCGGATCAACGTTCTGGGGCCGCTTCAGGTTGTCCGGGGTGGGGACGGGGCGGCCTTCGAGGTCGGCGGGGCGCGGCTTCGGCTGCTGCTGGTCCGGCTGGCTCTCGACCCCGGGCGCGTGGTCACCCGTGAGCGTCTGGTGGACGACCTGTGGGCGGACACGCCGCCGAAGGAGCCCGCCGGCGCCCTGCAGTCCCTGGTTTCCCGGCTCCGCCGGGCGCTGGGGGGCGACCGGGCGGTGATCGGTTCGCACCCCGCCGGGTATCTGCTGGATCTGCCCCGGGCGAGCGTGGACGCCTGGGATTTCGAGCAGCGGGTGGCCACGGGGCGGGCGGCGCTGACGGCGGGCCGGTTCGCCGAGGCGGTCGCGCTGCTGGACAGGGCGCTGGAACTGTGGCGCGGGGCACCGTTCACGGACGCCGCGAGCGCCGGCTTCGGCTCCGCGCCGGCGGCCCGGCTGACGGAGCTGCGGCTGGCGGCGGTCGAGGACCGGGCAGACGCCCTGCTCGCCCTCGGCAGCACCGGAGCGCTGTCGCGGCTGGTCCCCGAGCTCACCGGACTCTGTGTCACCCACCCGCTGCGCGAACGGGCCGCCGTCAGGCTGATGCGCGCGCTCCACGCGGACGGGCAGCAGGCGGCGGCGCTGGAGGTGTTCGAACGTACCCGGCGGGCGCTGGCCGAGGACCTGGGTGCAGACCCGTCGGCCGAACTGCGGGACGCCCACCTGCAGGTGCTGTCCGGCGCGAAGTCGCCGGTGCCCAGGCCGGCCCCGGCTGCTGCCCGGTACCCGGTCGGGCGGGCGGCACTACCCCGCTGGCTCACCGCCCTGGTCGGCCGCGAGGAGGCGCTGGCAGCGGTTCGGGAGCGACTGCACCGCTCCCGCCTGGTGACGCTGACCGGGCCGGGCGGTGTCGGAAAGACCCGGCTGGCGATTGCGGCCGCGAGCGCCGTCCCGCCCGCGACGGACGTACGGCTCGCCGAACTCGCGGGCGTCAACGGGCCGGACGCCGTGGTCGAGGCCGTGCTGATCGCGCTCTGCCGTCCGGCGGAGGCCGGTGTGCTGGCCGGCGGCCTGCCCGCCGGCGACCAGGCCGGGGATCCCGTCGACCGGATCGTCCGGGCCCTGGAGGGCCGTGAGGTCCTGCTCGTCCTGGACAACTGCGAGCATCTGATCGAGGACGCGGCCCGGTTGACCCAGGGCCTGCTGGCCGCCGCGCCCCGGCTCACCGTGCTGGCCACCAGCCGCGAACCGCTCGGCATCACCGGCGAGGCGCTCTGGCCGGTGACACCGCTCGCCGTGCCCGCGCCCGGATCCACCGCCCGGGAAGCGCTCGCGCACCCGGCCGTCGACCTCTTCACGGAACGGGCTGCCGCAGCCCGCCCCGGCTTCACGCTGGACCACGACACCGTCGAGCCGGTCGTCCGGATCTGCCGCGAGCTGGACGGCCTGCCGCTGGCCCTCGAACTGGCGGCGGCCCGGCTGCGGGCCCTGAGCCCCGGACAGGTCGCGGCGCGACTGCACGACCGGCTCCGGCTGCTGGACCGCGGCTCACGCACCGCTCCCGACCGGCACCGCACCCTGCGCGCCGTCATCGACTGGAGCTGGAAGCTGCTCGACGAGGACGAGCGCGTTCTGCTGCGACGGCTCTCCGTCTTCGCCGGAGGAGCGACCCTCCCCGACGCGCACCTGGTCTGCGCCGACACCTGGCCGAGTGGGCCGGCGCCCGACCCGACGGCCGTGGAGGACCTGCTGGCCTCCTTGGTCGACAAGTCCCTGGTCACGGCCGCCGGGCGGGAGACCGGCACGGTGCGCTACCGACTGCTGGAGACGGTTCGCGCCTACGCTGCCGAACGGCTCGTCGAGGCCGGCGAGGACGGCCGAACCGGCGCCGCCCACCTGCGCTGCTTCGTCGAGCTCGCCGAGAACGCCGAACGCCGGCTGCGGACGGACGGCCAGATCGGTTGGCTGGCCCGGCTGGACGCGGAGCAGGGCAACCTGAACGCGGCACTGGGCCGGGCGGTCGCCGTCGGCCCGCCGGAGCACGCGCTGCGGTTGACCGCCGCCCGGGCCTGGCCCTGGCTGATGCGCGGCCAGGGCCGTGAGGCCGGTGAGCGGGCGGTGGCCGTTCTCGCCGCCCACGGCCGCACTCCGCCGCCCAGCCTGGAGCAGGCACACGCCCTGTGCGTGATCCTGGCCCAGCTCACCGCCCCGCTCCGGGAGAGCGGCGGGTCCGGGATCCCACCGGAGGCGATGAGCGCGGCGCTGGTCACGGCACAGCGGGCCGATCACCCGGTCGCCCTGGCCGCCGCGCTGCTGCTCGCCCTGGCGGGGCCGCCGGAAGCCGTGGGCGCGACGGCGCAGCGGTACGCCGAGCACCCCGACCGGTGGATGCGGGCCGCCGCCCATCTGGTGCTCGGCCGGATCGAGTTGGGCGCGGGCCGGATCGGGCACGCCGAGCACTGCCTGCGGACCGCGGTGGACGGCTTCCGCGCCCTGGGCGACCGCTGGGGGCTGGCCATGGCACTGGTCACGCTCGCCGCGCTGCTGTCCGTCACCGGCGCGGCCGACGAGGCCCTCGCGGCGCTGACGGAGGCCGGGGAACGGGACGCCGAGATGGGCGGCTCCGGCGAGGCGCCGCTGTCCCTGCTGCTGTCGGGCCGACTGAGGGCGCGCTGCGGCGAACCCGCCGCGGCCCGGGCCGACCTGGAGCGCGCGCTGGCCGCAGCCGAACGGGCCGGGGACCCGCACCTGCAGGCCGCCGCCCGCTACGCGCTCGGCGAACTCGCCCGGCGCGGGGGTGACTTGGAGGCGGCGCTGCACGGCCAGCAGGAGACGCTGCGGCGGCTCGAGCGGCTGCCGGCGACCGGCCCCGGCGCCCCCGCGCGCCTGCACCTGCTCGCCCTGCTGCACACCAGCCTGGCCCGCACCCGGCAGCGGTGCGGCGCGTCGGACGCGGCCGGGGCGCTGCACCGCCGGGCCCTGGAGCTGGCCGCCAGGAGCGGCGACCAGCCGGTGCGCGCGGACGTGCTGGAGGGGTTCGCGGAGTACTGCCTCGGCCTCGGGGAGGTGGCACGCGGTGCGGCGGCACTGGGCGCCGCGTACGGCCTGCGCGGGGCCCATGACGCGGGCGATCCGGAGCTGCGGGCCGTCCTGGACGGCTGCGCCGAGGCCCTCGGGGAGGCCGGCTTCCGGGCTGCTTGGGAGCACGGCCGGGCGCTGTCGCGACCGGAGTCGCTGGCCCTGGAGGCGGGCTGACCGGTCCCCCCCGGTGGCACGCCGGCCGCGCCCCCGGGGTGGGTGCGCGGTCGGCCGGATGTGTGATCAGCCGCTGAACGGCGGCTTGGTGGGGGCGCAGACCGTACCGGGGGCGGGCAGGATGCCGTCGATCAGGTAGCGGGTCTCGTGCTCGGCGGCGCAGTCGCTGGGGTTGGACAGCACGGTGTGGCCGTAGCCGTCGACGGTCAGCAGCCGCGCGCGGGCGAGCGAGCGGGCCATCGCGCGGGACCCCTCGTACGGCAAGGCCGGGTCACCGGTGTTGGCGACGACCAGGACCGGTCGGGCGGTCGGGCGGTTCCACGGGCCGTCGTAGCGGTCGCGGTCCCGGGCCGGCCAGTCGGCGCAGCGCTCGTCGGCCCAGGTGAAGTACGGGCCGGCCTCGCCGGAGCGGGCCCGGGCGGACGCGGCGAGGGCGGGCCAGTCGGCCCGGGCGGGCGGGTTGGCGCTGTCCGAGCAGACCAGCGCGAGCGCCTGGTCCGGGGAGTGGCGGGGGACGGGCGGCAGCGGGGTGCCCGGCGCGGAGGGGGTCTCGGTGGCGGTCCAGAGCGCCTGTAGCGTGGTGCCGAGCCGGGTCCAGCCGGTGGGCAGGTTCGCGACGGGGTTGGTGGCGTACAGCGAGGTGATCGTCGCCTCCACGGCCGAGCCGGCGGTGACGGTCGCCCCGTCGAGCGCGACCGGCCGGGTGCGCAGCCGCTGGAGCAGCTCGCCGTACCTGGCCCTGGTCGCGGCGGCCGTCCCGGCGGAGAAGGCGCAGGTCCGGGGGCCGGCCTGGCCGCACTGGTCGAGGAAGGCGTCGAGGACGCGGGCGGCGGCCACGTCGCTGCCGTTGCGCAGCAGGGTGCCCGTGGTGGCGGCCTGGTCTCCGCGGCCGGTCGACCAGGCGACCGGGTCCGGGGCGCTGTCGAGGACCAGCGCGCGGACCTTGCCGGGGAACAGGTTGGCGTAGGTGGCGCCGAGGTAGGCGCCGTACGAGGTGCCCAGGTAGCTGAGCCGGCGGTCGCCGACCGCCCTGCGGAGCAGGTCCATGTCCCGGGCCACGTTCGCGGTGGAGATGTGCGGCAGCAGGTCGGGGTTGCGGGCCGCGCACTGCCGGGCGAGGCGCCGGTAGGCGTCGGCCCAGGCCTTCTGCTGGTCCGCGCTCTCGGGGTAGCCGGCGGCGGTGCCCGCCAGCAGGGCCTGCTCGTCCGCCGGGTCGTCGAAGCACTGGACGGATGCGCTGCCACCGGTGCCGCGCGGGTCGAAGCTGACGATGTCGAAGCGCCGGCGCACCTCTTCGGGGAACTGGCCGAGCGTCGTGGGCAGGGCCATGGTGCCGGGCACGGCCGGGCCACCGGGGTTGTAGAACAGCGAGCCGATCCGGTGGGCGCGGTCCTGCGCCGGGTGCCGGATGACGGCGAGGTCGATCCCGGCGCCGCGCGGGTCGTGGTGATCGAGCGGGACGCGGGCGGTCGCGCACTCGAATCCGTCGGCGCACGCCGCCCAGGCGAGTCGCGGCACCGGGGTGGTGTCCGGCGCGGCCACCGCGGTTGTCGGTGCCGCCGCGGCCAGCAGCACGGCTGCGGCGGTACCGGCGACGAGCCGCCAGGAGACTGCCTCCCGCCGGTTCGCGGTGCGGGAGGCCCTGGGCCGGCGCGGTCCTGCGGCCGGGCCGGTGGGAGGGGAGGTGCGAGTCACGCGGGTGCCCTTTCGTCGACGGGCCGGGCAGTCGTGGGCGCTCCTCGGTCGCGGCGCATCGCCCGGCACATGCGACAGTTCCGCACCACGCTGCCAGACCGCTGGCATCCCGCTGGCAACGGCTCAGGCACCGTCCGGCAGGGCGGGGGGAGGCGCGCCACTGCGGCCCGCTGCCCGCCACCTCAGCTGCGGCCCTGGGAAGCAGGGGCCGGGTTGTCGAGGCCATTGCCGAGGGTGGTCTCGGAGCCGGGGAACCGGTCGGTGAGCATGGCCATCGTGCGGCGGAACATGTGAGGGCGGGCCCGGCCGGACGGGATCGGGGCGAGTCCGGGTCCATGCGGCGGTGCGGTCGACGTGGGCGATGGAGCTGTCGACGAGGGCGTCGGCGTGGGCCGCGTGCCGGGGCCGGGCCGTGTGCGGGGTGTTCTTCCCGAAGTGGGGGCGGCCTCGCGGTCGGCCGGGTGCGCCGGTCGGGTCGTGTCGGGTGTGCGGCGTCGGCCTGGCCTACCCGAGCACGTGCACGATCCCGCCCAGGAGGTGTTCGAGGGCCGAGCGCAGGGGCAGGACAAGCGGTCCCGCGACCACGGCGACAATCAGGGCGGGGACGAGGCGCGGGGTTTCCCGCCGGTGGGGGAGGACGCCGAGGAGGAGCACGAGCGAGGCGATGACCAGGGGCGGCCCGAGCGCCACCGCCCATGCCGGCAGCGGGCCGAGGGTCACCGGGGAGCTCCAGGCGCCGGACAGGCCCAGCCAGCCGACCGAGAGCAGCAGGCTGAGGTCGATCAGCCGGGGGACCGCCGGGGACACCCGGATCCGACCGTCGAGGCTGCGCCGGAACGAGAACACCATCAGCAGCACCATGACGGACAGGACGGCCAGCTCGACGCGCAGGACGCCCGGGAGGTCGGGCGGGGGGAAGCGCCCGGTGCTGAAGATCCAGGTGACGGCCGCGGCGGGCACACCGAACAGCACGGCCCAGAGCAGGCACATCCGCAGGACCAGGGCCGGAGCGGGTCGCCAGATGCTGCCCGCCGACGGCACGGCCCGGTTCTGCCCCCGGGCGAGCAGCGCGGCGATCAACGCCTCCTCGGGCCGGTTCTCCACGCCGCGCCCCGGTGCCTCACCGCGCCTGCGGAAACTGTGTTCCAGCGCCTCGCGGCGCCGACGCACGATGTGCGGCCGCAGCTCGTGTCCGCGGCTGACGGCGCTGAGGTAGCCGAACACGAGGAGGACGGCGGCGACCGCGCCTGCCGCAGGCAGTCGTCCAGCGGCTCCCTCGCCGGTGGGCGGCGCCATCCAGGCGGCGGTGAACGCCACGACGAAGACCGCGAGCAGGGCCATGCTGCGGACGGCGTCGAACGGGGCGGTCAGGTCCGAGCGGCGGACTCCGGCGGACGTGCCCACCGCCAGCCAGAGCACGGAGAGCAGCAGCCACTGGGTCGCGACGGCCATCGGCAGCAGGTCCGGCAGTTGGCCGGAGAGGATGTCCCCGACGGCGGCGCCGAACGAGCGGGACTGCCCTCCCGCCCCGAACGCGTAGGCCAGCACGAGCAGCAGCAACTGCGCCACGCCGAGCAGGCGGCCGGTGTCGTCCCAGAAGTCCCGGGAGGTGACGGCGCGCGCGATGGCCCCGGCCTGGACGCCCACGAGGATGAGCACCAGCAGGACCGGCATGACGATCACACCGAAGGCGGTGTACGGGTCCCCGGTGGTCAGGTGGATGGGGATGCCGAGCGCGTCGGCGACGTGCTGCCCGCCCCGGATCACCCTCCACATCCACTCGGGCGGGGATTCGTCCGGCACCGTGGCGGCGCCGATGACCGTGACCGATCTCATCCGTCCCCCTAGGCTCGCGCCCGGACGGTCCCGTCCCCGGGGCCGGGGCCGGCGTTCCGTCTTCGTCCGGACGGGTCGTGACGTCCGGTCGCCAGCCCAAGAATGGCGCTGCGGGCCGTGGTTGGGAACGGCGATCGGCCTCCGTTCACCGAGCGGGGACCGTCCTGTGACAGCGCGGCGGCAACGGGGGCACGGCCCGGTGCGGGTGGTGCAGGACGCGCACGGGGGCGGGTACCGGTCCTTCGGCCTGGGCGGGTGGTTCCGATGCCGGTCGGTGGTCGCGCTGGGGAGCTGCCGCGGACGTCTGCGCTCGGCCCCGATCCCTCCCCTCTGCCGGAGTTCCACTTCGACGCGGGTCAGTACGACGCCGAACTGGCTCGTGCCGAGGCGGACCGTTCCTGGCAGGTGTGACCGCAGGCTGCGCACTGCGCGACCCCGTCCGGCCGCAGGGGCCGGTCCCGCCGCGGCTGAGACGGAGTTCACGGGCGATGGCACGCAGGCTGTCGCCGCGTTCGATGCGTTCGTGGATCTGCTGGTGATGCTCGCGAGTGCGGGCGACCCAGGGGACGCGGCTTGCCGTGGACATCCAGCTCGTTCGGGCCGGCAGTCGCGGAACGGGGCATGTCACCTTGATTTCCTCCGAGGGCAAGGGGTTCGCGCACGTCGGCGCGGTGGCGGCCGATGACGCGCTCGACGGCCTCGGCGAGGTTGTGCAGCAGGTGCCAGGCGTCGGCGACCTGTTGGGCCTGCGGCGCACCCGTTCGGGCACCGTCGCGGAGGGAGCCGGCGCGGTCGCGGCAGATCGTCCGATCAGGGCCTGGACGCAGCACGCGGCATCGGACGCTCCGCTGACCAGCGCGTCGGGGCGACGCGCGAGGTGGGCACGTGCGCGGCCTGGGCGGACGGCGTCATCCCGGCAACGATCCGGGCCGCGTCCTCGACACTGCGGGTCGGGCAGGAACGCGGTGATCCGGTCGGCGGGATGCACCCACTGCGGCACCCGGTTCCTCGGCCTCGACACCAACTGGCATGGTCATCAGGTTGGATGAGCATGTGACTGTCCACAAGCACACCGTCCGCTCCTTCAGCCTCGCCGCCGCCCTCCTCGTCGTGGCCGGCTGTGCCTCGACCGGCAACGACGGGAACCCCGCGCCCACCGCCACTCCGGCCCCGACCTCCACGGCCGCGCTTGTGACGGTTGCCCAGACCTACCAGGACGCGGTCAACCGCGGCGACTGGCGGACCGCCTGCACCCTCAGCTCCGCCCTCCTGCGCGGCGGAACCGTCGACGACTGCGTCACCACCAACACCACCCCGCCGCCCGCCACAACCCCGCCACCGAGCACCCCGCCCCGCCCCGCCCCGGCTCAGCCGCCCACCGGCACCGACAGCACGACCCCCGAGGCGCCGCCCTCCCCGACACCGAGCGCCACCGGTCCGGCCACCGCCGGCAAAGTCATCAAGCTGCCTGCCGGCCTCGACGCCCACCCCGCCGGCTACGGGGTGTTCATCACCTTCGAGGTCAGCACAACGGGGAAGCACTACCACCGCGCGCTGCGCCTGGTGGAGGAGGGCGGCGCGTGGGTGGTCGACCAGTACGAGGAATTCATCACGAGTGAGGGCCGGCTCGAACGCGTGCTCCAAAGGAGGTGACCGATCATCCGCATGCTGTACCGGTCTCCACACCACCGACACCGGGATCGAGGAGGGTCTGCGCGGCACGCGGGTGCGGGCCACCACCCTGCTGCCCGCGGGCGCGCCGCGGCGGCGCGCCCGCCACCGCTTCCGGCGCCCGCGGCGCCGTCACGACCAGCGCCTTGTACACTGCGGCCGGTTCTACGCCCACTCCACGCCGTGTTCGGCGAGCTGCGCGAGCTGGCCCGGCGTCAGCTTCGCCCGTCTCGCCTTGGCGTTGTTCAAGAAGAACCCGGCGTCACCTGGTGCACCACGACCTGGTCCTCGCCGTCAGGGCCGTCCTCCACGATCTCCAACGGCTCACGGTGGGGCCGGGGCACCCGGGCATTCCGCTCCCGCTCGACGAACCGGGCGAGGGCGGCCAGGCCCTGGGCGAACCGGTCCCCACGGGACACCTTCGGCTTCGCCGCGGCGGCGGCCTTCGCGGCCGCCAGCTCCTGGTCTTCCTCGATGCAGATCGCTGTCAGCAGGTCCCGCTGGTCCTCCTCCAGCCCCGGCCAGTCGGCCCGCTGCGCCTGCACCCACCAGCCGAGCTGCTCGCCCTCGTACACCGTGTCCAGGGGCAGGGCAGCCCAGCCCATCGGTGTCCAGCCACCCCCAACCGGGCCACCGCGTCGGTGTGTTGCCGGGTGACGGGCCAGGTCGGGCTCGCCACGGGACGATCTCTCCAACACGGCCCGCTGCTCCGCAGCGAGCGCTCCCGGCTGGACGGCCGACACTGCCGCGGCGGCGGCCCGGAGCTCGGAGAGCCAGGTGCCGACCGCGTAGCCGCCGACCGAGGCCCGCGTCTTCACGGCTGGTGACCTGTTGTGGGCGCGTGTGCGGCCGGCCCCCAGGACTCAGCTGTGGCCCCCGGCGCGCTGGGACGCCGCCGCTCCTGCGGTGTAGAAGGCGCGCAGGCGGTACTCGGCGGCGGCGTCGGACTGCCCGTCCGCGTCGAGGACATCGGCGGCGAGACGGTAGGCGCGGCCGAGGACGGGGCCGTACATGCCGGGGTTGTCGGCGAAGTAGGGGCCGACGGCCTGGACCGCCTCAGCGGCGTCCCGCCACGCGCCCGCCGCGTCACCGGGCAGCAGAGAGTGCCCCCGTCCGGCCAGCATCCCCGCCAGCGCCACCCGCGCACCCGCCGTGCCCGGATGGCCGGACCCCAGAACCCGCACCCGTCCCTCCACCACGGTTCGCAGCAGGGCGACGGCGTCGCCGGTGCGCCCGGCTTGCTGGTAGGAGGTGGCGAGGTTGCCGCGGATGGTGAGGGTTTGGGGGTGGTGCGCGCCGAGGGTGCGTTCGCAGTCGGTGAGGACCTGTTCCTGGAGGGTGATCGCCTCGTGGGTGCGTCCGGCCTGCCGGTAGGAGTGGGCGAGGTTGTTGCGGGTGGTGAGGGTGTCGGGGTGGTGCGCGCCGAGGGTGCGTTCGCGGCCGGTGAGGACCTGCTCGCCGATGTCGATGGCTTCCTGGGTGCGTCCGGCCTGCCGGTAGGAGGAAGCGAGGTTGCTGCGGGCGGTGAGGGTTTGGGGGTGATGGGGGCCAACGACGCGTTCATAGTCGGTGAGGAGCTGTTCCTCGATGGTGATGGCTTCGTCGGTGCGTCCGGCCTGCCAGTAGGCATGGGCGAGGTTGCCGCGGGTGCTGAGGGTGTGGGGGTGGTGGAGTCCGAGGACGCGTTCGCGGTCAGCGAGGACCTGCCGCAGGAGGTCGATGGCTTTCTGGGTGCGTCCGGCTTGCTGGTAGGAGGTTGCGAGGTTGTTGCGGGCGGTGAGGCTGTGGGGGTGGTGGGGTCCAAGGGCACGTTCGGCGGCGGCGGTGAGGTGCTGCCAGTGGGAGGTGGCGGTGGTGTGGAGCCCGGCGTGCAGGAGGCTGTCACCGGCCCGGAAGAGGACGGGGTGGCCGTCGGGGTGCCAGAGGTGGTCGCCGGCGTGGGCGGCGAGGGTGGCGGTGTTGGTCCGTAGGACGGCGGCGAGGTTCCGGTCGTGATGGTCCTCGGCGGGCCAGGCCTGCTCGATGGCGTCGGCGGCCGCTCGCACGAGGCGGGCGCGGCGTTCGCGGCCGGGCGCGCTGTCGCGGACCGCGTGCTGGACGAGGCGGTGGACACGCACCGCCCCCCACCTGCCGCCGGGCGGGTCGTCGGCGGTGCTCGCCTCCCCGCCGGTGCCCGGGCCGGTGGCGGCTTGTGCGGGGGTGTGGTCGAGGAGGTTGAGGCGGTCCAGGACGCGCAGGACGTCCTCGGCGTCCTCCTGGCTGACGGGCACGGGGAGGCGGATCTCGTTGTCCGTCCGGCCCGGTGACGCTGTCACGGGGGCGTTGTCGTCGTTCTCCGCCGACGGTCCGATGGCTTCGCCGGTCGACGTCTTCCGGACCCTGGCAAGGTAGGTGCGGGCGGCTTCGGTGGTGAGGACGGTGTCGGGGGCGGCGTCGGGGTCGAGGACGGAGACGAGTTCGAGCAGGGGCCGGGCGAGGACTTCGGGGCGGGTGCGGTCGGCCTGCTCGATGGAGATGTCCCACAGGGCGGCGATGGTGTGCTGCTGCTGGTCGGGCAGACCGGTGCGGTCGGGCAGGTTCTGTTCCAGTCGGCGGGCGCGGTCGGCGAGCAGGGCGCGGTAGCGGGGGACAGCGCGGGCGGTGTCGTTGAGGTAGGCGGCGGCCTGGGCCAGCGCGATGGGCAGGTGCCCGAGATCCTGCGCCAGAGCGGTGAGCTGCTCGTCGGTGTCCGCGCCGCGCGAGGCGGTGCGCTCGGGGTTGTCGAGGGCGGATCGCAGGTAGGCGAGGGCTTCTTCGGGGGTGTAGAGGTTGACCGGGAGCAGGGTGCGGGTCCTGGTGGTCCAGGCGCCGTGGCGGCTGCGGGTGGTGACCACCGTCCGCCCGTTCTCCGTGTCGGGTGGCCGCAGGACGGTCAGCGCCGCCGGGTTGGGGACGTTGTCGAGGACGATCAGCCACCGCCGACCGGAGACCTGGAGCCAGGTGAGGAAGCCGAGGGCGGCTTCGTCGGCGTCCTGTCCGTCGTACCGGCCGGGGGTGACGGCGCGGACCGCCTGGGCGTAAGCGGTGGTGATGGCGTTCGTCGTGGCCGCGTTCACCCACACCACCAGGTCCACCGGAGCCGTCCGCCGCACCGAAGCCGCCGGGGAGGTCCCGCCGGCCCCATCGCCGTCCGGGCCCGTATCGGCGCCGGTAGCGCCCGGCGTCGCCGGTCCGGGCACCGCCGCCGACCCGGCCGCGGCGGTGAGTGATGTCTGCAGGACCTGGTGGGCGTAGTGGGCGGCGAGCTGGGTCTTACCCACACCACCGGTCCCGGTGACGACCTGGCCCAGCACCGCCGGCTTCCCACCGCCTTCGAGAGCGGTTCGCAGCATCTCGCTCTCGGGGCGCTGCTGGAAGTACCCGGCGAGGTTGGGGATCCGGCCGACGAGTACCGGCCACCGGACCTCGGCAGCGGGCGTGGTGGTCCTGTTGTTGACGGTGAGGTCCCGGCCGGCTTGGAACACGTCATCCCCGCTGTGGGCTCGGCCTCGTGGCCCTTGCGCTCACGGGCCGTCCCGCGCAGCCGGTCGTGGAACTCGGTGATCAGCCTGTGCTCGTGCGAGCGGCGGAAGCAGGCGTAGACCCGGACCCATGCGGGGAAGTCCGCGGGCATCGCCCGCCGCGGGATCCCGCCCGCGACCAGGTAGCGGATCGCGTCCAACAGCTGCCGGGAGGCAGTAGCCCTCGGGCCGGCCACCCCGCCCCTGGAACCGGGCCGGCACCGGCAGCAACGGCCGGACGGCCGCCCACTGCGCGTCCGCCATTGTCCGACGGATACCGGCGCACCCGGTCCGGATGGTCGGCCGCGATGCCGTACAGGTGCGCGAGGCAAGCGCATGACACGGCGGGCGGGTTGAGGTCAACCTGCTCGGGCACGTACGTCAAGGACAACAGGGCCTCCGGGAACCACTCGGAATGAGATCGCACCCCGGAGCTGCCTGGAGGCCCTGCTTTCACGCGCGGAAGCCGCCGCAGTCACCCGATCGTGACTCCCGTTCGATCGACAGCCGTCGAGATCGGCACGGGCAGCAACCACTTACGCGTCGGGGTGCTCCGGCAGGGCGAGCCAGTCAGACCAGGAGATCTCGCGGCCGAGGAAGCGCGGCTGCTCGAACGGCCAGTCGGCGGCGATCCACTGCGGCACCAGCGCGTCGAGGGCCTGCTCGACCTTGCTGCCCACCAGCTCGTCCACCACCCACCAGGAGATCTCGCCGTCCGCGCCGGCCCTCTCCGGTGGGTCGATGTAGACACAGCCGAGCAGCGCTGTCTCCGCCGCGTCGAACAGCGCGTAGTTGAAGGACTGGTGTGCGGCGATCTCCTTCTCGTGCCGCAACAGGTCGGCCTGGTCGCCCTCGTAGGTCATGGTGGCCGCGGGCCAGCCCCAGGCCGGGCCGAAGATGGTCCACAGCCGCTCGCGCGAACCCATCACAGCCGGATAGTCGAGCGGGGTGTCCGCCTCCCGGATCGGCCGCAGGTGGTGGCCACCGCCCGGCAGCGGTACCAGGACGGGGTGGACGAAGTCATCGGGAAGCCAGCTCATGGCGACCGACCGTAGCAGCGTGCGGCCGGCCGGTCCCCCGGATTTTCCCCGTATACCGCCAGGCCCTGCTCTCATGCCGGGCTGACGAAGCCGCCTCCTCGACCACGCCGTACCGGCTGTGACGGGCAGCGGCGGAGGCCGGCGGCCGGTTCATCGCGGACCCGGTGGTCCGTATGACCGGTACCGCGGCCGACGCGGGCGTCATCCTGTACGGCGACGGCCACTTCCGGAGAGTGCTGGGCACCGGCCGGGCGGAGAACGTCGGGGTGGTCGAGCAGTTGCCCCGGGGCACGGGCTGTGTTCCTGTCCCGGGCGGGGTCCTGGTCCACCCTCCCCGTTGAACTGAGCGCGGGTTTCTCCGGCACGCGAAGGCGCCGACCACCACCGTGGTCGGCGAGTCCGGTGTTGTCCCGGGCGCGCCTGGCGTCGTCCTCGGCGCTCGCCGACCAGCCGGCGTGGGAGGACGACCTCGCCCGCCTCGCCGCATCCTTGGTGGGGCGGGCTCTGCTACGGCGTCGGTTGTCCCGAGAGCCCGCTACGGTCCCGCCGCCCGGCGCGACACCTTCTCGGCGGCCAGGCTGTAGGCGGGCAGGGGGCGTCACGCGGGGCTTGGGGCGGGGGCGGGCGCCGGTTCGACGCTCAGGCCCTTGCGGGTGCGCTGGAGTATCTGGACCAGCAGGCCCTCCGACGGGTGGCGCCCGGCCAGCAGCCGGTTGCAGTGGAGGTGGACGTAGCTGCCGAGCAGCCGGTCGCGGTCGGTGGTGAGGCGTCCGGCGGTCTCCAGGGCGGACAGCCGGTCGACGGCCTCGGCGAGCGCGTCGCGGCGCCGGCCCAGGATCTCCTGCACCGCGCCGCCCAGCAGGGCCGGACCCCCGGGCGTGCCGAGCAGGGCGCGTAGGCGCCGCTGGCGCACGCGGTAGTCCTCGCCGGCCTGGCGGCGGGCGGAGCCGTGGAACTGCCGGGCCTGCTCGGTGTACCAGCGCAGGCGCTCCTCGGGACCGAGGCCGAGCCCGGCGAGCAGGTCGTCGGTGCTCACGGCGGCCAGCTCGGTCAGGTCGGCGTCGACGGGGGAGTTCGGGCCGGTCTCGCCGAGCAGCCGCAGCACGGCCCGGCTGTCGGCGCAGAAGACCTGTTCGCTGACGTCGGTGCCCTCCGAGCCGCCGTAGCGCTCCAGTTCGCGGTCGTAGGTGTCGATGACCAGCCGGGAGACCAGGCCCTCCTCGGTGAGCTGGGCGGCGAGCCGGGCGATCTCCGGGAGCAGGTGCCGGGTCAGGGCGTCGTGGTCGCCCTTCCAGCGCAAGCGCAGGTGCGGGTCGGGGTCGGCGTACCGGATGAAGAACCACTGCCGGGCGAGCCCGGAGACCTCGGCCATCTCGCACAGGCGCCCCAGGGGGCCGGCCAGCAGGGCGTCCTCCTGGTCGCGGTCGCCGTAGAACTTGGCGAACAGCCAGTCGCTGCCCGGCAGGCGCAGCCGGTCGCGGACCGGGACAGGGTGGCCGTTGGCGTGCGCGATCGCCGGTACGGGCGCGGCCTGCGGTTCGGTGCGCGGTTCGGTGCGCGGTTCGGGTGCCGTCCGTGGTGCCGGCTGCGGGCGCAGGACGAGCGGGGCCACGAGCTCGCTCATGAAGACGCCGTCCGCGCCGGGCACCCATGCGTCGGCGGTGTCGGGCAGTGCCTCCTGGAGCACCAGCAGCCCGGCCTCGGCGCGCAGCTGCTCGACTTGGGCGGGGTCGTCGAGGTCGAGCAGCAGCCGGTTGTCGGCCGTGGTCAGGTAGAGGCGCGCGGGGACCGACCACTGGGCGCGCCAGGCGGCCACGTGGGCGGCGAAGGCCCCGGCGTCGGCCGTCCGGTCCTCGCCGCCGTCATGGCCGCCGTCATGGCCGTCGGCAGCGGCCGGGCGCAGCAGCCACCGGGCGGGGGCCAGCACGATCCGGCCGTACTGCACGCGGGGCAGGAACGGGAAGCCGGCCGCCGGGCCCCAGTCGAAGGCCGTGAACTCGGGCGCGCCGTCGCGGGCGACTTCGTCGAGGAAGCGGCAGACGGCGGGCGCCTGATGGGCGTTGAGCATGTGGCGCGCGGTGGGGCGCAGCACCGCGTCCAGACGGCGCGACCGGAGCCGGTAGCGGTCGTCGCGGACGCCGACCAGGATGTCGTCGAGCGGCACGACCCGCTCGGCGGGCACCCCGGCGGGCACGTCGAGGACGATCTCGTACTCGTGGACGGCGGGGCGCACGACGACGTTCGCCATGCGGTGGTTGGCGGGCAGGTAGACGACCTCGACGGGCAGCGCGGCGTCGGGGCGGGCCCGGCACTCGGCCTCGCCCAGGCTGCGCAGGGCCGCCGGGCCCTGCGGCGCGAGGAGTCCGGCGAACCGGCCGAGCGAGCGGCCGGCGCTGCTGGCACCCAGGTTCGGTCCGACGACCAGGAGGAAGTCCCCGCGGTCCACGGCTTCGCGGGAGGCGGCGGCGACGAACGCGGACAGTTCCAGGGACAGCGGTACGGGCGCGGTCGCCGGGTCGCGGGTCTGGAGGGCGGCCAGCAGGGTGTCGGTCAGGTCGACGACGCGCCGGCCGTCGCGCAGGGCGCCGAGGGCGAGGTCGGTGAGGGTGCTCGCGCGCCGCGCGGCCGCCTCGGGCGCCGGTGCCGGACGGGCGCCGTGGGTGTGTCCGAGCGGGCCGATCCCGGTGTGCTCGTCCAGCAGTTCCAGCAGGGGCACCTCCCGGTCGTGGCCGTAGCGCCGGGTGAACGCGGCGCGGTGGGCGGACAGGTCGGCGCTGCCGAGCGGCTGCGGCGACAGGCGCAGGAGCAGCTCGGCCGCCCGGGCGCAGTCCTCGCCGACGCGGGCGCTGATCCGGTCGCCGTCCACGGGCCGGGCCATGTCGGTCTGGAACGCCGGTCCGTCGGCCGGGTGGATGTCCTGGGCGCGCTGGGCGATGCCGCGGGCCCGCCGCGGTGCCTGGTCGTCCGGGGCGCGGTCGAGGTCGGCCATCTCGGCGAGCAGGTCGGCGAGCTGAGCGGCCGCCCGGGCGCAGGCGGGGCGCTCGGCGAGGCGTCGGCGCAGCTCTTCGGCCGGGTCGTCGGTGGTGAGCGCGGCGCGCAGGTCGGTGACCAGGAGGTGCTGGCGCCACAGGTCGGCGAGCAGCCGCTCGACCTGCTCGGGGCTGCCGCTGGTGTGTTCCAGCAGGTGCCGGCGCAGCACGGCGTACGGGACGGGGTGGCGGGCGGCGCGCAGTGCCTCGCGGACGGCGGGGGTCAGACGGACCGAGCCGGTGCCCTGCGCGGGGCCGCCGTCGGCCAGGGCGAGCCGCCCGTGGCGCTCGACGGCGCGGGCGCTCGCCGTCCACAGGCTGTCGGCACGGGCGGCGGGGTCGTCGTCGAGGGAGAGGCACAGGTCGGTCAGCCAGCCCATGTCGGGGCGGGTGCGGATGCGGTCGGCGTCGTTGCGCACGGCCAGGGTGGTGCGCTCGCCCCAGCCCGCGAGGGACACGGCGGCGAACGCGCCGTACGGGGTGGGGCGGGTGCTCATCCGGATCAGGTAGCGGGCCAGTTTCAGCTCCGCCCGGGCGGCGTCGCGCGCCCTCGCCCCGGTGCGCTGCAGGGCGTCGAGCAGGTCGGGGCTGGCGACGGCCAGGGCCCGCCGCACGCGCGGGTCGGCGAGGCTGTCACGGGGGTTCGCGGGGTTCGCCGGGTCCGCGGCGGTGGCGGTGGCGGTGGTGGCGGCGTTCGGTGTGCGGGCGGGCAGCAGGGGGGTGCGGACGATCAGCCACGGGGCCGGCTCGTAGAGCGGGGCGCGGCCACGGGCGGCGGCGGGCGTGCGCCGGGTACGGCCTCGCGCCGGGCCGGCGCCCCCGCCCGCTGCCGGGCCCGCTGCCGGGTTCGGTGCCGGGTTCGGGTTCGCGGTCATGACAGGGCCACGGCGCGGTCCCACACCGGCTCCCGGTCCGTCGCGGCCGCGAGCAGGACGAGGGCGACCCCGGCCGCCCCGTCGAGGAAGCCGGGCTGGTCGACGAGGTTGCCCGCCGGCTCCACCGTCGCGATCCCCATCGGCCGCGCCGGGTCGACGTGCGCCAGGATCTGCTCGGTGAGAGCGGCGGCGGCCTCGGTGAACACGGGCAGCCCGGTGTCGTCGGCGAAGCGCAGCGTCACCTGGAGGAGCCCGGCGACGCCGTGGCAGAACGTCGGGGAGTCGATGCGGCGCTCGGGCACGGGCCGGCGGTAGACGGCCTCCATCGCCCGCACCGCCACCGCGCACAGGCCCTCGTCGCCGAGCGCGCTGCCCGCCAGCCACAGCGCCCTGGCGACCCCCGGACTGCCGTAGCACCACGCGCTGCGGGTGGTGCGGTCCACCCGGCCCTCGCGCAGGCCGGGGCCGCCGTCGCCCAGCGGGACGACCGCGGGCCAGTTCGGTCCGGCCGCGTCGTCCAGCCGGTGGGCCAGCAGCCCCCCGGCCGGCTCGCGCACGGACGGCCGCAGGCCCTCGGCCTCGACCCCGCTGCGCATGGCCAGGGCCAAGACCGCCAGCGGGCCCGGGATGCCGTGCGCCAGACCGCAGTTGAGGTTGCCGAACGGATAGGCGCGGGCCTGCTCCTCGTCGTGGAGCAGCGCCGCCGGGGTGTACCAGGCGGGCGGCCACTCACCGGGGCCGGCGAGGCCGGCGAGTGCGCGCACCACCGGCGCGAGCGCCGGGTGCGCGGGCCGGTCGGCACCGGCGGGCAGCAGGTGGGTGGCGACGCCGCTGAGGCCCGAGATGAGGTCGAAGGACGACACCGGCACCCCGCTGCGCCCGCGCAGCGCCGCCGCCCCGGCCAGGCTCATCGCCGCGATCCGGGCGTCGAGCACCTGGCGCAGGCGCCGGTAGCCGCGGCCGTCGCCCAGCACCGCGGCGCAGAACGCGACGCCGCTCAGCCCGCTGGACACGCTCGGCGGGGCACCGCCGCGCTGCTCCAGCGCGGCCACCGCGCGCGTGAGGTGCGCGTGTCCGGTGCGGTCCCAGCCCTCGGCGGGGAAGCAGCGGTGCAGCTGGGCGCAGAGCAGCGCCTGGCCGGTATCACCCTGCGCCAGCGACACCGGGTCCCAGTGCACCGATCCGGGGAACGCGGTCTGCCGGGCGGCGAGTTCGATCGCCGCCCGCACCCGCGGGGGGCTGGTGGCCCGGTCGGCGATCAGCCGGGCGGCTTCGAGCGCGCGCCGGGCGGCCGCCGGCCCCAGCCGCGGCGCCCACCCGCCGCTGCCCGGTGCCACCGCCGACGCGGTCGGCGGCGTCGCGGCGGATGCCGTCCCAGGGGTCCTCATTGGCGGCACCGCGGGTTCGGGCCGCAGGTGAACACGTGCGGGTTACAGGTGTCGCAGGTGCGGCAGGTGTGGCAGGTGGCGCAGGTGGCACCCGCGCAGGTGCGGCAGGTGGCCTCGCCGCACGTGGCGCAGGTGTTCTCGCCGCAGGTGGCGCAGGTCTGCTGGAAGCAGGTGTTCTCACAGGTGGCGCCCGCGCAGGTGTCGCACGTCGCGTTCTCCGTGCAACGGCACGTGCGCGGCTTGCAGACGGTGATTCCGGTCGGACAGTCGACGTCGGTGGCGCAGGCGAACTCGGTGGCGCAGTCGCCGAACGTCGGCCCGGGGCACTCGGCCTCGAAGGTCTGCGGCTCGGAGGGCTGCGTGGTGGGCACCGTCCCAGTGCGGCGCGGCTGTGCCAGCCGCAGGTCGAGGTCGAACTCGTCCAGGGGAGCGGCCGACTCCACCCGGGTGAAGTGCACCGTCGCATCGCGACTCAGGGTGACCTTCGTCGCGTCGAGTCCGACGAACGGCGGCTGGTCGCTGCCGACGTCCTCCACCGCCAGCACGTCCGCGGAGGCGAACTCGGCGTAGTAGTCAAGCTGCTTGTTGAAGTACAGCCGCCGGTATCCGGGGCGGTCGCTGTCGCCCAGCAGGCCACTGAGCGTCAGCGTCCTGGCCGGCCGCTGCGACGGATCGGCCAGGTTCCTCGCCACGAAGTCGTCCTGGGGGCGGTCGCCGATACCGTTCGGCCCGCCGGGTTCGGAGTTCTTGCCAGCCATGTCAACCTCGGGTGCTACTGGCGCGGTCGCGGTCGTGTCCGCTTCTGCGCCGGCGACGGCTGCGCAGCGTGCGCGTTCCCGGGGTGTGAGTGCCGCGCCGTCGGCCTGTCAGCGGTCCGGCGGCGTGCTGAAGCTCACGAGGACACAGGCCCCGGGACGGGAAACCGTGCCGGTTGTGTTAACTCTGCGTCACTTTCGGTCCTGTCTCTCCTTCCATTGTGGGCCCGCTCGTCCGTACCCGCACGGTTCGGGGACCCGCACGGTTCAGGGCGCGTGCCGGAGGCGGTCGTGCAGGCCTGATCGACCCTGCACGCCGCCCTCGACCGCGTCGGACTGACCACGCTGACCGACGTCGACCCCCACCAGGCCGTCCGCGACTTCACCCGATGGCTCGATGCTGCCACGCTGTGCCAGGTCACGTCCTGGCTGGAGCGCACCCGCACTGCCGCTGTCGCACTGCGCGGCGCCGAGCCGACCCGGCCCGCCCGGCCCGTCGTGTGCCGCAGCCGCCTGTGACGGTCCGTTCCCTGGTGAAAGGTGTTGACCTTGCCGGCCGGCGGGCGCTGGATGGGCGATCCCGGGCCGGGCCCCACGAATCTTCCCATCGCGGCCCTGTTCTCCCGAAGCTGCGGCGAAGTGGCAAGTAGTAGCTCTCTGTAGCGGATCCGGGTGTGCTGGTCAGTGGTTTGGATCTTCTGGGTCCGCCGGGGCCGTGCTCGGTGAGGTGGGTCCGGTCATGACGACCGGAGGGGGCTTCTCGCTGGACGACACCGAGGCGGACCTGCGCGAGAATGAGCCCGACACAGACCAGATCCGTGTTGACCTCACCGCCGTGACCGGCGTCGCGGCGCTCACCGACTTCGCCGATACGGTGCCGTATCACCTGCTGTTCACGTTGCCGCGGGGGGTCACACGGGCGCACCGAGGGGGAGCAGTATGGCGACGATCACGGTGGACGTGGCAGTTCCCGACGCGCTGCGGCCGGTCGTGGATGTGGCGGCGTTGCCGGCGGTCCTCGGTGACGCGGGGCCGGCGTGGCTGGTGCTGTCCGAGGACGGACGACTGGCGCGGTGGACGCCGACGACCGGCGAGGTGCAGGACGTGGCCCGGTATCGGGAGGAGAGACCGGCGTCCGAATACGGTGGCGGCGTTCGACCGCGGCTCCATGCGTCTCGGTGTGGCCGTTGGGCGGCGGTGGTTCAAGACCGCGGTCGGTACGGCACCGTCGTCGATCTCACCACCGGTTCGCCGGCGTTGACGTTGGACGGCGGGGACTACTGCTGTGAAACCGTCCCGTTCGCGTTGGCGTTCGCCGAACACGGTGGCCGGCCGGTTGTCGTCCATCGCACTGACTGGAACCGGTTGGATGTCACCGATCTCGCGTCCGGCGAGGTGCTTACGGCGCGGGACAGCCCGGACAGCGACGAGGAAGATGCGGAGTACGACCTCGACTACTTCCACGGCGCGCTGTCGCTGAGTCCTGACGGGACTCGTGTCTACGACGGCGGTTGGGTGTGGCAGCCGTGGGGGATGCCGGCGGTGTGGAGCCTGACCGCCTGGCTGCACGACAACCCGTACGAGTCCGAGGACGGGCCCAGCCGTGCGGTGTATCCCGAGGTCTCGGAGTGGAACTGGCCGGTGGTGTGGATCGACGACGGGCGGATCGCGGTGTACGACCGGGACGATGCCGGCAGCGGCACCGTCCACGTCCTCGACCCCACCTCGATCGAACTGCGCTCGCCGGGCGTCCGATGGATCAAGGCGGTCGCGACGTTCCCCTGGCCGGTCGGCGATTTCGGCTTCTTCACCGACGGAGAGCATCTGCTGATCGCCGACGAGGCCGGTCTGCAGGGCGTCGACATCACCAGCGGACAGCAGGTGTTCGCGATCGACGGGTTCCGCCCGGCGCGTCAGGATCGGCATACCGGAACGCTGATCCAGGTCGGCAGCGCCCATGCCCGGTTGTGGACGCCGCCGGAGTGGACTGCGCGCGCCGGCTGAGCCGCCACTTCCCGCAGGGTGCCGAGCGGGAGAACATTCGCGAGTCCGCACTGGAAGGGCTCGACACTGCCATCGATGTCCGCGACGATGCGCAGTTCGAGTTGCTGCTGGACCTGGTTCCCCACACGATCCATACCGAAGGTCAGCGGGCGGATCGGTTGGTGTTCAGCGCCGGTGATTCGGGCACATCCCTGTGCATCGCCGTGACACAGGACCAAGAGATGTAGCTCCTGTCCCGCGAGGCCGACACGGGCGTGGAGTGGACACCCGGTCCGGGCCTCGCGTCGGATCTGGGCCTGTAGAACCGCAAGAAGGCTCCAGCACGCTCGGGGCGCCCGGCGGCTCGTCCGCGTCCATAGGACTGGACCGAGCCGCCGGGCGCCCCGCAGAACCAGAGCTGCGCTCCATGCTGGACCGGTCGCATAAGTGGGCGGCGTGACTGACCTGCCTGGGCCGCATCCAACCTCTCCACGCTGGTTGCGGAGGTCGTACCAGTCGACGGCGCTGATCCCGGTCTCACCGCGATCGACGCGGGTGGAGTCGGCGCGCCAGGTGGTGGGTGGAGTCGGTGTGCCGGGTGGTGGGTGGTGCGCTCGCGGACCGGCCCGGAGTACCCGTGCACACCTGGCCGATTTCTCTGCAAGGACAGCACAGTCGGGGCGGCTCGGGAGACCTAGAGTCATGGCACGGCGAAGCCCGGTCCATGCGGTGCAAGTCCCCTCGCACGGGCGGCGTCCGTTGCGGTCGGCGCGACTCGTCGCCACCGCTCGGACGTTCCGGTGCCGAAACGACAGGGCGCGAATCCGTCCTGACCAGGCACCGGCGACGAGCCCGTTGGTCACCGACCCGTGACCGGCCGGCAGCTGATCCGCACCATCCGACTCCTCCCAGGGAGGCACCACTATGCGCATCCGCAAGGTGATAGCCGCTCTCTCCGTCGCGGCCCTCGCGTCGCTCGGCACCGTCGTGGCCGCCCCGGCGGCCCAGGCCACCCAGACCGGCGGCTACGGCTGCTCGGGCTCCCACGTGTGGTCCGGGGACGTGGGCGGCGCGGGGACGGTCCACACCTACTACGACGGCTCCACCAACTGCTCCGTCTTCGTCAAGGACCTCTACGCGGGCACCAAGACGTACACCGACATCTACGTCCAGAAGTCCGGCGACTCCGGATGGATCGACGGTGGCGGGGGTTACTACAGCACCTTCGCCGGGCCGGTGACCATCTACGCGCCCGGCGCGTGCATCCGGGAGTGGGTCATCGCGAACGACCCCAACGGCAACAACCTCGTCAACCAGCCGACCCCCTGGCACTCTTGCAGCTGACGCCCGCCGGCAGCCGTCGCCGGCCGGGCCGGGATCCGCCCGGCCGGCGTGAGCACCGGACAGACGGTCACCGGCGAGACGGCAGGGGGTGGTCCCGGCGCGGTGCCTCGGCGCCACGGCCACCCCCTGTCCGCATCCCGATCACCCCGCAGGCCGGCCCTGCGGGTGGTCACCTGCTCGGCCGCTGGTGCGGTCGAGATCGCGCCAGGCGCGCGGGGAGAGCCCGTACGCCTGTTTGAAGGCCCTGCTGAAGTGGGTCGCGTCCACGAAGCCCCAGCTCTGCCCGATCGCGGCGATCGTCCGGTAGCGCGCCTTCGGGCCGGCCAATTCCCGGCGGCATTCCTCCAGACGGGCCGAGCGGATCCAGTCGCCCGGGGTGACCCCTGACCGGGCCAGCAGGGTGTAGAGGTGTCGAACCGAGACGCCGTGCGCGGAGGCGATCCGCGCCGCGGACAGGTCGTGGTCGCGCAGGTGCGCCCGCATGTACCGGAGGATCCGGAAGCCGAGCGTCGCCTCCAGGGATTCCCGGGCCAAGGGCGAGTCACCGAGCCGGGAGGTGACGGCGGCGCGGATCAGATCGAGGCTGGGTTCCGTGACTGCTTGGGCGTACCGGTCCTGGTGGAGCCCCTCGGTGGTGGCCAGTTGGGAGAAGTAGGCGTAGGCGAGGGCGGCGACGGGGCTGTCGGCACGGAACGCGACCGCGGTCATCTCCTTCAGCAACCGCTCGGGCAGCGCGAGCGCGGAGCGCGGGAAGCGCAGGAAGTGATGGTCGACACCGCCGTCGAAGCCGAGGGTGTACGGCACGGACGTGTCGTAGAGGGCGAACTCTCCCGGCCCCAGCACGGCTTGGCGATCGTTCTGCGCCACCACGCTGGTACCCGTCACCTGGAGGCCCAGGAAGACCTCCGGCTCGGTGTCCTCCCGCGCCAGCCGCTGCGTCCGCCGGATCGTCAGGCCGGTCGCCCGCCCCGAGCAGACACCGATGCAGCCGACCGTGTCCAGCTTGACCTGGACCGAGATGTCCTCCGGTGCGGGATGGTGGTCGATCTCGATCCGCACGACGGACTCCCAGACCGCGGACCGGACCGCTTCCTCCCGGTCCCCCGGCGAGAAGGCCGCCGTGTCCAGCGTCGCGTTCACAGAGCAGGACCACCGGGCGACCGTGCCGGTACGGCACTTTGAACCGCCCGGAACGGACAGCGCGGCTGAAGCCGGCCGTCCCCGTGCTGCTTCCGCATTGAATGTCCTTCCCCCGAAGGCCGATTCCGCGCTCAGGATGGCAGGGGCGGTCGCGGCACGCAACGGGCGCTGCGGCTGGACTCTCGCCCGGCAGCCCACCACCGCGTGGCCCGCAGCGGACGAGCAGTATCCATGAGGCATGAAGATCGGATCGCTGCGGCCGAGCGCGGACCCCCGCTGGTATCTGCTCGCGATCGACGGGGGTGAACCCCAGCCCGACGGCACCGTCCTCCACACCGACGTCGTCGAGTGGTACATCGGGGACGACCTCCGAGGGCTACACCGGCACCGACGAACACGGCGACTCGCTGGGGGACCTGCCCGAGCCGCTGCCACTCAGGGACGGCCCGCCGGGCTACCGAAGGGCTCGTTCATGGTGATGATCGGCAACATCGCGGTTGGCCTACCTGCCAGGGAGGAACTCGGCGATCCGCGTGAACCGCGATCGGCCGGCCACCAGCAGCCCGCTCACCAAGGCACAGCCCAACGCGACCGGGGAGTGCACTGCGGCAGGGAGTCCGGTCGAGGGGAGCAGCACGGTGGCGGCCACCGTTGAGGCCGTCGCGGTGGCGATCGCGAGGACGAGCCTGATCGTCTCCGTTGCTCAGGCGCGCCAGGTCGACACGGGGCTGGCTCCCTCCAGGTCGTTCTCCGGCAGCAGCGCGGCCAGCCGTCCAGCGGCGAAGTCCTCGCCGATCAGCGACAGTGTGCGGGCCAGGTCGACCAGGCCGGCGTCGGGGTCGACATCCACCCGGGCCAGCCGGACGCGAAGCGCGCCCGCCGTCAGGGCACAGTGTTCCCTGACTGAAGCCCGGCACGATGAACGGCGATGGATCGAGCTATGTTCCACATCCTTCTGCTTGGGCTCGTGACAATTCCCCGGCTTCGAACCGACCCACCAGCTGCCCCCAGCCTGATGGGAGGGCGCGCTGCTGTCTCGGGCCCCGCGCTCACCATCCGGCTGACCCCGCGCCTGCGCGGGAAAGACCTTCGCGACCTGCATCGTTCCGGCGGATTTGCTACTTCTTGACTGACCCGTCGAGGTCTTCCGGCGGGTCTGGCTTGTGGTGGCGTCAAGGAGCTCCGCTCATCGGGGCAGATGCCGACGTTGCGGCCCACATGGGCCAGGACCTCTTGTAGTGGCCACACCTCACATGTCGTAAGGCTCACCGTTCTCACCCTGGACCCGGGCATTCAGCGTCTTCGCCAACCGGCACGTGATCGTGACCATCTCATCCGTCGGGTTCTTGGCCTTGATCCGCCCAGCCCGCCACCACAAGGGGTGGCCAGACGACTTCCCGCTCTCCCGCAGGACGAACTCGGCGACCCCCTCCGGGCTGCCTACAGGCAGCGGGACCACCACGAGGCCGGGCTCTGCGACTACCGCCGCCCCCCACTCCGCCGAACTGATGTCCTCGCCCGCTTCGTCCCACCAGTACTCACGCCGCGTGATGTGCAGGTCGTAGCCCATGGCCACCCAGCGTAGAAGGACACGTAGCACCGCGAAGCCACGTCGAACCAATTCCCGGATTCGCTGGCCGCTGACCGACCCCCACGCTCACGGGGAGGACAGCGTGCCGAGAATCTGCACCGGCGAGCCGACCGGCTGCCCCCCGCCGGCGCGGGGAGGATACTTGCTCAGCGCGGTGGTCAGGAGAGCGTAGAGTCGCCCCCGTGTCCTTGCTTGGCCGCAGCCTGGTTCGGCGGCGCTGCCTGGCCAGCTGCCGTCATGCTGTAGTGGCTCACGACGTAGTGTTCTTCCTCGCCCCCGATGATGAGGTTGTCGCTGCGATGCGCGGGCGACGACCCGGTCCAGGATCTGAGTTCGTGACCTGCCGTTTCGTTGAACCGGACAGTGCCATCGCCGAGTGGGACATGTACTTCGAGGAGCCCTCGGCCGAGGTGCCGACGCCCGAACAGCTCCACAGGTGGTGGCCGCAGTGGGTCACTACCCCCTTGAACGACGGCGTCGAGGTGTTCGCCCTGCCACAGCGGTTGACCCGGGTGCTGGCTGGCGCCGGCCCCACGGATCTGAAGGAGCTCGCCGCTCGCTGGACCACGAGGCTCAAGGCTGCCGACGGGGACGACATGACCGACGACGATCTGCTGGCGGTCCTACAGGGAATCGCCCACCTCGCGGCCTCCGCGGTGAGCACAGGTGGCCGCCTCTACAGCTGGAGCTTCTGACCGCTCGGTAGAACCCGACCATCGAGCTACTGATCGGTCCTGCACGTGAGTATGGCGGCCGACCAGGCCCGCGCCGCCACCGCCCGCCAGGCCGCCCGCACCCACGACACCTCCCCGGCCCCGCGGAGCGCCCGCGCGGCCTGCCACTGCCGCCCGCCGGGGTTCGCGCGAGCCGGAGCTCCTCGCGGAAGTGTCGTCGGACAGTTGATCCCACACCTGACCCCCGCGCCTGCCTGTGGGGAGGTCGCGGCACTTGGCGTGGCAGAGGGCGCCCCGGGCGGCTGACCCCCGCGCCCGCGGGGAGGACCCCTTCGCGACCTGCACCGTTCTAACGGCTTTGCCAATTGGCGTGGAGTGCGGATGGCGATCTCCCTGACCTCGGCCCAGGTGTTGTCTCGGGGTCGTGCCCGGGGTGGGCCAGGGTGTGGTCAGGGGGATTCCCGGATGGTCAGGGTGCTGTGGTCCGGCAGGCTCGTCGTCGGGTCGATGACCCAGCCGTCACCTGGCACCACCGCTCCGGAGGATTCTGTGAACTTTCGCCCTCGCCGTTCCCGTTGGACCGATCTCGCAGCCACCAGTGCGCTGCTCGTCGCGCTGACAGCCGGTGCGACCGCCCCGGCGTTCGCGACCGCCCCCGCCCCCGCGGCCTCGCAGCTGCCGCCGTTGGACGAGTCCGCGCTGCGTCAGGCCATGGCCGGGCTGCCGAACGCCGATGTCACGGGCGCGCTGGCCCGGGTCAGCGGGAAGCAGGTGCGGTGGTCGGGCACCTCGGGTGTCAGTGACCTGGGGACGGGGCGGCCGGTGTCCGCCGACTCCCGCTTCCGGATCGGCAGCGTCTCCAAGGTGTTCACCGCCACCGTCGCGCTCCAACTCGTGGGCGAGGGCCGCCTCGACCTGAACAGCACCGTCCAGGAGCACGTGCCGCTCCTGCTTCCGAAGGGGTACCCGGACGTCACCGTCAGCCAGTTGCTCAACCACACCAGTGGCCTTCCTGCGCACGGCGGGACCGAGATCTGGGGCGACGGTACCACCCGCTGGTTCACGGAGCACCGTCTGGACGGTGCCACCCCGGAACAGGTGATCGCCGACGGCCTGACGTTCCCGAAGGAGTTCCTGCCCGGCACCGCGCAGCAGTACAACGGGCTCAACACCTTCGTCCTCGGCCGGGTCATCGAACAGGTCACCGGGCAGACCTTCGCCCACGAGGTGCAGACCCGGATTGCCCGGCCACTCGGCCTGCACCACACCTACGTTGCCGAGGCCGACGACCCGAGCCTGTCCGGCCCCCACGCCCACGGTTACCTGACGGTGACCGAGCCGGACGGCACCGCCCGGCAGGTCGACGTGAGCGAGCAGAGCCCCTGGCCCTGGGCCGAAGGCGGCATGATCTCCACCGCCCCCGAACTGGACCGCTTCATCACTGAGTTGTTCCGTGGCCGCCTGCTCCGGCCCGCGCAGCAGGAACTCCTCTTCACCGTCCCCGACGTCCCCAACCACAGGAACAAGAACTGCCAGGGGGACCACGCCTGCTTCAGCATGGGCCTGATGAGCGCAACCCTCCCGAACGGCGTCGTGATCTGGGGCAAGACCGGCTCCCGGCCTGGCTACACCAGCGGCATGTTCGCGACCCGGGACGGCAGCCGACACCTCGTCTACTCGATCAACCCGACCGGCCTCATGGGTGCGGAGTTCCCGTACGTGCTGCGCATCGCGACGGCGGCCTTCGCCTCGGGCAAATCCGTCTGAGAGGACGTCCTGCTCGAGTGAGGGATAGTTCACGGATTGTGCCAGGTTATGGTGGATTCGTCCGTTGTTCGTTTGGCGAGGTTCGAGATCATCGCGAGGCGGATCATGCTCTCGGAGTGCTCGGGCCTGGTCTCGTAGTCGTGTGCCAACCGGCGATGCATCATGATCCAGCCGAAACTCCGCTCGACCACCCATCGCCGGGGCGCGACTGAGAAGCCCTTGGCCTGGGCATTTCGCGGGACGACATCCACATCGATGCCGAGTTTCGCTCCGTGTTCGACAGCCTGGGGCCGTGTAGCCGGTGTCGACCCAGGTCTTGGTGACTGTCGGGTGGGTGACGGCGAGCCGGATGAGGAGCTGCTTGCCGGCCTCGTTGTCGCAGACGCCGGCGGCGGTGACCATGACGAGCATGAGCAGGCCGAGCGTGTCGAGACGATGCTGCGCTTGCGGCCCACGATCTTCTTGCCGGCGTCGATGCCCTGGGTCTCGGCCGGCACGCTGGAAGTGGTCTTGACGCTCTGGGCGTCGATCACGCAAGCGGTCGGCTCGGGTGCCCGGCCTTCCTTCTCTCGCACCAGGCGGTGCAGCCGCAAGCCGAGCTTTTCGATCGTGCCGTCCGCGGTCCATGCGCTGAAGTGCGAGAACACAGTGGTGTGAGGCGGGAAGTCGTGGAGCTGGGCAGGCCGGGCCGTGCCGATTCAGAGACCAGGGTGATCCTGATGGACACGATGAGCGTCAGTGTCGCCCCCGCCCGCTCCACCACCTCCGTCGCGAGCGCACGCGCGAGCACCCGCGCCTTCCTCGACGACCTCGTGCCGCCGGTCGCCGCCGAGTGCGCCGATGTCGTGGTCCTGGCCGTCTCGGAGCTTGTCACCAACGCCCTGCGCCACGGCGGCGGCATCCACGCCCTGGAGATGACCGGGCACCCGGACGGCATCGAGGTGGCCGTCCACGACGAAAGCCCGCAGGCCCCGCGCATGCGCACCCCCGCTCTGAACGACAGCTCCGGAGGCTTCGGCTGGCCCATGGTCAACCGCCTCGCCCGCACCACCTCGGTGGCCCCTCGGCCGTCGGGGGGAAGACCGTACGCGCTGTCCTCCACCGTGTCCCAGGACCGGCCCTCGAACCGAGCCGTCAGGTGCAGGTCGCGGTGCCGGTCGGGCCGACATACCCCTCCAGCGACACCCGCTTGTTGGGGAAGAGCTCCCCGCCGATCGCGTCGACGGCTGAGAAGGTCCGGGGCAGTTCGGATTCCTTGAGTGGCTCGCCGGTGTAGACGGCCAGCAGCATGCCGTCGCAGGCGGGGTTGCGGGCGGTGACCGCGTTGGGGGTCGGGAAGTGCTGGGCCTCATGACCGGTGGTACGGAAGTCGTTGTCGGAGACGGACTCAAGGGAAACCGCGGAACCGGTCCTGCGGTGCACCAACCAGTACTGGATGTGGACCCGTTCAGGCACGCAGAGCGGGCCTCCGAAGTGGCTCGGGTCGGCTCCGGCGAGGCTCACGCCGCCCCTGCTCGGGTCCCGGTTGGCGAGCAGCCTGAGCCAGAGGGAACGGTCCTTGTCCTGCCACGCGGTGTTGTCGTGACAACCGGCCGCGAGGGTGGGGTAGTACGGGCCCGAGGGGGACGGCGCCGCGGCACTCGCCGTGGGGTCGGTCGGCGTGGCGGTCGAGGCAGGCGCCTTCGTCGGGGGCCCGGAGGTCCCGGGAAGCGCCTCGTCTCCGGAGCCCGAGTCCGAGCAGCCCACCAGCACGGCCGCCGCCGACACTGTGGCCACCCAGGCGGCGACCCGTCGGGACACGATCATGAAGCCTCCACTCGCTGTGCACCGGGGCGCGGGAGGGCCGGTGCCGGTCCCGTCCGCCGGTGGTCGAGAGCCCGACTCTAGAGCGGCGCCGGCGCCCGGGGATGCCGTTCGGCGCAATGCAGGGACAGTCTTGACCGTGCAGCCTCATCACCCTCGACCGACCATCGGGGCAGGAACGCGCACCGGGCCGGGCCGGCCGCTCGTCGCCCTTCCGGAGCCCGCCTCGGAGCGGGACGGTCCTGAACGACCGACGTCCCGGGGCCGCCGCGAGCCGTGGGATCCTCCGGACGACGCGACGATATCCGGTTGCCCATTCACACGACCGTGCCGCAGATTAGGGACATCAGCCCGGCAGCACCGCCACGGAGAGGAACGCACGTCATGAGCAACAGCCAGTCGTATCAGCGTTCTTCGAGCTCCCAGCAGAGCCAGGGGTATCCCTCCCAGCGGTAGACCTGCACCCATCACGTGCCAGGTCGCCCGAGGGGGAACACCCCCTTCCGGGCGGCCTTCGCGTTTGCCGCCCCCGTAGTGCCGGATGGTGCAACTGGCAGCATGCCTGACTCTGGATCAGGAGACTCGGGGTTCGAATCCTCGTCCGGCAGCGCAGTACCCGGAAAGTTGGCCGACTGGTAAGGCAGCGGCCCGTACTCCAAGTGCGGGCCGGGCCGCCCCGGGTCCAACTGCCACTGAACCGCTACGCCCGCAAGGCCCGGCCGGTGCGCACCAGCGCGCCGGCCGGGCCCCACCCGTTCGGCTGAATCCCCTCCGTCCGTCCGCGTCCCGCCCGGGCCCGGGGGTAGGTTGTCGCCCACTTCGGCACAGCCACCCCCGCCGCCCCTGGAAGGCCCTCATGTCCAGCGCCGCCCCGCCCCTGTGCCCTGCCGAGTACTGGGACAAGTACCGGCCGCACCGGGGGAGGAGCTCCAGGTGCGCCCGGCGGCCGAGCGCTTCGACTGGACCGGCATTCCCGGCAACGGGCCCGGCGCCGAGGTCCTGGGCCGGCCGGCGACGGCGCTGGACCTCGGCCCTGCCGAGGGGGAGAACGCCGCCGTCCTCGCCAGGGCCGGAGCGGAGGTCGTCGCGGTCGACTTCTCCCCGGTCCAGGTGGCCCGCGCCCGCGGCTTCTGGGCGGACCTGCCGCGCCTGCAGTTTGTGGAGGCGGAGGCCTGCGCGTTCCTCGACCGGGAGACACGCACCTTCGACGCCGTTTACTCGACGTGGGGCGCGGTGTGGTTCACCGACCCCGAGGAGCTGTTGCCCCGGGTACGCCGGCGCCTGGCCCCCGGCGGCGTCTTCGCCTTCTCCCAGCGCGAGCCGGCAGTCGGCACCTACGGGGCGCAGCCGATGGGCGGGCGGTGGCTGGAGGGCCGCGGGGACGAGCTCACGGTGCTGCGGTGGCAGCACACGGCGGAGCAGTGGGCGGACCTGTTGAAACGGCACGGCTTCGAGGACGTGGAGGCCGGGGTGGTGGCGAATCCGGAGGCGGGCGCGCTCGGCACGCTGCTGGTCCTCGGTCGGGGCTGAGCCGGCCGAAGGACACGGCGCGGAACGCTCCCGTGCACGCGCCCTGTCACACGCCCCCCTACGCACCGCTACCGTGGTGGATCCGCCGGGCTCGGGGAGGGGTCGTGTCGCGGACCACGGAGAAGGTCGACGTCCCGGCGGTACTGCGTGCCGCCCGGGCGGTGAAGAAGGCGACGCTGGCCGAGGTGGGCGCCCACGCCGGGTACTCGCCCTCCGCGATGTCGCGCATCCTCAACGGCCGGATGACGGTCGGCGACGTTGCGCTGCTGCGCATCGCCCAGTTCCTGGACATCCCGCCCCAGCGGCTGGGACTGGACATCGACACCGCCTCAACTTCGCCTGCGCGGCGAGCCGTTGCCGCTAGGGTGACGGCAGGTCGAGAGTCGGAGGACGAAGTGCGACGCAGGAGCTTCTTCGCGCTGGGCGCCGCGGGCATCGGCGCCGCCGCCGTGGGCAGCGGGCCGGCCCACGCCGCACCGCCGCCTGGCTCCCAGGGCGGTGACCCGCTGGAACGGGCCCTGTTCGACCCCGCCCCGCCCGTACGCCTGTCCGACCTCGCGGCCGCCCTCACCCGGGCCCGCGCCGACTTCCGCGCCGCCCGCTACGACCGGCTGCGCACCACCCTGCCCGCGCTGTTGTCCGGCGCCGAGGCCGAACGCGACGCGACGAGCGGACTTCGCCGGGAGCGGGCGAACGCGGCGCTGGCCCGCGCGCACGTCATCGCCACCGAGGTCGCCGTCAAGGACAGCGCGGACTACGCCTGGGTGACCGCGGACCGCGCACTGACCGCCGCCCGCGCCTCCGGCTCCCCCGTCGCGGTCGGGGAAGCGGCCCGGGTGCTCGCGATCACGATGCGCCGCTCCGGGCGGATCACCTCCGCCGTCCAGTTGCTCACCGCGACGGCGGTCGGCTTCGACGGCGACGACGGGGCCGAGGCCCTGGCGGTGCGCACCTCGCTGCTGCTGACCGCCGCCTACACCTCCGCCACCGGCGGCGACGCGAGCGGGGCCCACTCCCTCATCGAGGAGGCACAGGAGACCGCGGGCCGGGTCCCGCCCGGACTGGTCGGCGCCCTGTTCACCGTCGAAGCCACCGCCGAGCAGTGCACGCTGTACCGCATCGGCCTGGCCACCGCGCTCGGTGACCCCGACACCGGCGTGCGCCACGCGCTCGGCCTCGACCCGACCCGGATGCCGACGGCCGAGCGCCGCGCCCGCTACCTCACCGACACCGCCCGCGTGTGGGACGCCCTCGGCGAGGACCGGCGCACCTACAACGCACTCCTGGCGATGGAACGCACCGCCCCCGAGGAAGTACGCCGACCCTCGGTACGCGCGATCACCGCCCGCCTCGTCCACTCCCCGACCCGCCTGCCCGGCCTGCGCCCCTTCGCCACCCGCACCGGAGCGTTCACCGCCTGACCCGGCGCACAGCCGAGGGTGGTGCTTCTCCAGCGTCGTCTGCTGCTCCTGAAGGAAGTGGTCGTCTGTCAGCAGAGCGTCGTCGCAGTTGGGCACCGGTCACCTCAGCTCCTGCCGTAGCTGCCCGCGGGAGCCCGGGCGCCGGGCGCGTCCCTCCCATCGCGCTCGCCGGGGCAGGCAGGGGCGGAGCTGCAGGCCGGGACGGGTCCGCCGAGCACCGGAGTTCGCCCTGTTCCCGCTTCGGTGCGGCGCAGTTGCTGGTCAGTGCGGCGGCGTAGGCGTCCGGGACGGGCCGGCAGTTCGCCGGTGGCGGGCCGCGTGGACCAGGGGAGTGGGATCGGCACGGGCGCCATGATCGCGCCCCGACTTGCCCCGGCGACTGCGACAGCGCCCCGATGCATCCGACGGTGCGTCCTGCACATGCGCGAGTTGACGTCGGCCAGCACTCTGGTTGCCGATCACACTTCGGAGGTGCTCGTCGCCGCCTGGGCACCGGCGACGGCGGCGGCCTCCAGGGCATCTCGGAGGGCAGCGGACCGAGTGACCTGCGGCCACAGGAATCGGATCGGAGTTCTCCCAGTCGGAACCGCCGGGGCAAGGATGGGCCTGCGGGGGCAGGGCCCCGTGGTCGGCACGCCGGTGACCGTCGTCACCGTATCGGGGTGCGGACTTGGCGGCCGCAGCGGCGGGGTTCGCTCTGGCGCTGCTGGTTCTGCGCTGCCTGCCGATCCGCACAACCATCGCCGTCGCCCGGTCCGCGGCGCGCTTTCCCGGCCGCACCGCCCACGCGGGGCAGGCCCGGAACCTGTTCGAGGCCGTGTCCGCGGTGGGCCGGCGCTGGCCGGGCCGCTCGGCGTGCCTGGAGGAGTCGCTGGGCACCTACCTGGCGGCCGCGCTGCTGGGCCGCCGCCTCCAGTGGGTGCTCGGCGCCCGCTTCGCACCCAACGGCGAGCGCCCGAGACCGGTGCGCCGGGCCGTGAGACGGCGCAGTGCGCCCCGGCGCCGTTGGCGTCGGGGCCGCGCAAGGGGCAGCGCAGTTCTCCGAACTGCTCCCCAACTCCGCCCCCATGCACGATGATGACGGCTGGTCACTGATCATCTCGCTAGCGTCACCTGCCAGGGTGAAGGAGAGCTCAGGATGCCGAACGTCGTCACCGCTCCGTGGGGCACCACCCGGATGCGCCGCTAAGCCGACACCCCGCCCGCGCCGGCGCTCACCCCGGTCATCGATCCGGACACCCAGGCCGCGGTCTTCCACGACGAGCAGGGCCGCACCGTCGAGCTGGGGAAGCACGGAACCAGCACCGACCAGACCGGCCCGACCAGTACCGGCGGGGGTGGCGGGGATGGGCAGAGCGGCGGGCAGGCCACGCCGACCGATGTGGACACCCTCACCTCGAACGACCAGGACCAGAGCTGACCGTGGGGGAGCGGCAGCCGGCCGTGTTGTTGCTGACCTGCGTCTACGATCCGACGGCCGACATCGTGCTGCGGATCCTGGCCGGCCGCGGGGTGCCGGTCGTGCGCGCGGACCCTGGCGCCGAGCTCCACCAGGGTGCCGCGCTGACCGCCCGCTACGGTGCGGACGGACGGCGCGGCACCCTGACTACCGCCACCCGCACCCTGGACCTCGACCGGGTCCGATCGGTCTGGTACCGGCGCCCCTCGCCGTGGGCCGCGCCGCCCGGCATGGCCGGGCAGGACGGCGACTTCGCCCGCGCCCAGGCCCAGTGGGGCGCCGGCGGGATCCTCGCCGCGCTGCCCGGCGCCCACTACGTCGGACCAGGTCGAGGGCGCGATTCAGGCGTGGCAGGCGGCGGGCGCACTGCACCAAGAGGAGTTCGGCATCACGATCGACGGCGACGGGCAGCGGGTGTGGATCGGCAGCGAGGACGGGCCTGGCTGGCTCCTTCCGCTGTGACCCCGCCATCGAGCTTCGCCTCGAAGGCGAGCTCCGCCGTGCCAACGGGGCGGCCCAGGCGAGCGGCAGCGGGATGCGGAGCGGGAGCGCCGCAGCTCCGTGGTGAAGGGTGGTCGTCAGGACGTCTGGCGGCCCGTCGGTTTCCGGGCGGGCAGGAGTGCGGGACGCCACATGGCGATACCCGCCACCAGCGGGGTCGCGAACCCGCCGACTTCGACGAGGGTGAGGACGGCGGTCATCAGAACGCCGTCGATGGACAGGAGTGGCTGGCCGTGCTTGATGGCCATGCCGGCGTTCATGGCCGCGATCGCCGCCAGGCAGACCGCCAGCCCAAACCTGGTCCACGGGATCGGCAGCAGGAAGTGGGCGAGGGACAGAAACGCGGTGGCCGCAGCCAGCAGCAGGGGCAGCCCGTTGACGAACAGCGCACTCTCGCCGCGTCCGGCCAGGGTCTCCCGGGTGGCGGTGAGCAGCATGGCGCCGCTGATTGCGGCGTAGCCGACGAAGACGATGCTCGCGGGCACCGCGAGCGCGGGGTGCAGCCGCCGCCCGCCCACCGCCGGGCCGGTGGTGCCGTCGGCGGTCACGAGGCAGCAGATTCGGGACGGGCTGGCGGATTGGCAGCGGCGGGCCGCGCGGACCGGGTGAGTTCGATTGCCATGGGCGCCATGGTCGCGCCCCGAATTGCCCTGGTGACTGCGGCAGCGCCCTGGTCCATCCGAAGGTGCGACACGTGCAGGTGTGAGGTTGACGTTGGTCGGCGCCCGAGGGGCCGGTCGGACGACTCGGATGCGCTCACCGCTGGCTTGGGCACGGCGGTGACGAGCGGATGCGGGACCCGGTCGGCGAGACGATGTCCAGGCCACCCATGTACGCGGCCGGGTACCAGGGCGGTATGGCCCGGACGGGGGAGGGCGGTGCCACCTCTCGTCTTCGCCACCGGTCAGGGGCGACGAGGACAGTGAGCAGAACGTGCTGGGTCGGCGAGTGTGAGAAGGCGCGGAGACGCGGGTCGATGGCGGCTCGCAGGGAATCTCGGTGGGCAGCTACCGGTGTGACCTGCAGCCGCCGGGATCGCACCGGCATCCGGCCCTCGTCGATCGCCGGATCCGACCCCGGCCGGTGGGTATCGTCGGTGCATCGCAGCGACCCGCCGCGCAGTATCTTGGCCCGCCGGGACGTCGCTGGACCTCTGCCATTCGGAGAGAACCTCGCATGAGCCGGAATTCCCCTATCCCTTCCGGCCTGCGGCGATGGGCAGCACACACCCTCGCGGGCATCGACGAGGCTGCGGACGTGTCCTGGCCCAAGGCACAGTCCCGGGTGTGGCGTGTCAGTGCGGGCGATCGGGCCGCGTTCGTGAAGATCAGCCCGCTCCCGAGAGGCCGCGCCTGCCAGGACACCTCCGCATCGCCCTCGGATCGGACCAGGCCGGCAGCGGCCACCGGGCCGCCCTGCGCACCGAGCTCACCGCACACGCCCTCGTCGCCGAGATCATCGAAATCCCGGACGACGCCACCGGCCGACAACACCCCTACTCGCACGTCGCCCTCGCCGCCGGCCGACTCGTCGCCGACGGCACCGCCGACGGCACCGCCGACCGCGTGCTGCTCATCTGCCACAGCGGCGGCAGGGGAGACTGCCTGGAGGTTGCCGAAGCCAGCCACCTGCGCCACATTCGGGACTCGAAGGATCCGCACGGTCCAGTACTGGCCGTCACAGCTCAGGCCTTCGCCGAACTTCTCCGCGCCACCGCAGCCGGTGAATTCGACAACCCTGGTAGGCCCAGATAGGCCATTCCGCGCGTCGATCCGAAACCCGGTCCCGGCTGGTTCGGGAAGTCCATCGTGGCCGGATGGTCAGGTCATGAGAGCGGCGTGGATCCGCTCTCTGGCACTCACGGCTGCGCCCGCAGCGGGGGCTGAGGCAAGCTCGGCATCGAGTTCGTGGAGGCGGTCGGTGATGCGGGTGGAGTTGACCCGGCCGAACAGGTCCACAGCCCGCGTGGTCGCCGCGTCGGCCCCGTCGAAGTCGCCGGCCCGTGCGTAGGCTCTGGCGAGGGCGACCTGGTCGAAGGCGCGGCTGCGGGTGCGTTCCTCGGGGCGCAGGGCGGTGCCGTCCTGGATGGTGGTGATCGCGCGGCGGGCCTGCGCCGGGTCGTGCTCGCCGGCGATGAGCTGGCAGACGCCGACGGTGACGGTGTACTCGGCCGGGTCGAACCACTGCACCCACGGCGGGACCTCGGTGTCGGCTTCGAGGGCGTGTTCGGCGACCGCGATGGACCGCTCTACTGCGGGGAGGTCGCCGAGGGTGGCGTGGCACCGGGCCTCCAGGGTGGCCAGGACGGCGCGCAGCCGGTCGGGGCGGCGCTTGCGGGTGCCGTACAGGCCGGCTTGGACGAGGTCGAGGGCGTCGGCGGGCCGGTCGAGGTGGTTGGCCTGGCGGGCGAGGCAGTTGAGGAGGTGGCCGGCGATGCCGGCGCCCGCGGGGCCTGCAGTCTTGGCGGCCCGGAGGCCGAGCAGCATGTAGTGCTGGGCCTCGGCGTGCCGGCCGACGTCGTGGGTCATCCAGCCGGCGACGCTGGCGAGGTCGGCGACGGCGACGAACAGCTCGGCGCCGACCTTGTCGCTGGTCCGGCCGTGCTTGACCATCTCGGTGACGTCGTGGAGCTGGCCGACGACGGCGCGGCGGCTGAGGCCGCCGCCGTGCGCGTTGTCGAGTCGGCGGAATGCCTCGGTGGTGTCGCGGATGCGCTGGACGTCGGACAGGCCGAGGCGGCCGGGCCGGGTGGGGGCGGGGAGTTCGACCGTGTCGGGCAGGTGGAGCCAGGGCTGCACGGCGGCGTGCAGGTCGGCGCCGGCCAGGAGGCGGGCGGGGGTGGGGGTGGTGTCGTCGGTCATGGCATCGCTCCGGGTGGTGTCGAGGATCGCCGCGACGACCGCCGCGCCCGACCACGCGGAGGTGGCGCCGGCTGTGGGGCGGCCGGTCATGCCGATGTCGGCGGGCGCGAGGCGCAGCGGCGGGGTGCACAGCCGTCCCAGTGCCTCGGCCAGGTACGCGGGCAGGGGTTCGCGGGGTTCCTGGCCGGCGATCCATCGGGGGATGCGGGAGCGGTCGGGTTGGATGTCGCGTCTGCCGTGCTCGGCGGCCACTCGGGCGATCTCCTTGACCAGTCGGCCGTGGCTCGCCCCGCTGCGGGTGACCCAGTAGGCCAGGGTCGTGTTCGGGTTTCGTCCGGGGTTCACCGGGGGCTCCCCCCTCTGCTCGGTGGCGCCGTGCCGTGCAGGTCAGGCTCATCAGGGTACGCGGCTTCGCCCCAACTTCGAGCTGTTGAACGGGTGTTCGCAGCAAAACGCATCAGCACGCACGTCCCGGCGCGTGGCGTGTCCGCACGCAGGTGCACCGGGTACGCACCTGTTGGCGCAGCAGGGTGGTGCGGTGTCGTGGTGGTCGTCCGGCGAGTGCCGGAGCGACTTGACCCGGAGGAGACCCCGATGGACCTGATCACCGACTTCGAGCCCGAGATCAGCGAGCACGAGGCCGACGTGCTGACCAACGGCCGCCAGCGCAGCAACGACAGCGACAAGGACAACTACTTCGAGTAGAACGCCCCGCCGGGGCCCCTGTGAGGGCTTCGGTCCGGGCGGTGAGGTCGGGGGTCCGGTGCGGCGCGCAGCCGCACCGGACCCCTGGTGGTGTGAAGGGCTGTCGGCGGGATGGAGGCGTGATGGACGGGCGTGGACGGTTCGGGGCCGGTGTCGTGGTGCGCGAGGTGCGCGACGGGCGGGGCCGGCTGACGGTGGCCGGGGACTGCGGTGTCGACGCGGAACAGCTGCGGGCGGGGCTGGGCGCGGCGGCGGCGGGGAACTGGTCGGACCTCACGAGGTGGCCGGGCTCGTACTGGGTGCTCGCCGAGCAGTTCGGCGGCGGGGACCGGTTCGTGTGCGGGGACCTGGCCGGGGTGCGCGGGATCTGGCACGCGCACGACCGGCGAGAGGGGGTGGTGTGGTCGAGTGACCCCGGCGCCCTGGCTGCCCGGGTGGGTGCGTCGGTGGACCTGGAAGTGCTGGCCGCGCACCTGGCCGTCGGTGAGCAGCATTGGCCGGCCCGCAGCCGGTGGGCCGGGGTGTGGCGGGTGCCGCCCGGGTGGGGCCTGCTCCTCGCCGGCGGCACGGCACGGCTGGTCGACGTCCGCGGCATCGAACCCGCCGCCGACCCCGTTGCCGGGGCCTCCCGGCTCGGCGAGGCCCTGACCACCGCGGTCCAGCGACGGGTGAGGGCGGCGGGCGGGCCGGTCGGTGCGGACCTGTCCGGCGGGCTGGACTCGGCGGCGGCCGTGCTGCTCGCCGCGAAGGCGGGCCCGGTGCGGGCGGTCACCTACACCGACGCCTGGACCAGCGCCGAGGACGCCTCGTACGCGGTCCGGGTGGCCCGGCATGCCGGGATCGAGCACACGATCGCGCGCGGCGGGCCGGGCGAGTTGCCGTTCGGCCTCGACGCTGCTCCTCCCACCGTCGAACCGGCCCCGGCGGTGATCAACCTCGGGCTGGACCGCTGCTACCTGGAGCCGGTGGCGGGTCTGCCGCTGCACCTGACCGGGCACGGCGGCGATGTGGTGCTGGACTCCTCGGCCGCGTGCTGGGTCGGGCAGGTCCAGCGCGGCGCCGTGCGCGACGCGCGGCGGGCGGCCGTGGACTTCGCGCGGCTGCGAAACCTTGGGTCGGGCCCGTACTGGCGCTCCCTCAAGCGGGCCGCCGGGACGGCGCCCGAGCGGGCGGCGGCCGAGGTCGCGGCCCGGCTGCGATCCGGTGTCCCGTCGGCGGAGACCGTGGGGTGGGCGTGGTGCCGGCCGGGCCCCGGCGCCGGGTGGCTCACCGAGCACGGGCGGCACGCGGTCGCCCAACTGCTGGACGGTGCGTGGGCCGAACCGCTGCACGGCGCCTTCGCGGACGAGGTGGACCAGTGGTCGGCGCTGCGCGCGGCCGGGGACGACGCCCGCACCTGCGCCCCGCTGTACGAGGCGATCGGCATCCGCCCGGTGTACCCGTTCCTCGACAACGAGGTGGTCCGCGCCGCGTTCGCGATCGAGCCTTCCGCCCGCCGCGGCACCTACACCTACAAGCCGGTGCTCGCCGCCGCGGTGCCGCTGCCGGACTGGCTGATCGGGCGCCGCTCCAAGGGGTCGTTCACGGCGCAGCGCATCCAGGGCCTGGCCCGGCACCGCCGCGCCCTGGAGGAGCTGGTGGCCGACAGCGCCCTGGTCGCCGCAGGGCTGGTGGACGCCGCCCGGGTTCGGGCGGCGCTCGCCGACGCCGCGACCGGCCGCAGCGCCGACCCGATCGCGGACCTCCACCACCTGGCGGCGACCTGCTGGTGGCTGTGCGGCCCGGTGGCCGCCCCCGCGCGGGCGGCGGCGGGATGTTGACCATCGCGCCGCACGTGCGCCACGCCGCCATCGACGGGCGCACCGCGATCCTCGACGTACGGGCCGGGCGCTGGGTGATGCTCGACCCCGCGGCCTCGCTGATCTGGCAGGCCCTCGCGCGGCGGGGCGGTACCGACGGGCTGGCCGAGGAGATCGCCGCGCCGCGCGGCGCCGATCCGGCCGCCCTCGCACCCGCCATCGACCGCACCGTCGCCGCTCTCCTCGCGCGCGGCCTGCTCATCGACACCACCCGTTCACCGGCCAGCCGGCCGTGGTGGCGACGCACCAGAGGTGCTCGATGACCGTGATGACCCCGCCTGCCCGCCCGCGCGTCCCCCTCCGGTCCCGGCCCGCCGCGCTGCTCGCCCTGGCCAGCTCGCTGCTGCTGCACCGCCTCCCGCTCAGGCACCGCGTGGCGGTGCTGCGCCCGCTGGGGCGGGCCCGCTACGCGGAGGCGGCCCGGCTCGGTGAGCGGTACGACGCCGTCCTCGCGGTGGTGCCGCGCTCGTGGCCGGGCCGGATCGCGTGCACGGAGATCGCCGTGGCCACCGTGCTGGCGTGCGCGCTGGCCGGCCGCCGGGCGGATCTGGTCTACGGCGCCCGCTTCCTGCCGGATGCCGCGCACGCCTGGGTGGAGGTGCCCGGGGCGGCGGCCGGTCGGGACGTCGGGGACGCGGGCGACCGCCCGTGGACGCCCGTCGCACGCTTCCCCGAACGAGTGAATCCCGCATAGCAGAGTTGACGCCCTGGCGAGCTGAACTCGACGTTTCCCGCGCGGTGTTGGGGAAACCGGTTGCCCGAGAGGCGGGCGCGGGCGCCTGATGGTCGGGTGACCGCCCTGCCTCTCCCACCGGCCACCGCCGGACAGATCCCGCACATGGTGCTGGAAGCCGACCGCCACGACGACGCGACGCGCACCCTCGGCACCGCCGCCGTCCTGCGCCGCCTCCCGGCCGCGCTGCACCGGGCCCTCGTCCTCAGCTGGCGCACCGACCGCCCGGCCGTCGTCCTGCTGCTCGCCACGCAGGTGGTGACGGCCGCCCTGACCGTCACCGCCCTGGCGAGCACCACCCGCCTGCTGACCGGCCTGTTCACCGCCGCCGACCTCACCACGGCCCTGGCCGCGCACGGCGGGCCGCTGGCGCTGCTCGGCGCCGCCATCGCGGGCCGCTACATCGCCGACGCCGCCGCGCAGGGCGCCGCCCTGCGCCTCGCGCCGCAGGTCGTACGCGAAGCCGACCTGTTGGTGATCGCCGCCGCCACCCGCGCCGAGGCCATCGCCTACGAGGACCCCGCGTTCTCCACCGCCTACGAGGCCGCCGCCGACGGCACCGAACGCACCCGCGACCTCATCGAGGACACCCAGCGGATCACCTCCGCCGCCGCCCGCCTGGCCGCCGCCGCGCTCTTCCTCGCCTACCTCCACCCCGCACTGCTGCCGCTCCTGCCCGCCGCCGCCTTGCCCGCCGGCTGGGGCGCCGTACGGGCCGCCCGCATCCGCCACGCCGCCCACCACCGCACCCTCGCCGACTCCCGGCTGCGCCGCGTCCTGCGCGGCTACACCACCGAACGCGCCACCGCCGACGAGATCCGCACCAACGGGATGACCGGCTTCCTCACCGAGCAGTACCGCACCGTCTCCGCCCGCCTGGAGGCCGAACAGCTCGCCGGGGCCCGCCGCGCCATGATCGCCACCGGCGCCGGCGACGCCCTCACCGCGGCGGTCACCATCGCCACCTGGCTGGTGCTGCTGTGGCTGGCCACCACCGGCCGCACCGACCCGGCCGCCGCCGGCGCCGCCGCCCTCGCCCTGCGCACCGCCTCCGCCGCCACCACCGGACTGCTGTCCGCCGGGGCCGGGCTGTTCCGCACGTGCCTATCCCTGGACGACTGGACCCACTTCCTGCGGACCGCCGAGCAGTGGGCCAACCAGCGTGGCACCACCCCGATTAGGACCGGCCCCACCGCGATCATCGCCACCGACCTCACGTTCACCTACCCCTGCACCGAACGCTCCGCCCTGGACGGCGTCACCCTCACACTGCGCCAAGGCGAAGTGGTCGCCCTGATCGGAGAGAACGGTTCCGGGAAGTCGACCCTGGCCAAGCTCCTCACCGGCCTCTACCTGCCGACCGGCGGCACGGTCGCCTGGGACGGCCAGGACCTCGCCGACACCGACCCGCGGACCGTGTTCGAACAGGTCGCCGTCGTCCCACAGGACTACACCCGCTGGCCGCTCGCGGCGCGAGAGAACATCACCCTCGGCCTTCCCGCACCGGACGCGAAGGTGCTGGCCGCCGCCGAGGCCGCCGGCGCGGACGAGGTCCTGGCCCGCCTTCCCCACGGCCTGGATACCTCGCTCGCCCGCTCCTGGTGGGGCGGACACGACCTCTCCGGAGGCCAGTGGCAGCGCATCGCCGTCGCCCGCGCATTCCTGCGCGACGCCCCCATCCTGGTCCTGGACGAGCCGACCTCCGCGATGGACGCCCGCGCCGAACACCGCGTCCTCACCCGCCTCCGCACCCTGGCCACCGGCCGTACCACCCTGTTCGTCACCCACCGCCTGGCCGGCGCCCGACTCGCTGACCGCATCATCGTCCTCCAGCACGGCCGCGTCGTGCAGGACGGGACCTGGGAAGACCTCTCCACCACGCCAGGCCCGTTCCACGACCTGCTGAAGCTTCAGAAGGATCGCTGACCGCACCGACAGGAGGCAGGCCACACTTCAGCGCCTGTCCTCAGTACCCGGCGAGAGGGCGTACGTCGCCGGTCGTTGCCCGCCCGCACAGCCGCGACGGGTCCCTCCCGGGGATTGGGCCGTGCTCGGACCCCGAGAGGGATCCCCTCCCGGCGGCAGGAACGCGCACTGGAGCACCGAGGCCCCTGAGAGGGCCTCCCTACCTGGCGGCCGCGCTGCTGGGCCGCCGCCTCCAGTGGGTGCTGGGTGCCCGCCTCTCACCTAACGGCGCACACGCCTGGGTCGAGGCCGGCGGGGCCGCCGTCGGGCAGGATGCCGGCGACCGGGTCTGGCCCTACACACCCGCCCTGCGGATCGGTGCGGGCACCGACTGAATTCGTCACCCTTCGCCACCGTGTCCCCCGTTCGGGTGAACCGTTGCGCCAAGGGTGACAGAACTCCAGACACCCGACCGGCCCACCCGTCCCTCCCGCCTGCCGTGGCAGCGCCGCCCCCGCGGCACTGCCGCACCGCAGATCGCCCAGTACACCGTCAGCGCCGAGAAGCACGACGGCGCCCCCACCGACGACTTCACCACCATCGCCCGCCGCCTCCCCGCCCTGTGCGCCATCGCGCCGCGCCTGGCCTGGGCCGCGGACCGGCGGGCCCTGCTCCTCCTCGGCGCCCTTCAGGTCGCCGCCGGCGTCCTGACCGCCGCCGTCCTCTACGGCGCCCGGCACGCGCTCGTCCCGCTGTTCGCCGACGGCCAGGCCACCGAACGCCTGCGCGCGGCCCTGCCCGCACTTCTCGTCATCACCGCCACCGCCGGCGCCCGCTCCGCCGCCTCGGCCCTGACTCTGGCCGTCACCGCCCGCATCGGGCCCCGCATCGACGCCCTCGCGGAACTGCGCTTCCTCGACGCCACCGGCCGCGTCCCCCTCGCCTTCTACGACGACCCCGCATGGTGCGACCACTCCGAAGCCGCCAACCGCGCCAGCAAGGACGCCCACCTGGTCGTCGACGCCCTCGCCGCGGTCACCGGCGCCCTCCTGGGCATCCTCGCCTCCGCCGGCACCGTCAGCACCCTGCACCCCCTGTTCCTGCCGCTGCTCCTGCTCGCCGTGCTGCCCCGCGCCTGGGCGGCCGTCCGGGCGGCGGGTGCCGATCAGGGCCCGACCGTGGTCGCCCTCCACGGTGGTCCGCCGTAGCGGCGCGCCGTGGTTCGCGCCGGGTGCTCGGTGTGCGCGCCGGGAAACGTCGTCGAGAATGTCGGTGGTTCGTGCAAGTGTTCTCCCTGCTCACCCATGATCTGACGGAGTAGACGTGACGATCCGCCGTACCACCCTGATCACCGCTGCCGC
>NZ_JBHJUI010000026.1:91458-100927 GCF_042268405.1 Kitasatospora sp. NPDC056184 | reverse complement strand
TACTGCAGGGGGGACCCTGTGGGAGAGTAGGACGCCGCCGAACAATCATTGTGAAGAACCCCCGCCGGGTTATCCGGCGGGGGTTCTTTGCGTTCGGGGCAGGTCCCCTGGCGGTGACGGCCCGTCAGTTCTACTCTGGCGCCGTGATGAAGCGAATCGGAACTCGTAGGAGCGCGGCGGTGCTCGGGACGGTCCTGGCGCTGACGATGGCGCTGTCGGCCTGCAGCAGCGGCGGTGGGAAGAGCCAGGACGCGAAGCCGCCCGTCGGGTGGTACCGGACGGCCGACAACCTCTGCAAGGAGATCGGTCGTGTCGGCCTGCCGGGGAACGAGAGCGAAGGGCGTGCCTCGGACGGGCCGGGCGGCCCGGTCGACGGGGAGAGGTGGCGCTCGTGCCGGGCGGAGAGCACCGGCGGCGAGCGCGACGAGTACTGGAAGCTGGACGTGGACGCCCGTACCTACGACACGAAGAACGCCACGTTCGGTTGGTACCAGGCGACCCTCCACAACGCCCAGGCGCCCACGGAGACCCTTTCCCCGGATGCTCGCAGGAGGTTCGAGCAGACGGCTTCGCGGGGCGAGGCCGGCTACCGCGTCGTGGTGCGGGACGAGACCCGGAAGGACCTGGTCTGGCAGGGCGCGTTCGTCGACGGGAACCTGATCGTCCGGCTGGAGCTGGAGTGCTACGCGGGCAGTACGAAGGACACGGATGCCGCGAAGGCGGTGAACACCTGTGAGACGCAGGCCCGTTCGCTGGGCGAGGAGCTGCTGAACCGGGTGCAGTCGAAGCTCCGGGAGAGTGATCTGACGGCTCGGCCGACGCCCTCCTGAGCGGGCGGCGGCCGAGCCGCGTCCGGCGGTCAGCCCTGCGGCTGGGCCGTGCCCCAGTTGGGGCGGCTCTCCCCGCGGCCGGGGGTGTCGGTGACCCGGGCGACGCCGGAGCCGTCGGCGCGCATGGTGTAGAGCTCGGAGGTTCCGTCGGCGGGGGCCTGGGCGAAGGCGATCGCGGTGCCGTCGGGGGAGTAGGAGGCGACGCCGTAGGTGATGTCGGACGGGCCGGGGGTGAGCGCCTCGACGGCGGTGCCGTCGGGGTGGACGGTGTAGATGCCGCCGCCGGGGGCGTTGTCGGAGCCGGCGGGGTAGGTGGTGAAGACGATGCGGCTGCCGTCGGGGGACCAGTTGGCGCGGTCGCCGGCCCGCAGTTCCCACGGGGTGAGACGGCGCAGTCCGGTGCCGTCGGCGTTGACGAGGTAGAGCGCGCGGCTGTCGGCGGGCTGGCCGGTGGCGCTGGTCCGGTAGGAGAAGACGAGCTGTTTGCCGTCGGGGGACCAGGCCGGGTCGGTGACGGTGCCCGAGTACGGGGTGTCGTTGGTGAGGAAGGTGATCCGCTGGGCGGTGGTGCCGTCGGGGGCGATGACGTAGAGGTCGCTGTACTGGATCTGCTCGGTCGTCGGGTCCGAGCTGCCCCAGGTCCGGGTGAAGGCGAGCTGTTTGCCGTCGGGGGACCAGGCGGGCGTGGTCTCCGTCTCGTTGAGGCAGTCGGTGGCGCCGGCCTCGCAGAGCGAGCCCAGCTGACGGGCGTTCTGCCCGTCGGCGCTCGCGGTCCAGATCCGGCCGGGGGAATCGCCGCCGGTGCGGTCGAAGGCGAGCGTGGTGCCGTCGGGGGACCAGGCGGGGTGGTCGTCGCGGGTCCGGTCGGCCGGCTGGGTGAGTTGGCGGCGGGTCCTGCCGTCGGCGGTGACGGAGAAGATCGCGCTGGTGAGGCGGTCCTGGTCGAGGTAGACCCGGGCGGCGATGAGGCCGTTGGGGGCCGACGGGGCGGTCGGGGTGGCAGCGTCGGCGCCGACCACGCCGGCGGCGGCGTCGGCGACGGCCGGTTCGACGGCCGGGGTCGGGGTCGGGGTGGGGGATTCGGCGCGGATCTCGCTGAGCGGGATGTCGCCGGGCTGGGCGCCGCAACCGGTGAGCAGGGTCCCGGCGAGCAGCAGGCCCGCACCGGCGCGATGGCGGGTGCGGGCCTTGGCAGGGGTGGTGCGGTGGATGGTGGGAGTGGTCCCCGAGAGCCGTGTCCGTGTGCGGGTCATCCGCGTCTCATCTCCGTCTCCGATCCGTCCGGCGAGGCCGGGCGTGAGCCCCCCGAAGGAGCTGTCACTGTGTCAGATCGGAGAGAGGGCGACGGGGCGACACGCGACGGTCCGCGTCCGCTCGGGGACGGGGAGTCATCCGTTCGCGGGGCGTGCGGCCGGGTCGGGCCCGGTCAGCCGCGGGCGGCCCGGCGTTCGGCCTGGGCGACGGCCTCCGCCTCGTCCTCGGCCTCGGCGACCTCCAGCGTGGGAGCGGTGCCGCCGAGCTGGGCCGGGAGCCACCAGGTGTCGTCGGGGCCGGAGGGCTTGCCGGGGTACTCGCGCTGGGCCCGGTCGAGCATCTCGGACATCGCGGCGCGCAGGCGGCGGGTGACCATGACGGGCTTGTCCTCGGGCGTCAGCACGATCGGCTCGCCGATCATGATGGTGACCGGGACGTGCCGCTTGGTGAGGGTCTTCGGGCGGCCCTTGGTCCAGAGCTGCTGGGTGCCCCAGAGGACCACCGGGAGCAGCGGGGCGCCGGAGTCGGCGGCCATCCGGGCGGCGCCGGTCTTGAACTTCTTCAGCATGAAGGAGCGGCTGATGGTGGCCTCGGGGAAGACGCCGACCACCTCGCCGGCCCGCAGGGCGCGGACGGCGGCCTCGTAGGCGGGCTGGCCGTCGGTGCGGTCGACCGGGATGTGCTTCATGCCGCGCATCAGCGGGCCGGAGACGGCGTGCTTGAAGACGTCGTCCTTGGCCATGAAGCGGGTCTTGCGCTTGCCGCCGCGGTAGGCGCCGAGGCCGGCGAAGAGGAAGTCGAGGTAGCTGATGTGGTTGCTCACCAGCACCGCCCCGCCCTTGGCGGGGATGTGTTCGGCGCCGACGATCCGGATGCGCACGTCGAGTGCGCGGAAGACGGTCAGCGCGGCGCCGATCACCGGCGGGTACACGAGGTCTGCCACGGTCAGTCCTGACTTCGACGGGCCTGGCGGCCCGGTACGGCGGGGACCCGCGTGCCGTAGGTGGGGGCCGACCGGGGGCACGGCACACCGCGGCGGCCACGGGCGATACACGACGATGATCCCCCGAACGGGTGCCCGCTGTCACCTGAGCCGTCCTGTTGGGGCGGGATCGGGCGGTGTGATGTGCGTGATGAGCCCGGGCGGGAACTTTTCCCGCCCGGGCGTCCGGTCGGTTTCGTGCCCGTTCGGGGCGGTCAGGCGGCCAGGCCGGCCCTGGTCCGGGCGCGGTGGACCAGGAGGTACAGCTCGCAGCCGAGGCAGTAGCCGAACGCGGCGTTGAGGAAGGCGGCGGCCAGGGCGAATCCGGTGGCGAGCAGGCCGAGCCAGCCGATCCCGGCGAGGAGGCCGGCGGTGCCGACGGCGGCGAAGACCAGGCCGACGCCCTGGGCGAACCGGGGCGGGCGTTCGTCCTCGGTCTCGGTGGGCGGCGCCAGCCGGGGGCGGACCAGGGTGCGGTAGAGCCAGCCGTAGGGGGAGCGGCGCAGGCCGCCGAGGGCGCCGAGGGCGAAGACGAGGGTCTGGGCGGCGAGCAGGAGGCCGCTGCCGGTGAGCAGGACGGCGATCAGGACGAGGGTGGTGAGGGCGGCGGCGAAGCGCGGCCCGCGGGGGTCGATCTGCACGGGGACTCCGGGGCGGGGAGGGGTGACGGGCCGCGCGGCGGAAGGCGGCCGCGGGCGCCCGGGACGGCCGGGGTGCGCGTCAGCGACAGCGCGAGGCCGTGGCCCGGCACAGGTCGACCACCCGGCGGGTGGTCAGGAGCGGCTGTGCGGGGCGGTCGGAGTCCACGGGGCGATCGTACGCGGGCCCGCGCGCCCCGGTCGAGGGGGGCTGCCGGGTCTCGGGACCCCCGCACCGGCGGCGCGGCGGGGCGGAGCAGACTGGGGGGATGACCGGATGGGTGGTGTGTGTTGTCGCGCTCGTGGCCGCGAGCGCGTTCGGGCTGCTGCGAGCGAAGCGTGACGGGAGGCTGCGGGTGCGGGCGAAGGACGGGGCGGTGCGGCTGTCGGCGGCGGAGCTGGGGGAGCCGCTCGGGGCGCGGGCGACGCTGGTGCAGTTCTCCACCGCGTTCTGCCAGCCGTGCCGGGCCACCCGGCGGGTGCTGGCCGAGGTGGCGGGGATGGTGGACGGTGTGGCGCACGTCGAGCTGGACGCCGAGGAGCGGCTGGAGCTGGTACGGCGGCTGGACGTGGTGCGGACGCCGACCGTGCTGGTGCTGGACGCCGGTGGCCGGGTGGTGCGGCGGGCGGCCGGGCAGCCGCGGAAGGCGGATGTGATCGCGGCGCTGGGCGCGGCGGTCTGATCCTCCGGACCGTCCGGGGCTCCGGGGTGCGGGCGGGGGCGCGCGGGGTGCCGCCGAGGGGAATCCCACGACGGAAGGGCAGCCCCGTCGGGTGGAGTCGGAGGTGGGCTGGGGCAGGATGGCTCTGACGGCGGCGCGGTCGTCCCGCGGTCCGGACCGGACCGGAGGTCTCCCCGGGGCTGCCGAGGGGACCCGCGGGCGGCCCCGGCCGGGACCGCGCGGCGTAAGCTACTGGTGAGTAGTGACCGTCGGGCTACTGGCGGGTATGCTGCCAGGAAGTTCCGGACCGGCACGGGAAACGCACTGCCGGGAGGGGGTGCGAGCCGTGTTCGCGCCCACCTGCACAGCCGCAGCCGCCGGACGAGACCAGTACAGGAGACAGGCCGTGAGCTTGAGGATCGTTGTCTGTGTGAAGTACGTGCCGGACGCGACGGGTGACCGTCGTTTCTCGGACGATCACACCACCGACCGGGAGGGCGTGGACGGCCTTCTGTCGGAGCTGGACGAGTACGGCGTGGAGCAGGCGCTGCGGATCGCGGAGGCCAATGAGGGCTCCGAGGTGACGGTGCTGACGGTGGGGCCGGACGACGCGAAGGACGCGTTGCGCAAGGCGCTGTCGATGGGTGCGGACAAGGCCGTGCACGTGAACGACGAGGACATCCACGGGTCGGATGTGATCGGGACGTCGGCGGTGCTGGCGAAGGCGCTGGAGCGGACCGGGTTCGACCTGGTGATCGGTGGGATGGCGTCGACGGACGGTTCGACGGGCGTGCTGCCGGCGCTGCTGGCGGAGCGGCTGGGGGTGGCGCAGGTGACGCTGCTGTCGGAGGTGTCGGTCGAGGGCGGCGTGGTGCGGGGCCGTCGGGACGGTGACGCGGCGACGGAGCTGGTGGAGGCGGCGCTGCCGGCGGTGGTGTCGGTGACGGACCAGTCGGGTGAGGCGCGCTACCCGTCGTTCAAGGGGATCATGGCGGCGAAGAAGAAGCCGGTGGAGTCCCTGGACCTGGACGACCTGGGCATCGGGGCCGGCGAGGTCGGTCTGGCGGGTGCGTGGACGGCGGTGGAGTCGGTGGCGGCGCGTCCGGCGCGGACCGCGGGCACGGTCGTCAAGGACGAGGGCGAGGGCGGCAAGGCGCTCGCCGGCTTCCTCGCCGGCCAGAAGTTCATCTAGTCCCCACCCGTTCGCGCATCCAACGATCGATCAGGAGCAATGAATCATGGCTGAGATCCTGGTTCTCGTGGACCACGCCGACGGCGTGGTCCGCAAGCCGGCCCTGGAGCTGCTGACCCTGGCCCGCCGCATCGGCGAGCCCTCCGCCGTCGTCCTCGGCGCCGGCGACAAGGCCGCCGAGCTGGCGGCCAAGGCCGCCGAGTACGGCGCCGCGAAGGTGTACGTCGCGGACGGCGCCGAGTTCGCCGACCAGCTGGTCGTCCCGAAGGTGGACGCCCTGGCCCAGATCGCCAAGGCGGTGGAGCCGGCCGCGGTGCTGGTCACCTCCTCCGGCGAGGGCAAGGAGGTCGCCGCCCGCGTCGCCCTGCGGATCGGCTCCGGCATCATCACCGACGCCGTCGACCTGGAGGCCGGTGACGGCGGTCCGGTCGCCGTCCAGTCGGTGTTCGCCGCCTCCTTCCAGGTGAAGTCCACGGTGTCGCACGGCGCGCCGGTGATCACCGTCAAGCCGAACGCCGTCGCCCCGGAGGCCGCCCCGGCCGCCGGCGCGGTGGAGGACGTGACCGTGGCGTTCACCGGCAACGCGGCCAAGGTCGTCTCGCGCACCCCGCGGGTCTCCACCGGCCGTCCGGAGCTGACCGAGGCCGCGATCGTGGTCTCCGGCGGCCGCGGCGTCGGTGCCGCCGAGGGCTTCGGCGTGGTGGAGGAGCTGGCCGACGCGCTGGGCGCGGCCGTCGGCGCCTCGCGCGCCGCCGTCGACGCCGGCTGGTACCCGCACAGCAGCCAGGTCGGCCAGACCGGCAAGCAGGTCTCCCCCCAGCTGTACATCGCGGCGGGCATCTCCGGTGCCATCCAGCACCGGGCCGGCATGCAGACCTCGAAGACCATCGTGGCCGTCAACAAGGACCCCGAGGCCCCGATCTTCGAGCTGGTCGACTACGGCGTCGTCGGCGACCTGTTCGCGGTCCTGCCGCAGCTCACCGCCGAGGTGAAGGCCCGCAAGGCCTGATCCGGCGCACGGCACCGGCGCGGGGGCGCGCCCGGGATTTCCCGGGCGCGCCCCCGCCGTCCTTCGCCCGGACGCCGGCCGGTGGGCGGCGGCCCGTAGAGTCGGTCGGCGGCGCGGGTCGCTGACCGTCGCGCGCAGCGGACCATCGTGGACATCGTGGACAGGGGCGAGGGCGGACGCATGACACTCTTGACGGCGCTTCAGGGCGGATCCGGCGACTCGGCCGACGCGGTGCGGATCTCCGACGGCCCCGGGCTCTCCCGCGAGCAGCTGCTCGGCGCGGCCACCGCGGTCGCCGACCGGGTGGCCGGAGCCCCCGCCCTCGCGGTGCTCGCCCGGCCCACCGCCGAGACCGTGGCCGCCGTCGTCGGCGGGCTGCTCGCCGGGGTGCCGGTGGTGCCGCTGCCGCCCGACTCGGGCCCCAAGGAGCGGGCGCACATCCTGCGCGACTCCGGCGCCGCCCTGCTCGCCCACGCCGCCGCCGACACCCCGCCGGAGGACGCCGGGATCGCCGGCCTCCCGGTGGACCTGCGCGAGCGCTCCGCCACCACGTACGCCGAGCCCGATCCGGCGGCGACCGCCTTCGTGCTCTACACCTCCGGCACCACCGGCGCGCCCAAGGGGGCGATGATCGGCCGCTCCGCCGTCGCCGCCGACCTCGACGCGCTCGCCGACGCCTGGCAGTGGACCGCCGAGGACACCCTGGTGCACGGCCTGCCGCTGTTCCACGTGCACGGACTGGTGCTCGGCGTGCTCGGCGCGCTGCGCACCGGCAGCCGGCTGGTGCACACCGGGCGCCCGACCCCCGCCGGGTACGCGGCGGCGGGCGGCAGCCTCTACTTCGGCGTGCCGACCGTCTGGTCCCGGGTGGCGGGCGACCCGCAGGCGGCCGCCCGGCTCGCCTCCGCCCGGCTGCTGGTCTCCGGCAGCGCCCCGCTGCCGGTGCCGGTGTTCGAACGGCTCGCCGCGCTGACCGGTCGGGCCCCGATCGAGCGCTACGGCATGACGGAGTCGCTGATCACGGTCTCCACCCGGGCCGACGGCGAGCGCCGCCCGGGCAGCGTCGGCCTGCCGGTGGCCGGGGTGCGCACCCGGCTGGTCGGCGAGGACGGCGGGCCCGTCCCGCACGACGGCGAGAGCGTCGGCGAGCTCCAGGTGGCCGGTCCCACGCTGTTCCGCGGGTACCTCAACCGGCCGGACGCCGACGCCGAGGCCTGGACCGCCGACGGCTGGTTCCGCACCGGGGACGTCGCGGTGATCGGCGCCGACGGCTTCCACCGGATCGTCGGGCGCGCCTCGGTGGACCTGATCAAGAGCGGCGGGTACCGGATCGGCGCCGGCGAGGTGGAGGCGGCGCTGCGCGACCACCCGGCGGTGGCCGACGCCGCCGTGGTCGGCGCGCCGGACGAGGACCTCGGCCAGGCGATCGTGGCGTACGTCGTTCCGGAGGGTTCCGTGACGGGGGACCAGCTGACGGCCTTTGTGGCGGAGCGGCTCTCGGTGCACAAGCGGCCCCGGCGGGTGGTGCTGGTGCCCGAACTGCCCAGGAACGCCTTGGGAAAGGTGCTGAAGAAGCAGCTGCTGGCGGAGTCGGCACCCGAGTGACGGGCGGTCATCCGGCGCCGGGTCGGATGACGGCCGCTCACCTTCCGTGAGCCTTCCTTTGGCGCACTCCACTGCGCGCTGTGAGCGGACGCGTGCCTAACGTGACAAGCGGCGCGGCCGGGGCCGACGAGGCCCCGCGCACCGCGTCCAGCGTTCAGCTCCCAGCGTTCGGCGCGATCGTCGCGACCGGCGCGATCAGCGAAGGAAGACAGCAGCATGACGACCGTCAACACCGGCGCACCGGGTGCCGCCGACGACGCGACCGGGCAGTCCACCGCCTCCTCCTCCCTCCGGCCGGCGGCGGGTGCCCGCCCCTCCCGTGCGGCGCGGGTCCGCCGGGGGATAGGCATGGTGGCCGTGATCGCGGCCGGCGCCGGCGTGATCGGCCTCGGCGCCGGCGCGGGGACCGCCGCGGCCGAGCCGGCGCCGGCCCACGCCGGGTGGGACGGCTCGCGGTACTGGTTCCAGGACAGCCAGGGCCACTGGCGGTGGACGGCGCACTACGACGTCTACCTGGCGCGCAGCGGCGGCTCGGCCCCGGCGGCGGGCGCCGCTTCGGGGACGTCCGCGACGAAGTCGGCCGGTTCGTCCGGGGGGATCACCCAGGGGTGGGACGGATCGCGGTACTGGTTCCGCAACAGCCAGGGCCAGTGGCGCTGGACCTCGCACTACGACGTCTACCTGGACCGCACCGGCGGGTCGGCCTCGGGTTCGGGCTCCGCCTCCCCGTCCTCCGACACGGCCTCCTCGTCCTCGTCGTCCTCCTCGTCCGCGGCCGCGTCGCCGGACGGTGACGTCGAGGCGGCGGTGCAGTACGCGCTCGCGCAGCTGGGCAAGCCGTTCCGGACGGCCGGCAACGGGCCGGACGGCTACGACTGCTCGGGCCTCGTCCAGCAGTCCTTCAAGCGCGGCGGCGTCTCCCTGCCGCGGGTCGCCAACGACCAGTACGCGGCCACCACGCCGGTGACGGCCGGGCAGCTGCGCCGCGGCGACCTGCTGTTCTGGTCGGACGACGGCAGCGCGCGGGGCATCCACCACGTGGCGATCTACCTGGGCGGCAACCAGTACGTGGAGGCCGCCCGGCCCGGCACCTCGATCCGGATCTCGCGGATCAGCAGCGGCTACTACCCGACGCACATGGGCCGGCCCTGAGGCCTGACCGCGCCGCCCCGCCGGTGCCCGGGCCCCCCCCCCCCGGGCCCCCCCGGGGGCCGGGCCCCCCCCCCCGCGGGGGCGCGGGGGGCCGGGGGGGGCGCGCCCCCCACGGGGCGGCGGCGGTGGCCCCGGGTGGGCGGTA
>NZ_JBHJUI010000026.1:0-91448 GCF_042268405.1 Kitasatospora sp. NPDC056184 | reverse complement strand
GTACTGGTTCCGCAACAGCCAGGGCCAGTGGCGCTGGACCTCGCACTACGACGTCTACCTGGACCGCACCGGCGGGGCCGGGGACCTGCGCGCGACGGGGCGCGGGAAGCGCGGAGGGGGCGCGCGCCCAAGGGGCGGACTCCGGTGCCCAGGGGTGCGCGATCCGGCGCGGCCGGGGTCGTACGGGAATCGTCGCAGGCCCTCTGACCTGGGCACATGCCCCTGACAAGCGGAACGGGGAACCGCCATGAGCGGGGGCGGCGTGGAGGTATGGGGACCGGCGCGGCAGGGGTACCACCTCGGGTGGCGCTGGTTCGACGGACGGGGGCGCCGCCCGGTGCGAACGGCGCCGGGGGAGGTCGAGAACATGGGGGCGTGAGTGATCGTCTGGGTCAATGGCACGTTCGGGGCGGGCAAGACGAGCGCCTGCCGCGCGTTGGTGGAACTGCTGCCCGGCAGCATGCTGTTCGATCCCGAGCTGGTCGGCTTCGGACTGCGCGCGATGCTGCCGGCCGACCGGATGGCGGCGGTGTCGGACTTCCAGGACCTGCCGGCCTGGCGCCGCCTGGTCCCCGAGACGGCGGCGGCGCTGCTCGGCGAGGTGACCGGGCCGCTGGTGGTCCCGATGACGCTGCTGCGGGAGGACTACCGGGACGAGATCTTCGGGTCGCTGGCCTCGAACGGCATCGCCGTGCACCACCTCGTCCTGGACCCTGAAGAAACGATCCTGCGCCAGCGCATAGCCCAGCGCGAGGAGATCCCTGACGACCCGGAGCGCAGCGAGCGGATCCGCCAGTGGTGCCTGGAGCACCTGCCGCGCTACCGCGCCGCCCGCCGCTGGCTGCGCCGCGACGCCCGGCTCGTCGACACCTCCGGCCTCACCCCGGGCGAGACCGCCGCCCGGCTGGCCCAGCTGGTGGGCGACGGCTCGGCCCGCTGTCCGATCGCGCAGACCCCCGACCCGACCGGGGACACCGTCGCGGCCGCCGTCCTGTTCTTCGACGAGCAGGACCGGGTGCTGCTCGTCGACCCGGTCTACAAGCCGGACTGGGAGTTCCCCGGCGGCGTCGTCGAGCGCGGCGAGGCGCCCACCGACGCCGCGCTCCGGGAGACCGCCGAGGAGCTCGGCCTGCGCCTCGACCCGGCCGCGCTGCGGCTGCTCGCCGTCGACTGGGAGCCGCGCACCGGCCCGCGCTGCGGCGGGCTGCGGCTGGTCTACGACGGCGGGCTGCTGGACGCCACCGCCCGGCAGGGGCTGCGGCTCCAGCAGGAGGAACTGCGCGGCTGGCGGTTCGTCGGACTGGAGGAGGCCGCCGGGCTGCTGCCCCCGACCCGGTACCGGCGGCTGGCGGCCGCGCTGGACGCCCGCCGCTGCGGGGAGCTGCGCTACCTGGAGGCCGGGCGCCGGGCCGGCGCGGGGCTGGCGTCGACCGCCGACGCGGCGTGAGCACGGGCGGCGCGCGCCCCGCGGCCGCCCCGGCCCCCGGGCGACGGCGCCCGCGGCGGGGCGGCAGGATGGCGGCATGCCGTTCACACTGAGCCACCCCGCCGCCGTGCTGCCCCTGCTGCGCGCGGCGGGGGAGCGCGGACCCCTGGTCGCGTCGGCGCTGGTCGCCGGGTCGCTGGCGCCCGACCTGCCGTTCTTCGCCGAGTCGCTGCTGCCCGGGGTGTACCGGCACGGCGGGACGACCCACCGCTGGTGGGCGGTGCCGACGGTGGACGTGGTGCTCGCGGCCGGGCTGGTGGCGGGCTGGCACGGGCTGGTGCGCGGACCGCTGGTCGCGCTGCTCCCGGGCCGGTGGGCGGGCGCGGCCGAGGCGCTGACGGTCCGCCGGGCCGGGCGGGGGCGGCCGTCGGGCGCGGACCTCGGGTGGTTCGCGCTCTCGGCGGCGGCCGGTGCGGCGAGCCACGTCGGCTGGGACGGCTTCACCCACGCCGGGCGGTTCGGGTCCCGGCTGCTGCCGGCGCTGGAGCGGCCGGTGGCGGGCGGCCCGCCGCTGTACGAGGTGCTGCAGTACGGCACCTCGGCGCCCGGGCTGGCCGCGGTGGCGGGGTACGCGGTGCGGGCGGCCCGGGCGGTGGAGCCGGTGCGCCCGGCCGTCGAGCTGTCGGACCGGGCCCGGCGGACGGGCGCGGCGGTGCTGGGGGCGGCCACCGCGGCGGGGGTGGTGCACCGGCTGGTGCCGCTGCGGCGCGGACCGCTCGCGGAGCTGTGCTTCGGGGCGGGGGCCGGCCTCGCGGTCGGCGCGGTCGGCTGGGCGCTGGGCCGGGCGGCCGTGGCGGGGGTGCGGGGGCGTACGGGGAGCGGTTCCCCACGGCGTACGGGCGCGCGGGCGCAGGTTCGCGCGGGCGGGTGGCTGCGCGGGGCCGGCGCGTAACGGCAGGGGCCGCGCCGTCACGGGCGGACGGCGCGGCCCCGGGCCCGTGGTGCGGGCGGGTGGCGGCGCGGGGCGGTGTGCCGGAGCGTCAGACGGAGCGCAGCTCGGCGTAGCGGCGCAGGAAGAGCGCCTCGGTGAGGGCCATCCGCTCCAGCTCCAGCGGGTCGACGCTCTCGTTGACGGCGTGGATCTGGGTGGTCGGCTCCTCGACGCCGATCAGGATGATCTCGGCCTCCGGGTAGAGGGTGCGCAGCGTGTTGCAGAGCGGGATCGAGCCGCCCTCGCCGGAGGCCACCATCGGGGTGCCGAAGGCCTCGGCCATCGCCTCGCCCATCGCCTCGTAGGCCGGGCCGGAGGTGTCGGCGCTGAACGCGGCGCCGTTGCCCTGCCGCTCCACGGTGACCCGGGCGCCGAACGGCACCTGGCCCTCCAGGTGGGCGACCAGCGCCTCCTGGGCGGCCGCGGTGTCCATGCCCGGCGGCACCCGCAGGCTGACCGAGGCCTTGGCGGAGGCCTGCACGGAGGAGGTCGCGCCGATCACCGGCGGGGCGTCGACGCCGAGGACGGTGACCGAGGGGCGGGCCCAGAGCCGGTCGGCGACGGTGCCGGTGCCGGTGAGCTCGACGCCGTCCAGCACCTTGGCGTCGGCGCGGAACTGCTCGTCGGGGTACTGCACGCCGCTCCAGCTCTGGCCGGTGGCCAGCCCGGCCACGGCGACGTCGCCGTTCTCGTCGTGCAGCGAGGCGAGCACCTTGACCAGCGCCTGCAGGGCGTCCGGGGCGGCGCCGCCGAAGGCGCCCGAGTGCAGGTTGCCGGCCAGCGTGCGGACCGAGACGTCGACCACGGTCATGCCGCGCAGCGAGGCGGTGACGGTGGGCAGGCCGGGGGCGAAGTTGCCGGTGTCGCCGATCACGATGGCGTCGGCGGCGAGCAGCTCGGGGTGGGCCTCGGCGTAGCGCTCCAGGCCGCCGGTGCCCTGCTCCTCCGAGCCCTCGACGATGACCTTCAGCCCGACCGGGTAGCCGCCGTCCGCCTGGCGCAGCGCCCGAAGGGCCGTCAGGTGCATCAGGATGTTGCCCTTGCAGTCGGCGGCGCCGCGCCCGTACCAGCGGCCGTCGCGCTCGGTGAGCTGGAAGGCGGGGCTGAGCCAGGCGTCCTCGTCGAGCGGCGGCTGGACGTCGTAGTGCGAGTAGAGCAGCACGGTCGGGGCGCCGGCCGGGCCGGGGAGCTCGCCGTAGACGGACTGGGTGCCGTCGGGGGTGTCCAGCAGCCGGATGTTCGTCAGGCCCTCGGCGGCGAAGGCGTCGGCGACCCAGCGGGCGGCCTTCTCGCACTCCTCGACCGGGAACTGGCGCGGGTCGGCGACCGAGGGGAAGGCGACCAGGTCGGCGAGGTCGGTGCGGGCGCGGTCCATGAGGGACCGGACGGCGTCGGCCAGGGGCTGCTGCGGCATCGGTGCTCCGGGGGGCTGGTCCGTCCGAGGGGGTGGTGCGGGCGAACGGTGTTGACGGGGGGTAGTGCCGATCATAGGCGGAGCCGGGCGGGGGCCGTCGGGGGCCTTCGGGGGAGCGTCCCAGGGCGGCGCACCGGACCCGGCCGACCGGTGGTTCGGTCGCGCGTTCGGGGTGGTGCGGCCGACGGCGGCGGGGGCGGCCGCATAGGATTGCTGCCCGTGACTGACTCCGGAAGCCCCGATACTCGCAGCCCGCTCGACGCCGAGGCCGACGGGCCGGACCGGCCGGACCCGCTGGACGGCGTCTGGGACGTCGTCGTGGTCGGCGCCGGACCGGCCGGCGCCTCCGCCGCGCACGCCGCGGCCGTGCAGGGCCGGCGCGTGCTGCTGCTCGACAAGGCCGAGCACCCCCGGTACAAGACCTGCGGCGGCGGCATCATCGGCCCCTCCCGGGACAGCCTGCCGCCGGACTTCAGACTGCCGCTCCAGGACCGGGTGCACGCCGTCACCTTCGCGTACCGCGGCCGGTTCGCCCGGACCAGGCGCTCCCGGCAGATGCTGTTCGGCCTGGTCAACCGGGACGAGTTCGACCTGCGCCTGGTCCAGGCGGCCAAGCAGGCCGGGGCGGTGCTGGTCACCGGAGTGACCGTCACCGGGGTCGAGCAGCGCGGCGGCGAGCACCGGACGGCGCTGGTCACCGCCTCCGACGGGCGCGGCTTCGAGGCGCGCGCGGTGGTCGGCGCGGACGGCAGCGCGAGCCGGATCGGCCGGCACGTCGGCGTCTCCTTCGACCAGATCGACCTCGGCCTGGAGGCGGAGATCCCCGTCCCGGCGGACGTCGCCGCCGACTGGGCGGGCCGGATCCACCTCGACTGGGGCCCGCTGCCCGGCAGTTACGGCTGGGTGTTCCCGAAGACCGAGTCCAGCAGCCTGACCGTCGGGGTGATCTCGGCGCGCGGCGACGGCGAGCGGACCAAGCAGTACCTGGCCGACTACATCCGGCGGCTGGGCCTGTCGGGCTTCCCGCCGAGCGTGGAGTCCGGGCACCTGACCCGCTGCCGGGCCGACGACTCGCCGCTGTCGCGCGGCCGGGTCCTGGTGGCCGGCGACGCGGCGGGCCTGCTGGAGCCGTGGACCCGCGAGGGCATCTCGTACGCGCTGCGCTCGGGCCGGCTGGCCGGGGAGTGGGCGGTGAAGGTGGCCGAGGCGGGCACGGCGGCCGAGGTCCGGCGCGAGGCGCTGAACTACGCGTTCGCGATCAAGGCGGGCCTGGGGGTGGAGATGCGGGCCGGCAAGCAGATGCTGAACGCCTTCGAGCGCCGGCCCTACCTGTTCCACGCGGCGGTCTGCCTGGTCGACCCGGCGTGGCGGGCGTTCGCCCGGACCACCCAGGGGCACACCACCTTCGCCCAGGTGCTGCGGCAGTACCGCTCGGCGCGGCGGCTCGCCGCGCTCGCCTCGCGCTGAACCGGCGGGCAACGGCGTGACGCCGGGCCGGACGGGTGGTTCCCGTCCGGCCCGGCGTGCGCGGATCACCGGGGCGACAGGGGCTACCTGAGGCCGCCGTCGACCGCGTTGATCAGGGTGCCGCCCGGGGTGTCACCGGTCATGTCCCAGATCATCGCGCCGAGCAGGCCCTTCGATTTCAGCCAGGCCGTCTTCTTGGTGATCGACCAGGCGTCGTCGAAGGTCCACCACTGTCCGCCCGCTCCGGTGTAGCCGTAGGTCGCCACCGACTGTTCGTCGTGGTAGACGGAGAGGTTGGGGAAGGTGGTGAGCAGGTTGTTGTACCCGCGGGTGCCGGCCTCCTCGGCGAACTGGCCGGGGGCGGCGCCGGTGGCGCTCTGCCACTCGCCCTTGACCCCGCCGTCCGCGACGCCCTGCCAGCCGCGGCCGTAGAAGGCCAGGCCGATGGTGAGCTTGCGCGGGTTGACCCCGGCGTCCAGGTAGGGCTTGACGGCCCCCTCGACGCTGAAGTGCGTGGTGTACGGGTCCTGGGCGTCCACGTAGAGGTTGCCCTGGTGGCCGGCGCGGTTGGGCTCCCACGAGTTGTCGCTGCCGGCGCCGTGGAAGTCGTAGCCCTGGATGTTGGCGATGTCCAGGTAGTTGAAGATCTTCGAGAGGTCCCAGCCCTGGTTGATCTTGACCGGGTCGGCCGGGGTGAAGGCGGTCAGCAGCTTGTGCGAGCCGCCGAGCGCGTCCAGCTGCTTGCGGAACTCGGCGAGCAGCGCGGTCAGGTTGTCCTTGTCGTTGGCGCTGTAGTGGTTGCCGGCGTGGCCGTCGGGCGAGCCGGGCCACTCCCAGTCGATGTCGATGCCGTCGAAGATGCCGGCCGCGACGCCGTCACCGCCCGCGCCGTTGTAGGCCGGCAGGTTGCCCTTGATCCAGATGTCGATGCAGGACTTGACGAACTTCTGCCGGGACGCGTCGGTGGCCGCCGCGTCGGAGAAGTACTTGGAGTACGTCCAGCCGCCGAGCGAGGCGACGACCTTCAGGTGCGGGTACTTGGCCTTGAGCTTCTTCAGCTGGTTGAAGTTGCCGCGCAGCTTGCCCCAGCCGTCGTCCGCCACGCCGTCGATCGACTGGGCGGCGCTCATCGGGCGGGCGTAGTCGGCGTCGGCGTCGCCGGCACCGGTGCCCTGGTCGGGGTCCTGCGGGTTGGACGTGGTGCCCCTGGTGACGCCCGCCATGCAGGTGAGGTTGACCGGGTCGATGTTCTCGAAGGCGTAGTTGATGACGTCGAGCTTGGCCGCGCTGCCCGAGGTGTCGAGGTTCTTCACGAAGTACTGGCGTCCGTAGATGCCCCACTGGGTGAAGTAGCCCACCCGGGCGTACTTGCCGGCGCCGACCAGGTCGGAGGTGGTGACCTTGAGCGCGGTCGAGGCGGGGGAGGCGTTGTCGGCGCCGTCCCGGGCCTTGACGGTGAAGGTGTAGGAGGTGGACGGGGAGAGGCTGCTCACGGTGGTCGTCAGGGTGGAGCCGGTGACCGTGCGGACCAGCGTGCCGTCCTGGTAGACGTCGTACGCGGCGACCTTCAGGTTGTCGGTGGCGGCGTTCCAGGCGAGCGTCACGTCGCTCGAACCCACCGCGGTGGTGCGGAGGTTGGTGGGCGCGGTGGGCGGCGTCGGGTCGGTGGACGGGTCGAAGGTGGAGGCGGTGACCGGCGCGCTCGCCGGACCGAGGTTGCCGCGGGTGTCCTTGGCGCGGACCGTCAGCGTGTAGCTGGTCGCCGGGGTGAGGCCGGTGACCACGGTGTCGGTGGTGGTGCTGCTGCCGACCACGGTGCTGCCGTTCAGCACGTCGTAGGAGGCGACCGGGAAGTCGCCGCCGGTCGCGGCGGGCCACTTCAGCGCGAGCGTGTGGGCGGTCGAGTCGGTCACCGTCGGGGTGCCCGGGGCGGACGGCAGGACGTCCGAACTGCCGTCGCACTTGTCGCCGTTGATCCGGCAGCCGGTCGGCGTGCCGATCGGGCCGTTGGCGACGAACCAGAAGCTGTACGGCTCGGTGGTCTTCCCGGCGGGGACGTTGGCGTTGTAGAACGCGGCGACGGCGGTGACGTGGCGGCCGTTGACCGTCGCGGTGCCGTTGTAGCTGTTCTGGATGGTCACACCGGCCGGGAGGTCGAACTCCAGGGTCCAGCCGTTGACGGCGGTGGTGTTGTCGTTCCTGACGATGTAGGTGCCCTTCCACCAGGAGCCGCTGTTCTCGCTGGTGAAGGCGGCGGTGAGCTTGCCGGCCGCGTTGGCCGGGGTGGCCAGGGCGGTGATCGCGGCCAGGGGGAGGAGCAGGACGGAGAACAGCGCGAGCAGCCTGTGGCGGCCTCGGCGCGTGCGGGATCGAACGGACATGGTTCTCCCTGCGACTGTGGGGGTTGGACAGGGTGACGCCGAACCGTACGGGGGTGGTGCGGGGGTCGTGACATGCCCGCCGCCGTGGGGAGACGGGGGCATGGGCACTGTAGGAGGTACAGACCAATGCGTCAACAGGTCTGTACCATTGAGGAGTTGGCCGGGCCCGGCGGACCGGTGCTTCAGCTGCGGCGCGGCTCGCCGCAGAGCTCGTCGCCGAGCGGACTGCGGGCGTACAGCACCGAGCGGCCGTGCCGCGCCCGGGTGACCAGGCCGGTGGCGTGCAGCACCGCCAGGTGCTGGCTGACCGCGCCCGGGGTGACGCCCAGCCGGTAGGCGAGGTCGGTGGTGGAGCCCGGTTCGGCCAGCAGCGCCAGCAGCCGGGCCTTGGGCGCGCCGAGCAGCCGCTCCAGCGCGCGCGGGGTCGCCGGCGGGCGCGGTCCGGCCATCCCCGCCTGGCCGCGGGCCGGGTAACTGACCTGCGGGGCGCGGTCGTTGCTGATCATCGTGATCGCGCCGCGGGCGAAGAAGGTCGGCACCAGGACCAGCCCCCGCCCGTCCACCGTGATCTCCTCGTCCCAGGCGGACCAGTGCCGGTTGATCGCGAGGATGCCGTCCGCCCAGTGCAGCCGGTGGTCGAGGTCGGCGAAGAGCGCCGCCGCGCCCTGCTGCGCCAGCACCCGCGCCCGGTAGACCAGGTCCGCCTCCAGCACAGCCCGTGCCTGCGGCCACCAGGCGGGCGCCAGGCAGTGCTCCCAGTACTCCTCCAGGGCGTCCGCGATCCGGGCCAGCAGCCGGGCCGGATCGGCCAGGCCGTCCGCCAGTACGGCGGGCATCGGCCGGGGATCCAGCAGGAAGGCCAGCTCCAGCTCCGGCCGCAACTGCTCGGGCGGCAGCGCCCGGACGGTGGCCAGCTCGCTGCGGAAGTCCGGGGAGGGGGTGACCGGACGGGGCGTCAGGAAGTCCGGGACCCAGCGGCTGGCGGAGACCAGGGAGAGCAGCAGGTTCCGGTCCGGCAGCCGTTCGAAGGCGGGCCGGAGCCGTTCGAAGGCGGGGGACTGCAGGTGGTAGACGCCCGGGTGGGTCCACATCCGCAGACTGAGCGCGGCCTCCTGGATCGGCGAGCAGGCGAACCAGGTGGTGGCGAGATCCGCCAGATCGAGCTTGAACCGGTGCACGCCGTCCCCCCTGACGTTTTAGGGCGAGCCTAAATCAGTACGGCTCGGGGGCCGTGCCGGGGTGGGATCGTGGGCATGACCACCCCACCGGCGGCGAACGCCGCACCGAGCCCCGCGCTGCCCGCGTCCAGGGCCTCCCGCCTGCTGCACCCCGACCCGACGGTGCGCCGGCTCGCCCGGATCACCCTGTTCAACACCCTCGGCAGCGGCCTCTCACTCTCCGTCGGGGTGCTGTTCTTCACCCGCTACCTCGGCCTGAGCGCGGCGCAGCTCGGCCTCGCGCTCACCGCCGCCGGGCTCTGCGGGGTGCTCGCGAGCGTCCCCGCCGGGCGCGCCGCCGACCGCTGGGGGAGCCGACCGATCCTGGTGGCGCTGGTCGCGCTCACCGGCCTCGGCACCGCCGGCTACACCGCGGTCGGCGGCTACCCGGCGTTCGTGGCGCTCGCCTGCCTGGTCGCCGCCGCCGACCGGGGCGCGGCCGCCGTGCGCAACGCCCTCTACGCCGAGGTGCTGCCGGCCGACAAGCGGGTGGCCGGGCGGGCCTATCTGCGGGTGGTGACCAACGTCGGGCTCGGCCTGGGCACCGGCGTCGGCGCGATCGCGCTCCAGGTGGACTCGCGCCCCGGCTATCTGGCGGCGATCCTGGCCGACGCGGTCTCGTACCTGGCGGTCGCGGTGATGTTCCACCGGATGCCGGTGCCGGGCCGCGCGGGCGGGGCGGAGGCGACGGGCGGGGCGGAGACGGCGGGCAGTGAGCGGGGCGAGGCGCGGCCGGCCCGGGAGCGCAACCCGGCGCTGCGGGACGGGCCGTTCCTGTTGGTGACCGCGCTCAGCGCGGTACTCGCCCTGCAGTTCGCGCTGCTGGAGGTCGGCGTGCCGCTGTGGATCGTCCAGCAGACCGACGCGCCCCGGATCACCGTGGCCGCCACCCTGGTCGTCAACACCGTGCTGGTCATCGCGTTCCAGGTCCGCGCCACCCGGGGCACCGAGCACCCGGCCGCCGCCGCGCGGGCCTGCGGCCGGGCCGGGCTGATCCTGGCCGCCTCCTGCCTGGTGATCGCCCTCGCCCACGGCGCGCCCGCCGCGATCGCCGCCGTGGTGGTGCTCGCCGGCGTCGGGCTCCAGGCGGTCGGCGAGGTCCTGGGCCAGGCGGGCACCTGGGCGCTCAGCTACGACCTGGCCGGCGAACGGGCCCACGGCGCCTACCAGGGCGTCTTCAACGCGGGCACCGCCGCCGCCCTGATGATCGGCCCGGCCGTCGTCTCGACGGTCGTCATCGGCCACGGCCCGGCCGGCTGGGCCGCCCTCGGCGCCCTGCTCGCCGGCGCGGGCCTCGCGATGGGCCCCGCCGTCCGGTGGGCCCGGCGGCGGAGCGGGGCGGCGGTGCGCTGAGGGCCTACTCCGGGACGACCGCGAAGGCCTCGATCTCCATCAGCACCTCGGGCAGGAACAGCGCGGCGACCTGCATCGCCGAGGACGCGGGCAGCGGCAGGTCCCCGAGCGCCTCGTTGCGGGCCTCGCGGACGGCGGGCATGTACGCCATGTCGGTGACGAAGTACGTCAGCTTGACGACGTGCGAGAAGTCCGCCCCCGCCGCCGCCAGACAGCGCCGCAGGTTCTCGAACACCTGCCGCGCCTGCGCCTGCGGGTCCCCCTCCCCGACCAGCCGCCGCTCCTCGTCGAACGCCACCTGCCCCGACACGGCCACCAGCCGCCCGCTCCCGCTGACGACCTGCGTGTACCCCGTCCCCGGAGCGACCCCGGGCGGCTCGGCGATGTGGGTGAGAGGGGCGGCGTTCCGCTGCGATTCCATGGTCATGCGCCCATCGTGGCCGATGCCCGATCACCGCACCACGCGTTTACGGTCGGACGGAGGGTGCGCTGCTCCCGGACCAGACGCTGCTGGTGGTGGAGGTCGGCTCGCCGTCGAACGCGGAGACCGATCGGACGGTCAAGCGCCGCCGCTACGGCCAGTACGGGGCGCCGCTCCACCTGCTGGTCGACCGCCAGGCCCGCACCTGCACGCTGTTCAGCGAGCCCACCCGGCTCGGCTACGCCGTGGAGGACGGGCCGCATCCCTTCGGGGCGCCGGTCCGGCTGCCGGAGCCGTTCGGCCTCGCCCTCGACACGGCGCGGCTCTGATCCGCTCCGGGCCTCCGAGGGGGCTGGTCCGGGGGAGGGCGGGCATGTCAGAGTCGTGCGGGCGCGCGCGGCTCACGGGCGGCGGGCGTTCGTTCCGACCCACCCTCAGCCGGAAAGCAGGACCGCACCGATGACCAGCGAAGCGCCCCTCGTTCGTGTCGCCACCGAGGACGCCGTCACCACCCTGACGCTCGACTCGCCGCACAACCGCAACGCCCTCTCCACCCGGCTGATGGCCGAGCTGACGGCCGGGCTCGCCGGGGCGGCGGCCGATCCGGAGGTGCGGGCGGTGGTGCTGACGCACGCGGGCAAGGTGTTCTGCGCGGGGGCGGACCTCTCGGAGGCGACGGGTGCCGATCCGACGGTCGGGCCGCGCGGGCTGGTCGACCTCCAGCGGGCCGTCGTGGACTGCGCCAAGCCGGTGATCGCCGTGATCCACGGGCACGTCCGGGCCGGCGGGCTCGGGCTGGTCGGCGCGGCCGACCTGGCGCTCGCCGGGCCGGCCGCCACCTTCGCGTTCACCGAGGTCCGGCTCGGGCTCGCGCCGGCCGTCATCTCGCTGCCGCTGCGCCCGAAGCTGGATCCGCGCGCGGCCTCCCGCTACTACCTGACCGGCGAGGTCTTCGACGCCGTCGAGGCCGCCCGGATCGGCCTGGTCACGCAGGCCGTCGACGCGCCGGAGGCGGCCGAGGTCGCGCTCAAGGGCCTGCTGGACGCCCTGCGGCTGGGTTCGCCGCAGGGCCTCGCGCAGTCCAAGCGGCTCGCCAACGCCGAGGTGGTGCGCTCCTTCGAGCGGGACGCCGACGAGCTGGTGGAGCTGTCGGCGCGGCTGTTCGGCTCGGAGGAGGCGCAGGAGGGCATGCGCGCGTTCCTGGAGAAGCGCCCGGCGCGCTGGGTGCGCTGACCCGCCGCCTCCGCGCGGCTCAGCCGATGGCCGCGGCCTCGCGCCACAGGTCGAGCAGCGAGTCGTCCCCGGCGGTGGCCACCCGTCCGCCGTCCGGCAGACGGTTCCAGAGCAGCAGGTAGAGGTCGCGGGCCGGGCCGGTGAGCGTCAGGTCGGCCGGCCGCTCGGCGTGCTCGACGGTGATCGGCTCCGGGCTGATGGTCAGCAGCCATCGGCCCGGGCCGTCGCTCGCGCTGACCTGCAGTGTGCGCGGGTGCTCGCTGCGGACCTTGGAGCGGCCGAGGGTCAGGAAGCCGGCCAGCAGCTCGTCGATGCCGTCGTGGGCGAACTCCGGGTCGGCGTGCGGCCCCTCGACACCCGCCGCCGCGTCGGCGTCGACCCGGTGCACGGCCGTCTCGTGCGCCTGCCGGCGGGCCCAGAACGCGAGCGGGCTCGGTGCCGGGAGGAAGGTCCAGCAGTCCAGGTCGGCCGGGGCGGCGGTGAGCGTGTCGACCAGCGTGGCGTGGCCGGTGCGGAACCAGGCGACCAGGTCGGCGTCGTCCGGCTCCGGCCCCCAGGCGGCCTGCTGCCGTTCGGCGTCCATCGGGGCGGTCAGCCGGTCGCGGACGGTGCCGGTCACCCAGCGGTGCACCTGGCCGACGTGCAGGACGAGGTCGCGCAGCTGCCACTCCGGGCAGGTCGGGACCGGGGTGGCGAGGTCGGTGCGGGCGGCGGCGTCCGCGAGCAGGGCGCCCTCGCGGCGCAGGGCGTCGAGGTGCGTGGTGATCTCCATGACGGTGAGTCTGGCAGCAGCGGCGGATTCCGGACACCGCTTTTCGAACAGGGTTTCGAGAAGTTTTGTGGCGTGTGACCTTGGCCGCCCTCCCGCCGGGCGGGCGCTACGGGCCGGTAACGTGAGCGCATGTCGATCACGCGTTCCCTGTTCAGCGCCGCCCGGGCGGGTGGCCGGCGAGCCGCGGGCCGGCTCGTCCACCGGGGCTGGCAGTGGGTGCAGCGGGCCGGCGCGGTGTCCAGCGAGAACCCGGGGCCGTACCGGTTCCGCGAGCTGGGCGCGGGGACGAAGCTGACCTTCCCGCTCGGCGCGGTCTTCAACGAGCAGTGGATCACCATCGGGCCGTTCTCGATCATCGGCGAGCGGGTGACCATCAGCGCGGGCTTCCTGCCCGGGCTCGACCTCGGCCCCGAGCCGATCGTGCGGATCGGCGGCGGCTGTGTGATCGGCCGGGACAGCCACATCGTCGGCCACCAGTCGATCGTGCTCGGTGACGACGTGTGGACGGGCCCGGGCGTCTACATATCCGACCAGGCGCACGAGTACCGGGCCACCGATCTGCCGATCGGCAAGCAGTGGCCGCGCAACGAGCCGGTGGAGATCGGCTCCGGCAGTTGGATCGGCACCGGCGCGGTGATCCTGCCGGGCGCCCGGCTGGGCCGCAACGTGGTCGTCGCGGCCGGCTCGGTGGTGCGCGGCGAGGTGCCGGACCACACCGTGGTCGCGGGCGCCCCGGCCAGGGCCGTCCGCCGGTGGACGCCGGAGGAGGGCTGGCAGCCGCCGTTCCGCAACGAGCCGCCGCGGCCGCTGCCGGACGACGTGACGGTCGCGCAACTGCGGGCGCTGGCCGGGTGGGACCTGCGGCTGCCGGGCGAGCCGGGGGCCTGAGCGGGCCCGGGCGGCTCGGCGGGTGTGCGCGGGCGGGACCGCGCGGCCCCGCGTCCGCCCGGCCTCCGGGCCGTGCTGGGCAACGCGGGGGCCGCGCGGTAGCCTCGCCCTGCCGCACCGCGGGTGCTGTCAGGGGAACGACCGGCCCGGGGGGACTGGTGACCGAACAACCCGACACCAAGGGGACGGAGGCCGAGGAGGCCGTCCCGCCCCGCCTCTCGACCGCCGCCACCAGGACGTTCGGCGTGCTGACCGTCCTGGCCGTCGCGGTGTGCGTGGTCCTGGCCGTCCGGCGTCCGTGGAACGGCTCCGGCGATCCGCTGCTGGTCCGGGCGGTGGCGGTCGCCCTCGGGTTCGCCGCGCTGCGGGTGCTCGCCTGCTTCCGCGCGCCGCGCGCGGCGGCACCGGTCGACCGGGCCGACCCGGGCCCGCCCCGCCCCACCCCCGGTGAACTGCGCGGCGCCGCCCGGCTGATCCGCCGTCGGGCCTGGCGCCGCGGCCTGGGCGCCGGCGCGCTCACCCTGCTCACGGTCGCCGCCGTCCCCGCCCTGGTCGCCCCGTTCAGCGGCGCTCCCGAGGAGGCGGCCGGACGACTGGTCGCCCTCGAAGCGGCGGGCGCGCGCTGGGACGCGTTCGAGATCCTGCCCCCGGTGGTCAACGGCGACCCGCTGCCCGCCTACCCGCGCCACACCCCGTACCGGCTGGGCCCGGTCGACGGGACCTCCGGCGAACCGATCGACCTCGACCGCTCGGACGCCGTGGACGGTCTGGCCGTCGGCACCCGGCTGCGGGTCCTGCACGTCCCGGGCGGGACCTGGCCCGGGCCGCTCGCCGAGCGCGAGATCGAGCCCTTCCTGGAGCCCGCCCCGCTGCGGCGCGTGGCCGGGGCGGTCTGGGCGTCCGTCGCCCTCGCCGCCGGCCTGATCGGGCTGGCCGCCGGCCGCGCCTGGTACAGCACGCCAGGCCGCTCGGGGAGCGAGGCCTTCCTGACCGGACCGCTGCACTGGGCCCGGGTGCGCGTTCCTGGTACCACGGTCGAGGCGGTCCGCACCGACATCGAGCCCGAGCCGGGGGAGGAGCCCGCGACCGAGGCCCGGATGCTCCTGGAGCCCGCTCCCGGCGCCCGCCGGGCGGGCGAGACGGCCCCGGCCCCCGAAGAGCTGCAGTGCAGCGCCCTCGGGGCCGGGCGCGGCCACCTCACCCCCGCCACCGGCTGGCTCGCCCGGAAGCCGGGCAGCGGGCGGGCGATGCTCGTCCTCGACGACGGCACGACCGTCTGGGCCACCGTTCCGGGCCCGGCCGAGGCCCCACCGGAGGACACCGCCCCCGCGGACGCCGTCGCGGACGGGGCCGACCGCGGGTCCGCCCCGCGCGTCCTCGCCCCGACGCCCGGCGTCCAGCACCCGTGGGGCAGCGCCCTCCTGCTCGGCGCCGCGGGCTGGCCGGCGGGCCTGCTGCTCCACCGCCTGCTCACCGACCCCGGCGCGATCGTGCCGGCCAAGCGCTTCGCCGGGGAGCTGATCGGCGTCCCCCTGCTCGTCGGCCTCGGGCTGTTCGCCGTGCTGCTGGTGGCCGGCCTCGTGATCACCGTGATCGCGCGCTTCTCCGACTAGCTAGCCGGCCAGTCCGGTGCCGGACGCCGTCAGATCGGCGGCGCGTCGCGGAAGGTGACGACGGCGGTGACGCCCTCGGGGCGCAGGGCGTGGGCGGCCGGGGCGGTGAGGAGGGCGGCGTCGTAGCGGGCGAGGGGGGCGCCGTCGAGGGTGGCGGTGCCGGAGAGGCAGACCAGCAGCACGGTGGCGCCGACCGGGACGTCGACCGGGCCGGGGTGCTCGGCGAGGACGAGGTCGGCGGTGGCGCGGCCGCGGCGGGTCATCACGTTGAAGTCGACGAGCGGGCCGCCGAGCAGTCGGCAGTCGGTGGCCGCGTCGCCGGAGAACGCGAACGGGCGGAACGGCGCGTCGACGAGGTGCTCGGTGCCGTCGACCGTCAGCGCCATGCCCGGGCCCTCGACCACGGTGATCACCCGGTCGACGCCGGGGAAGGCGGAGAACGGTCCGGCGGAGGCGACGTCGGCGAGGCTGACCCGCCACCGGAAGTCGTCCGGCCCGGAGCCCGCCGGGTCCCCGGCGACCTCCCTGGTCACCCCGCCCCCGTTGCGCCACGCCGTGGCCGGTCGCCCGGCGGCGGGCAGGAACCGGACCGGAGCCGTGCTGTTCGTCATGGCGCGATCCTCGCACGGGGCCGGTGGGGGCGGGGTGACGGGTTCAGTGGCGGCGGGCGGCCAGCGGGAGGACGGCGGCGACGACCGCGGCGGCGGCGACGGTGGTCAGGGCGAGCGGCAGGCTGGTCGCGTCGGCGAGGAAGCCGATCACCGGCGGGCCGATCAGCATGCCGGCGTAGCCGAGCGTCGAGGCGAGGGCGACGCCCTGCGGGCCGCCGACGGTGCCGGCCCGGGCGATGGCGAGCGGGAAGATGTTGGCCAGCCCGAGCCCGACCAGGACGAACCCGGCCACGGCCAGCGGCACCAGGGGCGCGAGCGCCGCCAGCAGCATCCCGGCCGCCGCGGTGAGACCGCCGAGGATCATCACCCGGTGCTGGCCGAGCCGCAGGGAGAGCCAGGTGCCGCCGATCCGCCCGGTGGTCATGGCGAGGGCGTAGGCGGCGTAGGCGGCGGCGGCCACCCGCGCGCCGGCGTGGACGTCGTCGGTGAGGTGCAGGGTGGTCCAGTCGGCGACGGCGCCCTCGCCGTACGCGGTGCAGAGCGCGGTGAGGCCGAGCAGCAGGACCAGCACCCGGCCGGAGGAGGGAGCGGTGCGGGCGGAGGGGGTGGAGGGGGTGGAGGCGGCGGAGACCGGTCGCGCCGCGGGGCTGCGGAGCAGCGCGACGCCCGCCGCCGCGGTGACGGCGAGTCCGGCGAGTCCGGCCAGCGCCAGCCACTCGGCGGCCGTGAGCGGGCCGGCGAGCAGCCCGCCGACGCCCGCCCCGAGCAGGCCGCCGAGGCTGTACCCGGCGTGGAAGCTGGGCATCACCGGGCGTCCCAGCTCGGCGACGATCTCGACGGCGGCGCTGTTCATGGCGACGTTGGCCCCGCCGTAGCCGGCGCCGAAGAGCAGCAGGACGCCGCCGAGCGCCGTCACCGAGTGGGTGTGCGCGGGCAGCGGGACGGCGAGCGCGAGCACGGCGAGCGAGGCGACGGTGACCGGCCGGGGGCCGTACCGGAGGCAGAGCCGGCCGACGACCGGCATGGTGACGACGGCGCCCGCCGAGACGCAGAGCAGGGCGAGTCCGAGGGCGCTGTGCGAGGCGTGGACCTGGCTGCGGACGTCCGGGATGCGGACCACCCAGGCGGCGAAGAGCAGGCCGTCGACGGCGAAGAAGGCGGTGAGGGCGAGCCGGGCGGTGCCCCAGGAGGCGAGGGAGTGCGCGAAGGGGCTGGGGGATTTCGCCGAGGTGCTGCGAGACTGGGGAGAGGGGTGACGGAGGGGACCGGAGGGACGGATTTTGTTTCGGAGCGGCACAAAGTAACAATAGGTCCGTGCAGCTCTCACCTTCAAGCCCGAAGCCCGGGACCGGGGCCGACCACGACGCGCAGCGCGACGCCCACCGCCGCGCGGCCCCCGACCGAGGGCGGACGCTGCTCGGCCCCGCGCTCCAGCTGATCCACACCGGCCGGGCCCCGACCCGCTCCGCGCTGACCCGCGCGCTGGACGTCACCCGGGCCACCGCCGGCGCCGTCACCGCCGAACTGGAGGCGCTCGGCCTCATCACGGTCGACTCCCGCCCGGCCGGCGGCGGCCGCGGCCGCCCCTCGCACCGGCTCGCCATCGACCCCGCGGGCCCGGTGGTGGTCGCCGGCCAGATCCACGCCGACGGCCTCAGCGTCACCCTGGCCGGCCTCGGCGGACTGCTCGACCCGCCGGTCCACCTGCCGCTGCCCGCCGCCACCGACCCGGTGCGGATGCTGCGCGCCGTCGCCCAGGCGGGTGCGGAGCTCGCCCGCGGCACCGAGCGGCGCTGTCTCGGCGCGGCGCTCGCGCTGCCCAACCCGGTCACCGAGCCGGACGGCACGGCGCTCGCCGCGCTGCACTTCGCCTGGCCCAGCGGCACGCCCGTCGCCGACCTGTACGACGTGGAGGTGGGGCGCGCCGACCACGGTCCGCGCGCGCTCGACCCGCTGCCCACCGCGATCGCCAACGACGCCAACCTCGCCGCCCTCGCGGAGTACCGGCACGGCGCCGGCCGCGGCGCGCGACACCTGCTGCTCGCCACCTCCGGCCACCGCGGCGTCGGCGGCGCGCTGGTCATCGACGGCCGGCTGCACACCGGCAGCGCCGGACTCGCCCTGGAGGTCGGCCACCTGACCGTGGATCCGCAGGGCCGGCCCTGCGGGTGCGGCAACCGGGGCTGCCTCAACTCGGAGACCGACCCGGACGCGCTGTTCGCCGCCGCCGGGCTGACGCCGGACCCGGACCGGCCGCTGCTCGACCAGGCCGGCGAGCTCTGCCGGGCCGCCGCCACCGACGAGCGGGCCAGGGCGGCCGTGGAGCACGTCATCGACCGGCTCGGCCTCGGCCTGGCCGGGGTCGCCAACATCCTCAACCCGGACCGGGTGGTGCTCAGCGGGCTGCACCTGGACCTGCTGGAGGCCGCGCCGGAGCGGCTGCGCGCGGTCGTCGCCGAGCGCAGCCTGTGGGGGCGCAGCGGCCGGGTGCCGATCGTCGGCGCGGAGCTGGAGCACAGCGCGCTGGCCGGGGCGGCCGAACTGGGCTGGCTCCCGTACCTGGCGGACCCGCAGTCGGTGACCGCCGGGTAGCCGGTCCGATAAGCGGAGCCTGGAGCTTCGGATAATGTTACTTATCGTGACACCCATACACTCGTAGTGAGCGAACGGAGGGGGGCTTCCAGGGGACTCGTACGAGGAGAGTGGCATGGGCATGGGCATGGGGATCGAACCGACCGTTGACGTGGACCGTTCCGACCCGGCGTACCGGAGCTGGCTCAAGGAGGCGGTCCGCAAGGTCCAGGCGGACGCCAACCGCTCGGCCGACACCCACCTGCTGCGCTTCCCGCTCCCGGCGGACTGGGGCATCGACCTCTACCTCAAGGACGAGTCCACCCACCCGACCGGCTCGCTGAAGCACCGGCTGGCCCGTTCGCTGTTCCTCTACGGGCTCTGCAACGGCTGGATCCGCCCCGGCAAGCCTGTCATCGAGGCGTCCAGCGGCTCCACGGCCGTCTCCGAGGCGTACTTCGCGCAGCTCGTCGGGGTGCCGTTCATCGCGGTGATGGCCAAGTCCACCAGCCAGTCCAAGATCGACCTGATCGAGTTCCACGGCGGCGAGTGCCACCTGGTGGACCGGCCGGACGAGGTGTACGAGGCCTCGGCCCGGCTCGCCGAGCGGACCGGCGGCCACTACATGGACCAGTTCACCTACGCCGAGCGGGCCACCGACTGGCGGGGCAACAACAACATCGCCGAGTCGGTCTTCGCCCAGCTGCGCCTGGAGCCGCACCCCGAGCCGGCCTGGATCGTGGCCACCGCCGGTACCGGCGGCACCTCGGCGACCATCGCCCGGTACGTCCACTACATGCAGTACGACACCCGGATCTGCGTCGCCGACCCGGAGAACTCCTGTTTCTTCGACGGCTGGGTGCACGGCGACCCGGACGCGGTGTGCGACCGCGGCTCGCGGATCGAGGGGATCGGGCGGCCCCGGATGGAGCCGAGCTTCGTGCCCGGGGCGGTCGACCGGATGATGAAGGTCCCGGACGCCGCCTCGGTCGCCGCGGTGCGGCTGCTGGACCGGGTGCTCGGCCGGAAGGCGGGCGCGTCCACCGGGACCGGGCTGTGGAGCGCGCTGCGGATCGTCGCGCAGATGCGGGCGGCGGGGGAGCGCGGCAGCGTGGTCACCCTGATCTGCGACCCGGGTGACCGCTACCTCGACAAGTACTACTCGGACGACTGGCTGGCGGGCGAGCGGATCGACATCGCGCCCTACCTGGCCGGCCTGGAGTCCTTCCTGGCCGGCGGCGACTGGACGGGCTGACCGGCGACGGGCTGACCGGCGACGGCCGGACGGGCTGACCGGCGGGCCGCGCGGCGGGCGCGCCGCCCCGGATCACCGCCGGTCCTCCTGCCCCTACGGCAGGCGGGTCGTCGGGAGGTCGGCGGGGACGAGCAGCTGGAGGTCCTCGGTGGAGGCGTCGGGCAGGTGGGCGATCCGCATGGCGTGCCGCTCGACCATGGTCTCGAAGACCTGGCGGGCGGTGCGCCCGTTGCCGAAGTTGGGGCCGCGCTCGATGCCGGCGAAGTGGTCGAGCAGGGCGTGCTCGGTGGCCTCGGCGAGCGCGTACTCGTGCTCGGCGCACTGGGCGCGGGCGATCTCCAGCAGCTCCCCGGCCGAGTAGTCGGGGAAGGTGATGGTGCGCGAGAACCGCGAGGAGACCCCGGGGTTGGCGGACAGGAAGCGTTCCATCTCGGCGGTGTAGCCGGCCACGATGACCACCACCTCGTCCCGGTGGTCCTCCATCAGCTTCACCAGGGTGTCGATCGCCTCCCGCCCGAAGTCGCGGGCGCCGTCCTCCGGTGCCAGCGCGTACGCCTCGTCGATGAACAGGACGCCGCCGCGCGCCCGGTCGAAGGCGGCGGCGGTGCGGATCGCGGTGGAGCCGATGTGCTCGCCGACCAGGTCGACCCGGGCCACCTCGACCAGGTGGCCGAGTTGCAGCACCCCGAGCGAGGCCAGGATCTCGCCGTACAGCCGGGCTACCGTGGTCTTGCCGGTGCCGGGGGCGCCGGTGAAGACCAGGTGGCGGCGGAGCGAGGGCGCCTTGAGTCCGGCCTGCTGCCGCCGCCGGCCGACCGAGATCAGGTCGATCAGCGTCCGCACCTCCTGCTTGACGGTGGCCAGGCCCACCAGCCCGTCGAGTTCGGCCAGTGCCTCGTCGGCGGGCCGGCAGTCGGGGATCGGCCCGATCACCGCGGCGGCCGGCGCGGCGGAGGCCAAGGTCGCCGCGGTGGCCGCGAGTTGGGCGCGCGGCGGGGGGATCTCGGCCGCTCCGGCGGCCCCTGCGGCCGGTACGTCGTCCGAGGTGCACCCCTCCACCACCGGCCCGGGCTCGGAGAACTCGAAGCCGGCCCGCTCGTTCTGCTCGGCCCGGCACCGGGTGAGCACCGTGCGGCAGCCGTCGATGATGTGGAAGCCGAAGCCCTTGCCGTGCGAGACCCGGCAGTCCTCGAAGGTGCCCCGGCCCTGGGCGGAGACGTAGACGCCGGCGTCCGAGCCGGCCCGCACGGTGCAGTCCCGCAGCACCGGGTCGGCGCCCTTGGTGACGATCACACCGGTCGCCACGTCGGAGATCTCGCAGCCGGTCAGCACGCCCCCGCTGCCGTGGTCGCGGAACCACAGCCCGGTGCCCGCCTCCTGGACCCGGCAGCCGGTGAGCGTCACCGTCGCCCCGCCGCTGACCGACACCGCCGAGCTGCGGATCCGGCTGAACGAGCAGCCTTCGGCGACGGCCGCGGAGTCGCGGTCCAGCACGAACAGCGCGTCCGGCAGGTCGTGCAGCGCGCAGTCGGTGAGCGTGAGCCGGGCGCCGTCGCTCACCCACAGCGCCGGGTACTCGCCGTTCGAACCGTGGATCTGGCAGGACTCGGCGCTCGCCTCGGTGCCCTGGTCCCAGACCGAGAGCGCCCCGCGCCCGAAGTCCCGCACGGTGGAGTGGACGAGGCTGAGCCGGGCGCGGCCGCGCAGGTCGGCGGCGTTCTCCGGCACGTCGTGCACCCGGCTGCCGGTGAGCACGAGTTCGGCCTCGCCGTCCAGGGTGAGCCCGTTGCCGGTGACCCGGTGGATCTCGCAGTCGACCAGCCGGCCGCCCGCCTGCGCCTCGGCCTGCACCCCGCTGCCGCGGATCTCGTAGATCTCGCAGCCGGTCAGCTCGGCCGCGCTGCCCGGGTCGGAGAGCAGCACGCCCGCGCCGGAGGCGTGGTGCACCCGGCAGCGCTCCAGCGCGGCGGCCGCGCCGCCGAGCACCGCCAGCCCGGCCTGGCCGGCGGCGGCGACCTCGCAGTCCTCGAAGGCGGCGGCGGTGCCCGGGCCGCGCAGCCGCAGCCCGAGGCCGTCCGGGTTGGTCACCACGCAGCCCTTCAGGGTCGGCCGGGCGCCGTCGGTCACCTCGACCCCGGCCGCCGAGTGGGTCTCCACCCGGCAGCCGGTGAACGCGGGGGTCGCCTCCTCGCCGGTGACCAGGACGGCCGGGGCGGACCGGTCGCTGCCCTCGATCACCAGGTCGCGGACGGCCGCCGCGGCGGTGACGGTGAGCGGCACCCCGCCCGGCGGGTCGATCCGGACGCTGCCGGGGCCCGACGCGGCGACCAGCGTCACCGCCTTGTCGACGACCACGTTCTCCCGGAAGGTGCCCGGTCGCACGGTCACCGTGTCGCCCGGTTCCGCGGCCGCCAGGGCCTCCGCGAGCGTGTCGTACTCGCCGGCGCGGCGCCGCCAGCGGGATGCGCTGTCCTGGGTGACCCGGACCCTGTGCTCAGCCATGACGGTCTGTCGTCCCCACCTTCATCGAGCCGGCGATCTGCGGACCGGACGCACGCGGACGCGGTGCGCCCGGACGCGGCGCACCGGGGTGCGCGGGTCGTCCGCCCACCGTAGCGCGCCCGCGCGGGTGCTCCGGCCGCGCGGGCCGGACGGGGTGGACGCCTGCCGCGGGTCCACCGGGTGTGTCGGCACCTGCTCCAACGAGCGCGCACACGTCCGGTTCCGGGACGCGGGTGCGGAAACGGGGGCGCGAGCGCGGGCGCCCGCCGTCAGACCTGGCGGTCGGCCGGCCAGTGCGCGCCGTCCTCCAGCACCTCGACCTCGTCGCCCAGCCGCAGCGTGCCGAGCACATCGCCCTCGACGCCGGCCGGTCGCTCGGGGATCAGGTTCTGCCCGAACGCCGCCTTCTTCAGCAGCCGGTGGTGCCTGGCCAGGGTGCGCAGCGGCTCGGGGCCGCGCCGCTCGCCGCTCTCCTGGTCGGTGGTGGTGACCACGCAGCGCCCGCACGGCTTGACCACCCGGAAGGTCAGCTCGCCGATCCGGATCCGCTGCCAGCCGTCCTCCGCCCAGGGCTCGCCGCCGGAGACCACCACGCTGGGGCGGAACCGCTCCATCGGCAGCTCCTCGTGGCCGTCCGGGTGCTCGGCGGCGATCAGCTCGTTGAGGCGGGCCAGCGAGGCGGTGCTGGTGAGCAGCAGCGGGAAGCCGTCGGCCATCGAGACGGTGTCGCCGGGGGCCGAGAAGTCCGGGTCGACGGGCCGGGCGCGCGGGTCGTCCAGGTGCACCAGGCGGTAGTCGCCGAGGTGCTCGGCGATCCACAGCTGGGCCTCCTTGCCCGCCTCGGCGGCGCGGAAGCGGGTGCCCCAGACCTCGACGTCGGCGAGCGGGTCGCCGACCGCGACGGCGGGGGCGGGGATCTCGGCGCGCGAGCCGTCGGGGGCGGTGAGGACGAGGGCCCCGGCGGGGGCGAGCTCGGCGCGGACCTGGCCCAGGGCGGCGTTCTCGCGCTGGCTGACGAACCGGCCGGTGGCGTCGGCGAGCATCCAGCGCCGGTCGCCGGCCAGGCCCCACGGTTCGACGCGGGCGCTCTCGGGGCTCAGGCGGTACATGGACTTGACGGGGTAGACGTGGAGTCCGGTGAGCTGCATTCCCCCATCCTGCCAGCCGGGTCCGGGCCGGCGGCGGGCGCGGTCCGTCTCCCCGGTGCGCCGGACGCGGTCCCGGCGGCGGCCCGGTCTCGGCCCGGCGGCGGTGGCCAGGCGGCGGCGGCCCGGCGGCGGTGGCACGGCGGCCCGTACGCGCCCGCACGTGCCCGCACGTGCGCCCGAATGCGCACGGACCGCCCGGAACGCCGGGTGGGGCGGCGTTCCGGGCGGTCCGTGGATGACCCGTTTCTCCGTACGCCCGGCGGATGTGGGTGCGCCGGGTGGTGCTAGGTGGTGCGGGTGCGGGCCGGGTGGGGCCGGCCCGGAGCTGTCACCGGCCTCAGTAGCTCTGGGCCTGCGGCTGGTAGCCCTGCTGGAACTGCCCGGGCTCGCCGTACGGGCCGGGCCGCTGCGGCTGCATCGGGCGGACCGGGGCGACCGGGGTGACCGCGGGGCGCAGCTGGGCGCCGCCGAAGGACTGGTCGCCGGAGCCGCCGAAGCCGCCGGGCTGGGTACCCTGGCCGCCGAAGCCCTGCGGGCCGCCGAACGGCTGCGGGGCCTGGGGCTGGCCGGCCGTGCCCTGCGGGCCGACCGGGCCGCCGGCCTGCTGCGCACCGAAGGTCTGCGGGCCGCCGTGGCCGCCGACGAAGGTGTTCTGGCCGCCGAAGCTCTGGCCGCCGGACGGCTGGTACCCGCCGGTGGCGGCCTGGGTGAAGCCCGGGGCCGGGGTCTGCGGGCGCTGGCCCGGCAGGTACGGCTGCGGGCCGCCGTAGCCGGGGACCGGCGGCTGGGGCGCGGCGGCGTACGCCGGCGCGGGCTGCGCCGGAATGTACGCGGTGGCCGGGCCGGAGGACGGCGCGCTGCTCGGGCCGGGGCCCAGGGCGAGGCGGGCGGGCGGCAGGGCGGGGAGGTTGCCGCCGGGGCTGTCGTACCCGGTGCCGTACCGGTTGTTCTCGTAGGACGGGCCGGACAGGCCGGATCCGTAACCGGTCGACAGGGCCGGCGGGAGGGCGGCCGGCACGTTGATGGGCGCGATCTGGGGGACACCGCGCTCTGCGACGAGGCTGTCGTAGATGGGCGTGCCGGAGGAGAAGGACGGAGAGGGGTAGCCGACTCCGTCGTAGGAGCGGGGCGAGGTCATGGGGCATACGGTAAGCCCACAACGCGCCTGCTGAGGAGACTGGGAGGCGGAGCAGTTCGAGTGTTTACACAAGCTTCGCCCGAACAAAGGCTTCGAAAGTAGGAAGAACGGACATTTCGGCGGCGACTTCAGGCCACTGTCCGGGGGCTCCGGGGGTTCGAACGGGGGTCGGACGGGGGTTCCGAAGACCCGTGCGGTGACGGGCCGGTGGACGGTTCGGGGACCGTCGAAGAAACTTCTGCGGGCGGGGCGCGGACCGGCGCATTCGAGCCCCCGCCGGGGGCGCGGCGGGGGCTCGTGAATGTTTGGGGAATAAAGTCCCCGTCAGGGCCGATATGGGCCCGCGGCCGGGTGGCCGAGTCCCGCTCAGTGCGCCGGGGCGGCCTGCTCGGCGGTCTTGTCGCCGGCCTTCTCGGTCTTGTCGCCGCTCTTCTCGCCGGTCTTCCCGGTGGCCTTCTCGGCGGGCTTCCCGGTCGACGGGCCCGCGGGCTGCTCGACGGGGCCGCGCTGGGCCGGGAAGCCCGGCCGGCCGGCCACCTCGGAGGTGCAGAACGAGCAGCGCACCGCCGCGGCCGGGATCCTGCTGAGGCACTCCGGGCAGTCCGCCGTGGCGGCCGGCACCGGCTTGGCGCCCTCCAGCTTGGCCTGGAGCCTGCCGACCGGCACCACCACGATGAAGTAGATCACCGCGGCCACCAGCACGAAGCCGATCAGGGCGTTGACGAAGACCCCGTACGGGAACCGGGTGCCGGCCACGTCGAAGGTCTTCTGGGTGAAGTCGCCGACCGCGCCCGTCGCCACGCCGATCAACGGCGTCAGGAACGCCGTCACGAACCCGGTGACCACGGCCGTGAAGGCCGCGCCGATCACGATGCCGACCGCCAGGTCGACCACGTTTCCGCGCAGCAGGAAGCTGCGGAATCCCTTGAGCACCGGGAACTCCATATCCGTACGGGGGAGGGTGGAACGGGACCGCGGGCCCCGGCCGGACATCCTGCCGACCCGGTGGGCCCGCGGTCCAACCGCGTTCACCCGAACCGCGTAACGGGCCCGCGGACCGGCCCGGTCGGGTCAGGCCGCGCGCAGACGCTCCGCGTACGGCTGGATCCGGACCACGGCCTCCGCGACCCGGCGCACGGTGGCCGCGTCCATCTGCGACCAGAGCGGCACGGTGAGCACCGAGTCGGCGAGCCGGTCGGTGAGCGGCAGCGACTCGGCCTGGCCCAGGTGGGCGTAGGCGCGCTGGCGCTGCACCGGCGGGTGGAAGTAGCGGCGCGAGTCGATGCCCTCCGCCCGCAGCGCGTCGGCGAGTTGGCGGGCGGTGAGGCCGAAGGCGGCGTCGTCCAGGATGAGCGTGAGGTCCTTGAAGGTGGAGGTGTCGCCCTCCTCCGGCAGCGCCAGGCGCAGCCCGGGCAGTCCGGCGGTCACCGCGGCGAACTCCTCGACCAGCGCCGTCCGGTGGGCCACCCGCTCGGGCAGGCCGGCCAGCCAGTTGAGGCCGACGGCGGCGTGCAGCTCGCTCATCCGCGCGTTCAGGCCGGGGAAGAGCGTGTCGTAGTCGCCCGGGTTGCCGTAGTCGCGGGCGGTGCGCAGCCGGCGGGCGAGGTCGGCGTCGCGGGTGGCGACCAGGCCGCCCTCGCCGGCCACCGCGACCTTGGTCGGGCTCATCGAGAACACCTCGGCGTAGCCGAAATTGCCGATCGGCACGCCCTTGCGGCGGCTGCCGAAGCCGTGCGCCGAGTCGTACACCAGCGGTACCCCGGCGGCGTCGGCGACCTCCTGGAGCCGCTCGACCTGGCAGGGCGTGCCGTACACGTGGGTGGCCATCAGGGCGGCCGGGCGGTCGGCGGCGGCCAGTCTGGCGGCGGCGTCCTCGGGGTCGAGGGTGATGTCCCGCTCGCGGGCCTCGGCGAACACCGGGGTGCCGCCGGCCCAGTGCGCGGCGTGCGCGGTGGCGGAGAAGGTGAAGCCGGGCATCACCACCGGGCGGCGGTCGTCGAGGCCGGCGGCCTGGAGGACCAGCATCAGCCCGGTGGTGCAGTTGGAGACCGCCACCACGTGCGGCACCTCCAGCAGCTCGGCCGCCGCCTCCTCCAGTTCGGCGACGGTGCGGCCGTTGGTGAGCTGTCCGCTGTCGAGCACGGTGCCGAGCCGCTCCAGCAGCGCGGCGCGGTCGGGCACCTGGACCCGGGTGAGCGGCAGCCCGCCGGGGAAGGCGGGCGTGCCGCCGAGGGCGGCGGGCAGGGCAAGGGTGTCGGTGGTCATGGCGCGGTCGATCCCCCCTGGGACGGTGACGGTGGCACGGTTGACGAGGATGGCGCGACGGAGGGCGGCGGGGCCGGGGAGGGCGCCGGCGCGGGAGCCGGCCGGGCCCGCCGCTCCGGCGGCTCGGCGCGGCGCCGGGCGCCCCACTGGCCGGGCGCGGCCCGCCACACCGGTGGCGGCCGGCGGCCGGCGGCGGTCCCGCGGCTCGCGGCGGCCGGGACGACCAGCAGCACCAGGGCGAGCGGCAGCACCTGGACCCGTTCGCGGGACAGGATGCCCATGTTGTTGATGGTCGAGAAGGCCCAGCAGAACAGCAGCGTGTAGACGGCGGCGAAGGCCACGTACGAGCGCTGCACGAACAGCCGGGGCAGCCGGCTCAGCCGCGGCCAGGCCCGGATGAACATCACCAGCAGGGCGAAGCACTCCACCGACTGGATCAGGTTCTGGATGTTGGAGGCCTCGAACGGGAACGGGCGGAACAGCACGCTGATCACCGCGACCGGCAGCCCCGCCGGGTTGAGGCTGAACTTCGGCGCGGCGTCCTCCGGCGCGGTCGCGTTGATCATCGAGTTGCCCTGGCTGGTGCGCCGGGAGGTCTCCGAGAGCACCTGGTTGACGGCGTCGCCGCCGGTCCCGTCGGTGCCGAAGAAGGTGGAGACCTGCTGGAGCACCAGCACCGCCATCGCGCCCAGCACCACGGCGGTGAGGATGGTGCGCAGCGGACCCAGCGCGCTGACCTGCCGCGGACGGCGGCGCAGCACGTAGGCGACCATCAGCCCGGCCCCGGCCAGCGCGGTGACGTGCGGGCGGACCATCGCGGTGCCCAGCGAGCCGAGCGCGATGCAGGCGAAGGCGCCGAACCGGCGGTCCAGCAGCCGCGCGGTGCCGTAGGTGGTCAGGCCCAGGCAGAACATCATCCAGGCGTCCTTGCCGATGCTGGACGGCCAGAACAGCAGGGACGGCAGGAAGAAGACCAGCTTGGCGTACTTGCGGGTGTCCGCCTCCGGGAAGGCGATCTGCAGCGCCCGCCAGAACAGCAGCAGGCCCCAGAAGCCCAGCCAGGAGAAGACCAGGAAGCCGCCGATCAGCGAGGGGCCGGTGATCGCGTAGACCACGCCGGTGACGATGATGACGAAGCCGGTGCCGGCCACCTTCATGCCCAGGTCGTAGTGGACGCCGCCGAGCAGGTCGGCCTGGTCGAGGTAGGCGGCGAGCTCGGTGCCCTTCTGGTGGTACATCTTGGCGTCGGCCGCGCCGCCGTACAGCACGAAGGCCATCAGGTAGCGGGGGAAGGCGCAGAGCAGCTTGGCGGTCATCGCCAGCAGCAGCAGCCGGAAGACGTCCCGTTCGGGGTTGGCGGCGGCGATCCGGGCGAGGACCGGGGTGCCGACGGCCATCAGCGCCGGGAGGATCAGCAGCGCGCCCCAGGTGTCGTACGAGGTGTGCACCGAGGCGAGCACGAAGAGCGTGACGTAGCCGGTGACCAGGGCGGCGGCGACGGCGGACGGCCAGGGGACGCGTCTGAGCGCCGCCGTCGCCACCCCTGGCGCACCCGGGCCCCTGGGCACCCCCGGCATCAGAACACCTCCAGGTCGCCGAGGTTGAACCGCCAGTCGGCCAGGGTGTACGGGGCGGGGCCGGTGGGCGTGCGGGCGACCAGCGTCATCCCGGTGCGCGGGGCGCGCAGGTAGCCGGTCCGCAGGGCGGCGTCGGCGGCCTCGGTGCCGGGGGAGAGGTGGGTGGCGACGTGGTCGCAGCCGCTCTCCCGGGCGGCGGCGCGCAGCAGCCGGGCGGCGCTGTCCCGGTCGCCGGGGCGGACGATCACGTCGGCTAGGGTGAACTCGGCGAGCGGGCCGCGCCGCCGGGGCCGGCCCAGGGCCAGACCGGTCAGTTCGTCGCCGCGGTGGACGGTGAGCACCCGGTAGTCCAGGCCGGGGGCCTCGCCGTAGCGCCAGCGCAGGAACTCCGGGGTGCGGTGGACGGCCAGCCGGTGGTCGGCGGCGGCGTCGGCGGCGGCGCGTTCGCGGAGCAGTTCGGCCAGCGGGCCGTGGTCCCCGGCGCCGGCGTGGGCGGCCAGCCAGGCGGCGGCGGTGGGCAGCCGGCAGTCCTCGTCGACGGGGCGCGCGGGGCCGGCCGGGCGGCGGGCGAGGGCGGCGCGCACGCCCCGGGCGAAGGCGGCCGGGCGTACGGCGCGCACCGTGACCGGCACCCGGCCCAGGTCCTGCCAGCCCATCTTCCGATAGGCGGGCAGGCTGTTGCCGTTGGGGGTGTTGAACACCAGCGCGGCCTCGTCGGCGACCTCGTCGAGCAGGTCGACGGTGAGCCGGCGGAAGATGCCGCGGCCCTGGAAGTCGGGGTGGGTGGCGGTGTCGACCGGGCGGACGGCGGTCACCGGGGCGCCGTCCTCGCCGCCCCGCCGCCACTGCCAGCGCAGGAACAGCCGGACGCCGACGAGCCGCCCGTCCGAGGTCTCGGCGACCAGGCCGGGGCTGGCGCCGAAGGGGTTGCGGCGGTGCTTCCAGGCGAAGAACTCGGCGGTGCGGGTGCCGGTGGGGCCGCCCGCCAGCGTGGCGGTGAGCAGGTCGAGCAGGGCGGGCAGGTCGGTCTCGGCGAGCGGGCGGAAGGTCAGCTCGGCGGGGGCGGGCAGGGCGCTCACGTCCGGACTCGCTCTCCCATCGGTGGTCGGGGGGCTAACGGGGAAACGTCGGTGCGTCGTTGTTCTCGGAGCGGGCCGCCGGGGGCGCGCGGTCAGTGCCGCAGGACCCGCGCGTACACCGCCTCGACGGCGCGTTGGGCGCCGGCCACGTCGAAGCGCTCGGCGCGCTCCCGGGCGGCGGCGGCCAGCCGGGCGCGCAGGTCCGGGTCCCCGGCCAGCCGGTCGAACGCGCCGGCCAGCGCCGCCGGGTCGCCGGGCGGGACGAGGAAGCCCTGCTCGCCGTCGTCCAGCACCTCGGGCATGCCGCCGACCCGGGTGACCACGGCGGGCAGCCCGCTGGTCATCGCCTCCATCAGCGCGACCGGCAGGCCCTCCTGGCGCGAGCTCAGCGTGAACACGTCCAGGGCGGGCAGCAGCGCGGGCACGTCGGCGCGCGAGCCGGCGAACACGACGCTGTCCGCGACGCCCAGTTCGGCGGCCCGGGCGCGCAGTCGCGCGTCCAGCGGCCCGGCGCCGACCAGCAGCAGCCGGGCGTCCGGGCGGCGGCCCAGCAGCGCGGCGTGCGCGGCGAGCAGGGTCGCCTGGTCCTTCTTGGGGGTGAGGTTGCCGACCGTGCCGACCACGAACGCGTGCTCCGGCAGGCCCAGTTCGGCGCGGGCGGCGGCCCGGGCGGCGGGCCCCTCGGGGGCGCCGGCCAGGTCCGGGCCGTGGTGCACCACGGTCACCCACTCGCCGGGGCGGCGCCGGCCGGGCGGGATGCTCCGGGCGACGGCGTGCGAGACGGCGATCACCGCGTCGTTGCGCCGGTACGTCAGCGCGTTCGCCCAGCGGGTGGCCGTGCGGTAGCGCTCCCAGACGTTGTGCTCGGTGTGCACCAGCCGCGGCGCGCCCCCCGCGAGGGTGGGGGCGAGCAGCCGGGTGGCGGCCGCCGGGACGGGCATGTGGGTGTGCACCAGGCCGTACCGGCGCGCGGCCAGCAGCGCGCGCAGCCGCAGCGGCCAGCGCGGATCGGCCCGGCCCGGGGTGCCCGGCGCGCCGCCCAGGCAGTGCACCGCCACCCCGGCCTCGGTGAGCGCGGGCGCGAGCGCGTCCTTCCACGGCAGGACGTAGGCGACCTCGATGCGGTAGCGCGAACGGTCCGCGTGGCGGGCGCAGTTGAGGAGCAGTTGTTCGGCGCCGCCGCGGCCGAGGCCCTTGGCCAGCCAGAGCACCCGGGTGGGCGCGTCCGCGGTGCCGTCCGCCGCTCCGGTCAGGGGCCCGTTCACCGCTCCTCCGCCTCGCGCAGCAGGGCCGGCTCGCCCTGGCCGTCGTCGGTCGCACCGGTCGCACCGGCCGGCCGGTGGCCGTTGCCGCCGCCCTCCGCCTCGGCGGGGCGCCGCGCCCAACTGGGCGTGGTCCGTCCGCCGCCGAGTTCGCCCGGCCGCTCGGACCCCCGGTCGGCGGCGGACCCCGCCGGCCCGGTCTGGCGCGGCGGTGCGGCGCTCTGCGCCCCGCCCCGGCCGGCCGGCCCGGACGCCCCGGAGCCGCCCGCCGGGGCGCGCCGCCGGCCGCCGGACGGCCCGTAGGTGCCGAGCAGCGCCACCCCGGCCACCGGGACCCCGGTGCGGGAGAGCAGCTCGGCCACCCGGTCGGCCTGTTCCGGCGTGACGTTTCCGCTGCGCACCGTCACCAGGACCGCGTCCGCGTGCTGCACCAGGTCGTAGGCGTCGTTGGCGTGCAGCAGCGGCGAGGTGTCGACCAGGATGACGTCCGCGTGCCGCCGGGCCCGGCGCAGCACCTCGCCGGCCCGCAGCACCAGCGCCGCCGGGTAGGCGGTGGTGTTGCCGCCGGTGATCAGCGAGACGCCGTCGACGTTGGTCGGCCGCACCAGGTCGTCCAGCTCGCCGAGCCGTTCGCCGCTGAGCAGTTCGGCCATGCCCGGCCCGTCGCCGACGCCGAGGTGGGTGTGCAGCTGCGGGTGGCGGAAGTCGCAGTCCAGTACGAGCACCTCGCGGCCGGTCTCGGCGAGCGCCGCGGCCAGGTTGGCGATGGTGATGGTCCGGCCGTCGCGGCTGCCGCCGGAGGCGACCAGGACCACCGGCGCGGGCTCGGCGAGCCGGCGCGAGGCGGTCCGCGCCGGGTCCCGGTCCTCGCCGCCGGCCGGGCGGGCCAGCGTGTCCGGGCCGGTCAGCAGCAGGGTCGAGCGCAGCGAGCGGTACGCCTCGGCGGCCGGGTCGGACGGCCGGCCGCGCACCAGCGGTTCGCGCACCCGGCGCTGCCGGCGCGACAGGTGCGGCACCTCGCCGATCACCGGCAGGTTGAACGCCTCCTCGACGGCGTTGCGGCTGCGCAGCTTGGTGTCCATCCGGCTGAGCATCAGTGCCGCGACCACGCCGAGCGCCAGGCCGAGCACCACCGCGAGGACGAGCCGCACGCTGCGGCTGGGGGAGGAGAGCAGGTTGCTGGTGCCCTGCCGGGCGTCGATGCTGCCCCACTGCTGGATGGCGTCGGTCTGGGCGCTGTTGGCCAGCTTGCTGATCGTGGTGAGGGTGGTGGTCAGCGAGGTGGCGGCGGCGGTCAGCTTGGGCTGCAGCTTGGGCTGGTCGGCGGCCGAGGAGCGGTTGAACTGGGCCTGGATCTCGTTCAGTTGCTGCTGCTGGGTGTCCGCCTGAGCCTGCAGCTTCTTGATCGTCTCGGCGGCGCTGCGGGCCGACTCGTCGCTGTAGCCCTTGATGATCGCCGCCGAGTAGGCGGTGGCCAGGTCGGAGCAGGACTGCTTGGTCGGGCCGGTGGTGGCGATGGTCAGCATCTGCGGGCTGTCCGCGGTGACGGTCCGGCGGGCGATCACCTCGGAGGCGTCGGCGATGCCGACGGCCTTGGCCGTGGCCGCGGCGACGTCCGCGCCCTGCGCGTAGGAGAGCACCTGGTCGGCGCGGACGGTGTCGCCCGCGCCCGCGACCGGGGTGATCGCGACCTTGCACTTCCATTTGGCGTTGTCCACCGTGTCGCCGGTCGGGGTCAGCAGCCAGCCGACGACCAGCGCGGCGAGCGTGCAGCCGACGAGCAGCCGCCAGTAGCGCCGCAGGACGGTGAAGTGGTTTGCCGGTTCCACCGGTTGGATCCCCTCGCGTTCGTGGTGCGGTGGTGCTGTCAGCGCCCGGCACGCCCCCGGCGGGAGCACGGCGGGTACGGGTACCGCTGGGTCACGCCCCCGGGCACGACCGCATGGCCCTCGCGGGCACGGTGGAATCCCTCGGCTGGTGTCGCAACCCGCCCCCCTGACGACTCGCGGCCGACGTCTCGACGACGCGCTCCCCACGGCCCGGCCCGGCTCCGGCGGTGCACCGCGTTCGGTGCCTGCCGACCGCCGCCCCCGCCGGTCCCCCTGCGATGCTTCCCGAGCCCCGACGTGCGGCGCAACCGCTTTGGCGATACTCGTCCGGGAGATCCCCGGCGGCCGGGCCCGGAGCGCCCGGATCCGGACAGGGCGCCCGGTCCCGGCGGGCCGGCGGGCGCGCTCAGACGGTCCGCAGCCGCAGCGAGCGCTCGTAGAACTCCACCATCTGGGCCGACACCTGGTGCAGCGTGAACGAGGTGAGGAAGCGCGCCCGGGCCGCCTTGGTCCGCACCCGCGCCGAAGCCCGGTCCTGCAGGGTGTCGGTCAGCGCCGCCGCCAGCGCGGCCGGCCGCTCCGGCGGCACCAGCCGGGCGTAGTCCTCCGAGCCCACCGTCTCGCGCAGTGCCGGCACGTCGGCGGCGACCAGCGGCACCCCGACGCCCATCGCCTCCATCGCCGCGCTGCCCAGCCCCTCCCAGCGGGACGGCACGGCGAACGCGTCGGAGGCCGCCATCAGGTCGAACACGTCGTCCCGCGGCCCGAGGAAGCGCACCCCGGCGGTCGCCGCGGCCAGCGCCCGCAGCCGCTCGCTCTCGCCGCCCTCGCTGCCGGCCAGCAGCAGCACCGCCTCCGGCTCCGCGCGCAGCACCTGCGGCCAGGCCTCCAGCAGCACGTCCAGGCCCTTCTGGTACTGCTGCCGGGCCGCCGCCAGCACCACCGGGACGTCCGGCGGCAGTTCCAGCGCGGTGCGCACGGCGGCCCGCCGGTCGGGCGTCACCGTGCCGAGGCGCTCCGGGTCGCGCCCGCGCGGCACCACGTCGATCCGCTGGGACGGCACCCGCAGCCGGTGCGCCATCGCGCCGGCCACGTAGCGGGTCAGCGCGTGGAAGCGCCGGGTGCCCTGCGCGGTCGCCGCGTCCACCGTCTGCGCGGCCCGCACCTTCCACGGGCTCAGCCCGCGCGCGTTGCGGTGCTCCGGCCCGTACGACGCGTTGACCAGGCTGGTCACCACCGGGGTGCGGGCGGCCAGCGCGGCGGCCCGGCCGAGCACGTCCGACTCGTACAGGGTGGTGTGCACCAGGTCCGGGCGGCGCTCGCGGACCAGCCGGTGCAGGGCGGCGACCGTGCGCCCCCGGGTGGGCCGGCCGACCCCGAACACGTCGGCCCCGGCCGCGGTGAGCTCCGGCTGGAAGCCGCCGGGGGAGTCCTTGAGGTACGCGACGTCGAGCTTCACCCCGGCCCGCACCAGTTGGGGGGCCATCGCCACCAGGCCCTGCTCGGCCCCGCCGACCCGGCTCACGCTGTCGATCACATAGAGCACATGCACAGGCCAACCCCCGCCCTCCTGGGCGCGCCCGGTCTCCCGTGCCGGGACGGCGCCCTGACTGCCGCTCAGCATCGCAGGTCGCGACCGGCACCCGCCAGCGATTCGGTCACACCGGGAACGGTGCCGAACGGCCGGTGGCGAATCGTCAGGGGGCGGACGACAGCGCGGAACAGGGCGCACGGGCCCTCCGAGGGGCGTACGACGGCGCCCGCCCGGCGCCTTCCGGGAGTACCCGCGCTGGCGTACGGACCACCGCCGGGTTGCGCGAAGGGGTCGTCCCAGGCCGGAGGCTGTGCCAAGGTCTGTCCCATGCCTGAAGCGACACCGGTCAGGACGGCCGGAACCCGCCCCCGCATCCTGCACCTCATCACCGATCCGCGCCGCCGCGGCGCGCAGGGCCTCGCCCGCGACCTCCACCGCGAACTGCGCCGCCGGGGCCAGGCCTCGGCCCTGCGCGCGCTCGCCCCGCACCCGGACGCCCACCCGGACGCCCCCGACACCCGCTCCACCACCGTCCTCGGCCCCGGCCGCCTCCACCCGCGCACCCTCGGCGCCCTGCGCACCGCCGCCCGCACCGCCGACCTCGTGGTCGCCCACGGATCCTCGACCCTCCCCGCCTGCGCCCTCGCCCTCGCCGGCACCCGCACCCCGTTCGTCTACGTCTCCATCGGCGACCCCCGGCACTGGACGCCCGGCCCGGTCCGCCGGCTGCGCACCGGCGCCCTGCTGCACCGCGCCGCCGCCGTCACCGCCCTCGCCGACGAGGCCCGCGACCTGCTCGTCGAACGCTTCCGGCTGCCCGCCGCCAAGGTCCGCACCATCCCCAACGCCCGCTCCGCCGACCGCTACCCGCCCGCCGCCGGCGAGGCCGACCGGCGTGCCGCCCGCCAGCAGCTGGGCCTGCCGCCGGACGGCCTGGTGGTCGCCTGGGTCGGCGCGATCTCCCGGGAGAAGCGCCTGGACCTCGCCCTCGACGCCCTCGACCGGCTCCCCGACGTGCGGCTCGCCGTCGCCGGGGACGGCCCGCTGCGCACCGCCCTGGAGCGACATCCGGCCGCCGCCCGGGCCCACTTCCTGGGCACCCTCGCCGACCCGGCCCCGCTCTACCGGGCCGTCGACGCCGTCCTGCTCAGCAGCGACAGCGAGGGAGTGCCCGGGGTGCTGATCGAGGCCGCGCTGGCCGGCCTGCCGGCCGTCGCCACCGACGTCGGCTGGGTCGGCTCGGTGGTCCGGGACGGCACCACCGGCGCGCTGGTCGCCCCCGGCGACCCGCTCGTCCTCGCCGAGGCGCTGGCCAAGGTGCTGGCCGGCGACCGCACCGGACTCGGCGCCGCCGCCCGCGCCCACGCGCTGGCCCACTGCGAGCTCGACCTGGTGGCCGACGCCTGGCAGCGGCTGTTCAGCGAGGTCTGCGGCCGCGGCGGACCGGGCGGACGCGGCTGACGCGTCCCGGTGCGCCGGGCCGGGTGCGCCGTTCAGGCGAATCCCGGCCCGACGCACCGGGACGACTGGCCGCCGACGTTCCGTCGCGCGTCACACTCCCCGGTGTGAAGTCGATCCTTCGAACCACCCTGCTGCTGGCCGTCGCCACCGGGATCGCCGCGTCCCCCCTCCAGGCCGCCGCCGCCAGCCACCACCAGCCGCCCCGCGAGGGCATCCCGTTCTCCCGCCTCGACACCATCCAGCCGGTGCGCGAGAGCGCCCGCACCGAGGCGCTGGAGTTCTTCTGGTACGACTGCGGGCACTCGCAGGCCCTGGAGCAGCCGCTCCAGGCCTGGACCGAGCGGCACCGCGACGATGTCGACCTGCGCCGCGTCCCGGCCATCTGGCAGGGCAGCCGCGAGGAGACCGCGCAGCGCGGCCACGCCCGGCTGTACTACACGCTGGAGCGCCTGGGCCTGGTCGACCGCCTGCAGACCGAGGCCTTCCGGGCGGTGCACACCAACGAGCAGGACCTCATCACCGAGGACACCGCCGCCGCCTGGGCGCAGAGCCAGGGCGTCGACCAGGACCGCTTCCGCGAGGCCTACCGCTCGGAGGAGGTGGGCCGGTCGGTCGACGAGGCCGCCGAGCTGTTCGTCCGCTACGGCATCAACGAGCTGCCCACCGTGGTCGTCCAGGGCGAGTACCGCACCTCGCCGACCAACGCCGGCGGCGTCGAGGCGATGCCCGAGGCGATGGACCACCTCGTCGCCCAGGACCAGCAGCGCCACCCGGCGCACACGCTGCTGCACTGACGCCTCCCCACCCCGATCGGCCCCTCCCCACCCCATCCGACCGCCCCGGCGGGTCGGCCGCACCCCGGCCGGCCCGCCCCTTTTCGGCCGCGCACCCCATCGCGATCCGATCACCTTCACCGAACCGACCCCCGGCGGCCACACTCTGTGCCAGAGTGGGCCCGGGCCGCGCCGCCGACGGTGTCAAGAGCCGCTGTGACGGGCCCACTTCTCGATACCGCCGGTACCGGAGAGGGCAGGTGTCCGTGGGGGGACAACGCGCGCAGCTCGTCGACGAGCGCGACAGCCAGACAACGCAGGCCCCGGGGCGGCGCCCGCCGGGCACCGACGGGCCGCCGCCCGAACTCGTCTTCAAACGCCGGCTCCGCCCGGCCCGGGTGGCCCGCGAGCTGTGGGGCGCCCGTGAACTCGTCCGCGCGCTCGCCGAACGCGACCTGCGCGCCCGCTACAAGCAGGCCGTGCTCGGCTTCGCCTGGGCGGTGCTCACCCCGCTCGCGCTGTGCGCCATCTTCACCCTGGTGTTCCGCCGCGCCGTGCACGTCGACACCGACGGCGCCGCGTACCCGCTGTTCGCCTACGTCGGCCTGATCGTCTGGCAGTTCTTCAGCAACACCATGAACCAGGGCGCGCTGAGCCTGGCCAACAACCTCAGCCTGCTCAACAAGGTGTACTGCCCGCGCGAGGTCTTCCCGCTCGCCACCATGCTGGTCGCCACCGTCGACATGCTGATCGGCACCGCGGTGCTGGGCCTGCTCTTCCTGGTCTTCTGGACCGCCCCCGCGGCGACCTTCCTGTGGGTGGTCCCGCTGCTGGGCATCCAGTTCGCCTTCACCTACGGCATCGCCCTGGTCCTGTCGGTGGCCGTGGTGTACCTGCGCGACGTGCGCCACCTGCTGCCGATCATCACCCAGATGGGCGTCTTCGCCACCCCCGTCGCCTACCCGCTGGCCCAGATCCCGGAGCGCCTCCAGGAGGTGTACGTCGGCCTCAACCCGCTCGGCGCGGTGATCGAGGGCTACCGCAACGCGCTGCTGTACGGCCGGGCGCCCGACGCCGCGCTCACCACGATCGCCGCGGTCTCCTCGGTGGTGTTCCTGGTCGGCGGCTACCTGCTGTTCAAGAAGCTGGAGACGGGGATCGCCGATGTCGCCTAGCCAGACCCTCCCGCTGGGGACCATCCGCACCGACCAGGTGTGGAAGCGCTTCAAGGCCGACCAGCAGCGGATGCTGCTGCGGGACAAGGTCGAGTCGATGGCCCGCCGGCTGCGCGGCGAGAAGGGCGAGGACTGGCGCTGGGCGCTGCGCGACATCTCGATGCACATCGAGCCCGGCGAGTCGGTCGGCCTCATCGGCTCCAACGGCTCGGGCAAGTCCACCCTGCTCAAGATGCTGACCCGGGTGATGTACCCCTACGGCGGGGTGATCGACGTGCGCGGCCGGATCGGCGCGCTGATCGAGATCCGGGCCGGCATCCACCCCGACCTGACCGGCCGGGAGAACATCTACCTGTTCGGCGCGCTGCTCGGCCTGCGGCGGCGCGAGGTGGCCACCCGCTTCGACGACATCGTCGAGTTCGCCCGGCTCGGCGGGGCCATCGACCGGCAGGTGAAGTTCTACTCCTCGGGCATGCAGATGCGCCTCGGCTTCGCGGTCGCCGCCTACCTGGAGCCGCACGTCCTGCTGGTGGACGAGGTGCTGGCGGTCGGCGACGCGGTGTTCCAGCAGCGCTGCCTGGACCGCATGCGCGAGGTCGCCGAGCAGGGCACCACCATCGTCTTCGTCTCGCACGACCTGCCCGCGGTGGAGTCCATCTGCCGGCGCGGCATCTGGCTGGAGCAGGGCTCGGTCCGGGTGGACGCCGGGATCAAGGAGGCGATGGCCGGGTACCGCGACTCCATCGAGGCGCAGTCCGAGGCCGGCGGCCGCACCGGTGAGCCGATCCAGCTGCTCAAGCACGAGGTGCGCGGCGAGGAGCGGGAGAGCCTCACCACCGACGAGCCGATGACCGTCGAGCTCACCCTGGGCGGCGACTACCGGGGCGACGCGACCCTGCACCTGGGCGTCAGCGAGGGCACCTCCAGCCCGATCTTCCAGATCAGCCACGAGATCCGGCTGACCGGTGAGGACCGCCGGGTGACCTGTGTGATCCCCCGGCTGCCGCTGCCGCGCGGCCGCTACACCCTCTGGACCGGCGTCTACAGCATCGGCAGGACCGACGGCGGCACGCTGATGAGCTGGCACTCGGCCGGCCAGTTCGACGTGTTCGGGCCGATGCTGGACTCCCCGCCGCGCGCCGTCGTGCTGGCCGCGCCGGTGTTCGTCCCGCACCACTGGGAGGAGTGAGGCGTGCGACCGGTCCGGGTGCTCGTCCATCTCAACAACCTGGCCCTCGGCGGCGCCCAGCTCAACGCGGTCGACATCGCCCGCACCCTGCGCGACCGCGGCCACGACCCGGTCCTGTTCGCCCAGGGGGTGGCCGGCCCGGCGCCGCTGGTCGATGTCGCCGCCGGGCACGGCCTGGACGTGGTGGTGGCGGGCGGCCCCGACACCCCGCACGCCGACGTCCGCCGCCGGCTGGGCCGGCTGGCCGCCGAGCACGGCAGCCAGCTGCTGCACGCCTGGGAGGTCCGGGCGGCCCGCAACTCCTACTTCGGGCCCGGGCGGTACGGCCGGCTGCCGGTGGTCACCACCTTCTACGGCATCCGGATGCTGCGCGGCCTGCCCCGGCACCAGCCGCTGGTGCTCGGCCTGGGCGCGCTGATGGGCGACGGCCGGGCCTTCGGCCACCGGGACGTCAGCCTCATCGAACCGCCGGTGAACACCGCCACCGACGCCCCCGGACTGGCCGACGGCCCGGCCTTCCGCCGCGAACACGGCATCGGGGACGACGAGTTGCTGCTGGTCATCGTCACCCGGCTGGTGCCCGCGCTGGAGAAGGACGCCGGCGCGGAGCTGACCGTGGACGCCGTCCGGCAGCTGGACGAGCCGCGGGTGCGGCTGGTGATCGTCGGCGCCGGCCCCAGCCTGGAGCCGCTGCGCGCCCGCGCGGCCGCCGTCAACGCCGACCTCGGCCGCCGGGCGGTGCTGGTCCCCGGCCAGCTGGCCGACCCGCGCCCGGCCTACCAGGCGGCCGACGTCGTCCTCGGCATGGGCGGTTCGGCGCTGCGCGGCCTCGCCTTCGGCAAGCCGGTGGTGGTGCACGGCGCGGCCGGGTACACCGCCGTTCACGAGCCCGGCCCGCTGGTCGAGCCGCACGCCTCGCGCTGCATGTACGGCTTCGGCGACGGCTCGCGCGCCCCCGAGGCGCTGGCCGCCCAGCTGCGCGGGCTGCTCGACGACCCGGAGCGCCGCGCCGAGCTGGGCGCCTGGGGGCGGCAGTGGGTGGTCGGCCGGTTCTCGCTGGAGAGCGTCACCAGCGCCTTCGAGGACCTCTACGCCCGGGTGCTGGCCCGGCCGGGCCGCACGGTGGGCTGGCTGAAGGACCTGGAGCAGATGACCCGGTACGAGTTCACCAAGCCGGCCGCGCTGCGGCTGCTGCGGCGGTGACGCCGGAACAGCTCCTCCTCCCACCGGTACGCGCGTGCCCTCCGACCGGGCCCGCGCGCTCATCGCCAACCGACCCGGCGCCGAGGGCGCTGCCGTATGCGCCCGCGCCGCGACCTCCTCGTCCGGCTCCGGGAACGGCCGCGCGCGGCTCGGTCCCGGCTCAGTCCCGGCGCAGCACCAGCGTGACGAAGCCGAGCGTCCCCCGGTAGCCGTGCAGCCATTCGGCGCGGTGCAGGTCGGCCGCCGCCAGGGCGTCCGCGGCGTCCGGGTGGTCGGGGTGGTCCAGTGCCCACGCGGCCAGCGTGCCGGTCCGGGCGAACTCGTAGGCGTCCCACTCCGATCGGCTGCTCACATGGGCGGACACCGGCGTCCAGCCGTCCGCCGCCACCCGGTCCAGGGTGGTCGCCAGGTCCGCGCGGTCCTCGCGCGCGGCACCGAGCGCGGCCAGCGCCGCCGCCGAGGGCTCGCACTCCCAGAACCCCTCGCCCACCAGCACCCGGCCACCGGGCGCCAGGTGCTCCCGGGCCGCGGCCAGCGCCGGCAGCAGGCCGCCGAAGACGTCCGTCGCGCCGACGTTCAGGACCAGCTCGAAGGGCCGGCGGTCGGTGAACTCCCGGGCGTCCAGGTGGTGCAGCCCGATCCGCCGCTGCACCCCGAGCGCCTCCGCCGACTCCCGGGCCAGGGCCAGCGCCGCCGCGTCCAGGTCCACCCCGACCGCCCGCCAGCGCGGCCGCGCGGCCAGCGCCCGCAGCAGCCAGGCCGCCCGGCCGCACCCCAGGTCCAGCGCCCGCCCCTCCTCGTCCGGCGCGAGCGCCCGCGCCAGGAGTGCCGCCACCGACCCGTCGGAGAGCGGCGCGGCGATCGGATGACGGGCGTGCGCGAGCCGGGAGACCGTCGGACCGTCCATCCGACCAGTGTGGCCCACCCCGGTTCAGTACGTCCGGCCTTTCCACGCGGCGCCCCTGCCCCGCCAGTGCTGCACCGCCGAGTCGACCGTCATCAGGAGGTAGAGCGAGGCCGTGAACGGCAGCAGCAGCGCCTCCGCCGGCGGGCGGCCGTAGTAGCGCAGCATCGGCACGAAGGTCCCCGCCATCAGCGCCCAGGCCGCCGCGCCCGCCGCCGCCACCGGCAGGGCGCCCGCCACCAGCCCCGCCACCGTCGCCACCGGCGGCACCAGGTAGACCAGCGCCAGCCCCAGCACCGTCCCCAGCAGCAGCACCGGCGAGTGCCGCAACTGGGCGTACGCGCTGCGCGACACCATCCGCCACAGCTGGGCGAGGCGCGGATACGGCCGCACGCTGTCCACCTGCTCCGCCAGCCCCAACCAGGTCCGGCCCCCGGCGGCCTTCACCGCCCGGGCCAGCGACACGTCGTCGATCACCGCGCCCCGGATCGCCGCCACCCCGCCCGCCCGCTCCAGCGCCTCCCGCCGCACCAGCGAGCAGCCGCCCGCCGCCGCGGCCGTCCGGGCACCGGGCCGGTTGCTCCACCGGAAGGGGTACAGCTGGGCGAAGAAGTACACGAAGGCCGGCACGATCAGCCGCTCCCAGCCCGTCTCCACCCGCAGCCGGGCCATCTGCGACACCAGGTCCAGCCGCTCGCCCTCCGCCGCGGCCACCAGATCGGCCAGCGAGTCCGGCCCGTGCGCGATGTCCGCGTCGGTCAGCAGCAGGTACTCGGCGTCCGGCCCGGCCAGCTCCACCCCGTGCCGCACCGCCCACAGCTTGCCCGTCCACCCCTCCGGCAGCGGGGGAGGGGTGGCCACGGTCAGCTCCAGGCCGTCGGGGGCGGCGAGCGAGCGCGCCAGCGCACCCGTCCCGTCCGAACTGTGGTCGTCCACCAGCACCACCCGGGCCCGCCCCGGGTACTTCTGCGCCAGCAGGCTCGGCAGCGACACCGGCAGCACCCCGGCCTCGTCCCGGGCCGGCACCACCACCGCCACCTGCGGCCAGCGCTCCGGCGGCCGGCGCGGCGGCAGCCGGACGTCGGTGCGCCAGAACGACCCGTGGCAGCCCGCCAGCCAGAGCCAGACCAGCAGGGAGAGCGCGGCGATCCACAGCAGGACGGTCACCCGGGCAGTCTGCCGCACCGGAGGTCCGGCGGGGGCCATCGACTAAAGTCTTGACCCGTGAAGATCGCACTGATGGACTCGGGAATCGGCCTGCTGGCCGCCGCCGCCGCACTCCGGGCGCTGCGTCCGGACGTCGATCTGGTGCTCTCCTCCAACCCCGCCTCGATGCCCTGGGGCCCCCGCACGCCCGAGGAGGTCACCGAGCTCGCCCTCGGCTGCGCCCGGGCCGCCGCCGCGCACCGGCCGGACGCGCTGATCGTCGCCTGCAACACCGCCTCGGTCCACGCGCTCGCCGCCCTGCGCGCCGAACTGGAGCCCGCGGTGCCGGTCATCGGCACCGTCCCGGCGATCAAGCCGGCCGCCGCCCTCGGCGGCCCGGTCGCCATCTGGGCCACGCCCGCCACCACCGGCAGCGCCTACCAGCGCGGGCTGATCCGCGACTTCGCCGGGGCGGCCGCGGTCACCGAGGTCGCCTGCCCGGGGCTCGCCGACGCCGTCGAGCACGGCGACGACGCGGCCATCGAGGCGGCCGTCGCCGCCGCGGCCGCCCGCACCCCGGCCGGCACGGCGGCCGTCGTCCTCGGCTGCACCCACTACGAACTGGTCGCGGACCGCATCCGCGCGGCCGTCGCCCCGAGCGCCCTGCCCTCGCTGACCCTGCACGGCTCCGCCGACCCGGTCGCCGCCCAGGCCCTGCGCCGCGTCCTCGACCCCACCCGCGAGGGCACCGGCACCCTCACCGTCCTCCACGCCGGCGCCCCCGCCACCCTCCCTCCCGCCGCCCTCGGCTACCCCCAGGCCCTCCCCTTCACGGCCCCCACCCCCTGACCACCCGGGCCCGCCGCGGGTCCCTGGCCGATGGGGCGCAGTGGGTGGACAACGCGATGTCGCTGCTGTCGTCCGTCGTGCTGGGTGGCGGCCGGTTCCCTGTTGGCGCGGCCCTGTCCGGGTTCGTCGGGTAGGTGGAGGAGGTCCGGCCTTCGTGTGGGCCCGCCGCCGGTCCCTGCGGTTCCTCCGCCGGCCTGGCCGGTCCCACCCGTCAGGGGTGCCCCGCGCCGTGACCGGCGGGGGCGCGGGCCGCGTCCGACGGCCGCGTCGACCTCGGCCGGGCCGGAGGGGAGGGAGCCGCGGTTCCCGTCGGCCCCGGCCGCCCGGATCCCCGGGGAGCCGCCCCCGGTCCCGGCGGCTCGCCGAACGGCGCCGATGCGCGCGTGTGCGGCCTGTCCGGGCCGCCCGGCGGCAGGACAGCGGCGTGGCGGCGCGGGAAGTCGACGGGGTCGGCGTCCGGTCGTGGGTGTGCGCAGGAAGCCGGTGGGGCGACTTCCTGCGCGGGGGAGGGGAGGGTCAGGCGGCCTGGCCGCGCCAGCGGCGGTAGGCGGGTTCCAGCCCGGAGAGGATGGTGTCGAAGCGCCGGGTGCTGGTCGTGGAGTCCACCTGGAGCCGGCTGATCTGGAGAGGGTGGGAGGGGAGCCGGGGGCCGAGGCGGTGGTCGGAGAGGAATCCGAGCCGGTAGCCCAGCTCCTGCAGGACGGTTTCGGCCCGGACGTCGTGGCCGCCGTCGGGGTAGGCGAAGGCGATGGGGGGCTCGCCGAGCCAGCGGGTGAGGGCTTCGTGGGCGCCGGTGATCTCCGCCCGGACGGTGGCGTCGTCGCAGCGGCCCAGGCACGGGTGCCCCTGGGTGTGGTTGCCGATGGCGACGCCGCCCTCGCGCAGGGCGACCAGGTCGGCGGGGGTGAGCTGGGCCTGGCCGGGCGGGCGCCGGTCGGCGCTGACCCGCAGTTCGTGGAGGCTGCGCCGGCGGTCCGGGTCGGGCATCGCCTTGAGTCGGCGGAGCAGCTGCGAGGGGTGCCCGCAGTCGAGGGAGCGGGCGCGCCCGCCGTGCCGGGCGAGGAAGTCGGCCTCGTGCCACCAGAACGGCTTCTCGGTGCCGATCAGCTCGGAGATGACGAAGGCGGCGGCCGGGATGCCGCGTTCGATCAGCGCGGGCAGCGCGTGGGTGAGGACGCTGCGGTCGGCGTCGTCGAAGGTCACCAGCACGCTGCGGGTGGGCAGCGGGCGCCGTTCGGTGACGGCCTGCTGCACGGCGGCCAGTGAGACGGGGGTCGCGAGTCTTCGCAGCCGGTCCAGCTGGGCGCCGAAGGAGCACGGGTCGGTCACCCCGTGGTAGGCGAGCACGGCGAGCCGCTGCGCCGCGCGGGCTCGGAAGAGCGGTTGGACGGGGGCGAACCGCAGCCACTCACCGCGCGCGTCGGCGGCGTGGCCGCCCGGGTGGCCGGCCGGCTCGGGCTCGGCGGGCAGGCGGACGGGCCCGGAGCAGGTGTGGGTGCCGGCGGACCGCAGCGCCCGGCCGCCCGGCGCGAGGGCGGCGGGCGGAAGGGCGGTGGTCGGGGTGACGATCGGCTGCCCGTCGGTCGTCACGGTGCCGGGCCCGGGCGGCGCGGCGGTGGTCGGCGGGGGCCGCAGGTCCGACAGGGCGGTCACCACGGCCCTGGTCCGGGCCGTGGGGCTGGAGGTCGATGTCGTGGAATGGGACTGCGGCACGGTTCCCCCTCGGTCGCCGATGCGGCGTGGCGGTACCGCCGGAGGACGGAGCCCGGCCTCCGACTCCAGGGCACGGCGGCTCCGCCCCCTGGGTATGTCCGGTCCGCGGCGGGGACTCCCAACCCGCACCGCGGACGGCTCCTGGATCGCTCAATGTAATGGAGACAGCTACGCCCCGTTGATGGTTGTACCGGACCGGCAAGGTTTTTTCGCAGATCGGGAACGATTCCGGGACGAGCTCGGAACGGGCCCGGAACGGCTCCGCGACACCCTGCCGACCTCCGGCCGCTCCCGTCCCGTCCGTCACGGAACGTGTCCGCCCGATCGCGTCCCGCATGCTGCCCGTGCGGCTGTGCGGGGGTACCTTGGGCTCATGGCAGATGCGGAACGTGATCACCTCCACCCGCACGGCGCGACCCGGATGGCCCGGTACTGTCACGGGGGCCCGCTGGTCACCCATCAGGTGCCGCTCGCGCTGGTGGGCCTGGCCTGCCTCGCGCTGGGCATCGTGGTGGCGGTCGTGGTTCCGGACAGTGACGGTCCGGCCTGGGCGATGGCGGTGGCGGGCTGCCTCGCGGCCGGCGTGCTGCTGCTCGGCCGGATCGGCTTCGCGCTGTTCCGCCGCCGCCGCGCGGCCGCCTGAGCGCGCACCGCGAGCCACCGGCGGACCACGCACGGAAACGGACGGATACGAGCGGAGCCGCTCAAACGTCGATCACCCGATCGAGTCCAACCGGTCAGATCGGCCGGTTTTCAGCCCATCTGCCAACTCCTTCTCGCTTCTTTCACAATTCCGGGGCACCAGCCCCACAGTTCCCCCTACTGTGATGTTCGTCCGGGGCGCCAACCGCGCCGGATGCGAGGCCACTTGACGGTGCCGGGGAGGGCGCCGCAGAGGGGGGAACGATGAGCGGCACCGCCGTGCCCGGAACGGCCCCGCCCGGCGGGGGGATCCGGACCCGGGTGAAACGCCAGCTGGCCCGCCGGGTCGGGACCAGCCCCGGCGAGGGCGCCACCGTCCTGATCTACCACCGGGTGGGAGGGAGGAGCCCGGACGAGCTGGACGTGTCCGCCGCCGACTTCGCCGCCCAGGCCGACCTGCTCGCCGCGCTGCCGCCCGGGCGGGTGGTCTCCCTGGACGAGGCCGCCGACCGGATCGGGGCCGGGCGCCGCACCCCGGGCGTCGTCCTCACCTTCGACGACGGCTTCGCGGACGTCTACGACAACGCCTGGCCGCTGCTGCGCGAGCGCGGCCTGCCCTTCACCGTCTACCTGGCCAGCGGCCACGTCGGCGGCGAGATGCGCTGGGAGGGCTCGACCGCCAAGGCGGCCGGCGCCCCGGCGCTCAGCTGGGCGCAGCTGCGCGAGATGACCGCCTCCGGCCTGTGCACGGTCGCCAACCACACCCGCACCCACGCCCGGCCCGAGCTGCTCTCCACCGCCGAGCTCGACGCCTGCAACGACGACGTCGAGGAGCACCTGGGCGTCCGCCCCCGGCACTACGCCTACACCTGGGGCGTGCCGGTCCCGCACATGGAGCCGGCCCTGCGGGCCCGCTTCCGGACCGCCGCGACCGGCGAGGTCGGCCGCAACACCCCCGGCGTGGACCCGGTCCGGCTGCGCCGGGTGCCGGTCCGCCGCACCGACCCGATCGACTTCTTCCGCGCCAAGCTGCACGGCCGGCTGATCCCCGAACGCGCCTACGCCGGGATCGTCGCCACCGCGAAGGCGGTGGGCGCCCGTGCCTGACAGCCGGATACCGGCGCGGCTGCGCGGCCCCGGCGGCCGCCCGCTGCGGGTCGCCCACCTCACCACCGTCGACATGAGCCTGCACCTGCTGCTCGCCACCGAGCTGAAGGTCGACCTGGAGGCCGGCTTCGAGACGTACGGGATCAGCGCGCCCGGCCCGTACGTCCCCCGGCTGGAGGCGATCGGGGTGCGCCACGAGCCGCTGCACGCGCTCACCCGGGCCTGGGAGCCGCGGGCCGACGCCGCCGCCGCCCGCGAACTGCTCGCCGTCCTGAACCGGATCCGCCCGGACGTGCTGCACACCCACAACCCGAAGACCGGCGTCCTCGGCCGGGTCCTCGGCCGCCTCGCCCGCGTCCCGGTGGTGGTCAACACCTGCCACGGACTCTGGGCGCAGGCACACGACCCGCTCGCCAAACGGGCCTTCGTGCTGGGCGCCGAGGCCTTCGCCGCCCGCTTCTCGCACGCCGAGCTCTACCAGAACGGCGAGGACCGCCGCACCCTGGCCCGCGCCGTCCCGGCCCGCCGCTCGCGGGTGGTCGGCAACGGCGTGGACCTCACCCGCTTCGCCACCGACCCGGGCGAGCGCGCCCGCACCCGCGCCGCGCTGCGCGCCGAACTCGGCGTCGGGCCGGACGAGCTGCTGGTCGGCGGGGTCGGCCGGCGGGTCGCCGAGAAGGGCATCGGGGAGTACGCCGAGGCGGCCCGCGCGCTGGCCGGCAAGGCCCGGTTCGTGTGGATCGGCCCCGACGACCCGGACAAGCCGGACGCCCACGGCGCCGAGTCCGGCGTCGACTTCCTCGGCCCGCGCGGCGACATGCCCGCCGTCTACGCGGCCCTCGACGTCTTCGTGCTCCCCTCCTACCGGGAGGGGTTCTCCCGCTCCGCCATGGAGGCCGCCGCCGGCGGCCTGCCGATGGTGCTCAGCGACATCCGGGGCTGCCGCGAGATCGGCACCCACGACGAGCACCTGCTCCTCGCCCCGCCCGGCGACGCCCGGGCCCTCACCGGCGCGCTGGACCGGCTCCTCACCGAGCCCGGCCTGCGCGAGCGCCTCGGCGCCGCGGCCCGCCGCCGCGCCACGGCGCAGTTCGACCAGCGCGCGGTCGCCGCCGTCTCGCTGGCCACCTACGCGGCCGTCGCCCGCGCCAAGGGACTGCCCTGGACGGTCGGCTGAGCCCGCCCACGACCACACCACCGCATCAGGGGGAAGGACCGTCATGAAGCGAGGGGGGGACCTCGCGATCACCGCCCTGGCCGGGATCGTCGCAATTCCGCTCGGCCTGGTGATCGCCCTGCTGATCCGCTGCACCATGGGCGGACCGGTGCTCTTCCGGCAGACCCGGACGGGGCTGCACGGCAAGGAGTTCGAGATCCTCAAGTTCCGCACCATGCGGGACCGGCGTTTCCCGGAGGAGCCGGACGCTCCCCGGATCACCCGGCTCGGGGAACTGCTCCGCAAGACCAGCCTGGACGAGCTGCCGCAGCTGTGGAACGTCGCACGCGGCGAGATGGGCGTGATCGGGCCCCGGCCCACACTGCCCGAGCAGGTCGTCCACTACTCCCGCCGGCAGCGCGGCCGGCTCGACGTCCGGCCCGGCCTCACCGGCTGGGCCCAGGTCAGGGGCCGCAACTCCATCACCTGGCCCGAGCGGATCGAGCTCGACCTCTGGTACGTCCACAACCGTTCGCTCGGACTCGACCTGCGGATCCTGCTGCTGACCGTCAAGGTGCTGCTGCACCCGGCCGGGATCACCGCGGCCGGCGGCGTCAACCCGGGCTTCCCGGCGCCCACCGAGCCGGCCGACACCGGCGTGCCGGTGGCCGCGGGAGCCGCCGAGCAGCCGCCCGCCGTGATCAGCCTGCCCCGGCAGAGCACGGCGTCCCGGCTGGCCCCGCCGGTCCGCACCGCGCCGGTCCACGCGGCCGTCGAGGAGGCGTCCTGACCGCCGGACCGGGCAGGATGGCCCCCGTGCCCTCCGCAACCGCCCCGCACGGGCTCTGGATCGCCGGCGCCGGGGGCGTCGGCCGCGAGGCGCTGGACACCGCGCTCGCGGCCGGCGTCCCGGTCGCGGGCTTCCTCGACGACAGCCGGCACGGTGACACGGTCCGCGGGCTGCCCGTCCGCCGGCCCGCCGAGCTCGAACCCGGCGCCCGCTACCTGGTCGGGATCGCCGACCCGGCCGTCCGGCAGCGGCTCGCCGCCCTGCTGGACGGCCTGGGCGCGGAGCCGGCCACCCTGGTCCACCCCCGGGCGCTGATCGCCCCGGACACCGTGCTCGGCCCGGGCTGCCTGGTGATGGGCGGCGCCTACGTGTCCAGCAGCGTCCGGTTCGGCGCGCACAGCCAGGTCCACTACAACGCGACGGTCGGCCACGACGCGGTGCTGGGCGAGCGGGTGACGGTCTACCCGGGCGGCAACGTCTCGGGCGCCGTCCTGCTGGCGGACGGCGCCACCGTCGGCTCCAACGCCGTGGTCCTCCAGGGCCGCGAGGTGGGCGAGGGTGCCTTCGTGGGCGCGGCCGCCGTGGTGACCCGGGACGTGCCGCCCGGCGAGGTCGTGGTCGGCTCCCCGGCCCGCCCGCTGCGCCGGGACTGACCGGGCGGCGGACCGGCCCGCGGCCGGGTACCCGCGTCCGGCGTCCCGGTAGGGTGCGGGCCATGGCCATTCCCGCGTTCCTCGCCGACCTCCGCGCCGTGGTCGGCTCCCGCATGCTCTGGCTCAGCGCCGTCGTCGCGGTCGTCCTGGACGACGACGGCCGGGTGCTGCTCGTGCAGCGCGTCGACGACGGCTGCTGGGCGCCGCCCGGCGGCATCCTCGACCCGGGCGAGCAGCCCGCCGACGGAGCGGCCCGCGAGTGCCTGGAGGAGACCGGCGTGGTCGCCGTCCCGGAGCAGCTGCTGGCGGTCACCGTCTCGCCGGAGATCACCTACCCCAACGGCGACCTGACGCAGTACCTGGAGGTCGTCTTCCGCTGCCGCCCGACGGGCGGCGAGGTCCGGCTGGACGAGGACGAGACGCTCGCGGTCGGCTGGTACGCCCTGGACGCGCTGCCGCCGATGGGCGAGAAGGAACTCGCCTGGATCCAGCGGGCGGTGTCCGGCCACTCCGAGGCCGCCTTCCGGTGGAACGGCGCCGTGTTCCCCTAGCCGAGCCCCTCAGAGGCCGCGGAACCAGGCCGCGGTCCGCTCCAGCCCCTCGCGCAGCGGGACCGGTGTGACGTCCGGGAACAGCTCGCGCAGCCGCGTGTTGTCGGCCTGCGAGTCCCGGACGTCGCCGGGCCGCGGGTCGACGTGCGCCACCTCGACCGGGCGGCCGAGCACCGACTCCAGCTCGCCGATCAGCTCCAGCAGCGAGGTGCGGGTGCCGAAGGCCAGGTTCACCGGGTCGGCGTGCACCACCCGGCGCAGCACGGCCTCGGTGATCACCTGGGTGACGGTGCCGACGAAGGTGAAGTCCCGGCTCTGCCCGCCGTCCCCGTGCACGGTCACCGGCCGCCCGGCCAGCGCGGCGTCCAGGAAGGCCGGGACGACGGCCGCGTAGGCGTGCCCGGCGGGCTGCAGCGGGCCGAAGACGTTGAAGAACCGCAGCGGGAGCACGCCCAGCCCGTAGCAGTGGTGGTAGGCCGCCAGATAGGACTCGGTGGCGAGCTTGCTGACCGCGTACGGGCTCATCGGCGCGGTGCGCATGCTCTCCTGCTTGGGCAGCTCGCGGTTGGCGCCGTAGACCGAGGAGGAGGACGCGGCGGCCACGTACAGGTCCCCGGCGCGGCGGGCCGCCTCCAGTACCTCCAGGGTGCCGGTGGCGTTGGCGTGGTGGCTGGCCAGCGGGTCGGCCACCGAGCGGGGCACGGAGGGCAGCGCGGCGAGGTGGACCACGGCGTCGGCGCCGGCGAAGGCCTCGTCCAGCAGCGCCCGGTCGAGGATCGTTCCCTCGTGGAGCACGGCCTCGGTGCCGGCGAGGTTGGTCTTCCGCCCGGTGGAGAGGTCGTCCACGACCCGGACCTGGTCCACCTCGGGCCGGGCCAGCAGGGCCCGGACCAGATTGGCCCCGATGAATCCGGCTCCGCCGGTGACGACCACGCGCATGGCTGAGGTTCCCCCCTCACGACCACCCGGCCCCTCGGCCGGTCCTGCGCCGATGGTAGCCGCGCGGTCACCCGTGGTGGGCCGGAACCCCGAGAACGGCCGGAAGCGGCCAGGCGCGGGGCGCGGCGGGCACCGGACGGGGGGTCAGCCCTTGGGCTGGCGGTACGCCTCCTCGGCGGCGTCCAGCACCGCCGCGAGGTCGCCGCCGGCGGTGGCCGTGGCCACCGCGGCCACCGCGCCCTCGACGAACGGGGCGTTGGCGAACCGGACCGGGAACGGCAGGCCGTGCTCGTCGGCGTCGGCGAGCAGCGCCCGGACGGTCGTCACCGCGCCGCCGAGGTCGGCCAGCACGACCACGCCGTGGCCCTGGTCGACCCGCCGGGTGGCGGCGGCGACCAGGACGGCGCTGATGCCGGGGCCGGCCACCAGGTCGCCGCCGGTCGCGGCCACCGGGGCCGGGGAGTCGTCGCCGCCCAGCGCGAGGGCGAGGGTGCGCACGGCGTTGGCGAGTTCCTGGCTGTGCGAGACCAGGACGACGCCGACCCGGCCGTGCGCGGGCGGCCGGCCCGCCCCGGGCCGGGGCAGCGGGGCCGGTGCGGGCGGGGTGCGGGGCGCCGGGGGGTGGGCCGAGGGGGCGTCGGAGATGGGGATGACATCGGCGCGGGTGCCGTCCCGGCGGCTCATCGGCTGCTCCTCGGGGCGCTCGGTGGGAACTCGGGCGGGAACCTGTCGGAACCCGGTCGCGAACTCGGTGGGGGCTCCCCACACTCTGGCAGTTCGCCCGTCGTCCGCCCGCACGGGACACGCGCCCGAGGGGGCCGGGCCGGGGCCGCCGACGGCCCGTCGGGCCCGGTCGGGGGAGTCCTGCCGATCCCGCCGCCCGGGGCCGTGCGGGTGACTAGGCTGGGGCCGTTCAGGCCGTCGGGAGGAGAGACCAGCAGTGGCAGCCAACAGCGTGACCGGGGTGGAGTCGACCGGGTCGGAGGCCGCGGGAGCGGTGGAGCTCGGCGCGAACGGGAAGCCGAAGGTGGACTTCGCCGGGGCGACCTGGCTGTGCAGCAGCCAGGGCGTGGGTGACGTCCAGATCGCCTTCGTGGACGGCTACATCGGCATGCGGGACGGCCGTCAGGAGGACGGCCCGGTCCTGGTGTTCACGCCCGCCGAGTGGCGGGCCTTCGTGCTCGGCGCGCGGGACGGCGAGTTCGACCTCACCTGACCGGATCCCGGCCGGACGTCCCGCGGGGCGCCCGGCCGGGGCCGAAGGTCTCCGCGGGCCATCGTTCTGATCACATTTGAACGTACCCTGTCATAATTTCTGTTGACTGCTGGACAAACGCAGCTCAGAGTATGAGCACAGGCAGACGCCGTGCCCACCGCCCCCACGCGGCCAGACACGGCGCCTGCTGTGCGACCCGGCAGCGCTGCCGAGTCTCCTCCCAGTCATCCCCTGCGCACCGGGGTGCGTCGGCCGGTCCCGGCCCACGAGGGGCCGGCAGTCGCCGGGAGGATGGCGCCGCACCCGAGAGCGACTCGGAGGCGGTGCCGTTGCCCGGGACCCGCACGCCCCCACGCGGCGGCGTCCCGAGCAGATCCGCGGGAGCGACGGGCCGGGGCCCCGCGGACCTTGCTTGTGATGCATGGAACTGTTGGCTTGTGTGCTGTGCGGTGTGCGACGTCGAAGCTGGGTGCTCGGCGGATCGGCACGACGGTGTGCACAGTGAGGGAAACGCGTGTAGGGCCGCGTTGCGACATGCCGTCCCCCCGAAGGGTGAAACCCAGAACGGCTGTCGTGCTGAACCGAACGTAGCCCGGACGGTTGCTCAGAGTCAACATTGGTCTCTGAGCGTGGATCTCCGTCCGGCGCCCCACCCACCCCGCGAACGCGGCGTGCCGGGCACGTACGATGTTCCCATGTCTTTTCTCCGCCGTCGCTCCGGTCAGCCCACCGGCCCGGACTTCGACGTGCTCGCCATGGACCCGGGCGACTGGCCCGGCGACTTCGGTGCGGCCATGATGACCGGCCCGGACGGCTCCTGCCAGGGGATTTTCCTGCGCTACGACCTGTTCGGCGGCAGAGGCCCGGCGATGTTCATCGGCAACCTCCCCGAGGGTTCGCCGGCCCGGGACACCGGCGACAGCGTGCCCTTCGAGGTGCGCCAGCTGCTCGCGGCCCTGGAGGACGAGGAACCGGTCGAGTTCGTCTCGGCGGAGGACTTCCCGGTCATGCTCGGGGACGACCTGCTGATCGTGAAGAAGGTCAAGGTCAGCGAGGGCCGGGTCTTCTGTGCCCAGTTCGGCCGGAGTGACGGGGTGCAGGTCACCATCGCCTCCTGGGACCGACCGATTTCGGACGACCTCTACCAGTTGCTCAAGCCGCTGCCCGCGGACATGTTCCAGCAGGGCTGAAAGGTGCCGGAAGCCTGCCCCGGAAGGCAGGGTTCCGTTTCCCGTTCCGGTCCTCGCCGCCCTTCCGCCACCCCGCTCGTTCCGGGCCCCGGACGCTGCTTGACGGCCTCGATCACGGCTTCGTAAAGTCGCGGACATGTCGTGCCGTCCCCTGCTGCTGACCCGTCGCAGCTACCTCGACCTGCGACGCACCGCCAGCGCGGCGTGTCCGGGCCACTGAGGGGGATTCGTCCCCGAGGCGGCGGGTGGGCGGCCGAGCGGCCGGCGCCGGTCCGGGGGGCGAGATGTTCGCCGACCCCGGGTTCCGGGGGCGGGCGTTCCGTCGACTCCGGGGCCGCCTACCGGTACCGCGCGCCCGTCCCGGCGTGTCGAGGAGTCAGAGCCCACGCTGCCGCCCGGAGGCACCAGCCCCATGAGCATCATCGCTGCCGACCAGCCGTCCGCCGCCCCGTCCCCCGTCGAGACCGCCCTCGCCGGGCTGCCCCGGGTCGTCGACCTGCTGGCCGCCCGGGCCGAGGAGCACGACCGCGACGCGACCTTCCCCTACCAGGGCATCGAGGCCGTCCACGAGGCCGGACTGCTCACCCTGACCGTCGACCGGCGGTACGGCGGGCCCGGCGGAACGCTCGCCGACACCGTCCAGGTGCTGTCCCAACTCGGGCGCGGGGACGCCTCGGTGGCCGTGGTCACCGCGTTCACCCTGCTCCAGCACGCCGAGCAGGCGCGGACGGCGAACTGGCCGACGGCCGGCTACCGGCGGCTGCTCACCGAGTCCCGGCGCGGGCCGGCCCTGGTCAACACCCTGCGGGTGGAACCCGGCGGCCGCAGCGGCGAGCCGCCGGCCACGGTGGCCCGGTGGGACGGCGAGGGCTGGCGGCTCACCGGCCGGAAGACCTACTGCACCGGCGCCGAGGCGCTCGCCTGGCTGGCGGTGACCGCCCGGACCGAGGAACCGGAGCCCCGGACCGGCACCTTCCTGGTGCGCGGCGAGAGCGAGGGCCTGGAGGTCGACCCGACCTGGGACCAGCTCGGCCTGCGGGCCAGCGCCAGCCACGACGTGGTGCTGGACGAGGTGCGGGTGCCCGCCGAGCTCGCGCTCGGCCTGAACCCGCCGAAGGGCGGCGCCGGAAGGGGCGCGAGCGGGTCCGCCGCGCGCCCCGGTTCCGCCTCGGGCGCCCCTGCCGGGGTGGTCCCGGCGGCCGAACTGGGCCGGGCCTGGCACGATTTGGCGCTCTCCGCGGTGGCCGTCGGGGTCGCCCGTTCGGCCCAGGACTGGCTGGTCCGGTTCCTGCACCAGCGAACTCCGGCCAATCTCACCGAGCCGCTCGGCAGCCTGCCCCGCTACCGCAGCGCGCTGGGCGAGATCGAGACCCAGCTGATCGGCGCGGAGGAACTGGTCCACGGACTGGCCCCCCGGGTCGACCGGGCCGAGCCGGACGCGGTCGCCCGGACCGGACCGGCCCACCTGCTGGCCACCCGGGCGGCGATATCCGCCGTCCAGCAGGCCGTCTCGCTCACCGGCAACCCGGGACTGAGCCGCCGTCACCCGCTGGAGCGCTACCTGCGGGACGTGCTCAGCAGCCGGGTCCACCTGGCCCCCGACGAGGCCGTCCTGGAGACCGCGGGCCGGGCCGCCCTGGAGCGCGGCGCCCGGCCCTGACCGGGTGCCGGCGGCCGGGCGGCCTCACCGCGTCCCGACGGCGGCCCGGACCGCGCGGCGGGCCAGCGCGGCGTCGTCGTACAGCCGGCGGATCATGATCCGCTGCTCCTCGCCGGCGCCCGGCACGTCGTACAGCCGGATCTCGCGCATCAGCACCAGCACCAGGTTCACCAGGAACGCGTCCCGGGCCAGGGTGCCGCCGCTCTGGGCGAGTTGGCTGATCTGCCGGCGGGCCGCGGTGTCCCCGGACAGCACGCTCCAGAGCACCGCCAGGTCGTAGCCGGGCAGGTACCAGCCGGCCTGCTCCCAGTCGACCAGGACCGGACCGGACGGCGCCAGCAGCATGTTGCTGAGCAGCGCGTCGCCGTGGCAGAGCTGGAGCGGGCCGCTTCCGAGGCCGTGCAGCAGCCCGCGCAGGTCCCCGGCGTCCCGGTCGGTGAGCTGGCCCACCGAGTGGTAGCGGGCGATCTCCAACTGGTAGTCCAGCCGCGGCTGGAACACGTCGGTCGGCGGGCGCCACAGGTTGAGCGTCCGGACGGCGGTGAGCAGCGCCCGGACCTCGCCCGGCGTGGGCGCGTTGGCCGGGTGGCGCTCCCGGGCGGCCGGGCGGCCGGGCACGCGCTCCATGACGAGCACGCAGCGGTCGTGGTCGGCGGCCACCAGCCGGGGCAGCCGCACCGGCGGGCGGTGCCGGACGAACGCCCGGTAGACCGCGACCTCGTGGTGGAAATCGGCCACCAGCTGCTCGAAGTACTCACTCCGAACCGCCTGCGGGGCAAGGCACTTGGCCACCACCGGGGCCCGGCCGATGGTGCCCGCCACCAGGATGTGGCGGCTCCCCTCGCGCAGCACCTGGCGCGGGGTGAACGCGGGACATATCCGCGAGACCCCGGCGAGCGCGGCCCGGACGGACGGCGTCTGCAGCGCCGAGGGGTCGATCCGCTCCTGCGCCGCGGGCTGGCCCGGCCGGGTCGGCGGGCGCAGCAGCCGGCCGTCGCCGGGGCGGGCGGCGGGGATCCGGACCCCGGGGACGCGGGGCCCGGCCGGAGCGGCGGTCTCGGACGGGCGGAGCCCCAGCGCGGTCCGGGCGGCCTGGCCCCGGGGGTCCGCGGGCCGGCCGTCGGCGGCGCGGGGGGCGACCGGCCGGGACGGCGGCGGGACCTGCTTCGGGCCGGGACGGCCGGCCGCTGCGGTGGGTGGGCGCAGCGCGGTCCGGGTCGCGGTCGGCGTCGGGGAGGTCGCTGAGGAGTACATGGGGTGAGGGAGGTCCCTTCCTGGTCCGTCTCGGATGCACCCCCGCGGGGGCGGGGGAGGGCCGGTGCCGCCGGTGTCTCCTGGTCCGGCGGCGGGCCCTGTTCGGTCCGGCGGGTGGTACGCGGGCGCCGGGCACGGACGCCGGGGCCGGAACCCCGTGCTGCGGCGGTGGACCGGCCGTCCGCACCCTGGGGAATGCGGTCGGCCGGTTCTGCCGTGGCCGTGCCCGGCGCCCCCGCGCCACCCGGCCGCGCCACCCCCTCGGGCGAGGAACCGGGGACGCCCGCGACCCGTGCGGGGGAAGCCCCGAACCGGCCTGGGACGCCGCCCGACCCGGGGGCGAGGTGGCACACGTCTACATCACACCCGGATGACGGTGGTTGGTAATGTGGCGGACCCTGGCGAAGCCTGGCGAATGCTCGCGGGCTCCCTGACGGAACCTCTAGCCTCGGATCAGCCGAGGAACCTGGGGGCTTCACGTGAGCAGGGGACCCAACACCCGACTCGCCGATCTGTTCGTCCTGACCGGATGGTCCAAGGGCGAGCTGGCGCGGCTGGTCAACAGGCGCGGTGCCGCGATGGGGCAGCAGCAGCTGTCCACCGACACCTCGCGGGTGCGGCGGTGGATCGAGCAGGGGGAGATCCCGCGCGATCCGGTGCCGAGGGTACTGGCAGCCGTGTTCACGGAGCGGCTCGGCCGTGTCGTCACCACTGAGGACCTCGGTCTGGAACGACACCGGCCCACCAGGACCGGAGCGGCGCAGTCCGCCACCTCGTCGCCGTGGGAGCCGGATCGGACGGCCGCGGTCCTCACCGAGTTCACGGGAATGGACCTCATGCTGAACCGACGTGGATTGGTGGGCGCGGGAGCCGCGCTCACGGCCGGGGCGGTCATCGCCGACTCGCTGAAGGGCTGGCTGGGCGGGGACGCGGTCGCGTACGCGGCCTCGGTGCCCGGACCGCGGCCGGTGGTCACCCAGGGCGGTGCCCGGCCGGTGGTGGACCTGTACGACGCGGGCCCGGTCGGGTCCGAGGAGGTGGACGCGCTGGAGCACGCGGTGCAGGTGTTCCGGGCCTGGGACGCGGCCCGCGGCGGCGGCCTGCAGCGCAAGGCGGTGGTGGGTCAACTCAACGAGGTGGGCGGTCTGCTGACGCACCGCCACAGTGCCGCCGTGGAGCGCAGGTTGTGGCTGGTCGCGGCCAACCTCGCGGTGCTGGCGGGCTGGATGTCGCACGACGTGGGGCTGGAGCCGACCGCGCAGAAGTACTTCATGCTGGCCGCCGAGTCGGCGAAGGAGGCCGGCGACCTGCCGCGCGCGGGGGAGGCGGTCTCCCGGGCGGCGCGCCAGATGGTGCACCTCGGGCGGGCCGACGACGCGATCGACCTGATGGAGGCGGCGCGGGCGGGCGGCGGCCGGATGCTGCCGAGGGCACGGGCGATGCTGAACACCGTCGAGGCGTGGGCGTACGCCTCGCTCGGGCAGTCGCAGGCGACCTGGCGGCTGCTGGGCGAGGCGGAGGACCTCTTCGCGGAGGAGCCGGACGGCCCGCCGCCGTCCTGGATGCAGGTCTTCGACGAGGCCGAGCTGCACGGGATGCAGGCGCTGGTGCTGCGCACGCTCGCCGAGCACGACCTGTCGGCCGCCGCCGAGGCCCGCCAGCACGCCGAGCGGGTGATCCGGCTGCGAGAGGGGACCGGCCGGCTGCGGTCGGCGCTGTTCGACCGGATCACGCTGGCCTCGGTGCACTGGCTGACCGGGGAGCCGGACGCGGCGGACGCCGAGGTCAAGCGGGTGCTGGACCTGATCGGCCAGAACTCCTCGCACCGGACGTGGGACCGGCTGCGGGAGATGTACCGGTTGACCGCGCGCTACCGGGGGGTGGCGGTGGTCGACGAGCTGCGGGACGAGCTGGGGCGGGAGCTGCGGTCGGCCGGGGCGAAGAACCGGCCGCTGTTCGCGTAGCGCCTCCTCCGGGTCACCGGGGGTCCGGCCCCGCGGCGGTCACGGGCAGGGGTTCGCCGGGCGCAGCAGCATGCGCAGGGCGGCGACGGTGCCGTCGGCGCCCAGGACGGGCTCCCCGGCGCACTCCACCAGGCCGTGCCCGCCGCCGGGGTGGCGGACCCGGAGGGTGCCGACGGCGTACCGGCCGTGCACCAGCGCGTCGGTCATCATCCGGCGCAGCTGCGGCCGGTCCGCCTCGCTCAGCCGGTCGGGCAGCCGGTCGAGGCTGAGCGGGCCGTGGCCGGGGTCGCAGCCGAGCAGCCGGTAGGCCTCGGCGGACCAGCGCACGTCGTCCGTGCGCAGATCCCATTCGGCCGCGGCGACCGTGTCGCGGCCGGACGTCGGTGTCATGGGCATGGAGTGTCCAGTCGTCCGTTCGCGGCGGTCGGCCGGCGGGTGGTGGGAACGACTGTCGCACAGCGGTCCGACACCCGTGGGCGATTTGGACAGAACGCCGACAAAGGTCCCCCGGCATATGCCAGTGCGCACAAAGGGTCGGTCGCCCTGTGTGCGGCGGGTCGTCCGAGGCGGTAACCTTCGGTGATTCCGGCGCCCGGGCGCCCACCGCAGTACCGACCAGAGACCCCGGCGACGGAAATCCCGTTGCCACTACGACCGCCGCAACGGATGCTGACCTCATGTTCGAGCCAGTGATAGCACCCAGTGCCAGCCTCCTCGGCCTCCTGCAGCGAGGTCGCGGTGACGGGCAGCTCCATGCGCTGGCCGCCGACCGCACCGAGGCCATCGCCGCGTTGGAGGAGTGCGTCACCAGGGATCCGCGAGCCGACTGGCAGGTCGAGAACCGCTCCCTCTACTACGCGCGCCTCTACATGGAGCTGGAGGCGTCGCTCGACGGCATCGAGGACCACCTCCACTCCCCGGAGGACCTCCTCGACGAGGACGACGCCCGCACCGGGCTCGCGCTCTCCGTCCTGGGCCACCTCGCCGCGTACGGTCGCCGGGACGCCCTGCTCATGCTCCGCGAGTACGCCGCCACCGGCACCAACTGGGCCTGGGCCCTGGACGAGCTCGCGCTGCGCGACGACGACCGCGGCCTGCTGCTGCTCGGGACCGCCGTGCTGGACCGCTTCCCGCCGGGCCCCGAGGGCGACGCCGAACTGCGCGAGACCATCCGGGGCGCCTACGAGCCCCGGCCGTGGCGGCTCTGGGCGGCGTACCACCCGAGAGTCGCGGCGGCCGGTGAGCAGTCACCCTTCGACCTGTGGCAACGCCAGCTGAACCGCAGCGGTGTCACCCCCGGCTGGTCCACCGCCGACGTGCTGGCCTGGGCCGACCAGGGCGAGCTCGGCGGCCTCGGCGCCGCCGCCTTCGCCGGCGGCCCGGTCCGTCCGGAGGCGTCCGCCTCCGGCGACGCCGACTCCCCGGCCCGCCCCGACGCGGTGGACCGCCGCGCCGCCGCGGCCGCCCGCTGCCTCGCCGCCGTGGTGCGCCCCGAGGACCGTTCCGCCGTCCTGGAGGCGGCCGGCGAGGGTCTGCCCGGCGCCCGCCGGGCCGCCCTGCGCTACCTCGTGGACCAGCGCGATCCGGCCGCGGCCGGCCTGATCGAGGCGGCCGCCGCCGACGTGGACGACCGGATGGTCCGGTTCGCCCTGGAACTGCTCGGCCGGATGCGCGGCCCGGAGGCGCTGGCCCAGGCCCGCCGCTGGGCCGATCCGGCCACCGGCGGCGCCGACAGCGCCCTCGGTGAGGCCGCCGTCCGGCTGCTGGCCGACGCGGGCGAGCCCGCCGACGGCCCGCTGGTGGTGACCGGCCTGCGCCGCTGGGTCTCGCTCCACGGGGTGTCCGGGGCCGACGCCGGGCTCGGGACGCTGGTCGACGGCGCGGGGCGGCTGGCCGCCACCGGGGCCGTCCCGGTGCTGCGCCACATCTACGGGGAGGCCGTCTCCTCGGAACTGCGCGGCCGCGCCGCCCGGGCGCTCGCCGCGACCGACGTGCACTTTCCCGAGGGGCCCGCCGTCGAGTGCCTCTGGGACTGCGAGGAGTCCACCCGGGAGCTCGCCGCGAGGCACGTCGCCACCACCGGTGACGCCCGCGTGCTGGAGCGCCTGCGGCGCCTCGCCGCCGACCCGGCCGAGGAGGCCGAGGTCCATGCCGCCGTCCGGGGCCGGCTGACCGCCGCCCGCGAGCGCCGCCGCTAGCGCGCCGCGCCGCCCCGCGCGAAGACGACGAAGCGGGCCGGTCCACCGTCGAGGTGGACCGGCCCGCTTCGGTGTTCCCCGGTGGAACGCGGTTCTCGTTCGCCGCTACTTGGCGACCACGCCGGCGTCCGGGGCCAGGGTGCCCACCGAGACCAGGACGATGATCAGAACGCCGAGCGCGATGCGGTAGATCACGAACGGCATGAAGCTGTTGTTCGAGATGTACTTCAGGAACCAGGAGATCGCCGCGTAGCCGACCACGAAGGCGATCACGGTGGCCAGGATGGTCGGACCCCAGGCCGGAGCGGGCCCCTCGCCGATCTTGAACAGCTCCAGGACGCCGGAGGCGAGCACGGCCGGGATCGCCAGCAGGAACGAGTACCGGGCCGCCGCCTCGCGGCTGTAGCCGAGCAGCAGGCCCGCGCTGATCGTGCCGCCGGAGCGCGACACGCCGGGGATGAGCGCCAGCGCCTGGGCCATGCCGTAGCCGGCCGCGTGCGGCAGGGTCAGGTCGCTGATCGGCTTGGCGTGCCGGATCGCCCGGGTGCGGTCGGCGACCGCCAGGATCACGCCGAACAGGATCAGCGTGGTGCCGATGATCCGCAGGTCGCGCAGGTCCTGCTCGATGGTGTCCTGGAACAGCTTGCCCAGGATGCCGATCGGCAGGGTGCCCATGATCACGAACCAGCCCATCCGGGCGTCCTGGTGCGAGCGGAGCGCGGGCCGGAACAGCGAGAGCGTCCAGGTCTTCACGATCGACGCGATGTCGCGGCGGAAGTAGATCAGCACCGCGGTCTCGGTGCCGAGCTGCGTCACGGCGGTGAAGGCCGCACCCGGGTCCTTCCAGCCCAGCAGGGCGGGGAAGACCCGGAGGTGGGCACTGGAGGAGATCGGCAGGAACTCGGTGAGTCCCTGGATCAGGCCGAGGACGGCCCCGTGGAACCACTCGATCACCGGACACCCTCCCGGGGTATCCGTCGCTCGATGCGCATGAAGCGTTCCTTGCTGGTCGGTGAGGGAACGGCCCTGCGAACCGGCCGGCGCGGTCCAGCGGCGCGGCTCGATGGCAGGCGAACCACCGGTCCCGCCCGGCGCTCGGGCCGCGCGCGGGCCCGGCGTCCGCCTGATGCTACGCCGTTCAGGTGACGGCCTGTCGCCCGCCCCCACCCTCGGGGGCCGTTCCCGGGACCGGCGGCCCCGTGCCGGTCAGACGGCCACCGGCCGGGCCCGTGCCCAGATCCGGTCCTCGGTCAGGTAGGAGTCGACGGCCAGCCCGGCCTCGGCGAGCGCCTGTTCGAACTCCGCCCGGTCCATCGGGCGGGACAGGAAGGTCTGGGTCCACCTCGCGTCCGGGAACTCGTACTCGACGTGCACCCGGTTGACGCCCTCGGCCACCGGTGTGGCCGACGCCACCCGCACCAGCCCGTCCGTCCCGAGCGGGCGCTCGCGCGGCACGTTCGTCTGCCAGTTCTCGCCCTCGCGCTGGATCAGCACCCAGCCGTCCGGGGCGACGTGCCGGCGGCAGGCGTCGAGCAGGCCGCGCCGGACGTCCAGGCTGCCGGCGTGGATCAGGAAGGAGGCGAGCAGCACGACGTCGAAGCGCTCGCCGAGGTCGAGCCGCTCGATCGGGCTGCGCACGGTGCGGGCCCCGCGGACCCGCGCCAGCATCTCGGCGGACTCGTCCACCGCCGTCACCCGGAAGCCCCGCTCCAGCAGCGGATGGGTCATCCGGCCCACGCCGCAGCCGAGTTCGAGCAGGCTCGCGCCGGGCGGGACGGCCGCCGCGATCACCTCGGGCTCGTCGTTGACCGGCAGCCGCGCGTACATCTCGACCGCGCAGCCGTCCGGGGTGATCGCGCCCGGGCCGGTGCCGCGGTACCCCTCGCGTTGTTCGTTCTGTCGTTCGTCAGCCATGCGAACCATCCGAGCACGAGGGGCCCGGGGTGGGAAGAGGGCGTGCGGAATCACGCTTGTTGCATACCCCAGGGGGGTATATAGTCATCGACGAACAGGGCAGCACGGCCAAGGCAACGAGCACGTGGAGGACGACATGGCACACCCCGCCCGGCACGACCACCAGCAGCACGCCGGTCACGAGCACCACGGCCGCGGTCACCACGAGGGGCACCGGGACCGCACCGGCCACGCGGGTGGTCAAGGCCACGAGGGTCACGCCGGGCACCACGGGGAACACGCCCACCACGGCCACGGCGGCGGGGGAGTGACCTGGGCGGCCGCGGCGCAGGCGACCCTGCACTGCCTCACCGGCTGCGCCATCGGGGAGATCCTCGGCATGGTGCTCGGCACCGCCTTCGGGCTGCACAACGGCGCCACCGTGACGCTCTCGATCCTGCTGGCCTTCGTCTTCGGCTACGCGCTGACCATGCGCGGCGTGCTCAGGGCCGGCCTGGACGTCCGCACCGCCGTCAAGGTCGCGCTGGCCGCCGACACCGTCTCGATCATCGTCATGGAGATCATCGACAACACCGTGATGATGACCGTTCCCGGCGCCATGGACGCGGGCCTCGCCGACCTCCTGTTCTGGGTGGCGCTGGCCGGCGCGCTGGTCCTGGCCTTCCTCCTGACCGTCCCGGTCAACAAGTGGATGATCGGCAAGGGGCGGGGCCACGCCGTGGTCCACGCCTACCACCAGCACTGACCGCTCCGCCCGCGCTGCCCGCACCGAACGCCGCGGCCCGCACCGACCCCCTGCGCAGGGGGCGGTGCGGGCCGCGGCGTTTCCCGTGTTCCCGCCGGGCGCTCAGGCCGCCCGGTCGAGCTCCCCGAGGGTGGCGCGCAGCCAGTCCAGCTCGGCGGTGGTGGTCGCGCGGGCGATCAGCAGCATCCCGCGGCGGAACGGATCGGCCACCTCCTCGGCGCCCACCGGCCGGTCGCCGTCGTAGAAGAAGCTGGCCGGCTCGCTCAGGAAGGCCAGGCGGCGCCGGAGCACGGCGGCCTGCGCGGCCGGCTCGCCGTCGAGGTGGCGCAGGAAGGCGAGCACAGTGAACCAGCGGTTCTCGTCGCTGACGTCCAGATCGTCCGGGGTGCGCAGCCGGTCCAGCAGCGCGGCCCGGCCGGCGTCGGTGAGCCGCAGGGTGTGCCGGGGCGCGGCCGCCGCGCCGGGCTCGGTGGAGCGCACCAGCAGGCCGTCGGCCTCCAGCCGCTTGATCGCCGGGTAGAGCGTGCCGTCGCTGATCGGCCGCACGTGGCCGGTGAGCGCGGCGAGGTGGCGCCGCAGTTCGTAGCCGTGCAGGGGCCGGTCGTGGAGGAACCCGAGGATCGCGAGCTTCAGCATGGGGCCACTCTCTCAGATCCGGCCGTCGATATCTCGGTATCGCTATATCTCGACATCGAGGTATGGTCTCTCCCGGCGCCCCGGAACGAGCCCGGGGCGCCGTCCCGACGACCGCAGGAGGAGCACGACCGTGCGCGACGCCACCATCACCCCGAACGGCGACCGGATCCGCTGGGTGGAGATCCCGGGCCGGGAGCCCGTCCGCCTCTACCTGCACGGCCTCGGCGCCAGCTCGCCGGTCTACTACGCCGCGGCCGCCGCCCACCCGCTGCTCACCGGCCACCGCTCGCTCCTGCTCGACCTGCTCGGCTTCGGCATCAGCGACCGGCCCGCCGACTTCCCCTACACGCTGGAGGCGCACGCCGACGCCGTCGCCGCGGCCGTCCGCGCGGCGGGGGTGGAGCGGGTGGAGGTGATCGGCCACAGCCTGGGCGGCGCGGTCGCGATCCAGCTGGCCCACCGGCACCCCGGGCTGGTCGCCAAGCTGGTGCTGGTCGACGCCGTCATCGACCCGGTCGTCCCGAGCCGGGGGCCGGGCAGCGGTGGCATCGCCACCTTCACCGAGGAGGAGTTCCTGGCCGGCGGCCTGGAGCAGGTGGAGCGCTGGGCGGGCCCGTTCTGGTGGGCCACCATGCGGCTCGCCGGCCCCGAGGCGCTGCACCGCAGCGCCGTCCACCGCTGCCGGGCGACCGTGCCGAGCCTGCGCGAGCAACTGCACGGCCTGGAGCTGCCGCGCACCTTCCTCCACCCCGAGGCCGACGGCGAGCTGCCCGGCGCGGACCGGCTCCGGGCGGCGGGCGTGGTGCTGGAGGCCGTGCCCGACTGCGGGCACAACATCATGATCGACAATCCGGAGGGCTTCGCGAAGGCCGTCGCCGCCGCCCTGGCGTAGCGTCGTGGGGTCGATCCGCCGTCCCGCCGCGAGGAGTGCGTCCGCCATGCCGATCCAGGTGCCCGAGGCGCTGGCCGCCTCCCTCGCCGACTGCTTCGGGGCGGAGGGGCGGGCCTGGGCCGACCGACTGCCCGCGCTCGCTTCGGAGTTGGCGGATCGCTGGGAGCTGCGGATCGACGGCGCGCCCGCGCACGGCGTGGCCGGCCTCGTCCTGCCCGTCCGGCGGGCCGACGGCACGGGTGCCGTGCTCAAGCTCCAGCCCGTGGACGAGGAGACGGCCGGCGAACCGCTCGCCCTGCGCGCCTGGGGCGGCCGGGGCGCCGTCCGGCTGCTCGACCACGACCCGGCCACCGGCTCGATGCTGCTGGAGCGCCTCGATCCCGCCCGCTCCCTGCTCGCCGTCCCGGACGATCTGGCCGCCACCGCCGTCGTCGCCGACCTGCTGGCCGAACTGACGCTCCATCAGGCGCCGGACGGGGTACGGACCTTGGCGGACATCGCGGACGCCGCGCTCGCGGAGGTGCCGGAGGCGCGCGGTTCGCTGGCCGGGGAGGACGACCGCCGGCTGCTCGCCGATCTCGCGGCCGCCGTGCGGGAGGTCCGGCCCGAACCGGGCGACCGGCTGCTCCACTGGGACCTGCACTTCGGCAACGTGCTCGCCCCGGCCGCCCCCGGCGCCCGCGCCCCCTGGCTCGCCATCGACCCCAAGCCCCTGGCCGGCGACCCGGGGTTCGAACTCCTCCCCGCCCTGGGGAACCGCTGGTCCGACCTCGCCGCCACCGGCGACCTCCCGCGCGCCCTGCGCCGCCGCTTCGACCTGATGACCGACCGCCTCGCCCTGGACCGCGACCGCGCCGTCCGCTGGACCCTCGGCCGCGTCCTGCAGAACGCGCTGTGGGACGTGGAGGACGGTGCGTCGGTCATCGACGAAGGCCAACGGACCGTCGCCCTGGTCCTGTTGGGTCGTCAGGGCGTCCTCGGGGCTCCTGGTCGGACCACCGCCACCGGCCCGCCGGGCGATCCGGCGGTCGCGGGCGGTACTCCTCCCGCGTGAGTCACTTCCTCACGTTGCCGGCGTCGACCTGTCGGCGTCGACGCCCGAGGGTTCGCCGTCCCGGAGCGCGAGCCCGGCGCAGTGCCGGACGGCGCCTGCCCGGTGCGGGGCCGTGCCCGCGAGCCCCACCGGCGGCGCGGGCCCGCCCACCGGCCGGACGACCGGCTCCGGGTCGGTCACGCGAACGCCTCCACCCGGACGCCCGCCGAGGCGAGCGCGCCGCGGATGCGCCAGGCGAGCTGGGCCGCGCCGGGGGTGTCGCCGTGGACGCAGAGCGAGCGCGCCTCGACGGTGATCGGCTCGCCGCCGGCCGCTTCCACGGAGCCGTCGCGGGCGATGCCGACGGCCCGGGTGATGACCTTCTCGGGGTCGTGGATCACGGCGTCGGGTTCGCGGCGCGGGACGAGGGTGCCGGCCCAGGTGTAGGCGCGGTCGGCGAACGCCTCGGTGACCACCGGCAGCCCGGCGGCCTCGGCGGCGGTCAGCAGCCGGGAGCCCGGCAGGCCGAGCACCGGCAGCGGGCCGTCGACCGCCGCCCCGGACCGCAGGATCCCGGCGACCACCGCCTCCGCCTGCTCGGTGTCGGCGACCACCCGGTTGTAGAGGGCGCCGTGCGGTTTGACGTAGGAGACCCGCGAGCCGGCCGCGCGGGCGAAGACCTGCAGGGCGCCGATCTGGTAGGCGATCTCGTCGGCCAGCTCGTCGGGCGGCACGTCCATCGCCCGGCGGCCGAAGCCCGCGAGGTCCCGGTAGGAGACCTGGGCGCCGATCCGGACACCGCGCTCGGCGGCCAGCGCGCAGACCCGGCGCATGGTGGAGGGGTCTCCGGCGTGGAAGCCGCAGGCGACGTTGGCGCTGGTGACGACGGAGAGCAGGGCCTCGTCGTCGGTCAGCGTCCAGCGTCCGAACCCCTCCCCGAGGTCCGCATTGAGATCGATCACCGTATCGGCCACGCCGGTCCGCCTTCCAGCAGCTGTTGAGCCAGATGGTAGGGCCTGCGGCGGGGCGCGCCGCGCCGCTCGTCCGTCCGGCGGCGGTCAGCCGGCCACCGCGGTCGGAGGCTGTCCGCCCGACCCGGCCCGCTCGGCCCGCTCGACCAGCGGCCGCAGCGCGCGCAGCACCACGAGCAGCGGGACGACGCCCACGATCCCGAACGACATATCGATAAACCGCCAGTACAGCGGGATGCCCCGCAGCGGTCCGCAGATCAGGGCGAGCGGAATGATCCCGGCGCAGGCGAGCACCGCCCAGCGGACCACCCAGACGTTGCGCACCGGGTCCTTGATCGGCCCCCAGAACGCTGCCGCGATCACCAGGTGGGCGAAGGCGAGCCAGTCGGTGCCGTAGGCGAGGAAGGGGTAGCGGGCGTTGGTCTCGGCGAGGCCGTCGCGGACCCGTTCGATCCACTCCAGCAGGGCCGGGAACCGTTCGGCCACCGGGGCCGCGGGGCCGGTGGCCAGGTCGGCGAGCCAGCGGGTCTCGCTCTCCAGCGGGAAGGCAGTCAGTCCGCTCAGGACCAGGCAGACCACGAAGATCCGGAGCCAGCGGCGGACCCGCCGCAGGGCCGTCCGTTCGCCGTCGATCGCGTCGTTCATGGGCGTCCACCCCCGTACGGCGGCATGTCGAGGACATGCCGAAGATGCAGGCCGAGCTGGTCCCGCCTGCCCGACAGGACTCTAGACCCAAGAATTGAACGCGTTCAACACTGTGGCCGGACTCGCCGGATCCCCGGAAGCGGCCGCCCCCGGCGCCGCCCGCCCGGCTGTCCGGAAGGTCCGTTTCGGTCGATGTCGGCACCTGCCTCTAGTCTTGTCCCCCGTGACCGTCATCGCCGACCAGCCCACCGAGCACGGCCCCCGGCCGCCCGCCGGGTCCGCCGTCGCCGCCGCGCGGCCCGCGCCGGGCCCCGCCGCCGACGAGGGCCTGGCCCGCCGGCTCAAGGCGCTGGCCTGCACCGCCCCGCTGCACGACCTGGACAGCCGCAAGGTGATGCTGGCCGGCGAGTACGGCGGCTACGCGATGGCCGAGGTCGGACTCGCCGCCATCGACCTGGTCACCCTCAACATGGACTTCGACACCGGCGCCGACCGCGAGCTCGTGCTCGCCCGGCTGCTGCCCCGGGTCGCCGCCCAGGCGCCCGGCCGCTCCGCCGCCGAGCACCAGCGGGTCGGCCGCTGGGTGCTGGAGTCGCTGATCAACGTCGGCAGCGTCGACCGGGGCTTCCGCGCCGTCTACGGCACCTTCAACGCCGAGGGCGAGTACGTCCGCCGCGACTACGACTTCAAGCTGATCGAGGAGGTCCCGGGCCCCGACGGCGGCGTCTACCTGCGGACCACCGACGAGGCGGTCAACGTCCTGGTCGGCGCCCTGGACACCGACGTCACCTCCGCCCAGATCGCCGCCGAGGTCAAGCTGGAGGTGCTGATCCGGCGCGGCCGGCTGGCCGACGCCCAGCTCGCCGCCGAGCAGGCCCGCTACCGCACCGTCCAGTACGCCGAGACGCTGCGCCGCGCCCTGGAGGCCACCCGCCGCAACGTCCGCGCCGTCGACTGGATGCGGGCGATCCCGGACCTCATCGACGAGGCGCTCGACCACATCGCCGACCGCTACCGGCACGAGAACGCGATTCTCACCAACATCCGCAAGGCCCGCGACGAGGCCGAGGACCCGGAGCACAAGCGCCGCGCCGCCGAGCTGGTGGACATCGTCAAGGACTGCATCCGCCGCCACACCCAGCTGCAGACCCGGCTGCTGGAGGCCGGACCGCTGTTCCGCGCCGAGCAGGACCGGCAGGCCTTCGCCACCCCCGGCGCCCGCAGCGGCATCGACCTCTACGGCCAGCTGCTCGCCCCCGTGCTCCGGCTGCCGATAGCGCAGGCCGTCCGCCCCACCGGCGCGTTCTTCGCCCGTGGCGCCGGCCTGCGCACCCCGGTCTCGGTCCGCGTCAGCGACCTGGTCGACCTGCTGCTCACCCCGCCGGTCGAGCGCGAGCACCTCGGAGCAGAGCTGCCCGACCCGGACCTCGTCGCCACCCCCGACGACAGCCGGTTCTCCGAGGCCCAGCTCGAAGCGGCCCTCGACCTGCTGGACCTGCCCGCCGACGCGCCCCGCCGGCTCTCCGGCCTGCTCGCCGAGGCCCGCGCGCAGGACCCGGAGCTCCCGTACCTGGTCGCCCTGCTGGCCGTGCACGCGGCCAGCCCGCCGGTCGGCACCGCCTACCGGCAGGGCGAGGAGCGGCTGCTCTTCGCGGTCGACGACGGCACCCCGCTGCGCGACCGGGAGTTCGGCGGCGCCGACCTCATCGTCGGCAGCGCCCTGCTCGACGCCGCCGGCATGGCCGCCGACCGCAAGGACGCCGGCTGACCTCCGGCCGGGACGGCCGACCGCCCCGGCCGCCACCCGGCCACCCCGCCACCCGCACATCCCCCCGCAACGCCCCCGAGGAGCACCGCCCGTGACGACCCACCACGACACGTCCTGGGCGCCCGAGACCGAACCGGCCGTCCCCGCGCCGATCACCCCGGCCGACGTCGCCGACGCCGCCCGCCTGGTCAGCTTCGGCCTTCAGGCCAAGCTGCTCCCCGCCCGCGACGCCGAGTACGCCGAACTCGTCCGCCGCCACCGCGAGGACCCGCCCTTCGCCCGCCTCGCCGACGCCGTCGCCACCGGCATGGGCCTGGTCGTCCTGGAGGTCTCCCCGCGCGCCGGCATGGCCGTCGCCGCCGCCGAGGACTCCGTCTTCGCCGTCCGGATGGGCGACTACTCGCGCCGCGCCGCCTCCGAGTCCACCGACCGCTTCCTGCACGGCCTGGCCCACCTGGCCGTCGCCGCGATGGCCTTCCCCCGCCCCGAGGACCTCGCCGACGACGGCTACCTCGGCCGGATCACCGTCAACGGCATCGACGCCTTCGTCCGCCAGGCCTGCCGCCGCCTGGAGGAGCAGGCCGAGGCCGACGGCGACAACACCGACCCGCAGAGCGACGCCCCCGGACTGGAGGCCGCCTGGCGCGTCTGGGCCCGGCGCACCGCCACGGGTGCCACCAAGGACGCCCGCCGGCTCTCCGGCTCCACCATCGGCATCGTCGCCAAGGCCGTGCTGTTCCTGGTCGACTCCGGCTTCCTGCAGAAGGTCTCGGACGACGCCGGCGGCACCTACCGCACCACCGCCCGCTACCAGCTCCAGGTCCGCGACCTGGCCGGCACCGCCGCCATGGCCGAGCTGCTCGACCTCGGCGTGGTCCCGGTCTCCGACGGCACCGCCTCCCTGCTGCCCCCGGACACCGGCGACGACCTCGTCGCCGACGCGGGCCTGCCGTTCAACGCGCTGTAGCCCCGGCCGCACGGGAACGGGGCCGCACGAGAGCCCCCGCCGCCCGAAAGCCCGCCGGCACCCCCGCGCCCCCGCCGGCACCCCGCCACCCTCCGACCCACCCGCCTCCTGGAGAACCGCCGCACATGTACGAGCTCAACCGGGTCCGCCTCTACTCGATCGGACCGGCCGGCGCCCGCTACGCCGACACGGTGCTCGACCTGCGCGGCGTCGGCGAGCCCGTCGCCGACCCGGCGCCCCAGCAGATCGGCCTGTTCGGCGAGGACACCGAGGGCCCGGTCCGCCGCCCCGCCCCGGCCGGCGTGCTCTTCCTGGAGAACGGCGGCGGCAAGTCCGTCCTGCTCAAGCTGATCTTCTCGGTCATGCTCCCCGGCCACCGCAACACCCTCGGCGGCGCCAGCTCCGGCGTGCTCCGCAAGTTCCTGCTCGCCGACGACTGCGGCCACGTCGCCCTGGAGTGGCAGCACACCGTCACCGGTGAGCTGATCGTGGTCGGCAAGGTCAGCGAGTGGCGCGGCCGCCAGGTCTCCTCCGACCCGCGCAAGTTCGCCGAGACCTGGTACTCCTTCCGTCCCGGCCCCGGCCTCACCCTCGACTCCCTCCCGGTCGCCGAGCGGGTCAGCCTGGTCGGCGACCAGAGGGCCCGCGGCCGCCGCCGCACCATGAAGGGCTTCCGCGACGCCCTCACCGAGGCCGGCAAGGCCCACCCGCACCTCGACCTGGTCTTCGAGGACGGCCACGACCGCTGGACCGAACACCTCGGCGAACTCGGCCTCGACCCCGAACTCTTCCGCTACCAGCGCGAGATGAACGCCGACGAGGGCGAGGCGGCCGGCCTCTTCGCGGTCAAGCAGGACAAGGACTTCACCGACCTGCTGCTGCGCGCCGTCACCGACACCCGGGACACCGACGGCCTCGCCGACCTCGTCCACGGCTTCGCCGCCAAGCTCGGCCTGCGCTCCGAACTCACCGCCGAACGCGACTTCACCGCCGGCTCCCTGGAGCTGCTGGAGCGGATCGCCGAGGCCACCACCGCCCGCGAGACCGTCCGCGAGGCCCACCGCACCGCCGAACGCCGCACCCGCCGGCTCGCCCACGCCCTGGCCTCCCGCGCCGCCGCCGAACGCGACCGCGCCCAGGACCTCGCCGTCGAGGTCGCCGCCGCCGCGAGCGCCGTCACCGCCGCCGAGAGCGACCGCACCCGGCACACCCTGATCGCCGCCGAACTCACCCACCGGCACGCCTCGCTGGCGCTGGCCGCCGCCACCTCCGAGGCCGCCGCCCTGCGCCGCGAACTCACCGACGCCCGCACCCTGCACGCCGCCTGGCAGGCCGCCGAGGCCGTGCTGCGCCACCGCGCCGCCGCCGACCGGGTCGGCCGGGTCGCCGCCGCGATCCGCGAGGCCGAGCTGGACGCCGCCCCCGCGCTCGCCGCCCGGGCGCGCGCCGCCACCGCCCTGGCCCGCGCCCTGGAGGGCGCCGCCGCGGCCGCCGAGGAGCGTGCCGACACCGAGGAGCAGCGCGCCGCCGAGCTCCAGTCCGACGGCTCCAGGGCCCAGAGCGACGCCACCGAGGCCGCCACCGCCGCCCAGAAGGCCCGCAGCGAGGCCGAGCACCTGCGGCAGCGCCTCGCCGAGGTCGAGCAGGAGACCGCCGCCGCCGTCGAGGCCGGCTTCATCGACACCGACGGCGACGTCGACCCGGCCCGCGCCGCCCTGCACGCCGCCGACGTGGAGAAGGCCGCCGCGGCCGCCCTCGGCCAGGCCCGCACCGCCGCCGAGTCCGCCGCCGCCCGGCTGCGCGAGGCCGCCGCCGCCACCGGCCGCGCCGAACTCGCCGCCGCCCGCGCCACCGACGCCCGCAAGGCCGCCGCCCGGGCGCTCGCCACCGAGCAGCGCACCGCCGCCCTGCTCGCCACCGAGCCCCGGCTCGCCGACCTGCTCTCGCTGACGCCCTACCAGGAGTCCGCCGAGGAGGACGCCGGCTTCCTCACCCCCGCCGTCCTCGACCGCAACGCCGAGTACCTGCGCGAACTCCTCGACGAGGCCATCGCCACCGCCGAACGCACCCTGTTCGACCTGCGCACCGCCGCCGCCGACGACTCCCGGATCCTGGCCGCGCTCGGCGACGGCGGCCTGCTGCCGCCCGGCCCGGACGTCCTCGCCACCGTCGAGTACCTCGCCGAGCACGGCATCCCGGCCCTGCCCGGCTGGCGCTACCTCGCCCAGTCCGTCGACCCGGCCGACCACGAGGCGATCCTCGCGGCCCGCCCCGAACTCGTCGACGGCGTCGTCGTCACCGACCCCGGCTCCCTGGAGCGGGCCCGCGAGGCGCTGCGCTCGGCCGCCCTGCTGCCCCGCTCCACCGTCGCCGTCGGCGCCGCCGCCTCGCTGATCGCCCCGATCACCGACGAGCCCGCGTTCTTCCTGGTGCCGCCGAACCCGGCCATGCACGACGAGTCCGCCGCCGACGACGAGCGCCGCGAACTGCGCGCCCGCGCCACCGCCCGCGAGGAGCACATCCGCGAACTCGCCGCCCGCCTCGGCGGCGACCGCGCGCTCGCCGCCCGCCTCGCCTCCTGGCACGCCAGCTGCCCGCCCGGCACCCTCGCCGAACTCGCCGGCGCCGCCGAGGCCGCCCGCGAGCACGCCGAGCAGGCCGCCGCCGCCCTGGCCACCCTGCGCGCCGAGCACGACGAGGCCGAGACCGACCACGCCGTCGCGGCCACGGCCCACGAGGAGCACCGGGAGACCGCGCAGCGCGCCCGCCGCCGCGCCGACGCCCTCTCCGGCCTGGCCTTCCGCCTGCGCGAGCGCGCCACCTGGAGCCGCCGCCAGCGCGAACTCACCGAGGACGCCACCGAGTGCGACCGCCGCCAGGCCGTCTGCGCCGAACGCGCCCGCACCTGCGACGAGGACCGCCGCGCTGTTCAGCGCGCCGCCGACGACGCCCGTCGCACGGGGCGCGCCCTGCGGGCCGAACGGGCCGAGATCTCCGCCGCCGAGCAGTCCGACGAGCCCGCCGAGGCCGCCCCCGCCGCGCTGCCCGAGCTGCGCGAGGCCTACCGCTCCGCCTCCCAGCTCTACGAGAAGGTCGGCGTCGGCGCCGACCTGCGCGCCGAGCAGGCCCGCGCCGAGGGCGACGAGGCCGCCGCCGCGACCGAACTCGACCGCCTCACCAACAAGGTCCGCATCCGCGCCGAGGAACTGCTCAACAGCCCCGACGGCGCCGACGGCCCGGCCCGCCAGGCCGCCGCCGCCCGTGCCGAGGAACTCGTCGCCACCATCGAGGCCCGCTCCGCCGCCGCCAGCGAGCAGCTCGGCCGGCTGCGCGGCGAGGCCGAACGCTCCGCCCCCGCCGACGGCGAGGCGCACACCGAGCTGCCCGAGGACCTCGTCCCCACCGACCCGGAGCACGCCCAGACCCTGCTGCGCAGCGCCACCAGCCGGCTCGCCGAACGCCGCGAGGCCGTCGACACCGCCCGCACCGCGCACGCCGACCTCCAGCGCACCCTCGACGCCGCCCAGGCCGCCGCCGCCGACTTCGACGAGCACGCCGGACAGCTGCGCGACGGCCTGCGCGAGCAGCAGGACGACTCCGAGACCCTGGCCGAGCCCTACCTCGGCACGCTCGCCGAGGCCCGCACCGCCGCGGCCGAGGCCCGCCGCGCGCTGCGCACCGCCGCCGGCGAGCTGTCCTCCGCCGAACTCGCCGTCCGCGACGCCTCGGACGCCCTCGTCCGGCACGCCAACGCGGCCCGCTACGAGGCCGTCCGCACCCCGGCCCGCCAGCAGATCCGCGAGCTGCCCGCCTCCGCGCTGCCCGACCACGCCGCCAACTGGGCCGCCGCCTTCGCGCCCCGGCTGCGGGTGCTCACCGACGAACTCGCCCAGCTGGAGCGCAACCGCGGCTCGATCGTCGACCGGCTGCGCGGCCTGGTCGAGTCCTCGCTGACCACCCTGCGGGCCGCCCAGCGGCTGTCCCGCCTGCCCGAGGGCCTGGGGGAGTGGTCCGGCCAGGAGTTCCTGCGGATCCGCTTCGAGGACCCGGACCACGCGACCCTGGTCGAGCGCCTCGGCGAGGTCATCGACGAGGCCACCCGCGCGGCCGTCCGCAAGAACAGCGACCTGCGCCGCGACGGCATGTCGCTGCTGCTGCGCGGCGTCGCCGCGGCGATCGGCCCCAAGGGCGTGGCCGTCGAGATCCTCAAGCCGGACGCGGTGCTGCGCGCCGAGCGGGTGAGCGTCGGCCAGATGTCCGACGTGTTCTCCGGCGGCCAGCTGCTCACCGCCGCCATCGCGCTGTACTGCACGATGGCCGCGCTGCGCGCCAACGACCGCGGCCAGTCCCAGCTGCGGCACGCGGGCACGCTGTTCCTCGACAACCCGATCGGCCGGGCCAACGCCACCTACCTGCTGGAGCTCCAGCGCGCGGTGGCCGACGCCCTCGGCGTCCAGCTGATCTACACCACGGGCCTGTTCGACACCACCGCGCTCGCCGAGTTCCCGCTGGTCATCCGGCTGCGCAACGACGCCGACCTGCGGGCCGGCCTCAAGTACATCTCGGTGGAGGAGCACCTGCGGCCGGGCCTGCCCGCCCCGCAGGACCCGGACGGCCCGGCCGTCCACGGCGAGATCACCGCCACCCGGATGTTCAAGCGCCCCGCGGAGGTTCCCGCCTCGTCGTGATCGCCGTAGCGTGGGCCCCATGCCCGTGCTGACGATCGCCCACCTCAGTGACACCCACCTCGGCCAGGTCCACCGCGGGGACGGGGGCGAGCGCGCCCGGCGGCGGGCCGAGCAGGTGATGGCGTACCTCGACGCCCTGCCCGGCCCGCTGGACGCGGTGCTGGTCACCGGGGACCTCGCCGACCACGGCCTGCCCGAGGAGTACCGGCAGGTCGCCGAGGTGCTGGCCTCCCGGCACCCGGTGCTGCTCTGCCCCGGCAACCACGACCGCCGCTCGGCCTACCGCGAGGTGCTGCTCGGCGAGGCGCCGGGGGAGGAGCCGGTCAACCGGCTGCACCGGCTGCCCGGCGCCGACGTGCTGATGCTGGACTCCTCGATCCCCCGGCAGGACGACGGCCTGCTGGACGACGCCACGCTCGACTGGCTGGATGCCGAACTCGCCGCGGGGCGCACCGAGTTGCCGGCACTGGTGGCCTTCCACCACCCGCCGGTGGAACTGCACCTGCCCTACGTCGACCCGATCCGCCAGTTCGGCGCGGCGCGGCTGGCGCGGGTGCTGCGCCGGCACCCCCGGGTGGCCGCCCTGCTCTGCGGCCACGCGCACACCCCCGCGGCGACCACCTTCGCGGGTCTTCCGCTGCTGGTCGCGCCCGGGGTGGCCTCCACCGTCACGCTGCCCTGCGAGGGCGGACACGGCATCACCTTCGACCACCCGCCGATGCTGGCCTTCCACGTCATGGACGGGGACCGCCGGCTCACCACCCACTACCGGGTGGTCAGCCCCGCCTGACGCGGCGCCGGGCCGCCCGGGTACGGCGGCCCGGCCGGCGGCTGGTGGGGCGGCTGCGGCTGGCGGGGGCGCTGCGGGTGCTGCTGCTGGTACGGCGGGTACGGCTGCTGCTGGGGCCGCGGCTGCGGAGGGCGCGGCGGCGACTGCTGCGGGTACCCCGCCGGGGCGCGGCTTCCGGCCATCGGCGAGGCCGAGTTCGGCGCGCGCATCCGCTGGGCCGCGACCTGGCGCGAGATCAGGATCTCCAGCAGGCACCACATCGTGCCGAACACCCCCACCCCCATCGCCATCAGCGCCGGCGTCATCAGCCAGCTGTCGGCGTACGAGGACAGCGTCGCCACCACGATGCCCACCATGGTGAAGGACAGGCAGAGCACCGCGCGGACGACGGCCCGGCGGACCTCGTCGGGAAGGCGGCGGCGACGGCGGGCGGTTGGCATCGGGCGACCCCCAGGCGCGGACGGGTGGCGGACACGAGCGGGGCGGGCGCCGAGTTTACGCCCCCGCGCTCCACTCTGCCCCGTCGTACCCGGACTATGCGCGCGAAACCCCCCGAACCGACACCAAATCGTGTGATCCGCCCCGGATCCTACCGAACGGCCCGCCGAATCCCGGGCACCTCAGGCGAGTTGCTCGTTCAGTTCGGCCAGCGCGCCCTCGACGATGGTCCGCATCGCGCGCTCGGCCCGCTCGGGGTCCCCCGCGCAGACCGCCTCGGCGACCTCGCGGTGCAACCGGATCGCGTACGGCTCCGGCTGATGGGGCATCAGATGGTACTCGGTCCGGCCGGTCAGCACCGCGCCGACGGTCTCCCGGAGGTGGGCGAACATCTCGTTGCGCGAGGCCCGCAGCACGGTGGCGTGGAACTCGATGTCGTGCTGGAGGAAGGTGTCCAGGTCGGCGGCGCGCGCGGTCATCGTCAACTCGACCGCCAGCGCGCTGAGCCGGCGCCGTTCGTCGTCGGTGGCGTGCCGGGCCGCGAGCGCGGCGGCGGCCGGCTCCACGGCGAGTCGCAGCGAGCCGAGCGAGCGCAGCTGGGCGGGCCGGTCGGCGCCGGCCAGCCGCCAGCGGATCACCAGCGGGTCGAAGACGTCCCAGTCGGACCTGGGCTGCACGGTGATGCCGACCCGGCGGCGGGAGGCCACCAGGCGCATCCCCTCCAGGATCCGGACCGCCTCGCGGACCACCGTCCGGGAGACCCCGAACCGCTCCTCCAGCTCCTCGGCGCGCAGCACCGTGCCCTCGGGGAGCTCCCCGGACGCGATGGCCGGCCCCAGTTCCGCGAGCAGTCGGCCGGGCAGGCCCTGGATCTCCATCCCGCCAGCCTAGACCGCCGCCCTCCGGCCGGCGCCGTCACCCCCGGGCTCGAACCGCCGCCATGTCCGGGCATAAAAGTATGACGATTTGGTTTCTGCTACTTGAATACGTCATATCTTTGAGGCGATAGTGGCGGCCAGGCAACGAAGGAGCACCACCCATGGCTCTCAGCGTCGAGAACCACGACACCTCCCACGCGCCCCTCACCATCGTGGTGATGGGCGTCTCCGGTGTCGGCAAGACCACCCTGGCCCGCCTGCTGGCCGACCGCCTCGACCTCCCCTTCGCCGAGGCGGACGACTTCCACCCGCCGGCCAACATCGCCAAGATGGCGGCCGGCGTCCCGCTGGACGACCGGGACCGCGAACCCTGGCTGCGCGCCATCGGCGCCTGGCTCAAGGAGCGCACCGAGGCCGGCACCGGCGGCGTGGTCACCTGCTCGGCGCTCAAGCACGGCTACCGCGACCTGCTGCGCGAAGCCGACCCGGACGCCTGGTTCCTGCACCTCAGCGGCCGGACCGAGCTGGTCGAGGACCGGCTCGCCCACCGCACCGGCCACTTCATGCCGCCGTCGCTGCTCGGCTCCCAGTACGCCGCCCTGGAACCCCTCGGTCCGGACGAGCGCGGCGCCGTCCTGGACGTCGGGCCGACCCCCGAAGAACTCGTCGAGAAGGCCGCCGCGCTGCTGCGGCCCGTCAATGGAGACCTCGCGTGACCCCGTCCCCCACCCTCGCGGTGCTCGCGGCCGCCCCACCGGCCCTCCCGCACACCGGCAGCGACACCCAGCTGCTGATCGCGGTGCTGCTCAGCATCGGCGCCATCGTGCTGCTGATCACCAAGCTCAAGCTGCACCCGTTCCTGGCCCTGACCCTCGGTTCGGGCCTGCTGGCCGCCGTCGCCGGCGCGCCCTTCGACAAGCTGCTCAGCAGCTTCTCCACCGGCTTCGGCTCCACCGTCGCGGGCGTCGGCCTGCTGATCGGCCTGGGCGCGATGCTCGGCAAGCTGCTCGCCGACTCCGGCGGCGCGAACATCATCGCGGACACCGTGCTGTCCCGCTCCGGGCCCAGGGCGCTGCCGTGGGCGATGGCGCTGATCGCCGCCGTGCTCGGCCTGCCGCTGTTCTTCGAGGTCGGCGTGGTGCTGCTGATCCCGATCGTCCTGCTGGTGGCCCGCCGCGGCAACGTCCCGCTGATGCGGATCGGCATCCCGGCGCTGGCCGGCCTGTCCGTGCTGCACGGCCTGGTGCCCCCGCACCCCGGTCCGCTGGTCGCCGTCGACGCGCTCAAGGCCGACCTCGGCATCACCCTGGCGCTCGGCCTGCTGATCGCCGTCCCGACCCTGATCGTCGCCGGGCCGCTGTTCGCCCGCGTCGCCGAGCGCTGGGTCGGCCCGCTGGAGATCCCCGAGGCGGCCGTCCCGGTGGAGACCGCGAAGCGCGAGCACACCCCGTCCTTCGGCGCCGTGCTGGCGACCATCCTGCTGCCGGTCGTCCTGATGCTCGCCAAGGCGCTGGCGGACGTCGTGATCGACGACCCCAAGGCGCTGCCGCAGCGGGTCTTCGACTTCATCGGCTCCCCGCTGATCGCCCTGCTCGCGGCGACCCTGCTCGGCATGGTGACCCTGGGCAGGGCGGCCGGCTTCGACAAGGCCCGGATCTCCGACACGGTCGGCAAGTCGCTCGGCCCGATCGCCGGCATCGTCTTCATCGTCGGCGCGGGCGGCGGCTTCAAGCAGACCCTGATCGACGTGGGCGTCGGCAGCGCGGTCAGCGAGTGGTCGTCCAAGTGGCACATCTCGGCGCTGCTGCTCGGCTGGCTGATCGCGGTGCTGATCCGCCTCGCCACCGGCTCGGCCACGGTCGCCACCATCACCGCGGCCGGCATCGTCGCCCCGCTGGCGGCCGACATGTCGTCCACCCACGCGGCCCTGCTGGTGCTGGCCATCGGCGCCGGCTCGCTGTTCCTGTCGCACGTCAACGACGCCGGCTTCTGGCTGGTGAAGGAGTACTTCGGGATGAGCGTCGGCCAGACGCTGAAGTCCTGGTCGGCGATGGAGACGGTGATCTCGGTGGTCGCGATCGCCCTGATCATGCCGCTCAGCCTGGTCATCTAGCGGGCCCCGGACACAACGCCGAACGGGCGGGCGCTCCTCGTGGAGCGCCCGCCCGTTCGTCCGTGCCGGGATGGGACCAGGCGACCGGCGGGGGCCACCGAGCCGTCGGCGGCGGCCTTGAGGGTGAGGTCGACGTCGGTCCACTTCCCGTAGGTCGGCGGGCATGCCGACGGGCGGGCACCCCCAGCCCTGGGGTGCCCGCCCGTCGAGTCCGGTGCGCACGCGCGCCTACGCGGTTCCGCCCTTCGCGAGGCTGTGCCTACTTGGTTCCACGCTTCGCGAGGCTGTGCCTACTTGGTTCCGCGCTTCGCGAGGCTGGGCCTACTTGGTTCCGCGCTTCGCGAGGAAGGCCTCGACCTCGGCACGGACCTCCGGAGTGTCCAGGCCGCGGACGGTCATCGTGGTGCGGCGGCGCAGCACGTCGTCCGCGGTGTACGCCCACTCGTGGTCGGCCGCGTAGGCGACCTGCGCCCAGACGTCCGGACCGTCCTCGTGGATCGGTCGGCCGAGCTCCGGGTTCTCGTCGATCATCCGGGCGATGTCGAAGGACAGCGTGCCGTAGTGGCCGGCCAGGTGCTTGGCGACCAGCGGCTCCATCCGCGAGCCGGGCTCACGGTCGATCAGCAGGCGGTGCGCCACGGCGTTCGGCGCGCCGACGCCCGGCAGCGGCACGGTCGGGGCGATCGGGGAGATGTCCTCGCCGAGCGAGGTGCCGGGCACGTGGGCCAGCTTCTCCAGCACGGTGCGCCCGATGTGGCGGTAGGTGGTCCACTTGCCGCCGGCGACCGACAGCATGCCGCCCTTGCCCTCGGTGACGACGGTCTCGCGCTTGGCGGCGGCGGTGTCGCCCGGGCCGCCGGGCAGCACCCGCAGGCCCGCGAAGGTGTAGGTGATCAGGTCGCGGTCGAGGTGCTCGTCGCGGATCGCGTGCGCGGCCTCGCCGAGGATCTGGTCGACGTCCGCCTCGGTGGCCCGGACGTCCTTCGGGTCGCCGGTGTACTCCTCGTCGGTGGTGCCGAGCAGGACGTGGTCCTCCCACGGGATGGCGAAGGAGACGCGGTACTTGTCGATCGGGATGGTCAGCGCGGCGCGCCACGGCGAGCGGCGCTTGACCACCACGTGCGCGCCCTTGGAGAGGCGGATCGACGGCGCGGCGCCGGCGTCCTCCATCCGGCGCAGGTGGTCCACCCACGGGCCGGTGGCGTTCAGCACCAGGCGGGCGTCGACGCCGAACTCGGTGCCGTCCATGCGGTCCTTGAGCTCGGCGCCGGTGACCCGGCCGCCGGTGAAGCGCAGGCCGGTGACCTCGGCGTGGTTGAGCACGACCGCGCCGGCCTCGACGGCGGCGCGCACGGTCATCACCGCGACGCGCGAGTCGTTCATCTGGTGGTCGCCGTAGACGGCCACCGAGCGCAGGCCCTCGGTGCGCAGCGCGGGCACCTGCTGGGCGGCGTGCGCGGCGGTGGAGACCCGGCCCATGCCGTCGCGGAAGGCGGAGAGCGCCGAGTACAGGAACACGCCGGCGCCGAGCTTGGGCGCGCTGTGCGGGCCGCCCTTGTAGACCGGCACGAAGAAGGTCAGCGGGTTGACCAGGTGCGGGGCGACGTCGGTGGAGAGCGCGCGGCGCTCCTTGTGGTTCTCGGCGACCAGCTTGACCGCGCCGGTCTGCAGGTAGCGCAGACCGCCGTGGACGAGCTTGGAGGAGGCGCTGGAGGTGGCGCCGGCGAAGTCGCCGGCGTCGACCATGGCGACCTTCAGACCGGCCTGGGACGCGGTCCAGGCGACGGCGGTGCCGAGGATGCCGCCCCCGATCACCAGCAGGTCGTAGGTGGCCTTGCCGAGCAGCTCGCGGGTCTCGGCGCGGGAGGCGGTGCGGCCGGCGGTCAGCTCGGCGCCCAGGGTCGGAATGGTTGCCATGGTGTGTGTACGGCGCGCGGGTCGGGCGGCGCCGTTACTCCTCTCGGTGTGCGTACGGCCCCTGGGAGAGGCCGGTGGCCCGGTGCGGCGGGCCGGTGGAACGGGGGCGGGCCGGCCGGGGCAGGTGCCCCGACCGGCGTCGCGGTCAGTTGGTCTCTTCCTCCTCCACCCAGCCCATGGTGCGCTCGACGGCCTTGAGCCACTTCTTGTACTCGCGCTCCCGGGTGGCCTCGTCCATCCGCGGGGTCCACTCGGCGGCGCGGTGCCAGTTGGCCCGCAGGGTGTCGAGGTCGCTCCAGAAGCCGACCGCCAGGCCGGCCGCGTAGGCGGCGCCCAGGGCGGTGGTCTCGGCCACGTACGGGCGCTCGACCGGGGCGTCCAGGACGTCGGCGATGTTCTGCATGAGCAGGTTGTTGCTGGTCATGCCGCCGTCGACCTTGAGGGCGGTGAGCTCGACCCCGGAGTCCTTCTGCATGGCGTCGACGACCTCGCGGGTCTGCCAGGCGGTGGCCTCCAGGACGGCCCGGGCCAGGTGGCCCTTGGTGACGTACCGGGTGAGGCCGGCGATCACACCGCGGGCGTCGGAGCGCCAGTACGGGGCGAACAGGCCGGAGAAGGCCGGGACGAAGTAGGCGCCGCCGTTGTCCTCGACCGTGTTGGCCAGGGTCTCGATCTCGGCGGCGGTGGAGATGATGCCGAGCTGGTCGCGCAGCCACTGGACGAGCGAGCCGGTGACGGCGATCGAGCCCTCCAGGGCGTACACCGGAGCCTGGTCGCCGATCCGGTAGCCGACCGTGGTCAGCAGGCCGTGGTACGAGTTGACGATCTTCTCGCCGGTGTTCAGCAGCAGGAAGGTGCCGGTGCCGTAGGTGGACTTGGCCTCGCCCTCGTCGAAGCAGGTCTGGCCGAACAGCGCGGCCTGCTGGTCGCCGAGCGCGGAGGCGACCGGCACGCCCGCCAGGTCGCCGACGGCCTCGCCGTACACCTCGGCGGAGGAGCGGATCTCGGGCAGGACCGCCATCGGCACGCCCATCGACTCGGCGATGCCCTCGTCCCAGGCCAGCGTCTTCAGGTTCATCAGCATGGTGCGGCTGGCGTTGGTCACGTCCGTGACGTGCTTGCCGCCGTTCACCCCGCCGGTGAGGTTCCAGATGACCCAGGTGTCCATGGTGCCGAAGAGGATGTCGCCGGCCTCGGCGCGCTCGCGCAGGCCCTCGACGTTGTCCAGCAGCCAGCGGATCTTCGGGCCGGCGAAGTAGCTGGCCAGCGGGAGGCCGGTCTCGCGGCGGAAGCGGTCCTGGCCGACGTTGCGGCCCAGCTCGCGGCAGAGCGCCTCGGTGCGGGTGTCCTGCCACACCAGCGCGTTGTGCACCGGCTCGCCGGTGTTCCTGTCCCACAGGACGGTGGTCTCGCGCTGGTTGGTGATGCCGATGGCGCGGATGTCGTCCTTGGTCAGGCCGGCCTTCTCCAGCGCACCGCGGACGACCGACTGCACCCGGGTCCAGATCTCGGCGGCGTCGTGCTCGACGTAGCCGGGCTGGGGGAAGATCTGCCGGTGCTCCTGCTGGTCGACGGAGACGATGCGGCCGTCGGCGCCGAAGATGATGCAGCGGCTGGAGGTGGTGCCCTGGTCGATCGCGGCGATGTAGTTGCCAGTGGAGGTCATGAGGGTCCTCGGCTCGGGAAGGTGTGCGGGGGAGGGTGGGCCTGACTCTCGGGTCAGTCCCCGGATCCGGGCGGGGTGGAAACCCGGCGGGTCAGAACGCGACGTGGTACAGGCCGCCGGCCAGCAGGCCGCCGATGACCGGGCCGGCCACCGGGATCCAGGCGTACGACCAGTCGGAGCCGCCCTTGTTCGGGATCGGCAGCAGCGAGTGGACGATGCGCGGGCCGAGGTCGCGGACCGGGTTGATGGCGTAGCCGGTCGGGCCGCCGAGGGACAGACCGATGCCGACGACGGTGAAGGCGACGATCAGGATGCCGGTGCCGGAGAGGCCGAGGCCCTTGGTCAGGCCCTGGGTGAGGATGGCCAGGGCGAGCACGAAGGTGCCGATGATCTCGGTGAGCAGGTTCTGGACCGGGTTCCGGATCTCGGGGCCGGTCGAGAAGATGCCGAGGGTGGGCTCCTGGTTGGCCTGGAACTGGCCGAGGTAGGTGAGCCACACGAGGACGGCGCCGATCATGGCGCCGATCAGCTGGGAGACGAGGTAGACCGGGACCTTGCTCCAGTCGCCGGTGTCGACGGCGATGGCCAGGGTGACGGCCGGGTTCAGGTGGGCACCGGACTTCGGAGCCGACATGTAGGCGGCGATCATCACCGCGAAGCCCCAGCCGAAGGTGATCGCCAGCCAGCCGGCGTTCAGGGCCTTCGACTTCTTGAGCGTCACGGCGGCGCAGACGCCGCCGCCGAGGAGTATCAGGGCGGCGGTGCCGAGGGTTTCGCCGACGAAGATGTCGCCGTTGGAGAACGCGGACACAAAGACTCCCTTGTCCATATGGCCCGGAGGTGCGGGTGGGGGCAGGGGCCGGGCGATCGCTGGGCGGGTGAGCGCCTTGTGGGAGTGATCTGCACGGCCATCGTTCGACAATGTCGACCGTCATGCGGAAGCTTCCTCCCCGGGTCGCCCTCGCGTCAAGGCCGGGTTACGCAGCTGTGACCCTTCGCTCGCCGTGCTACCCGATGCCACCGGATGGATCCGTGGAATTTTGGACAAAACGGTAAGGCGCGGACGGGCATTTCGCCCGTCCGCGCCTCTGCGTGAACGATTCTTCGGGTGTCGGGAGGGCGGCGGTCCGCCGCTCAGAACCGCCCGGCGCCGAGGTCCCGGGAGATCGCGCGCGCCGCGCTGCGCACCGACGCGACCAGCGAGGGCTTCACGAATCCGTCCTCGCAGACCCGCTCGACCGCGCCGCTGATGCAGACCGCGCCCACCGGGTTGCGCCGCCGGTCCTGGATCAGTGCGCCGATCGAGGCCACGCCGTCCCAGGTCTCCTCCACCGAGTCCGCCCAGCCGCGCTCGCGGGTCAGCGCCGCCTCGGCGTCCACGTCCGCCGGCTCGGTGAGCGTCCGCGCGGTGTACGACTCGAACGGGCCGTCTCCCAGCTCGCCGCGCGCCACCGGGTCGTAGGCCAGCAGCACCTTGCCCAGCGCGGTCGAGTGCAGCGGCTGCATCGAGCCGACCTCCAGCACCTGCCGGGTGTCGTCCGGCCGGAACACGTGGTGCACGATGAGCACCCCGCGCTGGTGCAGCACCCCCAGGTAGACGGTCTCGCCGGCCGCCCTGGCCAGGTCGTCGGCCCACACCAGGGCCCGCGCCCGCAGCTCGTGGACGTCCAGGTAGCTCTGCCCGAGCCGCAGCAGCTCGGCGCCCAGCTGGTACTTGCCGCTCTCCGGGTCCTGCTCCACGAACCCCTCCTGCTGGAGGGTGCGCAGGATGCCGTGCGCGGTGCCCTTGGCGAGGTCCAGCGCCGTCGCGACCTCCGACAGGCCCAGGCGGCGCTCGCCGCCGGCCAGCAGGCGCATGATCGCGGCGGCCCGGGAAAGCGACTGGATCGGGCCGGGCATGGGTACCTCCGCGCTGATGGGCGGTCGACATTGTCGACCGCAGTGGTGACGGCACGAGTCTGCCAGGCCGTCGCCGTTCCGTGCACCTTCCCCCTCGGTAACCCCGCCGCGGCCGGGCCGGCCGCGCACCCCCGGACGGCCCGTGCGGCCGGTGCCGGGGATCAGCCGGGCCGTTCGGCGGCCGCCGCCTCCGCCACCTCCGCCACCTCCGCGGCCACCGCCCGGATCGCGTCCGGCCCGACCCGGCAGCAGCCGCCCACCAGCCGCGCCCCGGCCGCCAGCCAGCCGGCCACCCGGCGCGCCTCGAAGGTCGGCCCGCCGCACCACGCCCCGGCTGCCGCGTTCCAGCCCTCGCCGCTGTTCGGGTACACCACCACCGGCTTGCCGGAGACCCGCGCCGCCAGCGGCACCGCCCGGTCCGCCTCCCCGGGCGCGCAGCAGTTCACCCCCACCGCCACCACCTCGTCCGCCTCCGCCGCCAGCGCGAAAGCCTCCGCCAGCGGCTGCCCGGCCCGGGTCAGCCCGCCCGCCGCGCCGAACGACAGCCAGGCCGGCACCCCCAGTCCGCGCACCGCCCGCACCAGCACCCGCGCCTCCTCGACGTCCGGCACCGTCTCCAGCGCCAGCACGTCCGGGCCCGCCGCCGCCAGCGCCTCCAGCCGCGGCCGGTGGAACGCCTCCAGCTCGGCCGCCGTCAGCCCGTACCGGCCCCGGTACTCCGAGCCGTCCGCCAGCACCGCCCCGTACGGCCCGACCGACGCGGCCACCCACCGGCGCGGCCCCGGCAGCCCGCGCGCCGCCTCCCGCGCCAGTTCCACGCTGCGGGCCAGCAGCCGGACCGCCCCGTCCCGGCCGATCCCGCGCCGGGCGAAGCCGGCGAAACCCGCCTGGTAGCTCGCGGTGATCGCGACCTGCGCGCCCGCCGCGAAGTACGCCCGGTGCGCCGCCCGCACCGCCTCCGGCGCGTCCGCCAGCAGCCGGGCCGACCACAGCTCGTCCGCCAGGTCGTACCCGGCCGCCGCCAGCTGGTCGGACAGCCCGCCGTCCAGCACCAGCGGCCCGGCCGCCAGCGCGGCGGCGAAGTCCGGCGCGCCGGGTGTGCCGGGTGTGCCCATCACGGCCTCCTCGGGTGAACGTCCTGGTCACAGCCTAGGAGTCCGGGCGCGGGGGAGGGTGCGGAAAATGATTTGCCGCAGAGTCAAGAGATCGCTACGTTGTGCTCATTCCGAGAAGGACGCCCGTCCGGCAGCACCGGGAGGCAGCACCGGGAGAGGGAGGAGCGTACCCGTGGACACCACCGAGCAGGAATGGCTCGCCGCCTACGACCCGCGCGCCTACACCCCGGTCGCCGTCACGGTCGACGTGGTCGCCCTCACCCTGCGGCACGGCCGGCTGCACGTCCTGCTCGTCGAGCGCGCCCTGCCGCCCTACCAGGGCCGCTGGGCCCTGCCCGGCGGCTTCCTGAGGGCCGGCGAGGAGAGCCTCGACGAGGCCGCCGCCCGCGAGTTCGCCGAGGAGACCGGGCTGCACGGCACCGTCGGGGCCGAGGCCGCGCTCAGCCGCATCCACCTCGAACAGCTCGGCAGCTACGGCGCACCCGACCGCGACCCGCGGATGCACGTGGTCTCCGTCGCCTACCTCGCCTTCGCCCCGGACCTGCCCGACCCGCGGGCCGGCACCGACGCGGCCCACGCCGCCTGGCACCCCGTCACCGCCCTCGACCTCCGGCCCGCCGGCCGGTCCGAGACCGCCGGTGCGCCCGCCGACACCCACGGGGGTGGCGTCGACGGGCGCACCGGCTCCACCGAGCCGTCCGAGTCCTCGGCACCCGCCGGGCCCGCCGAGGACGCCGAGCCCGGCGACCGCACCCCCATCGAGCTCGCCTTCGACCACGCCCGGATCGTCGCCGACGGCCTCGACCGCGCCCGCGCCAAGATCGAGTACAGCCCGCTGGCCACCGCGTTCCTCCACCACGACTTCACCATCCCCGAGCTGCGCGCCGTCTACGAGGCCGTCTGGGACGAGAAGCTCCACCCCGGCAACTTCCACCGCAAGGTGCTCTCCGTCCCCGGCTTCGTCGAGGGCACCGGTACCACCACCGACCGCGGCGGCGCCCGCGGCGGCCCCCGCGCCCGCACCTACCACGCCGGCGACGCCCGCCTCCTCCACCCCGCACTGCTGCGCCCCGCCCGCAGCGATCCCCGACCGGATCCCGCGACCCCCGCCCCGCCCCCGGCCGCCCGCACTACCATCCGCCCATGACGACTCACGAGGCCGGCCCGGTGCGCCACCAAGCCAACTCCCACTGCCACTTCTGCGGCAGCCCCTACCCGCCCGGCACCTCCGCCTGGCCCCGGACCTGCCCCGGCTGCACCGAGATCAGCTACCGCAACCCGCTGCCCGTCGTCGTCACCCTCCTCCCGGTCACCCCGGCCGCCGACACCGCCCCCGGCCTCGTGGTGATCCGCCGCACCATCGAGCCCGGCTACGGCGAACTCGCCCTCCCCGGCGGCTACATCGACTACGGCGAGAGCTGGCAGCAGGCCTGCGTGCGCGAACTGCGCGAGGAGACCGGCATCCGCGCCGAGGCCGCGGACATCACCCTGGTCGCCACCGACTCCGACACCCGCGGGGGCTTCCTCTGCCTCTTCGGCCTGCTCCCGGCCCGTCCGCTCGCCGCCCTCCCGCCCTCCGTCCCCACCGACGAGACCGACGGCTGGCAGCTCGCCACCCCCGAGACCCCGCTCGCCTTCCCCTTCCACACCCGGGTCTCCCGCTCCTGGTTCAACGGCGAGTTCACCCGCCTCTGACCAGGCAACCCGGCCGCCGCCCGGTCGGCCGGGCGGACCCTGGCGCACCGGCCGATCACATGGCAGGGTCTGCACCGACAGCCCCCAACCGGACGCGGGCCCTGCCACAAGCATCCCCGTCCGCCCTCATCACCGGCCGGGAGACCACCACCGTGAGCACCCCACCCCAGGACCAGCCACTCTGGCGCCCCAACCCCGCTCGTGCCGCCGGCACCGGGATCGTGGCCTTCCAGGCCTGGGCCGCCGAGCACCACGGCGCCCCGGCCGCCCCGCTCGCCCCCGCCGCCGACGACGACCAGGCGGCCGCCCGCTACGCCGCCCTGCACGCCTGGTCCGTCGAGGACCTCGACCGCTTCTGGACCGCCGTCACCCAGTGGTACGACGTCCGCTTCACCGAGGCACCCGACGCCGTCCTCGCCGACCCCGCGATGCCCGGCGCCCGCTGGTTCCCCGGCGCCCGCCTCAACTACGCCGAGCACGCCCTGCGCGCCGGCGAGGACCCCGCCGACGCCGACCGCCCCGCGATCCTCCACCTCGACGAGACCACCGACGAGCCCGTCGCCCTCAGCTGGGCCGAACTCCGCCGCCAGGTCGGCTCCCTCGCCGCCGCCCTCCGGGCCCGGGGCGTGCGCCCCGGCGACCGGGTCAGCGCCTACCTGCCCAACATCCCGCAGGCCGCCGTCGCCCTCCTCGCCACCGCCGCCGTCGGCGCCGTCTGGACCAGCTGCGCCCCCGACTTCGGCGCCCGCAGCGTCCTCGACCGCCTCCAGCAGATCGAGCCCGTCGTCCTCTTCGCCGTCGACGGCTACCACTACGGCGGCAAGGACCACGACCGCACCGAGGTCGTCGCCGAACTCCGCCGCGAACTCCCGTCGCTGCGCACCGTCGTGCACGTCCCCCTGCTCGGCGCCCCCGCCCCCGAGGGAGCGCTGACCTGGGACGACCTGGTCGCCGCCGACACCGCCCCGGTCTTCGAACCGGTCCCCTTCGACCACCCGCTCTGGGTCCTCTACTCCTCCGGCACCACCGGCCTGCCCAAGGCCATCGTGCAGAGCCAGGGCGGCATCCTCGTCGAGCACCTGAAGCAGGCCGGCCTCCACCTCGACCTCGGCCCCGACGACCGCTTCCTCTGGTACACCTCCACCGGCTGGATGATGTGGAACTTCCTCCTCGCCGGCCTGCTCGTCGGGTCCACGATCGTCACCTACGACGGCAGCCCCGGCCACCCCGACACCGGCGCCTTCTGGTCCGTCGCCGCCCGCACCGGTGCCACCGTCGTGGGCACCTCCGCCGCCTACGTCATCGCCAGCCGGAAGGCGGGCCTGCGCCCCGGCCACGACCTCGACCTCTCCGCGATCCGCTGCCTCGGCACCACCGGCTCCCCGCTGCCGCCCGACGGCTTCCGCTGGATCTACGAGGAGCTGAAGGAGGACGTCTGGCTCGCCTCCGTCAGCGGCGGCACCGACGTCTGCTCCTGCTTCGTCGGCGGCGTCCCCACCCTCCCCGTCCACCTCGGCGAGATCCAGGCCCCCTGCCTCGGCGCCGCCGTCGAGTCCTGGGACGTCAACGGCCGGCCGCTCACCGACGAGGTCGGCGAACTCGTCGTCACCAAGCCCATCCCCTCGATGCCCACCGGCTTCTGGAACGACCCCGAGGGAACGCGCTACCACGACAGCTACTTCGACATGTACCCCGGCGTCTGGCGGCACGGCGACTGGATCACCGCCACCTCCCGCGGCACCGTCGTCATCCACGGCCGCTCCGACTCCACCCTCAACCGCCAGGGCGTCCGGATGGGCTCCTCGGACATCTACGAGGTCGTCGAACGCCTCCCCGAGATCGCCGAATCCCTGGTCATCGGCCTGGAGGAGCCCGACGGCGGCTACTGGATGCCGCTCTTCGTCGTCCTCACCCCCGGCGCCGAACTCGACGACGACCTCATCGGCCGCATCCGCACCTCGCTGCGCACCGAGCTCTCCCCGCGCCACGTCCCCGACGAGGTCATCGCCGTCCGCGGCCTGCCGCACACCCTGACCGGCAAGCGCATCGAGGTCCCGGTGAAGCGCCTGCTCTCCGGCACCCCGCTCGACCAGGCCGTCAACCCCGGCTCCGTCGACAACCTCGACCACCTCCGCTGGTTCGAGCAGCTCGGCCGCGACCGCGCCGCCGCGAAGTAGCCGCGGGCCCTCCGCCCGGACACGCCGGAGGGGCCCTTCCACCGCCACGGTGGAAGGGCCCCTCCTGGTGTTCTCCGACGGTCGCCCGGCGGCGGCCCGGCTACTCGCCCGACAGCACCTGCTGCGCCGCGGCCCGCGCCTCCTCGGCGCTGTCCGCCGCCCGCGCCGCCTCGGCGGCCCGGCGGCACTGCGCCAGCGTGTACTTGGCCAGCGCGGACCGCACATAGGGGATCGACGCCGCGCCCATCGACAGGCTGGTGACACCGAGACCGGTCAGCACCACGGCCAGCAGCGGGTCCGACGCGGCCTCACCGCAGACGCCGCAGCTCTTGCCCTCGGCCTGCGCAGCCTCGGCCGCGGACGCGATCAGGTCGAGCAGCGCCGGCTGCCACGGGTCCTGCAGCCGGGCCAGCGCACCGACCTGCCGGTCGGCGGCGAAGGTGTACTGGGCGAGGTCGTTGGTGCCCAGCGACAGGAACTCGACCTCCTGGAGGATCGAGCGCGCCCGCAGCGCGGCCGACGGAATCTCCACCATCGCGCCGAACTTGGCGCTCAGCCCGGCCTCACGACACGCCTCGGCGAAATCCTTGGCGTCCTTGCGGTCGGCCACCATCGGGGCCATCACCTCAAGGTGCACCGGCAGGCCCTCGGCGGCGGTGGCCAGCGCCCGCAGCTGGGTCCGCAGCACGTCCGGGTGCTCCAGCAGGGTGCGCAGACCGCGTACGCCCAGCGCCGGGTTCGGCTCGTCGGCCGGGGTCAGGAAGTCCAGCGGCTTGTCCGCTCCCGCGTCGAGTACCCGGACGACGACCCGGTTCTCCGGGAACGCCTCCAGCACCTTGCGGTACGCCTCGACCTGCTTCTCCTCGCTGGGCGCCTTCGCCGAGTCGTCGAGGAAGAGGAACTCGGTGCGGAACAGCCCGACGCCCTCGGCGCCCGCCGCCAGCGCGGCCGGCAGGTCGCCCGGACCGCCGACGTTGGCGAGCAGCGGCACCTTGTGGCCGTCGGAGGTGGCACCCGGGCCGGAGGAGGAGGCGAGCGCCGCCTTGCGCTCGGCGGCGATCCGGCGCAGCTCCTCCTTCTTCTCCTCGCTCGGCTCGACCAGCACGTCACCGGAGCTGCCGTCCACGGCGACGACGGTGCCCTCGGCGACATCGGTCGCCCCCGGGAGGGCGACCACGGCCGGAACGCCCATGGCCCGCGCCAGGATGGCGCTGTGGCTGGTCGGCCCGCCCTCCTCGGTCACGAAGCCGAGCACCAGCGTCGGGTCCAGCAGCGCGGTGTCGGCCGGGGCCAGGTCCCGGGCGAACAGCACGTACGGCTCGTCGCTGTCCGGCACACCCGGCATCGGCACGCCCAGCAGCCGAGCGACGATGCGGTTGCGCACGTCGTCCAGGTCGGCCACCCGGCCCGCCAGGTACTCCCCGGCCGAGGCGAGCAGCGCCCGGTAGGCGGCGAAGGCGTCGTAGACGCCGCGCTCGGCGCTGCTGCCGACCGCGATCCGGCGGGTGACGTCGGCCATCAGCTCCGGGTCCTGCGCCATCAGCGCCTGGGCCTCCAGCACGGCCTGGGCCTCGCCGCCGGCCAGGTTGCCGCGGGCGATCAGGTCCGCGGCCACCGCCTCGACGGCCGCCTGGGCGCGGGCCTGCTCGCGCGGAGCGTCCTCGGTCGGGATCTGGGTGGCCGGGGGCTCCAGTACCGCCGTCCCCATGTGCCGCACCTGGCCGATCGCGACCCCGTGGCTGACACCCACGCCGCGCAGCGTCTTCTCCATGTCTGTCTCCGTGAGAGAGGCGGCCCCGCCGGGTACCGCTGTTTGCCGGGCCGCCCCGGCCGGGACGGCGGGGCGGGTGTGTCGGGTAAGTGGGGGAGGGGTCAGCTCCAGTCGAACAGGGCGTCGCCGACGGCGACCTCCCCGCTCTCCAGCACTCCGGCCAGCGCCTCGGTCGAGGCCTCCAGCGCGACGATCGGCGAGATCGGCGACTTGCCGGCGGCCTCGACGGCGGCCGGGTCCCACTTGATGACGGCCTGGCCGCGGGTGACGGTGTCGCCCTTGCTGACGAGCAGCTCGAAGCCCTCACCGTTCAGCTGGACGGTGTCGATGCCCAGGTGGGTCAGGACACCGTGCCCGTCCGCGTCGACGACGACGAACGCGTGCGGGTGCATGGACACGACCACGCCGTCCACCGGGGCAACGGCCTCGGTCTGCTCGCGCACGGGGTCGATCGCGGTGCCGGGGCCGACCATCGCACCCGAGAACACGGGGTCCGGCACGCCGGCGAGCCCGACGACCTTGCCGGTCAGCGGCGACGTCACAGTGGTCATGGTTGAGCCTCCCAAGTGCGCAGTACAGGTGAGCGGCCGCGAACGCGGCAGGGCGATCGACTGAAGCCTAAATCATGTCAACTTCGGACATCTGTCGACATTCCCGGGTAGTCGATCGTGCCGCCCGCCCGCACCGGCCGGCCATCTCGCCGACCGCTAGTGGTCTAGTCCTCTTGGCCGATGCGCCGCACTCTACAGGCATCTTGGCGAATCGGGACCATTGCTGTATATGCTCGCGAGAGCAACAAATCACGCGTCCGGGCGGGTGACGCCGGCGTGGCTCGATTCGCGCTCCGGCCGACGACCCGCTATGGTTGGTCGAGTCGCCGCGAGTCGGCGGTTAACACCAGATTTCGGATGCGAAAAGCACCGGTTAAGTACCGGGAAACGGATCTGGTAAGCTCGAAACACGAAAGAACGAAGCGCCCGGAGGGCCGGTGTGAAAGCCGCCTGATGGAAGCGTCCGTTCCTTGAGAACTCAACAGCGTGCCAAAAGTCA
>NZ_JBHJUI010000025.1:0-106296 GCF_042268405.1 Kitasatospora sp. NPDC056184 | reverse complement strand
CATGTGCGAACTGGTGACATATCGGCGACGGCGCAGGGGATGGGTCGGGCCGAACTTCTCAGGCTGCCGGCGGCCATCGACCTCGCCACCGCCAAGGTGCAAGCAGTCCCTGTGAGTTGAGAGGGCCAGGATCCCCGGCCCGACCACCCCGGGGCGCACGAAGGCCCCCGGTGCTGCGAACACCGAGGGCCAGGCGAAGTCCTTACCCGCGACCTTCATTGGCGGCGCGCGACGGAACAGGTCCCGCGCCCCAGTCTGGAGCTTCACCATGGAGTCTACGTCCCACCAGCCCGATCCGGCAGCTTCCACCGCGAGTTGGCCGCCGGTTGCCAAGGCTGGCGAGCCCGGCACCTACCTGCCCGCCCAGCAGGCCGTCGTGTCCACAGCCTGTGGACACGACGCCGAGGCGGCGTCTGCCGAGCCCGCCGTCCCGGACGGGACCGACCTGATGCCCGACACCGAGGCGACCGAGGGTGCCGACCTGCTCGCGCAGCTGAGGGCCCAGATCGCGAAGTTCGTGATCCTTCCCTCCGACCAGGCCCTGGACGCCGCCACGCTGTGGGTCGCCGCGACCCACCTGCAGGGCTCGTGGCAGCACGCCCCGCGCCTGGCCGTGGTCGGCCCGGCCAAGCGCTGCGGCAAGTCCCGCCTGCTCGACGTCCTCACCGAGACGGTGCACAACCCCGTGGCGACGGTGAACTCGTCTCCGGCCGCGATCTTCCGCTCGATCAGCGAGGAGCCGCCCACCCTGCTGGTGGACGAGGCGGACACGATCTTCGGCAGCCCGAAGATGGCCGAGAAGAACGAGGAGATGCGCGGCCTGCTCAACGCCGGGCACCAGCGCGACCGCTACGTGCTGCGGGTGGTCGGCAAGGAGCACGCCCCGGGCAGGTTCCCCACCTTCGCCATGGCGGCCCTCGCCGGCATCGGCGATCTCCCCGACACGATCATGGACCGCTCCATCGTGATCCGCATGCGCCGCCGCGCCGAGGGCGAGCGCGTCTCCCCGTACCGCACCAAGCGCGACCGCCCCGCCCTGCACGCGATCCGCGACAAGATCGCCCGCTGGACGGCACCGCTCGCCGACCAGGCCCTGTGCCTGGAGCCCGCCATGCCGGTCGAGGACCGCGCGGCCGACACCTGGGAGCCCCTGGTGATCATCGCCGACCTCGCCGGAGGCCCCTGGCCCCGCCGTGCCCGCCAGGCGTGCAAGCGCATGGTCGACGCCGAGGTCCAGACCGAGGAGGACAACCCCAGCGGCGCACGGATCCTCGCCGACATCCGCCGGATCTTCCACGCCGCCAGCGAGCCGGAGCCGGACAGCATGACCACCGGCCAGCTGCTGTTCGCGCTCAACGGCAACGAGGAGGCGCCGTGGGCGGAGTCGGCCCGGGGCGGGCTGACTCCGCGCGCACTCGGCGCGATGCTCCGCGAGTTCGGCATCACCTCCGGCAACGTGCGCCTCGGCGACGGAACCCAGCGCAAGGGCTACACGCGCCACAAGTTCCTCGACGCCTGGCGCCGTTACTGCCCCACCGTCCACCCCGTCACCCCCACGGCCACGGACGAGAGTGCGGGCACGAGCAGCAGAGGCTGACCAGCTTCCCCGAACTGCCGTCCCTGCCGTCCCTGCCGTAACAGCACAGGTCACAGCGCCTGCCACCGGGACGCAACGGCCGCCCAAGACGGAAACGCCCCCACGCCGGGACGGCAGCAGCCCGCCTCCAAGACGGCGCGCGGGACGGCAGCCGTCCCACGCCGCCAGCGGCCCGCCGCCGCCCGAACCACGGCGCGAGCGGCGGGCCGCCCCGGGACGGGAACCACAACCGTCTTGTGCCGTCCCAGCCGTCCCTGCCGTAAAACCGCAGGTCAAAGGCCCTTCCGCTGGGACGGATACGGGACCCAAGACGGATACGCGCCGTGTCCCGAACCTGAACAGCGCCGCGCCCACGGTGCTACCGGCGAGCCGCGCCCGCCCCAGCCCAGAGCCCGTCCGTCCGCGCCAAGACGGCAAGACGGCAAAGACGGCAATCCCGCAAACCACCACCCGATCCGCGAGGACCACCTTCCGCATGACCGCCACCAACCCCATACGCCCCCGCCTGGACGCCGTCCTCGTACAGGCCGCCATCGCGGGCGCCCTGTCCTTCGCTCACCTCCACGACATCGCCGAAGCCGCCGGACAGCACGGCTGGAAAGCCTGGGCCTACCCCGTCTCGGTCGACCTACTGCTCGTCGCCGCATGGCACCGCATGCGCAACCTGCGCGCCACCGGACACCCGGCCGGCACCGCCTGGACCTGGTTCGCCATCGCCCTGACCGCCTCCCTCGGCGCGAACGTCGCCACCGCCGGCCTCCTCGACCTCGACCACGTCCCCGCCTGGCTGCGGATCCTGGTCGCCGGATGGCCTGCCCTCGCCTTCTTCGGCGGCACCCTCCTCGCCCACAACACCACCACGACCAAGGCCCCCGCCGAACCCGAACCGGCCAAGGACGAACTCCCGCTCCACGAAAACCCCGAGCCCTCCCCGGCAGCCCAGTCCGTACCAAACGCGGAGCAGGACGGCCAGTCCAGCCCCGCGCCGGTGGCTGAGCGCAGGGACGACGTCCCGGCCTCCGACGAAGAACCGGTCGCGCCTCGCAAGCGCACCGGACGCCCACCGGCGAAGACCATGGACCAGCTCGTGGAGATGATGCGGCCGGTCGTCGCCGAGCACGGTGTCAGCGTCGCAGTGGTCGAGAAGGCCCTCAGCGACGCCGGGATTCCGATCAGCAGCAAGCGGCGGACGGAGCTGATGACGCTCCTGCGGGATGAGCAGGCCGACCCTCAGCCCGAACACGCCGACCGCGAGCTCGAGCAGGCGCGTGAGCATCCGGTGCCTGCCTGACACCCCTCCATTGGTGGCCGCCCGCCAACGACCCGTTTGGCGCCTGGCGGGCGGCCTCTTCACCGCCAAGTGGTCTGGCGGATGTCCACCTCGTGGTCAGCGAGATCTGCCAAAGCACCGGATCACCCTTCCGCCGAACCGGTCGCCGCCCGATCCGGTCCGTGCGCCGCGTTCGCATCCCGCTCGCACCACAGCACCTCGACGACCCCGCGGCAGGAGATCAGCCCGTGACCGACACCCAGTACCCCCGCGGCGCCGCCAGCGAAAGCGCGAAGGAGAGGAAGAAGTCCCATACCGTGAAGAGTCTTTGGCAGTGGGCGTTCGGCAACCGAGCTCCTGGCGGAGCCAGTAGTACCGCGTGTCCGACTCGTGGCCGGACTCGCGGGATCTCCGCCCCAGGGGTGGCGGAGATGGCCCAGCGCGAGGGCGCGCCGGGCCAGGAGGTCGGGGCCGAGGGCGGCCCCGACCCGGACAAGCTCCTTGCCGTCCAGCAGCAGATCCTCGCCAACGTCCGCCCTACCAAGACCGACAACGAGTCCTCCGACCACCTCGCCGCCGATGATGCCGCGCCGAAGAACCGCCGCTACACCGGCACCAAGCGCGAAGAGCGCGTCGGCCCTCTGCGGTTCGAACCCGAGGAAGAGCCTCGGCTGCGTGCGGCTGCCACCGCCAACGGCTACCGCGGCCTGTCCGGGTTCGCCGCCGACGTCGTCCTGGCCTTCATAGCCGGCCGGTTCTTCATCGACCTGCCCCTGGCGGAAGAACGCCGACTCATCCACGAGTTCCGCGCCCGCGTCCTGCGCCAGATCAGCGGTATCGCCAGCAACGTCAACCAGATCGCCCGAGCCCTCAACGGCGGATACGAGCCCCCGGTCGACATCCGCCGCACCCTCGACGAACTGCACGGCCTGCTCACCGAGATCGCCGAGGCCCTTCGCCAGCCCGCCAACCAGGAAGGCTGAACACCGCCGTGATCGCCCCCATCAAGAACCCCGGCTCCAACACCCGCGGCCTGCTTGCCTACCTCTACGGACCCGGTCGCCACGACGAGCACCGCGACCCGCACATCGTCGCCGGCTTCGCCATGCTCGCCATGCCCGACCCCGGCCGCGACGAGAACGCCACCCTCACCCAGCTCGCCCGCTACCTCGACGAGCCCGTCCGCCTGCGCAACAGCGAGCCCGGCAAGAAGCTCACCGACCACGTCTGGCACTGCCCCGTACGCGCCGCACCCGAGGACCGCTACCTCTCCGACGCCGAATGGGGCGAGATCGCCGAGCGCATCGTCCGGGCCGCCGGCATCGCTCCCAAGGACGACGACCTGGCGTGCCGGTGGATCGCCGTGCGCCACGCGGACGACCACATCCACATCCTCGCCACCACCGTCCGCGAGGACGGCCGCCGCCCCAAGCTCCACAACAGCGGCCAGCGCGTCGGAGCCGAGTGCCGCGAGATCGAGAAGGACTACGGCCTGCGCCAGCTCGGCACGGGCGACCGGACCGCCGAACGCCGCCCCACCCAGGCTGAGATGCACAAGGCCAAGCGCCTCGGCTGGGAACAGACCAGCCGCGAGTGGCTCCAGGACCGCATCCGCGCCGCCATCCCCCACGCGAGCAACGCGGAGGAACTTCTCGCCTACCTCCAGGCCGATGGCGTCGAGGTCAAGATCCTCCGCTTCCCGTCCGGCGACCTTCGGGGCTACTCCGTCGCCCGTTCTGGCGACCTGAAGGCCAACGGGCAGCCGAACTACATCCCCGGCGGGAAGATCGCCCCCGACCTGTCCCTGCCCAAGCTCCAGGCGCTCCTTGTGGCCAGCAAGCCGGAGGAGCACCCCACCGCCCGCCGCAACAAGCCCGCCACCCGCTGGCAGCACGCCACCAACGCCCTCGACACCTTCACCACCGACCACGACACCGCCGGCGACAGTGGTGACGCGCGTGCGCAGGCGCACATCACCGCCCTCGGTGAACTGATCGAGGCCACCGCCCAGACCGCTCCCCAGGACCTGCGCGCCGAACTCCGAGCAGCAGCGAAGACCTTCGCCCGCGCCCAGCGCTCCCAGATTCGTGCAGACCACACGGCGGCAGCCGGTCTGCGACAGGCGGCCCGCGACCTCGTGCACGCCGGCAGCGGCAAGGACGGCAGCACCCTCGCCGTCTTCGTCGCAGCCCTCGTCTGGGCCGCGATCCTCTCCCAGCGCTGGCACACCGCCAAGGGCCATGCCCAGCAGGCCGAGGCCGCGCGCCGAACCGTCCAGCACCTCCAGGCCGCCTACGACCAGGCCGCCGCCGACCAGCTCGCCTTCCTCGCCCAACGTCAGCCCAAGGAGCAGACCCGCAACACCCTCGCCAGCGACGTCCGCGCCGCCATCCCTGACCACGCAACGCGGATCCTCGCCGACCCCAACTGGCCCGCCCTTGCCACCGTGCTCGCCGACGCCGAGGCCGGCGGCTATACACCCCACCAGCTCCTCACCGAGGCCGCCGCCCGCCGCGAACTCGGCAGCGCCCGCCTGCCCGCCAAGGTCCTCATCGCCCGTATCCAGCACACCAGCTACAACCCCGCACCCAACCGCACCGTCGAGGCGGCACTCCTGCGCTCGTCCGCCGCCCCGACCGTCCGCCACCACATCACCGACCCGACTACCCCGGCCGCCCCCCATCGGCCCGAAACCCAGGCTCGACGCCGCTGACCACCAGCGACCGGGGCCGGATCCTCGGCCAGCGAGCTAACAGCCCTGCTGAGATGTCGGTTTGATGTCGTCTACGGCGGTCGGGAACCATCCCGGCCGCCGTGCGTCTTGTGTGCTTGCCGATCGTCAACCGACTTGAAAGGGCACCACTTGACCAACCCCGGCGCCGACCACGACGGCCTCCACCGAAGCGTCATCCGCGCTGTCGCTCACCCCGGTGAACTCGATGCCCGCGGCATCCCCATCATCTGCCCCAACTGCGGTGCCCGCCGAGACTGGCTTCTCCTCAACGTCCGCCAGCAGGTCTTCGTCCGCTGCCGCTGCGCGGCCGAGTGGCACGAGCCCGACCTCACCCGCGCCCACTTCGACCTGCACTTCACCGCCCCCGAACACGAGTGGGACGAGTGGGACGACTACAACACCGCCATGCGGGCACTCGCCTTCGACGGCTTGCTCGCCGGCACCACCTGGGACTAGACCGACAGCTCTACGGGCGGCCACCCGCTGGGTGACCGCCCGTAGAGCCTGAGCCTCGGTCAGGCAGTGAGCGCAATGTCCAGGTACGCCTGCACCGGCTCGAAGAGCCCGTACGGCACATACTCGGGGATCTCGGCGAGAGCCACCCACGCGAGCTGGTCCAGCTCGTCCGTGTCGACCACCTCGGCGGTGCCGCTGACGGCCTCGCAGGCTGTGTACGACATCAGCCGACCGGTCTTCGGATGCACCCGCTCGCCCAGGAGCTTGACGGCGGCCACACCCAGTCCGGTCTCCTCCGCCGTCTCACGGACAGCCGCGTCCTCGGGCGACTCGCCGGCCTCGATTTCACCGGCCGGGAACTGCCAGGAGAGCTGGCCCTCGCTAACCCGCCGCCTCACCATCAGGACGCGGCGTTCATGGACCACGATCGCGGCGGCAATACCCGGGCGTTCCTCCGCAGTCTGCTGTGTCACGTCTGCTCCTCCAGGGCGGCCAGGATGGGTGGGAAGATCGTATCGGCGTCGATGAAGCGGGTCACCGATTTTCGAGGAACCCACATCACGTCGACGTTCTCGACGGCGTCGCTGTTGGTTGCCTCGCCGGCCAGGTACTCGCACAGGAAGTACTCGCACATCACGCCCGTCACGGGGTGGACACGGCTGCCGAGGCTCCCGCGGACGGCACAGTGGACCCCGGTCTCGTCCAGCGTCTCCCGGACGGTCGCGGTCTCCGGCTTCGCACCAGGCTTGATCACCCCAGCAGGGAACTGCCAGGTGATCCCGGACGCGTCGTCGTCGCGTCGGCAGACCAGCAGCACATCGCCCTGCCGGAGGACAACCGCGATGGCCACCCGCAGGGCCTGCGCAGCTGGCGTGCCGGACTCGGAGGCTCCGTCGCCGCGTTCTTTCGCTGCCAGGAGGGCGAAGCGCTGACGAGCCGCGTCGGAAGCTCTCTCGTGCGCGGCGTCGAGGAGCTGCTGCATCTCGGCTCTCGGTACAACGGAGGAGTCGGCGTGCCACGTGGCCACCGTTCTCACCGCGATCCCGAGCTGGTTGGCGAAAGCCTCGTTGGTGAGGCGGAGGGCGGACTGGAGCAGACAAGCGTAACGACCGCTCCAGACCTCGATGACGTCCAACGCCGTTCCCTCTCCGTCGTGGTCGCTGCAGTGCAGGAGGCGTGCGTCGAAGATGCACATCGACTGCACTGGCGCTTCATCGCTGCGCGACGTGGATGCCGGAAGACTTGCGGTCGGCTCCCCAAGGCCAGGCTCATCTCGGCAACTTGAGCTCTGGAAGCACCCGGGAGTAGCAGGACACACACGCCGACCCCTCGGAGATTCTAGGTGAGTACCCGAAGCAGGACAGCGAGTTGGGTGATTGCGCCCGCGAGACCGCCGTGCCGACATGGCGGCGGATCGAATGCCACCGGACCGCGCAGGGTTCACCCGTTCGGGGGGTAGGTCGGAGCGCCGAAAGTGGCTCGCCAGCGCCGGTAACCTCAGTTCATGACGGGCTGATCGTTCGTCATGTCTGAATGCCAGCAAGCTGAAAGGGAACTGATGGCCGAGGACCAGGTCCACACGGTCGAGCGCACGCTCGTCCTGCTCAAGCCCGACGCGCTGGTGCGCGGCCTCGGAGGCCGGATCATCTCGCGCTTCGAGGACGCCGCGCTGAAGATCGTCGGCGTCAAGATGAAGTGGATGGACGAGGAGTTCACCCGCAAGCACTACTTCGACCTCGAAGAGCGGCTCGGGGCAGAGGTCTACAACCTCACGGCCACCTTCATGCAGCAGGGGCCGGTCATTGCCCTGGTGCTGGAGGGCTACGACGCCATCGCCACCGTCCGGAAGATCGTGGGCAGCACCTACCCGAACCAGGCTCCGGCCGGCACGATCCGCGGCGACCTCTCGCACATGAGCTCCGCGGGCAGCGTGGCAGTCGGCAAGGCCGTGGCCAACCTGGTCCACGCCTCCGGCAACAAGGAGGAGGCCGCGCAGGAAGTCGAGCTGTGGTTCGACAAGGACGAGCTGCACGAGTACCGCACGCTGGCCGAGATCTTCACCAACTAGGCCGATCGCGGCGTCACCACTGAGACGCCACTGCGTTGACCACCACCGGGGCACCACCGTCCGATCTGAGAGGGCACCATGACCAACCAGACCCGCCTGGCCTCCGCCGAGGAGCTGGAGTCGATCTTCCAGCGTGAGCTGGCGACCGACCGCTGGGCGGCCACCGAGACCGCCTACGCACTGGCGGTCCGCCTCCGCGACGCCGGCGACTGGCCCAAGTCCCGCGAGTGGGTCCAGCAGTGCCTCCAGCTCCTGGAGGGTTTCCCGAACGAGACCGAGGACCAGGTGGCGACCACCCGCGTGGCGGTCGGCGGCGTCCCGCTGCCGAACTACCTGCACGCCGGCGTGATCCGCGAGCGCTTCGGCGACCTGGGCTGATCCATCTCGGGTGGTGCGGCCGGTGAAGTGACGGCCCGCCGCACCACCCGGCTCCACCGCCAACTCCATACCGCCCCATCCGGACCAGCCAGGGGCCACCCCGCCTTGGTTCGGCTGGATCCGCCATGCCTGAAACAAGGAGACACGACCGTGGCTGTCGAGATCGAGATGCGCGCCCGCTTCGGCAAGGAGACCCACGACCAGCTCATGGACCGCCTGCGGAAGGACGGCGAGGACCTGGGCGACGACGCCAAGCACATCTACTTCTACGTGCTGCCCGAGCAGCTGCTGAAGGTCACGGACAACACGGCCGCCGGTACCGCCAAGATCACCCTCAAGGGCAGCAAGATCGGCCAGGGCGCCGCCTTCCACGAGACCGAGTTCGCCATCGCCCGCGAGGACGTCCCGGCGGCCGTGAAGGTGTTCAACGCGCTCGGCTTCGAGAGTGCGATGCACGAGGCGTTCAACTTCCGCCACAACTTCCGCTACCAGGGCGTGGAGATCGCGCTCAAGTGGAGCGAGGCATGGGGCTACCACGCCGAATTCGAGGTGCTGCTCGACGACGGCGCCTCGGACGCCGCCCGCGACGAGGCGTCCGCCCAGATCGTCGACGTCGCCTTCGAACTCGGCGTGACCCTGATGAGCGAGCAGGAGCTGGCCGACTTCGCCGCCGCCTTCGAGGCCGCCCAACAGGAGCGCAAGACCCGCGAGGCACAGGCCGCGCCGATCCGGTAGGAGCCCCTCATCGCGGTAGACCACCAGAAGGGGGTGGGCACAGATGAGCACGACCCCGACGACCACGAGTCTGGTCGACCTGGCTGCCCGCAAGCAGCTGCCGCACCACCAGTACATGGACCCGGCCACCGTCGAGTGGATCAAGACTAACCGGCCGGACCTCGGCGCGGCCTGGCCACCGCCCCTGCGGCCGGCCTCGAAGCACATCCTGAGCCGGTCCGCTTTTCCGGCAACGTGGCTGGCGGAACCCCGTTTGCATGACTCGCTCCATGGCGTCCGGCACAGCATGCGAACCGCCGCGCTGGCCACCCTGCTCGCCGAGATCCACGAGCTGGACGAAACCGACACCGCCACGGTCATCCTGGCCGCCGCCGTCCACGACTGCCAGCGCCTGCACGACCAGGACGACCGGGGCCATGGCGCCCGCGCCGCCATCTGGCTGGCCGCCAACGCCGACACCATCTGGACCCACTTCGGCTTGGTGGCCACGCCCCGGCGGATCATCCAGGCCGCGACCGCCATCCGCCTCCACGACGTGCCGTACGGCGCCTTCTGCTCGGACGACCGGGCTGACTACGTTCGCGCCGAACTCATCTGCGACCTGGTCAAGGCCGCCGACGCGCTCGACCGCTACCGCCTGCCCAAGCTCACCTGGTGGCCCGACGCGCGGCACGTTCGTGAGCCGGCCTTCGACCAGCTCCGTGCCGTGGCTTTCGACCTCGTCGCCGTCTCCGAGACCGCGTACCTCGCCGGAGCCAGCAGCGCCGAAGCCGTCCTGTACGCGCTCGCCGAGAAGGGGCTGGTGTAGCCGTGAGCCTCCGCGACGCCTACGACCTGTGGGCCGACGCGCACGCCTTCTTCGACTCCGCGCTGCTGCCCGACGCCGGGCAGGCCGACCCGCTGGCAGCCCAGACGGCCGCCTGGCACAAGCGCCTGACCGACGAGACGCCGAACGGCAGCCTGCTCCGCAAGAACGCGCTCTTCGACAGCCTGAGCAGTGACGGCAAGCTGCACCTGCTCCACGTCACCCACGCCCTGGAAGAGATCAGCGAGGAGGGGGTGCTCTACCCCTCCGGCGGATGCCTCGTCGGCAGCATCTACTGCGCGCCGCTCACAGAGACCGAGCACGGCTTCCGCATGCACAACCTGGCCGCCTACGTCCTCACGAAGGAGGCCCCCGCCTCCCTCGCCAAGGTCGGCCTGAGCGGACGCGCACCCACGCCGCTGATCTTCGAGATCACCGCGCCGCCCCAGGCGTACCGCGGATTGGCGGGCGTGGACTACCTGCGCCTGGGCTCGATCCACCTGCAGATCTACACCGACCTGGAGTACCTGCTCAGCAAGACCGAGCGGCACCACCTGCGCGAGACCGTCGTCGGCCGGATCAAGAACTCGGCCGCGTTCCTGGCCCTGGCCGCCGGCATCGTCTACCAGGGCTCGACCGTGGCCACGGAGGGCTTCCTGCAGCTACTGGATGCGGCCATCCCCCGGCTGCCGATCCTCGGCTACCTCTACTTCGAGGCCCTCGCCGAGTACCTGATGCTCCACTCCACCTCCGCACGGACCCGGCAGCTGGCCGACCTCGGGGAGTTCAACAACTGGCTCTACAAGGAGATGCTGTTCGCCTCCTTCCCGGACATGGCCGGCAAGTTCAACCTCGCCAGGTTCCGTCCCCGCCCGCAGCAGCTGGCGGCACTTCTGCAGCGGGTGGACCCGACCATCGACGCCTCCCACGCCCGCGTGTACATGGTCGAGCGGATCAGCTACCTCGTGGCGGCCCGGCTCTTCACCAGCGGGCAGGTGCCCGAAGCCTGGCACCGCACGCGCTGGGAGTTCGACAGCCTCGCCACCCAACTCGGCCCGCTGCTCGGTCACCTCATCCACCGCGAACTCCGCAGCTTCGGCCGCTACCCCGACTTCTACTTCTACTTCGACCAGCACAAGGCCCTGCAAGCCTGGAACTACTGGAACCACATGGACATCGTCGTGCCGTTCAACGGCACGATGCCCAAGGGCGAGATCGGCATCAACCCGGCCTACCCGAACCTGGACTACCGCGTCTGGCGTGCCGAGCCGGACGACGCCGGGCACCTCCACCCGACCGAGCAGCTGGCGCTGAGCATCGCGCCGCGCCTGGTCGACATCAAGTACACGCTCATGCGCAACAGCAGCCGCTGACCGCTGCCCCACGCCCCTCGACGACGATCGCAGAGGAGACGCATGCCCACCCACGGCCCCGCCACCCCGTCCACCGCTGCCTGGCCGGCACCCACCCAACCCGCCGAGACGCTCTTCACCGAGATCTACCGCACCAACCACTGGGGATCTCCCGAGTCGGTCTCCGGTCCCGGCTCCGAGATCCGTCAGACCGAGGCCGTCCGGGCCGCCCTCTCCTCGGTTCTCGCGCGCTACCCGATCCGCACCGTCACGGACGCCGGATGCGGCGACGTCAACTGGATCCGCCACGTCGACGGGTTCGACCAGCTGGACGGCTACGTCGGCCTCGACGTCGTCCCCGACCTCGTCCAGCTCAACCAGGAACGGCACGGCAGCCAGCGCATCTCCTTCCGGCAGGCCGACCTGAGCAGGGACGACATCCCGGCAGCGGACCTCGTCATCGCACGGGACTGCCTCGTCCACCTCACCCACCACGAGGTGCTCACGTTCCTCGACCGAGTCACCGCCAGCGGCTCGACCTACCTGCTCGCCACCACCTACGTCGGCGAAGCCGAGAACCGCGACACCACGGACACCCACTGGCGCCCGCTCAACCTTCAGGCGGCGCCGTTCCACCTGCCCGAGCCCGTCGAGCACTTCGACACCGACTTCACGGACGGCGGCCGGCACCACCCCGGCAACGGCCTGGGCCTGTGGAAGATCGACCAGCTCAGTTCCCGAACCACCTGACCACCACCCAGGCGCCCCAGGAAGCGAGACCCTCGATGAGCCCGCACGACCAGCAGATAACCGTCCTCCTCGCCCAACTCGACCAGGCCCTCGACTCACCCGCAACCACGCACGGCCTCGCCCGAACCCTCCGGGCGACCGTCAAGGAAGTCGAACTGCACCGCCACCACCGGGCCAGCGTCGCCGCCCTGCCCGACTGCATCCTCAAGCCGAGCCCCGCCAAGGTCCAGATCGGCGGCGGCGGACACCGCATCGAAGGCTTCTTCAACATCGACATCGTCCCGCCGGCCGACCTCCTGTGGGACGTACGCGAGGGCATCCCACTCGCCGATGCCAGCGCCGAGACGATCTTCTCCGAGCACTTCCTGGAGCACATCGACTACCCGCGCTCCGCCAAGTACTACGCCCGCGAGGCCCATCGCGTCCTCACGCCCGGCGGCCAGCTCATCACCGGCGTCCCCGACGCTGCCTTCGTCCTGAACCAGTACCCGGCACCGCCGGACCGGGCCGCCGAGATGATTGATCGGTGGTACGCCAAGCGGCAGTGCCGAGGCGACATCAACACCTACCTCGACCTCATCAACTACGTCTTCCGCGACCAGGACGACGACCCGACCTACAACCCGCACTACTGGGCGTACGACCACGAGAAGCTTGCCCAGCTCTTCACCGAGGCGGGCTTCCGCACCGTCGAGCCGTGGACCTTCGACCCCACGATGGCCAACCCGAAGCGCCAGTGGGCCAGCGTCTACGTGGTCGCCACGAAGTAGCCGCGTAGCCCGCGAGCGATCCGCATGGGAGCGCACAGGACCTCTGACCGTGGTGGCCGGCAATCCGGCCACCACGGGACGGCGGGACCACCGATCAACGCCAGCAGCAGGCACCTGCACGCCTACGCAGCCCCGAGCGGGAGGCACCCCATGTCTCAAGGCCATCCGTACATCAGCCACCTGACCTTGGCCGACACCCCCAACGCGGTTCCCTGGGCCCGCCGGCATACTGCCGACATCCTGCGCCGATGGCGGATCTCGGACGCTGTCATCGAGACGGCCAACCTCATCGTCTCCGAGCTCACTACCAACGCGGTCCGGCATCCGGCCGACAATGAGCCGCAGAGCACCGGATACTCGAGCCTGTCCGCCGTCAGCACGTTCACCCTCACCCTCCAGCTGACGGGAACGGGCCTGCTCGTCCAAGTGGCAGACCACGACCCCCGGCCGCCAGTACGGCGAGAGGTGGGCGTGGAGGCCACTGGCGGACGTGGGCTGTTCCTGGTGAGCGAGATGGCCACCCGCTGGGGCTACTACTACCCCGCCACGACGGTCGGGAAGGTTGTCTGGGCGGAACTTCTCCACGCCTCCAGGCCCACTCCGGACCGCATGAGGCCAGCTACGGAGCGTGGGCAACCAGGCGAAACTATCAGCTCTGTGTCCGACCCACTACTGATCGGAAGAGTCCTAATCGGGCTGCGTGAGCTGTAGCAATAAACGAAAGCCCAACCCTAGAGCGCCCTGCCCCGGAGGCGTGGAGCCGAGCTCGGGCAGGCTCTCGGAGAGGCGGCGGCCCCGGCGCGTGCCAGGTGGAGACGGGCGACGACGTAGCTCAGGCGGCCGTGTCTTGACGTGAAAGGAAGATCAGCAAGCTGGAGTTGTCCTGGGAGGCGGATATCGTTGGCGGGTCGCCCCTGCAGGGATCGTGATGCCCCGCACGGGTGATCAGCAGGAACTCTTCGGCCTTCGGGTCGCCGGCCTTTTGACGAGCAAGGACACCCCCGACTGATGGCAGTGACCCAGCAGGAGATCGAGAACCGGTTGTGGGCCGCCGCCGATGAGCTGCGCGTGGCGATGCCGGAAGCGCAGTACTCCTCGGTGATCTTCCCGCTGATGTTCTGGAAGTACCTGTCGGACACCTGGGACCACGAGCACCAGAAGTTTTTGGTCGAAAACCAGGGCTGGGACAGCCTCACGGTCGAGGAAGCCCACCAGATCGAGTACCGCGACTACCAGTCGTTCGAGATCCCGCTGGTCCTCCGCGGCACAGACCAGGAGCGTCGCGCCTCCTGGTCGACCCACCTCGCCACCATCACCCAGCCTGGTCTCGGGCAGCGGGTCCGTACCTCCCTGCGGGCCATCGAGACAGCCAACCCCGACAAGTTCTCACGTCTGTTCGGGAACATGCCCTGGACCTCTGAGGAGGTACTGCCGGGGGACGTGCTGGCAGCAGTCATGCAGGTGATGAACCGCGTCCCGAAGATGCACGAGGGCAACATGTCCTACGACGTGCTCGGCGGGGCATACGAGTATCTGCTGAAGCGGTTCTCCGACGGGTCCGGCACCCGCGCCGGCCAGTTCTTCACGCCGCGTGAGGTCGTCGAGCTGATCATCGAGATCCTGAACCCCCAGAACTACGAGTCGGTGTATGACCCGACGTGTGGATCAGGCGGCATGCTCATCGCGTCCGCGGGCCTTCTGAAGGCCCGCGGCAAGCGCGGTTACACCCTGAGCTTGTACGGGCAGGAGGCCGTGGGGGACACCGCAGGTGTGGCGCGCATGAACCTCTTCATGCATAACCTCACCCAGTTCAAGATCGAGGTCGGCGACACCCTGAAGGACCCGCGCTTCAAGAAGCCGGACGGGTCCGTCAGGCAGTTCGACGTAGTCGTTGCCAACCCGCCGTACAGCCAGAAGTGGAAGCCCTGGAGCAACGACCCACGCGCCCTCGGCGGGGTCGCGCCGCAGTCGTCGGCAGACTGGGCGTTCGTGCAGCACATGATCGCCAGCATGGACCCGAAGAAGGGGCGTGCCGGGGTCGTCCTACCCCACGGTGTCCTGTTCCGGGGCGGCCAGGAAGCGGCCATCCGCAAGCGTGTCCTGGACGATGACCTCCTGGAAGCGGTGATCGGCCTGCCAGCGAACCTCTTCTATTCGACTGGCATTCCAACCTGCATCCTCGTGTTCCGTGCTCGTGAGACTAAGGCTGAGGAGCGCCAGAACGGCGTGCTGTTCATCGACGCCTCCAAACGGTTCACCAAGGCCAAGAACCGAAACGTCCTTACCGACGCCGATGTCGCCGACGTCGTGACCGCCTACCACTCGAAATTCGACGCGGGCAACACGCCAGCGGACCTCGGCGGGGACGGCGGACTCGCGGTGCGATTCGTCTCCACTGTGGAGATCGTGGCGAACGGGTACGACCTCAATATTGGCCGTTACATCAAGCAGTCCGCCGTCGAGGAGGAAGACCTCGGCACCCTCATCGATGCGTACAACCTCGCTAGGGCAGAGCGTCAGCGAGCCGAGGAGCACATGCTCGCAGTGCTTGCGAAGGCCGGGATCGAGGGCTTCGATGAGTGACGGTTTTCCGCTCCGTCCGCTCGGATCGCTCATGCGCCTCGACATCCAGCGTACGCCAATGATTCCTGCAAACACCTACCGTCTAGCCGGGGTCATGAATGCGGGGCAGGGGCTTATCGCTAAAGGCGAATTCGACGGCGGCGACACAGAATACGCGGCAATGAATGTGCTGCGCGTCGACCAGGTCGTGATGCGAAAGCTGACGGCATGGGAAGGCCCGATCAGCGTAGTACCTGCCGAGTTCGATGGATTCGTCGTCAGCAACGAGTTTCCGACGTTCACGCTTGGCCCGGAACTGGTGCCTGCCTGGATGAGGCACGTGTGTCGCTCGCCGCGACTGTGGGCGGAAATGAGGAATCGGGTGAGCGGGACAGTTCAACGACGCAAGCGTCTAAACCCAGAGCAACTGTTGCAGATCGAGCTGCCGATCCCCCCTCGTGAGATACAAGCACGGGTCGTCGAGATGCTCGACGCGGTCGACGACCAGATCGTCGCGCTCGACGAAGAGGCCGAGGCGCTGGACCGCGTGTCGATGGCCGTCGCCGAGGACCTGCTCTCCAGCGAACCAATGGTGGCGCTCGGAACGATGCTCGATGACATTCAAGGAGGCAGGAGTCCCCAAGCAAATACGAGGCCCCCGGGTACTGACGAACTTGGCGTGTTGAAGGTCAGCGCGGTCACGCCCTTCCGGTTCCTCCCGGAAGAGTCCAAGGCCCTTCTACCTGACACCTCCATGCCTGAGTCCGCTCTCGTTCAGCCCGGCGACGTACTCATCACGCGAGCGAACACGCCTTTGCGAGTCGGGGCCGTTGCGCGAGTTCCTGCCGACGTTCGGAAGGGCCTCTACCTCGCTGACAAGACGCTTCGACTCATGCCATCGTCAAAACTGGACTCGGACTTCCTCGTTGTGGCGATGGCGCTGAAGCTGGCTCGGACGCACCTCACGGGTTCGGCTACAGGCACCAGCGCCTCAATGGTCAACGTTAGTCAGGATCGCATTCGTGAGACACCGATCCCACTTCCTGACCTCGACCGGCAGCAGGAGGTTTCCTCCGCCGTGCTGTCCGTTCGTGCGAACGCCGATGGGGTGCGCGCTGAGGCCGCCCGCCTCCGAGATGCACGATCCAGCCTGCTCGCGGGCTTGCTGGACTGCACGATCGAGATCAAGTCTGCCGAACTGGAGGTCTAAGCCGTGGCGAAAGGCGTTCGGGAGCGCGAGTTCCAGAACTTAATGATCCAGTGGTCCCTCCCGATGGGCTGGGGCTTCACCGCAGGGCGGGCGTTGCCGCGTGAGACGACGCAGACGGTGGTCGTCGGCCAGTTGCGGGATGCCCTCGTCCGGCTCAACCCCGGGGTGATCGACGGGTTCGACGTGGGCGCGGTGGTCGAGGAGATCATCGCCACGGTCAATGCCGTCGATGGCGGACTGGTGCGGGCCAACGAGCAGGTGCTGCACCTGTTGCGCGGGCGCAAGGAGTTCCGGGACGCAGACGGCGTGTGGCACGCCCTGAAGGTCATCGACTTCGAGGTTCCGACTGCCAACACGCTGGTCGTATCGGACGAAGTGACCATCACCGTGCCTGGCAAGACCTCTCGCCGGTTCGACCTCGTGTACTGGGTCAACGGCTTGCCTCTGGTTGTGGTCGAGGTGAAGTCCCCCACTGCGAAGTCCGGGTGGATCGACGCCGCACACGAGATCAACGACGTGTATGCCACCGAGTACCCGTGGTTCTTCACCCCCAACGTCTTCTCTGTCGCATCTGACGGGTTGAAGCTGCGGTTCGGGGCCGCTGGCGCGCCGACGAACCTATGGCAGCCGTTCCGGTCCACCTCCGACGACGAGAGCTTGTCCGGGCAGGCCGACGTGCAGCGGTCCGTCGAGCTGCTGATGAACCCCGCCACCATCCTGGACATGCTCGCCAACTTCGTCCTCTTCGCCACCTCCGGGGGCGGGGTGGACATCAAGTACCTGCCGCGCTACCCGCAGATGGAGGCCGCGCACCTGATCCACGAGCGAGTCCTGGCCGGCGGGTCGAAGGGCCTGATCTGGCATCACCAGGGTTCCGGAAAGACGCTGTTGATGGTGTTCGCCGCCTCGCTGCTGCTGGCCGACGCCCGGACCGAGTCGCCAACGATCATCCTGCTCTCGGACCGGACTCAGCTCGTTCGGCAGACCTCCAGGGCCTACACCTCCGCGATGGGTGACTCCTACTTCCACCGCCCCGCCACCAGCCAAGCTTTGCGCGCGCTGTTGGCTGACGACGTGCGCGGCGTCATCTCCACGACCGTCCACAAGTTCGCCGACGCCGGCAAGGACCTGTCGACCCGGGACAACATCATCGTGTTGGTCGACGAGGCACACCGCACCCAGTCCACCAAGGAGAAGTCCCTGGCCTGGCAGATGCGCGCAGCGTTGCCGAACGCCAAGTTCTTCGGGATGACCGGCACCCCGGTCAGGAACCTCGCCACCGACACCTTCGCCCTCTTCGGCGAGGAGACCGACCCGGACAGGGTGCTGCACCGATATTCAGTGTCCCGCTCCCTGCTGGACGAGGCGACCGTCCCGGTCATGCTTGACCCGTACCCGGTCTCCTTCGAGATGAACGATCAGGCGTTGCAGGCCGAGTTCGACGAGTTCGCAGACACCTTCGACCTCGACGACCCCGACCGTGAGGCCCTGTCCCGTAAGTTCGGGCGCCTCACCTCGGTCTTCGCCAACCCCGAGCGTATCCACACGGTCTGTCAGCACATCGTGGACCATTACCTGGCCAGCGCCTACCGCAACGGTCTCAAGGCCCAGGTTGTCGCCTACAACCGCGAGTTGGCCGTGGCGTACACGGACAAGATCAACGAGCTGCTGGCCGGCTTCGAGGCGTCGCAGGTGCTTGGTGAGGTCGGGAAGCACAACCGGATCACCGCTGAGGTGAACATCTCGGTCTCGGACTCCAAGGACGAAGACCCCGCCATGCGGCCGTTCCAGCTCTCGGAGGCTCAGGAAGAGGAGCAAAAGCGGAAGTTCCTCACCCCCGACGACCCGCTGTGCTTTTTGGTGGTGACCGCAAAGCTAATGACAGGGTTCGACGCCCCCAATGAGGGCGTCCTCTACCTGGACAAGCCGCTGAAGGCCCACAGCCTGTTCCAGACGATCACCCGCCCGAACCGTACCTGGGTGTCTCCGACCGGGTTCGTTAAGACCTCCGGCGTGGTCGTGGACTACATCAGCCTGGCCGAAGAGGTCCAGCGGGCCGTTGCCGACCCCACCTCCAAGGGCACTGCCAAGGGCGGCGGTTTCGTCACCGACCTGTCCGACCTGGTCAGAGAGTTCCGTGATGTCTTCGCCCGCATTGAAGACCTCTTCGCGGATGTGGACGGCCTGGACCTCACGGTCCACGGATACGCGTCCGTGCGGGCTGTCAACGACTTCCTCGACGGTAACCCCGGTGCCGCCGAGGTGTTCGCTAAGGACTACCGGCTTCTGGCCCGCTTGTACCCGCTCATCAGCTCCGACAAGCGGGTTGCCAAGTACCGGGACGGCTTCGGCCTGTTCGGATCCGTGTACACGACCCTGTTCAAGAAGTCCTCGGACGAGGAGAGGAAGGAACGACTGGCCGAGCTGGGGCCGATGGTTCTGGAGATCATCAACGCCCACGTCCACTCCTTCGCCGTGGTGCGCTCCCAGGAGGAAGCCCTCGTCCTGGACGCCCAGGGCATCAGCATCCTCAAGGAGCTGCTCGCTCTCGTCCGCCCCAACCCCGGCAAGGACGACAGGGAGGATGAGAAGCCGCCGTCTGCGGCGGAGATTCTGGATCGGATCAAGGCCGCGCTCGACAAGGGCGTCGAACCAGACTCTGCGAAGTACACCGCCCTCGCGGAGCGGATAAGGCAGCTGCGGGACCGGATCATCCAGAACGCCCAGGATGCGCTGGACTTCCTGTCCGAGGCGCTTCGGGTCGCCCGTGCTGTTGTAGACGCCGAGAAGCACCCCAACGAAGCCGTCGTCGTGTTGGACGACGACCACGTGGGCGTCCTGTCGCGGATCATCCATGACCACGCACCATCCGGCCTCACCGTCACGGAGAGGAACCTCGCCGAGGAGATCGACCAGGTGGTCACCCAAACGCTCGCCCGTTCGTGGGACAACGCCGACGCTCGCAACCGAGGCGCTCGCCGCGCCACTGCCGCGGTCTTCCGCCGGTACACGCTGAAGCCGGTAGGGGAGCCGTATGACTCCACCGTCGCCTACATCGAGGCCCATTACCTCGTCGACTGACGAACACGCGGAGGCCCGGACCGCTCAGCGGCCCGGGTCTCCGTCGTTTTGGATCTCTCGCCGGATGGATCGCCAGCCTGCTCGCCGCCGGGATCCAGTGCCTTGGCACCGCTGTCAAGTTGGGCCAGGTTTGTCAGTGGCGGGTGGTATGCCTGTCCTACGACCCGATTGGGCCGCCCGGGTGGTGAAGGGTGGATGAGTATGGCAGGCGAGCGGTATGTCGATCACGGGGTCCTTAAGGCCTTCGCGCAGAACAGGGTGAACGTGCCCGCGGAGGAGGCGAAGGAGCGTCGCCGGCAGGTGAACCACCTACGGGAGCGGCTGGAGAACTACATCGCCGTTCACCCGGACTTCGACCTGGTGAAGCTCCGCGCGTCCGGCAGTACGGCCAAGCACACCGCGATCCGACGCAAGAGCGGCACGGGATCCGACGCGGACGTCGCCGCCTACCTGCGCGTCGGCGACCCCGAGGTCGACGTCTCGACCGTACTGGCCTGGTTGGAGGAGCGCTGCAAGGAGGTCTATGGCAAGACGAAGGACGCGGAGGACTTTAAGCCCTCCGACCACGCGGTCGGCATCACCATGCGGGGCTCCGGCTTGAAGATCGACGTGGTGCCGGTGCTCTACACCGGTGAGCCGGACGACCGGGGCTACCTGGTCACCAGCAAGAACACCAAGGTGCTCACCTCGGTCACGCTGCATCTGCGCTTCATCGAGAACCGCAAAGCGGAGGCCGGTGACGGCTACCGGGAACTGATCCGGCTGCTGAAGGCGTGGATCCGCGAGAGCAAGGTGGCCGACCCGCAGCTGCGCTGCAAGTCGTTCCTGATCGAGCTCCTGGTCGCGCACCTATGGGACAACGGTTGGAACGGCAAGGCGCTCCAGGTCGAGGACTACCCGGCAGCAATCGAGCAGGTCCTCTCCTACATCGTCCGTACCGGCCTGCGGACGCCGATCGTCTTCACCGACTACTACAAGGCCAACGTGGTGAGCGCGACGACGGACCCCATTCAGGTCTGGGACCCGGTCAACCCGGAGAACAACGTCGCGCGTGGCTACAGCGAGCTCGACCGCCAGCGTTTGGTGAATCACGCCAGAGCCACCCTCGACACCATCACGATGGCCGCCTACGCCTCATCGAACGGTGAGGCGCTCGACGCCTGGCGCGAGCTGTTCGGCCCCGCCTTCCCGGGAGCGTGACCATGACCGGCTCGTACTCCAGATCCGCGTCCGGCACGTTCACGATCACCGACGCCCGTTACGTCGGAGGCAGAGTCGGTGCCGACCTGCGTCTGCTTTACAACCTCTATGGCAAGCCCGCCCTCGACAGCATCGAGGACTACGCCGAGGAGGTCGCGATCCTCCTGAACCGTGGATTCCTTGACACGGTCGACTATGGCTTCCGCGACGCGGCCACCAACACCTGGAAGCTCCGTCTGCGCTACAAGGCCACGGTCGGTGGCGAGCTCACCGACTCCCGGCCGGGCAGCTTTCCGGACCCGGTCGACGTCACCGGCTACGGCTTCTACAGCTTCCTGACCTACAGCTCCGCCTTCTGGCTCCTGACCAGCAGCGACAAGGCAGGGCTCAACCTGCCGTTCTCCCGGACAACCGGCACCGCCCCGAGCGCCCTCGCGGGCGCCACCACCGCCGGGCACGGCTTCGCCCGCAACGGTACCGGCGTCGCCCGCGACATCTACGTCGCCCACTAGCCCAGAGCCAGTAGCAGGAGGAACAAGAACGTGACCAGCCAGGACGACCTGTTCCACCCCGTCGTCGAACTGCCCGAGCCCACCCGCCGCGCCCGCTACGACCGACTGGTGGGCCTGGACGACATGAAGCTGCGCCTGCGCAAGGAGGCCGCGCTCCTCGCCGACCCGCGCCGGCTGAGGTCCTGGGCCGCCGAGCACCACGGCGGCGACGTCGCTGCTCTGACCCTCTTCGCGGACCGGGCGCCGCTGTTCGTCTTCGCCGGCGACGTCGGCTCCGGCAAGTCCGCGCTGGCCGAGTCCTTCGGCTGCGACCTCGCCGATTGGCTCGACCTGCCCGTTTACCTGTACCGGCTCAAGCTCGCCACCCGTGGCAGCGGCCTGGTCGGCGAGATGACTTCACTCATCGGCGACGCCTTCAGCCACATGCACACGGCGGGCAAGCGCGTCTCGGGCCCCGAGGGGGCGCGCGCCGTGCAGATTCTCGTCGTCGACGAGGCCGACGCCTTGGTGCAGTCCCGCGAGGCCCAGCAGATGCACCACGAGGACCGGGCTGGCGTCGACGCGTTCCTGGCCGGCATCGACGGTCTGGCCGGCGCTGGGCTCCCGGTCGTGGTCGTGCTGTGCACCAACCGGGTCGGCGCCCTCGACCCCGCCGTCATGCGCCGCGCTGCGGCCACCTTCACCTTTACCCGCCCCGGCGGCGAGCAGCGCCACGCAGTGCTCGCCCAGGCGCTCGACGGGCTCGACATCCGGCCGGAGACCGTCCGCAAGGTCGTAGAGCTCACCGGCCCCACCGGGGCCCGGCCCGGCTATACCTTCTCCGACCTCACCCAGCGCCTGGTCCCGGCCGCCGTCTTCCGCGCCTTCCCCGACCGGCCCGTCACGGACGAGGACCTCCTCACCCTCGCCGAGGAGCTGGAGCCCACCCCCGTCTTCACCGAGGAGCGCTGATGGCGCACCTCCCCGCCCCCGGCCCCACCAGCGTCCGTACAACCGGCGACTACTACCAGTGGCTCGTGGCCTGGGAGGCTTGCCTGACCCTTCTGCGCGAGAACGCCGCCCGCTCGCACAACCCCGTCCGCGCAGTCGGCGTCGAGCTCGACGGTGTGGGCAACCTCGACGATGTCGTCCTGCTGCGCGATGGTCCCCCGAACACCTACAAGCAGGTCAAGTACGCGGTCGACAGCGCCACGCCGGTCAATGAGGAGTACCTGACCAAGCCCAGCACCAGCGACGGCCCGTCGATCCTCAAGAAGATCGCCAAGACGTGGAAGGCACTGACAGCGGACGGTGGTAGCGCCGACCTGCGCCTAGTCACCAACCGGGCCGCCGACCCCAAGGATGAGTTGGTGGCCGGCCGCGACGCCCGCACCGGCCTCCTGATGCCCAAGGCCGCCATCGGCGGAGCCAGGTCGGATCGCGGCAAGGCCCGAGCCCGGTGGGCCCAGGTCGCGGGCCTGACCGAGGCCGAACTCCTCGACCTCCTGTCAGTCCTGCGCTTCGACCTGCCACTGGACATGGTCTGGTACCAGGAGAATCTTCGACTTCTGATGGCCGTCACCGGCCTGCGCAACGACCAGCGGGCGCTGGAGGAGGGAGCCGGCTGGGTCGCCAGGATGGTCCGCAGCGGTCGGCGTGAACTCACACTGCCGATGGTTGAGGCCGCCGTTGCCGAGCTGGACCTGAAGGCAGGCCCCGTTCGGGCCGTCCTGTCGATCGCCACCCTCAAACCGGATCCGATGGCCCCGGACGCCGACCACGCCATCGACTGGGTCGACCGTTTCGCCGGCGACTCCGACTACACCAAGCGCCACCCCTTGGCGCCCAACACTTGGGCACAGCTGCAGGCGGACATCGAGGCCGCGCCCGGACGCTTGCCTGCTGGAACCGCTGCCGTCTCCGTCACCGGCAGCATCCGGCTAGCACCGGCGTTCCTGGTCGGCACCACTTTCCGCATGGTCACCGGCACCGACCTCGCGGCCGTGCAGCGCGGCCAGCTCTGGTCTACCAACGATCCGTTCGACGCCGCCCTGGTCCCGGGTGCCGTGGAGCACGAGATTGGCCAGGGCGACGAGCTCGCCGTTGCCGTCGCCATCGCCACGGACCCGACCGCGGACGTCCTGCAGTACCTGCGTGAGCAGAACCTGCCCATTGCCAAGCTCATCGTCCTCACCCCACCGGGCAGCGCGGCGAGGGACGGCTCCGTCCCGGACAGCCCGGCCGCCAACGCCCTGGCAGTCGGCATCCGCGATCACCTCCGCGGCGCTACCCGCCGATTCCGACGCATGCACCTCTTCCTCGCTTGCCCGATGGGACTGGCCGTCCTCCTCGGCAACCGGTGGAACCGGCTGTGCGAGACCGTGGTCTACGAGGACATCAAGATCGACGACGGTTACCAACCCGCCTTCATCATCCAGGCATGACGGCGTCGCGGGGACCGCAGAAGGTGACCGTCCATCGGTCCACCGGGCACTTGCAGCATGTACTAGACACTTCACCTCACTGGCAGGGAGCACCATGCTCGACTTTCACGAGTTGGCGCAGGACGGCGAAGACCTGGAGCAACTGGTCCGCGAACTCGCCCTGGCCCTCGGGTACCGGGCTAAGTGGTCCGGCCGGGGAGCAGATGGCGGGCGCGACCTTCTCCTGGAGGAGCCAGGCGATGCGCTCCTGGGGGCGAAGACACGAAACTGGGTCGTCTCCTGTAAGCACATGGCCCACGCCAAGGACGGTGCCGGACGCTCGGTTAACGGCGAGGATGTCGGGAGCGCCGGTGGCATCGTGGACGCTGTCGCCCAGCATGACGCTGACGGCTTCCTCCTTGTCTGTTCCACCCAGCCCTCAAGCTCCCTGGTCTCCCGGTTGGAGTCAATCGAGCGGAACAAGGGCGTGCCCACACATGTCTGGGACGGTGTGGAACTGGAGCGCATGCTCACCACTCCCCGTGGGTGGGCGGTGGCCCAGCGGTTCTTCCCTGTGAGTGCCGAGGCCAGCGGGTGGAAGATCTTCGCCACCAACGAGCCGAACCGGTTCATCGGCATCACCCAGGGCTTCTACATCCGCATCGCCAACCGGCATGGGAGAGCACTCGGGTTCCAGCTCGGCAGCATCACCGACCGCCTGGACAGGGTCGCTTCGATCGAACTGCCGGTCGGGCACGAGATTCGCCCCCGAGGCGTCTTCTACGACGATAAGCACGGCGGATTTGTCTGGTACTTCGACTACCTGTACGGAGCCCGCGGTTGGCAACGCGAGGAGATCGAACCGCCGATGGATGCGAACAGGCTGCTTCGGCGCCTCGGCACCGGCACGGTGACCTACGACGACGGTCAGATTGACGACTTCGAGATCACTTTCAGGAAGGTCGACCGCGGCCATGACGCGTATGACGCTGACCACTACAGGTACTACGAGGACGTCCCCAGCTACGTCTAGGGGAGACCGAGCTGTCGGCGATCGGGTCCACGTTGGTGCAGAACGACGGTCCAACTTGGCAGCCGTGCTGGAGTCGAGCATGACCCGCGCTGCGTGAGCGCTGCGTGAGCGGACGGGGTAGCACGTGCCCGTTCGGGCGGGATCGTGGATCACGGCGCAATGTCCTGACCTGCGGGTTCATCACCAAGTGGTCGGTGCTGACAGCAGTCATCATGATCACTCTCGGGCTCGTAATGCGTAGGTCGCGGGTTCGAATCCCGCAGGCGGCTCCGTCGAGAACCCCAGGTCAGTTCGCTGACCTGGGGTTCTTTGGTGTTGTGCGCGGGGTGGGGAGGGGGCGCCGCCGCCGGGTGTCGAGACGTCGTAGTGTGTTGACGAACCATCACTACGTGCGATCGTCACCGATACGACCAGAGGTGGAAACGTGTATCACGCCATCGTCCGGCGCAACCTTCGCCGCTCGTTCGCGGAGGTCGACCGGGGCAACCACGCGGCCGTCGTGCGGCAGTTCGCTCCCGGCGCGGAGCACTGGTTCTCCGGGGGGCACGCGCTGTCCGGGGGGCGTCACAGCGCCGAGCAGATCCAGCGGTGGTACGACCGGCTGGCGGAGGTGATGCCCGATCTGCGGTTCGAGCTGAAGAAGGTCGTCGCCAAGGGCTGGCCCTGGGACACCGTGGCCTTCGCCGAGTGGGTCGACCACCTCACCGACCGCGAGGGCAACCACTACTCGAACCAGGGTGTGCACGTGGTCCGGATCAAGTGGGGCAGGATCACCGAGCTGCACATCTACTGCGACACCGAGCTGCTGGAGACGGTCCTGGAGAAGCTCGGCGGGCAGGGGGTCGGCGAGGCCGTCGCCGAGCCGGTCGGCGACCCGGGTCCGTTCCGGGAGGCGCGCGTCGGCGGGTGAGGGGCCGCGGGTTCAGGGCCGGTCGAGTCCGAGCAGGCGGTGCCACCAGGGGGTGGGGGAGGGGGCGGGGTCCGCGGGGGCGGCCGGGACGCCGTTGCCCTCGACCGGGGCGTCCCACTCGACCAGGGCGGCCGGGAACCAGGTGACCGGTTTGGTGTCGTCGCGGGCGTTGGCCCAGGCGGCGAGGCGTTCGGCGGGTTGCCGGGAGGGGAGCAGGCCGCGTTCGTCGGCGGTGACCCCGAGTTCGCGGGCGGCGTCCTGGTGGAGGCTGTTGCAGAGCCAGCTGTGGATCATGCCGCAGTCGTAGCCGAGCACCTCCCAGCCGAGTTCGTGCCCGCCCGCGGCCGGCTCGGGGGCGGCTCCGGCGCCGGCCGGGGGGTCGAGGTGGGCGAGCAGCACCGGCTCGTACTCGCCGGCCGCGCGGATGTCGGAGACGACGCCGGCGATGTGCTCGGCGGGGATCAGCAGGGCGTAGAGCCGGGCCGCGGCGGGCACCGGGACCGTCGCGCAGGCGTCCAGGGCCTCCTGCGGGGTGGCGAACCAGCAGCCGTCCTCCGGGAGCCGGTCGATCAGGCAGTCGCAGGCCGTGGTCAGTCGTTCGAACCGCAGGCCCGCGCCGGTCACCGGCTCGGGGACCGCCACGAAGTAGCCGGCGAGCAGCGGGCCGCCGCTCCCGGGGGCGGGGGGTCGGGTGGTCGACAAGGCGGGCGTTCCGTTCTGTGGTGCCGGTCGTGAACCGTCAGTGATATCAGAGGCCCGGTCGACCGCGGGATCCGCGTGGCGGCGCCCGCGGGGTGGTGCGGTGGGCGCGGGCCGCGCGAAATCGTCGAACACGCCGGAATGATGATGTGTTGAATTACCTTGATCTCTTGGCAATTCGTGCCCATGGAGGGCTGAATGTTCACTCCTTCTGGTGAATTGCTTGTTCGCAGATCATAAGACAAATCGAGAGTTCCATGATTTCCCTCGAAAATGTCTCGCCACGCGTTCCAGACGCCCTTAGTATCTGAACGAACACTTTCGGTGATCGTTCGACCGCGGGTCGTGAAGGGGGACGTCGTGGGTGGGCATTTTCGCATCGCGCTGCGCCACGGCGCCTACCCGTTCCTGCTGGTCGCCCTGGTCGTGATATCGACCGCGACCCTGCGGATGCGCTGGGACCTCGGCCGGGCGAACCAGCTCTTCCTGCTCGGGACGATCGGCTACATGGCCCTGCTCGAACAGTTGATTCCGTACGAACCGGAATGGTCGCCGAGCGCGCGCGAGTGGGGCTGTTACGGCGTTTACTTCCTGCTGACGATGATCGGCGGGGCCCTCTCCCAGGTGCCGGTGTCCGCGCTCGTCGGCTGGGCGGCCCCGTCGCACGGGGCGCTGCCGCTCTGGGCGGAGATCCCGGCCGCGCTGCTGCTCGGCTCGCTGGCCAACTACCTGGTGCACCGCTGGTGCCACACCGATCCGAGACTCTGGCGGCTGCACGGGGTCCACCACGTGCCCGACAAGGTGAACGTCGGCAACAACGGGGTCAACCACCTGCTGGACGTCCTGCTCACCCAGGGCTGCGTCCAGTTCTCGCTGGCGCTGGCCGGGTTCTCGGAACCGGCGGTGTTCGTGGTGGGCCTGTTCGTCGTCGCCCAGGGCTACTTCGTGCACGCCAACATCGACGTCCGGCTCGGCCCGCTCAACCACGTGCTCGCCGGGCCCGAGCAGCACCGGCTGCACCACAGCACCGACCTGGCGGAGGCCGGTCACTACGGCTCCGACCTCTCGGTGTGGGACCACGCCTTCGGCAGCTTCACCTGGCGGCCGGGGCGCCGCCCGGTCGCGGTGGGGCTGGCCGATCCGGGCGGCTTCCCCGCCACCGGCCGGGTGATCGCCAGTCACCTCCAGGCCTGGCGCAGACCCGCCCGGGCCGAGGGCTCCCCGACCGGCTCGACCTGACCTGCCCTGCCCCTGCCCTGCCCGCACCCGATGTCCCCGTTCCCCGACCCGCCCGGGCCGAGGGCTCCCCGACCGGCTCGTCCCTCCGGCCGACCCGACGTCCGGCCTGCCCGGAACCGGCGCACGGCCCGTGTCCCCCGGCGCGCGCGGCGCTCCCGCACCCCGCCCGCACGCGCGAACGCAGCGACCCAAGGACTCGACTCGCATGACGGATTCCCGCTTCGTCACCTCCCCGGACCTCTCCGAACGCCCCGCACCCGCCGGCCCGTCCGCCGCCGGGCGGGAGAAGATCGCGATCATCGGGATCGGCCTCCGCCTGCCAGGCGGGGCCTGCGACCACCGGTCGTTCTGGCAGAACCTGGTCGACGGCAAGGACTGCATCACCCCCACCCCGCGCAGCCGCTACGACGTGGCCACCCTCGGCAGCCGCGACAAGGCCAAGCCGGGCCGGCTGGTCGGTGGCCGCGGCGGATACATCGACGGTTTCGACGAGTTCGACCCGGCGTTCTTCGGCATCAGCGGCCGCGAGGCCGACCACATGGACCCGCAGCAGCGGAAGCTGCTGGAGGTGGCCTGGGAGGCGCTGGAGGACGGCGGGCAGAAGCCGGCCGAGCTGGCCGGTCGCGAGGTCGGCGTCTACGTCGGCGCGTTCACCCTGGACTACAAGATCGTCCAGTTCTCCGACCTCTCCTTCGAGACGCTCGCCGCGCACACCGCCACCGGCACGATGATGACGATGGTGTCGAACCGCATCTCGCACTGCTTCGACTTCCGCGGCCCCAGCGTCTCGATCGACACCGCCTGCTCCTCCTCCCTGGTCGCCGTGCACCTCGCCGCGCAGAGCCTGCAACGCGGCGAGACCGACCTGGCACTGGCCGGCGGCACCCTGCTGCACATCGCCCCGCAGTACACCATCGCCGAGACCAAGGGCGGCTTCCTCTCCCCGCAGGGCCGCTCGCGCACCTTCGACGCCGCCGCCGACGGCTACGTCCGGGCCGAGGGCGTCGCCGTGGTCGCGCTCAAGCGGCTCTCCGACGCCCTGCGCGACGGCGACCCGGTGCACGCCGTGGTCATCGGCAGCGGCGTCAACCAGGACGGCCGGACCAACGGCATCACCGTGCCCAACCCGGACGCCCAGGTCGCGCTGATCGAACGGGTCTGCGCCGAGGCCGGGATCACCCCCGGCGGCCTCCAGTACGTCGAGGCGCACGGCACCTCCACCCCGGTCGGCGACCCGATCGAGGCGAACGCGCTGGCCCGGGCGCTCGCCGTCGGCCGTCGCCCCGGCGACACCTGCTACGTCGGCTCGGTCAAGACCAACATCGGGCACACCGAGTCCGCCTCCGGACTGGCCGGGCTGATCAAGTCCGCACTCGCCCTGAAGCACCGGACCATCCCGCCGCACATCAACCTGGAGCGGCTCAACCCGGCGATCGACGCGGCCACCCTGCCGTACGAGATCCCCACCGAGCCGACGCCCTGGCCGGCCCACGAGGGACCGGCCCGCGCCGGGGTCAACTCCTTCGGCTTCGGCGGCACCAATGCGCACGTCCTGCTGGAGGCCGCGCCGGAGCGCGAGGCCCCCGCCGACCCCGACCCCGACCCCGACCCCGCGCTCGACGCCGCTCCGGCCGCCGACCTGCCCGCCTGGACGGTGCTGCCGCTCACCGCGCGGGACGCCGCCGCGCTGCCCGAACTGGCCGCCGGGATCCGGGCCGAACTGGCCGGCGTCCGCGGCGGCGGTCCGGCCCGCCCGGCCGACCTCGGCCACACCCTCGCCCACCGCCGCCAGCACCACGACGCCCGGCTCTCGATCGTCTACGACGCCCGCGAGCACACCGCCCGCGCCTCCCTCGACGAGGCGCTCGGCGCGCACCTGCGCGGCGAGCCGCACCCCCGGGTCCTCGCCGACCAGCGCCGGGAGGCCCGGCACCGCCGGCTGGCCTGGGTCTTCACCGGGATGGGCCCGCAGTGGTGGGCGATGGGCCGCCAGCTGTTCGCCACCGAGCCCGTCTACCGGGAGGCCGTCGAGCAGTGCGCCGAGCACCTCGCCGAACTCACCGGCTGGTCGCTGACCGACGAACTCGCCGCCGAGGAGGCGGCGTCCCGGATGGCCGAGACCTGGCTCGCCCAGCCGGCCAACTTCGCCGTCCAGATCGGCCTCGCCGCGCTCTGGCGCAGCCGGGGCGTGCGGCCGGACGCGATCGTCGGCCACTCCACCGGCGAGGTCGCCGCCTTCCACGAGGCCGGTGTCTACGACCTGGCCGACGCGGTGAAGGTGGTGGTCCACCGCAGCCGCCTCCAGCAGAGGCTCGCCGGTACCGGCGGCATGCTCGCCGTCGCGCTCACCGAGGCCGAGGCGCTGCGCCGGCTCCGCCCGTACGGGGACGCCGTCTCGGTCGCCGCCGTCAACAGCCCCGGCTCGCTCACCCTCGCGGGGGACGAGAAGGTGCTGGCCGAACTCGCCGCCGCGCTCACCGCGGAGCAGGTCTTCGCCCGGCCGCTGACCGTCGAAGTCCCGTACCACAGCGCCCGGATGGAACTGATCAAGGACGAGCTGCTGGAGTCGCTGGCCGACCTCAAGGCCCGCCCGGCGCAGGTGCCGCTCTACCTCACCGGCCGCGAGGGCACCGCGCACGGCACCGAACTCGACGCCGGGTACTGGTGGCACAACGTCCGGGACAGCGTCCGCTTCCGGCAGGCCGTGGAGCGGTTGGCCGACGACGGCTACGGGCTGTTCCTGGAGATCGGCCCGCACCCGGTGCTCGGGCGCTCGATCCAGGAGACCGTGGAGGCCCACCCGGGCACGGCGGACCGGCCCGAGGTGCGGACCCTGCCGTCGATCCGCCGCCAGGAGGACGAGCGGGCCGTCCTCACCGCCTCGCTGGCCGCCCTGCACAACCTCGGTGTCCCGGTCGACTGGTCGGAGCTCCAGCCCGCCGGCCGGATCGTCCCGCTGCCGCGCTACCCGTTCCGGCGCGACCGGCACTGGGTGGAGCCGCGGCCGGTCGAGCAGGTCCGGCGCGGGCGGCTGGACCACCCGCTGCTCGGCCGCCGGCTGCCCGGCGCCGAACCGGCCTGGGAGGCCCGGCTGGACGCCGAGGCCCTGCCCTACCTGGAGGACCACCGGATCCAGGGCGACGTGCTCTTCCCGGCCGCCGGGTACCTGGAGATGGCCGTCCAGGCGGTCCGCGCGCTCACCGGCGGCACGGACGCCGCGCTGGCCGACATCGAACTGCGCAAGGCGCTGTTCCTGCCGGACGAGGAGAGCCGTGCGGTGCGGCTCACCCTCTGCGCCGAGCAGGGCTCGTTCACCGTCGCCACCGGCGAGGGCGCCGAGCGCACCGTGCACACGGTCGGCACCGTCCGCCCCGCCCAGCGCCGCCGGCCCGGCCGGCCGCTGGACGCCGAGGCGGTGCGCGGACGAGCCCTGCGCCGGCTCGACGGACCCGACTGCTACGCCGAACTCGCGGCGCTGGGCTACCACTACGGCCCCGCCTTCCAGGGCATCGGGGAGGTCTGGATCGGGCCCGGCGAGGCACTGGCCCGGATCCGCCCGACGGCGCCGGTCGCCGGGCAGGGGGAGCACCACCAGGTGCACCCGGTGGTGATGGACGCGTTCTTCCAGACCCTGCTGACGCCCCAACTGCTGGACGGCCGGCCCGAGTCGGCGGGCATCCGGCTGCCGGTGGCGATCGCGGAGGTCCGCCTGGACGCGGTCGGCGAGCGCCCGCTCTGGGTGCACGCCACCGTCACCCGGGACGCCGGCAGCGAACTCGTCGGCGACCTCGCGGTGTACGAGGAGTCCGGTGCGCCGCTCGGCGGGATCACCGGCTTCCGGGCCGCGGACGTCGAGCAGGCCGCCACCGCCGTCGGCCTCGGCACCATCGACGGCTGGCTCGCCGAGCCCGCCTGGGAGGAGCTTCCGGACGCCGCCGAGGACGTCCCCGACCTGCTGGCCGAACACCCCGACCACTGGCTGCTGTTCGCCGACCGCGGCGGTGTCGCCGACGCCCTGGCCGCGCGGATCGCCGCCCGCGGCGGCAGCTGCCTGCTGGTCCGCCCCGGCACCGGCTACCGGCCCGCCGCCGGCGCCCGTCCGGCCGCCGTCGACCCGGGCTCGGCCGAGGACCTCGCCCGGCTGCTCGCCGACCGCCGCGCGGCCGGCGCCCCCGACCCGGCCGCGGTGGTCCACCTGTGGAACCTCGACCGGCCCGGGCTGGCCGGGGCCGACCACGCCGCCGTCGCCGGCCACACGGCCGAGGGCGCCTACAGCCTGGTCGCCCTGGCCGCCCTGGTGGCCGCCGAACTCCCGGACTGCCGCCTCCACGTGGTGACCCGCTCGGCCCAGCCCGTCACCCCCGGCGAGCTCGTCGAACCCCTGGCGGCCCCCGCCTGGGGCATCACCCGGGTGCTCCGCCACCAGGAACTCCCCTCCCACCAGGGGAAGCTGATCGACCTCGGCCCGTGCGCGGGAACCGCGGCCGGATCCGGAGCGGACTCCGAAGCCGAGGCCCTGCTGCGGGAGTTCGCGCTCGCCGACGAGGACGAGATCGCCCTGCGCGACGGTCGGCGGCTGACCAGCCGGCTGCGGACCGCCGAGGGGCTGAGCCGGCCGCTCGCGCCGCGGCTGCGGGCGGACGCGGCGTACCTGGTGACCGGGGCGTTCGGGGCGCTCGGGCGGCTGCTCTGCCGCACCCTGGTGAAGCGCGGGGCCCGTCGGCTGATCCTGGTCGGCCGCAGCCCGCTGCCGCCGCGCGAACAGTGGCGCGACCTCGACCCGGCGAGTCCGGCCGGGCAGCGGGCCGCCTTCCTGCGCGAGCTGGAGGCGCTCGGCGCCGAGCCGGTCCCGGCGCCGCTGGACGTCACCGACGAGGCCGCGCTGGCCGCCTGGCTGGCCGAGTACCGGCGGCTGGACCGGCCGCCGATCCGGGGCGTCTTCCATCTCGCCGGGCAGGTCAGGGACACCCTGGTCGGCGAACTGGACCGGGCGACCTTCGAGACCGTCTACGGCCCCAAGGTGCTCGGCGCCTTCGCCCTGCACCGGCAGCTGGCGGGCGAACCGCTCGACCACTTCGTGCTGTTCGCGTCGATCGCCTCGCTGCTGACCACCGCCGGACAGACCAACTACGCCGCAGGCAACGCCTTTCTGGACGCCCTGGCCCACCACCGCCGCGCCCTCGGCCTGCCCGCGCTCAGCCTGGACTGGGGCCCGTGGGCCACCGGCATGATCGAGGAACTCGGCCTCATCGACCACTACCGGCACAGCCGGGGCATGAGCTCGCTCGCCCCGGAGACCGGGATGGCGGTGCTGGAGCGGGTGCTCGGCCAGGACCGCGCCCAGCTGCTGGTCGCCACCGTCGTCGACTGGCCGGTGTTCCTCTCCTGGTACCCGGCGCCGCCGCCGCTCGTCGCCGAACTCGCGGCGGCCGCCCGGGAGGCCGCCCCGGTGGCCGGGCGGACCGGCCTGCTGGGCACCCTGCGGGCGGCCGGCGAGGAGGAGCGGCGGGTCCTGCTCACCGAGCGGTTCACGGAGCTGGCCGCCACCGTGCTGCGGGTGCCGTCCGAGCAGGTCGACCCCGCCGCCGGCCTCGGCGGCCTCGGTCTGGACTCGCTGCTCGCGATGGAGCTGCGGGCCCGGCTGAGCAGCGAACTCGGCGTCACCCTCCCGGTGGTGGCGCTGCTCGGCAACACCCCGGTGGCCGAGTTGGCCGCCCGGCTGCACGAGTCGCTGGCCGAGCTGCTGGACGAGGACCCGGACGGCCCGGGCGCGGCCGAGGTCGAGCGCTACGAGGACGAGACGGCCCACCCGCTGACCCAGAACCAGAAGGCGCTCTGGTTCCTCAAGCAGCTCAACCCGGACGGCTTCGCCTACAACATCGGCGGCGCCGTCGAGGTCCGGGTGGAGCTGGAGCCCGAGCTGATGGCGCTGGCCTTCCGGACCATGGTCGAGCGCCACCCGAGCCTGCGGGCCAACTTCGTGCTGGACGGCGGGCGCGCCGTGCAGCGGGTCTCCGCCGAGGTGGAGCCGGACTTCGGGGTCTTCGACGTCGAGGGCCTGGCCTGGGACGACATCCACGCGATGATCGTCCGCGAGTACCGCAAGCCGTACGACCTGGAGCGGGACCCGCTGGTGCGGTTCCGGCTGTTCCGGCGCGGACCGGCCCGCTGGGTGATCATGAAGGCCGTCCACCACATCATCTCGGACGCGATCTCCACCTTCACCTTCATCGAGGAACTGCTCGCCGTCTACGAGGGGCTGCGCCGCGGCCGGGTGCCCGAGCTGCCCCCGGTGGCCGCGCGCTACCTGGACTTCCTCAACCGGCAGAACGCCTTCCTGGCCGGCCGCGAGGCGCCGAGGATGCTGGAGTACTGGCGCACCCACCTGCCCGCCGAGGTGCCGATCCTCAGCCTGCCCACCGACCGGCCGCGCCCGGCGGTGCAGACCCACAACGGCGCCTCCGAGTTCTTCGTCCTCGACGAGGAGCTCAGCGCCCGGGTGCACGCGCTCGCCCGCGAGCACAACGTCACCGTCTTCATGGTGCTGCTCAGCGCCTACTACCTGCTGCTGCACGCCTACGCGGGCCAGGAGGACATCATCGTCGGCAGCCCGGTGACGGGCCGCACCGACGAGGAGTTCGCCGGCGTGTACGGCTACTTCGTCAACCCGCTGCCGCTGCACGTCTCGCTGGCCGGCGAGCCCACCGTCGCCGAGCTGCTGGACCGGGTGCGGACCACGGTGCTCGGCGGGCTGGACCACCAGGAGTACCCGTTCGTGCTGCTGGTGGAGAAGCTCGGGCTGCAGCACGACCCGAGCCGCTCGGCGGTGTTCCAGGCGATGTTCATCCTGCTCCACCACAAGGTGGCCACCGAGAAGTACGGCTACCACCTGGAGTACATCGAACTCCCGGAGGAGGAGGGGCAGTTCGACATCACGCTGTCCGCCTACGAGGACGAGGCGGAGCGCCGCTTCCACTGCGTCTTCAAGTACAACACCGACCTCTTCCTGCCCGCCACGATGGCCCGGATGGCCGGCCACTACGTCAACCTGCTCGACGCGCTGACCGCGGCCGGCCCGGAGCGGGCCGCCACCGGCCTGGAACTGCTCGGCGGCGAGGAGCGCGCGGTGGTGCTGCGGCAGTGGAGCGGCGCCGACCGGCAGGTGCCGTTCCCGGAGCCGGTCCACGAGCTGGTGCTGCGCGCGGCGGCGGCCGACCCGGCGGCGCCCGCGGTGGCCGCGCCGGCCGAGTCCGGGCCGACCGCCCGGCTCTCCTACGGCGAGCTGGCCGAGCGCTCCCGGCGGGCCGCCGCCCGGCTGCGCGCGCTGGGCGCCGGGCCGGGCACCGTGGTGGCGCTCTGCCTGCCGAAGTCGCCGGAGCTGATCACCGCCCTGCTCGCGGTGCTCCGCACCGGCGCCGCCTACCTTCCGCTGGACCCGGGGCACCCGGTGGACCGGCTGGCGTACATGGTCGGGCACGCGGGCGCCGCCCTGCTGGTCGGCGACGACGCCGAGCGGCTCGGCGCGCTGCCCGCCCGGCTGGTCACCACCGCCGAACTCGGCGCTGCCGGCGGCGGGGTCGACGGCGCGGCCGACGGCAACCTCGACGGCGGGGTGGACCTCGGGGTCGACGGCGGGTTCACCGACGCGGTGGTGTCCCACGACGACCCCGCGTACGTCATCTACACCTCCGGGTCCACCGGTCGGCCCAAGGCGGTACGGGTCTCCCACGGCAACCTCGCCTCGGCCTACCGGGCCTGGCAGGCCGAGTACCGGCTGGACACCGACGCCCGGGTCCACCTCCAGATGGCCAGCACCTCCTTCGACGTCTTCACCGGGGACGTGGTCCGCGCGCTCTGCTCGGGCGGCTCCCTGGTGCTGATCGGCCGGGAGCTGCTGTTCAACACCGCCCGGCTGTACGAGGTGATGCGCACCGAGCGGGTGGACGCCGCCGAGTTCGTCCCGGCGGTGGTCCGCACCGTCCTGGACCACTGCGAACGCACCGGGCAGGACCTGGCGTTCATGCGGCTGCTGGTGGTCGGCTCGGACGTCTGGAAGGTCGAGGAGTACCAGCGGCTGGCCGCCCTCTGCGGGCCCCGCACCCGGCTGGTCAACTCCTACGGCCTGACCGAGACCACCATCGACAGCGCGTACTTCGAGGGCCCGGCGGACGGCCTGGAGCCCAGCCGGATGGTCCCGATCGGGCGGCCGTTCCCCAACAGCGCCTTCTACCTGCTCGACGCGCAGGGCCGGCCCGTGCCCCCCGGCGTCACCGGGGAGCTGTGGATCGGCGGCTCCGGCGTCTCGCTCGGCTACCTCGGCGACGAGGAGCAGACCGCCGACCGGTTCGCCACCCGGCCGCTCGGAGGCCCCGAGGGCACCGAGCCCGTCCGGCTCTACCGCACCGGGGACCTCGCCCGCTGGGACACCGGGGGCGGGGTGCACCTGCTCGGCCGGGCCGACTCGCAGATCAAGGTCCGCGGCCACCGGATCGAGCTGGGCGAGATCGAGACCCAGCTGGCCGAGTGGCCCGAGCTGGAGCGCGCGGTGGTCACCGTCCGGCCGGACCGGGACGGCGAGCACGTGCTCTGCGCCTACTGCGTGCCGGCGCCCGGGCGGACCTTCGACCACCGCGAGCTCCGCCGCCACCTGGCCGGCTACCTGCCGACCTTCATGATCCCGACGCACTTCGTCGAGCTGTCCGCGCTGCCGCTCACCGCCAACGGCAAGGTGGACACGGCCGCGCTGCCCGAGCCCCGGTCGGACGCCGCGGAGGCCGCGGAGCCGCCGGTCACCCTCTACGAGGTCCGGATGGCCGAGCACTGGCGGGCGCTGCTCGGCATCGAGGAGCCCGGCCTCCAGCACGACTTCTTCGAGTCGGGCGGCTCCTCGATCAAACTGATCGAGCTGATCCACGGGCTGCAGGCCGAGCTCAACATCAGCATCCCGGTCAGCCAGCTCTTCAAGGTCACCACCCTGCACGGGATGGCGAAGACCGTGGAGCACATCATCACCGGCCGGATCGAGGGCGCCCAGCCGTACCTCTGGTTCAACCAGGAGCAGCAGCAGACGCTGTTCTGCTTCCCGCCGGCCGGCGGCCACGGGCTGGTGTACCGGCAGTTCGCGGCGCACCTCCCGGAGTACCGGACGGTCGCCTTCAACTACGTGACCGGGGACGACAAGGTCGACCGGTACGCGGACCTCGTCGAGACGCTCCAGCCGGAGGGGCCGTGCGCCCTGCTCGGCTACTCGCTCGGCGGCAACCTCGCCTTCGAGGTGGCCAAGGAGCTGGAGCGGCGCGGCCGGGCGGTGCCCAACGTGGTGATCATGGACTCGCACCGCATCCCGGAGTCCTTCGACCTCGCCGACGAGCACCTGCAGGCCTTCGAGCGGGAGCTGGCCGAGCACCTCCAGCGGCACACCGGTTCGGCCGCGGTCGCCCAGGAGACCCGCGAACAGGCCCGGGACTACCTGCGGTTCTGCAGCCGCACGCCCAACCTCGGGGTGGTCGCGGCGGCGCTCAGCGTGATCTCCGACGACGAGAAGGTGGCGCTGTACGAGGCCGGGCAGCACGGTGCCTGGCACGGCAGCTCGGCCACCCGGACGGCGGTCTTCAAGGGCTTCGGCACCCACGCCGAGATGCTCGACCGCGAGTTCATCGCCCACAACGCCGGGCTCGCCCGGTCGATCCTCACCGGAGCCGCCCCCCATGCGTCCTGAGACGGCCCAGGGCCGAGCCCCGAGCCTGCCCGCCCCCGCACGAGAGACGGACCCGCCGATGCTCCGCCAGCACTCCCCGCTGACCTACCCCTTCGAGCCGAACGGCCTCGAACTCGACCCCCGCTACGCCGAGCTGCGCGAGCAGCCGCTGGTCCGGATCCGGATGCCGTACGGCGACGGCGCCTGGCTGGTCACCCGCTACGAGGACGTCCGGACGGTGCTCGGCGAGCCGCGGTTCAGCCTGGCCGCCGCGATGGGCGAGGACCAGCCGCGGATGCGTCCGGTGGCCCGCACCGGTGCCGGCCTGTTCTCCACCGAGCCGCCCGAGCACACCCGGCTGCGCTCGCTGGTGGCCAAGGAGTTCAGCGCCCGCCGGGTCGAGCGGCTGCGGGTGCGGGCCCGGGAGCTGGCCGACGAGCTGCTCGACGGGATCCTCGCCAAGGGGCAGCCCGCCGAGCTGGTCGAGGACTTCGCGATCCCGATGCCGACCACCATCATCTGCGAGGTGCTCGGCATTCCGGCCGAGGACCACCGGATGCTCTGGCGCTGGGCGGAGACGGTGCTCTCCGCCGTCACCCCCGGCGAGGTGCTGGCGGTCGACGGGCAGGCGTTCATCGACTACATGGCCGGGGTTCTGGAGCTGCGCGGCCGCGAGCCCGGCGAGGACCTGCTGACCACGCTGGTCCGGGCCTGCCGGGAGCAGCGGCTGATCAGCGAGGAGGAGCTGCTCTCCATCGCCTGCGACCTGCTGATCGCCGGCTTCGTCTCCACCACCAACCAGATCGGCAACTTCTTCCACCAACTGCTGGTGAACCCGGAGGAGTTGGCGCGGCTCCGGGAGCGGCCCGAGCTGATCCCGAAGGCGGTCGAGGAGCTGATGCGCTACGTGCCGCTGCTCACCGGCTTCAGCCTGCCCCGGTACGCCACCGAGGACGTCGAGCTGGGCGGGGTGGTGATCCGGGCCGGCGAGGCGGTGATGATCGCCACCGCCGCCGCCAACCGGGACCCGGAGGTGTTCGAGGAGCCGGAGCGGCTGGTGCTGGACCGGCCGGCCAACCCGCACATCGGCTTCGGCCACGGCGTGCACTACTGCATCGGCGCGCACCTCGCCCGGCTGGAGCTCCAGGTGGCGATCGAGCAGGTGCTGACCCGGCTGCCGGGCCTGCGGCTGGCCGTCCCCGAGCGCGAGCTGCGCTGGAAGGAGGACGCCATGGTGAACGGCCTGCGGGCGCTCCCGGTGGCCTGGTGACGAACCGGCACCCCCGCGGGTGCCGCCCCCAGGGACGCCGCCCCCGCGGACGCCACCCCCACTGACGCCACGGCACGGCACGGCTAGGCAAAGCACGGCACGGCTAGCAAGGACGACGAGGAAGGCCAGGAATGGCACGGCAGACGGACACCGCACGCCGGCGGGAGTCGATGATCATCGTCGGAGGCGGTCTCGGAGGCCTGTCCACCGGGTGCTACGCCCGGATGAACGGCTACCGCACCAGGATCTTCGAGATGCACGAGATCCCCGGCGGCTCCTGCACCGGTTGGGACCGCAGCGACTTCACCTTCGACTGGTGCATCAGCTGGCTGCTCGGCAACGGCCCGGGCAACGAGATGTACCAGATCTGGCTCGAACTGGGCGCGCTCCAGGGCAAGGAGATGCGGCACTTCGACGTGTTCAACATCGTCCGGGGCCGGGACGGCCGGGCGGTCTACTTCTACTCGGACCCGGACCGGCTGGAGGCGCACCTGCTCGGCCTCTCGCCGGCCGACGCCGCGCCGATCCGGGAGTTCTGCGCGGGGATCCGGACCTTCCGCAAGGCGCTCGCCGCCTACCCGTTCCTCAAGCCGGTCGGGCTGATGGGCCGGCTGGAGCGCTGGCGGATGCTGGCCTCCTTCACGCCGTACTTCAACACCATCCGCAAGTCGATCGCGGTGCTGATGACGGACTTCTCGCAGCGGTTCCGCGACCCGCTGCTGCGCGAGGCCTTCAACTTCATCCTCTACGAGAAGCACCCGGCCTTCCCGGTGCTGCCGTTCTACTTCCAGCTCGCCTCGCACGCCAACCACGCGGCCGGGGTGCCGGAGGGCGGTTCGCTGGCGCTGGCCCGCTCGATCGAGGACCGCTACCGCGGGCTCGGCGGGGAGATCACCTACAACGCCAAGGTCGAGGAGATCCTGGTCGAGCGGGACCGCGCGGTGGGCGTGCGGCTCAGCGACGGCCGGGAGTACCGCGCCGACATCGTGGTGTCCGCCGCCGACGGCCACACCACGGTGATGAAGCTGCTCAAGGGCCAGTACCTCAACGACACCTACCGCCGGCTCTACACCTCGCTGATCGACGAGCCGGGCCAGCTGTCGCCGGGGTACGTGGCGCTCTTCCTCGGCCTGCGCAAGCCCTTCCCGGCGGGCGACCCGTGCACCACCTACCTGCTGGACGAGCGGGAGGCGGCCCAGCTGACCGGGATCCGCTGCCCGTCGATGAACGTCCAGTTCCGCACCCGGCACTACCCGGAGCTGGCGCCGTCCGACTCCACGGTGGTGTTCGCGACGTACTTCTCCGACATCGCCCCCTGGCGGGCGCTGCACGAGGGCCCGGAGCAGTCCTCCCGGATCCGGCGCGGCGAGGAGCTGCACACCCTGCCGGTCAAGCACGGCCGGGAGTACATGGCGGCCAAGCGCAGGGTCCGCAACGGCGTCGTCGGCTTCCTGGACGAGCGCTTCCCGGGCTTCAAGGACGCGGTGGCGATCGCCGACGTCTGCACCCCGCTGACCCAGGTCCGCTACACCGGCGTCTACGACGGCACCTTCCCCGGCTGGAACCCCTTCGTGGAGGGGGCCGAGACGGTGGAGGAGGAGATCAAGCGGAGCGGCCCGGTGCTGCCCGGGCTGTCGAACTTCTACCTCTCCGGGGTCTGGGCGACCATCGGCGGGCTGATCCGGGCGGCCGCCGCCGGACGGCACGTCATGCAGTTCGTCTGCCGGGACGACGGGCTGGAGTTCACCGCCGAGATCGACCGGAGCGCGCCGATGCCGACGCACCTGGTCATCCCGGTGGGCCGGGCCGCCGAGCCGGTCCGGGCGGAGCCGGCGGAGGCCGGCGCGGCGGCGCGGACCGAGGACAGCGAGAACATGGAGACGGGAGCCCTGGCATGAGGATCGAGAAGTGGGTGGTCCGGGAGCACCTGGACGGCGTGCCCGACGTCAACCGGGTCTACGAGAAGGTCGTGGAGGACGTCGAGATCGACCTGCGGCCGGACGAGATGCTCTTCCGGACCAGGTACGTCTCGGTGGACCCGTACCAGAACGGCCTGGCGCTGGAGACGCCGATCGGCCACCACATGGGCGCCGACTCAATCATGGAGGTGGTCGGGGCCGGGCCGGAGGCGGCGTTCGGGGTCGGCGAGCTGGTGCAGGGCTTCGGCGGCTGGCGCACCCACGTCGTCCACAACGGCGCCGAGGAGCTGTGGACCACCGGCACCTTCCCGATGGTCTTCCCGGCCTACCGCCGGCTCGACCCGTCCTGGTACGACGAGCGGCTGCCGCTGTCCACCGCGCTCGGCATCATGGGCGCGCCCGGGATGACCGCCTGGGGCACGCTCACCCGCTTCCTGGAGGTCCGCCCCGGCGACACCGTGGTGATCAGCGGCGCGTCCGGCTCGATCGGCACCCTGGTGGGCCAGTTGGCGAAGCGGGCCGGCGCCGGCCGGGTGGTCGGCACCACCGGCTCGGCGGGCAAGGCGGAGTACCTGCGCGGGCTGGGCTTCGACGAGGTGGTGCTCTACGCGCAGACCGACGACGCGGAGAAGGCCCGGCAGGCGCTGCTGCTCGCCGCGCCGGACGGCGTCGACCGGTACTTCGACAACCTGGGCGGGAGCATCACGGACGCGGTGTTCACCATGCTGAACGTGGACAGCCGGGTGGCGGTCTGCTGGCAGTGGGCGACCACCGTGAACGGCGAGCTGACCGGGCCGCGGCTGCTGCCGTACATCATGTTCCCGCGCACCACGATCCGCGGGATCTTCGCCCAGGAGTGGTTCACCGAGCCGCTGCTGGCGCAGATGCACCGGGAGCTGGGCGGGCTGGTCGGCAGCGGGGAGATCCGCTACCACCAGACCGTGCACAAGGGCTTCGACGCGATCCCGCAGGCCTACCGGAGCCTCTACCTGGACCGGGAGGCCAACCGGGGCAAGGTGCTGGTCCAGGTGTGAGCCGGTCCGCGGGCGGGAGAGTGCCGGCCCTCTCCCGCCCGCGGCGGGGCCCAGTCCACGGCGGGGCTCAGCCCGCGGTGGGCCTCAGCCCACGGTGGGGCTCAGTCCTCGTCGGGGCCACCGGCGTCCGAGCCGTCGGGGGTGCCGGTGAGCGCGTACCCCTGGCGGCGCGCCTCGTAGCAGGCCACCGTGGCGGCGGCGGAGACGTTCAGCGAGCCGACCCGGCCCAGCTGCGGCACGAAGACCACCTGGTCGCAGAGGCCGAGCGCCTCCGGCGTCACACCGCGGTCCTCGTGGCCGAGGACGAAGGCGACCGCCGGGGTCAGCTCGGCGGCGAACATCGGCACCGCCTCGTCGGCGAGCTCCAGGCCGACCACCTTGAAGCCGTCGGCCTTCGCGGCCGCGATCGCCTCGGCGACGGTCGGGTGGTGCTCCACCTTCAGGTACTTGTCGGTGCCCATGGCGGCCTTCTGCGCGCCGGAGGAGCGCACCGACGGGGTGTCACCGGTGAGGTAGAGCTTCTCCGCGCCCATCGCGGCACCGGTCCGGACGACCGAGCCGACGTTGAACGGCGACTGGAGGTTCTCCAGGATCATCGCGAGCCGGAACTCGTTGCCACGCCGCCAGGAGCGGTGCAGCCGCTTCAGTTCGGTCCCGCGGAGCTGCTTCACGACGTCGTCCCTCGTCCACTCTCGGGGCCCTCGCCCGCCGTCGGGCGGGGCCGCGCTTCCAGAATCCGGAACCCGTTGACCGAGGTCAGCCGGGTGGTCGGCCAGCCCTGCTCGTTCAGCCACTTCTGCAGCGAGTCCGAGCCGAGGTGCTTCTGCACCACCAGGAAGGCGGAGCCGTCCGGGGTCAGCCGGCCGAGCCACTGCTCCAGCAGCCGGCGCAGCGCCGCCTTGCCGATCCGGATCGGCGGGTTGGAGTAGATCGCCGCGAACCGCAGGTCGGCGGGGACCTCCTCGGGCAGCGCGGCCTGCACGTTGCCCAGCCCCAGGGACTCGGCGTTGTGCCGGACCAGGTCCAGGGCGCGGCCGTTGACGTCCACCGCCCAGACCGGGAGCCGCTTGCGGCGGGTCGCCCAGGTCAGCGCGATCGGGCCGTAGCCGCAGCCGACGTCCAGGATCGGGCCGCGCACCCGGGGCTGCGGCGCGTGCTCCAGCAGGATCCGGGTGCCCGGGTCCAGCCGGGTGCGGGAGAAGACGCCCGCGTCGGTGGTGAGCTCCAGGGTGAGGTCCGGCAGGGTGACCGTGATCGGCCGGCGCTCGCTGGCGACCTCGGGTGCACCGGTGAAGTAGTGCGAGCCGGACATGGTTTCCCCGTCGTTCGTAAGGGCCTCGGGGCCACCGGGAGGTGTGGGTAAGCCCTGCTGGTACGGCTCCGATCGTACCCCGGTGGCCGGGAGGCCCGTTCTGCCCCGCGCGGGCGGTCCGGCGGGGTCAGTGGGTGCCGGGGGTCTTGCGGGTGGCGACGTTGATCCGGTTCCAGGCGTTGATGGTGCAGCAGAGCGAGATCAGCCGGGCCGGCTCCTGCTCCGGGAACAGTTCGGCGGCCCGCCCGTACACCTCGTCGGAGACGCCGCCGCCGATGTGGGTGATCTGCTCGGCCAGCGCGAGGGCGGCGCGGTCGCGCTCGCTGTAGACGCCCTCGGGGGCCTCCCGCCAGGCCGGCAGCAGGTAGATCCGCTCGTCGCTCTCGCCGGCCTTGCGGGCGTCCTTGACGTGCATGTCCAGGCCGTAGGCGCAGCCGTTGAGCTGGGAGGAGCGGATCTGCACCAGCTCGACGAGGGCCGGGTCGAGGCCCTCGCGGGCGGCGGCGTCCAGCGCGATCATCGCGCGGAAGGCCCTGGGGGCGGTGCGGGCGTGGTCGAGGCGGGCGGGGTGCCGCGGGGCGTTCGCGTTCGTCGTCACGAGGACGACCCCAGGGAGCGGGTGCACCCCGGGTGTGGTGCAGTTCCGATCGGTTTCCACGGGTCAATCCGGGTGGGCGGCAACACGCCGACGGGCCGCCGGCACTTCGCGCCCGGGCGGCGGCCGACGGATACTGCCAGTACCCCACCGGGCAGTCGCCAGCGGGTCGGAAGAAGCCTCCGAGGAACCTTCGAGGAACGAGGACGGACGCCATGCCGCAGAACCACGAGGACTACCTGGACGAGGTCGACGAGGCCGCGGAGCCGGACGAGGAGACGGCGGAGGACGAGTACGACGAGCTGGCCGAACGGCGCGCGCTGGGCGCGGACCCGGCCACCGACGTGGCGGACGTCGCCGAGCAGAGCCGGGTCGTCCAGCTCGACGAGGACGAGTACCGGGAGTAGCCCGCCGCCGAGCCGGGACCGGCGCTCAGAGCGCCCCGCGGCGCTGGAGCCAGCTGAACGCCGCCCAGCCCGGGAGCACCGGCAGGACGAGGGTGAGCAGCCGGTAGAGCGTGACGGCGGCCAGTGCCGCGCCGTGCTCCATCGAGGTGGCCACCAGCCCACCCGCCAGCGCGGTGTCCACGAAACCGGCCCCGCCGGGGGTCGGCGCGGCGTTCCCGGCCGCGTTGCCGATCAGGAACACCACACCGACCGCGGCGAAGCCCGGATCCTCTCCGACCGCCCGGGTGCAGCAGTACAGGCAGGCGATCAGCGCGATCGACACCATCAGCTGCCCGGTGAAGCCGACCGCCAGGCGTCCCGGGTTGCGCAGCAGCTCCACCAGCCGGGGCAGCACCTCCGCGGTCAGCGGGCGCAGCCGGGCGACCAGCCAGCGCCGGGCCGGCGCGATCGCGGACACCGCCGCCAGCAGGGCGACCGCCACGGCGAGGCCGACGGTCACGAGCGGCAGGGCGCGCCGCTCGGAGTCGCCGGTCTCCGCGCCGGTCAGGTAGATGAAGGCGACGAGCTGGAGCACGTGCAGCGCCAGTCCGAGCAGCTGGCCGACCCCGACGCTGGACAGCGCCTGCGCGGTCGGGATGCCGGCCCGCTGGAGGAAGCGGGTGTTCAGGGCGACGCCGCCGACCCCGCCGGGGGAGACCAGCTTCACGAAGGAGCCGGCCACCTGGGCCAGCACGGCGTTGCGGAAGTCCAGCCGCTCGGGGACGAAGCCGACGAAGCCCATCGCCCCCATGACGTGGCTCGCGGCCGCGGTGAGCAGGGCGAGGGAGAGCCAGAACGGGTCGGCGTCGGCGACGGCGGCGAACGGGTTGCGGTCGGTGGCGACGAACTGGGACAGCAGCAGCCAGCCGGCCACCACGCCGCCGCCGACGGCGAGCAGGGTGCGGGGGCGCAGCCGCTCCAGCCGGACCGGCCGGACGGGGGCCTGCGGGCGGCTGCGGAGGACCTCGGCGCGGATCTGTTCCAGCAGGTCGGGCGTGCCCTCCGCGGGGGGCGTGGCCGGTGCGGCCTGCGCGGCCTGCGCGGCCCGTGCGGCCCGCTTGAGGGCGTGCCGGGTGCCGGGGGTCAGCGCGATCGGCTGGAGCAGCGGCATGGCGGCGGCGACCGCGTCCGGGCCGAGCACCGTCACGGCGCTGCGCACCGACCGCTCCGCCCCGGTGCGCAGCGCGAGCGTGGTGAGCAGTTGGGCGACGTCGCTGTGCAGCACCAGCTCGCCCGCCGCGATGTCGCCGTCCGCGAGGTCCACCAGGTGCACCGCCCCCGCCCCGTCGACCAGCAGCGCGGAGGGGTCCAGCGCGCGGTGCGCGATCGCCCTCCGCTGGAGCAGGGCCAGCTGGCCCCAGGCGTCGGCGAGCAGCGCGTCGGTGAGCTCCTCGTCGGCCAGCTCGTCCAGGGTGCGGCCGGGCAGCCGCTCGTAGGCGACCGCGGCGGTGTCCGGGCAGGGTTCGGTGGTGGCGGCGATCCGGCGGGTGCGGACCCCGGCGGCGACGGCCGCGTAGGAGACCAGGGCCTCGTGCTCCAGCCCGTTGCGCAGTGAGCACAGGGCGCGCGGGTGCGGGGCGGTGCGCAGCCGCATCCGCCGCCAGGCCCGCTGCACCAGGGCGGCGGTGACCGCCTGCCGGTCGAGCAGCCGGACGTCCAGCTCGGGGCGGCCGTCCTGCTGCCGGACCAGGTAGCGGTCCGGGCCGGCCGGGACGGCGGAGACCGGGCGCAGGCCGGCTTCGCGCAGGCCGTGCAGCAGCAGGGCGGGCCGGGGCCTGGGGTCCGGGGTGCCGACGGCCCAGCGGGTGCCGTGGGCGGCCGTCCAGCCGATCAGCACCCCCAGCAGCAGGGCGGTCGGGGTGGCGGTCCCGGAGGCGAGGCCGGCCAGCGCGGAGAGGGCGAGGAGAGTCCACGGCACCCGCCGCTCACGGGCCGCGGAGGCGGTGAGGAAGGCGAGGACCGGGGCGAGGTAGCCGTACACCGGCGCGGTGCGGGCGAGCGGGTCGCCGGGCAGCGGCTGGGTGAGCGCGGAGACCAGGGAGAACGGCGCCGACCCGTCGATCCAGAGGTCGAGGGCGAGCGCGGCGCCGTAGGCCAGGACGGCGGCCAGCACGCCGTCGGAGAGCTGCTGGAGGACGTGCCGCCGGTCGGCCGGGGCGCGGAGCAGGCGGCGGGCGGCCGAGTAGCCGGGCAGGAGCAGCAGGGCGGCGGTGGTGAGGCCGGTGGCGACGCCGCCCAGCGGGTGCGGCACCAGTGCGGCGGCGGCCGCGACGTCCTCGGCGAGGCCGCTGGTGGTGGCGCGGGCGTAGTCGGCGCAGAGCAGGGCCAGGGCGGTCGCGGCGAGGCCGGCGAGCAGCCGGATCAGCGCCGCGGGCTGCCGGACCCGGCCGGTGCCGGATATGCCCGGGAACGGGGGGTCCCCCGTGTCGCCGGTCGTGCTGATTGCCGTGTTCCCCGTTGCATCCGCCACAAACGGCATGCTCCCACGCGGTCCCGGGAGCGTGTCCCGGGGAGCGGGGCGGGCCCGGCGTCACTACTGTGCGTTCCATGAGCGCCTGCGAAGACCTCGCCGCCGCACCCCGGGACATCGCGCCCCTGCCGCCCGAGGACGGCTGCGCCGACTGCCTGGCCCAGGGGCGCCGGGACTGGGTGCACCTGCGGCTGTGCCTGGACTGCGGCCACATCGGCTGCTGCGACTTCTCGCCGCAGCGGCATGCCACCGCGCACTTCCACAACACCTCCCATCCGGTGATCCGGTCCTACGAGCCGGGGGAGGACTGGCGGTGGTGCTTCGTCCACGAGCTCATGGGGTGACCGGCGTGACCGGGTCGACCGGGTTGACGTTCCGGCGGCCATGGGTTGAGGTGTAATCCCCGAACAATCGGGACATAACGCCCGTGCGGCCCCCGGTCGGGACCCTTCCGGCCGGCGGCCACCGAAGGGAGGCCGACGATGACCAGGCGAACAGCGGGAGGCTCTCCCACGCTCCGCCGCGGCGCCCAGGAACTGCTGGAACGCCGGTGCATGGCGACCACGCCGGACACGCTCCCGCCCCGGCCGCGCACCGGAACCCCGTGGTCCGCCGCCGGCGACGGGGCGGCGGGCGCCGACTCCTTCCGGCACGGCGGCCGCGGCGCGGTGACCGCCGTCCCGCACTCCGCGCCCGCGCAGCACGCCGAGCTGCGGGGACACCGGCACCGCGGGGCCGAGAAGCACAGCGCGCACTGAGCGCTCCCGCCCCGGCCGCCGCCCCCGACCCGCGTCCAGGGCGGCGGCCGGGTGCGCGCGGTGGCGCGGGCGACGGCGTTGTCGGTGGCCTGCGGTACGGTTCCTGGCGATCGACGGCAGCAGGTGAGCGGGGGCGCGGGCGATGGCCGAGCTGATGACGGAGGAGCCGGTCGAGCTCCAGCTGGAGCGGTACCGGACGGAGCTGACCGGGTACTGCTACCGGATGCTCGGCTCGGTGTTCGAGGCCGAGGACGCGGTGCAGGACACCATGGTCCGCGCCTGGCGCGGCCACCGGGGCTTCGAGGGCCGCGCCGCGCTGCGCTCCTGGCTCTACCGGATCGCCACCAACGTCTGCCTGGACGCGCTGAACGGCCGCAACGCCCGGGCCCGGCCGATGGACCTGGCCGGCCCGTCCACCGTGGCCACCGCGAGCGACGCCCAGCTGCCCGAGGTCACCTGGATCGGCCCGGCGCCGGACGGCCGGGTGCTGCCCGAGACCGGCGACCCGGCGGAGGTGGCCGCGCAGCGCGAGTCGGTGCGGCTGGCCTTCGTCGCGGCGCTCCAGCGGCTGGCGCCCCGGCAGCGGGCGGTGCTGATCCTGCGCGAGGTGCTCGGCTGGCGGGCCAACGAGGTCGCCGAGCTGCTCGGCGTCACCGTCGCCTCGGTGAACAGCGCGCTCCAGCGCGCCCGGGCCGCGCTCGCCGCCGACCCGGCCGGGTCCCGGCCGGCCCCCGCGCTGGACGAGGACCACCGGGCGCTGCTGGACCGGTACGTCGCCGCCTTCGAGGCGTACGACATGGACGGCCTGGCGGCGCTGCTGCACGAGGACGTCACGCTCAACATGCCGCCGTTCGCGCTCTGGCTGACCGGGCACGCGGACCTCCGGGAGTGGATGCTCGGGCCGGGCAGCGGCTGCCGGGGCTCGCGGCTGGTGCCGGCGACGGCCAACGGCAGCCCGGCGTTCGGCCAGTACCGGCCGAGCCCGGAGGGCGGCCACGAGCCGTGGGCGCTGATCGTGCTGGAGGTGTCAGCGGGCCGGATCACCGGGCTCACCAACTTCCTCGACACCGAGGTGCTGTTCCCGCTCTTCGGCCTGCCGCCGCGACTGGCGGCCGGGGAACGGGCCGGGGAGTAGCCCCGCGGCGTCCTCCTCGACGGGGAGGACGGCGGCCAGCCCGCTGAACGCGAGCAGTTCGCGCAGCGGGCCGCCCGCGTTGCGCAGGACGAGCCGCACCCCGTGCCGGGCGGCGGCGAGGCGCAGCCGGGCCAGGGCGTCGACGACGGCCAGGTCGGGGGCGGTCAGGGCGCCCAGGTCGCAGCGCAGCACGCGGTCGGCGGGCGCCTCCGGTCCGGCCTGCGGCCCGGTTCGCCGGTCGGCCCTCGGTTCGTTCTTCGGCTCGGTCTTCGGTTCGTTCTTCGGTTCGGTCTCCACGGAGATGAGACCGGTGCGGCGGACCGGCCTCATCGGCCCGCCGGGAGATTCCCGGAAAAAACTTCTCCGGAGAGCGATGAGTTTCCGCGGCGCCCCCGGTCTACCCCTGTGAAAGCGCGGCACTGAGCGGCGCGTCGACCGAGCAGAAGGAACCACCACCATGACCGAGAACCTCGGCACCCTGTCCCTCGTCCGCGAGCTGCCGGCCGCCCCGGCCGACGTCTTCCGGGCGTACGTCGAGCCCGAGCAGTTCGTCCGCTTCTGGGGCCCGGTCGGCACCCACGTGCCGCTGGACACCGTGACCATCCAGCCGGAGGTCGGCGGGCGCTTCGACAGCACGATGGTGATCGAGGCGACCGGCGACCGCTACCCGCTGCGCGCCCGGTTCACCGCGATCCGCGAGGGCGAGATGCTGGAGTTCTTCGAGGAGGGCGTCGGCCTGACCGGCCGGATCACCCTCGTCGACCTCGGCGACGGCCGCACCCGGGTGCTCATGGAGCAGGAGAACGTCCCGGCGATGTTCCTGGGCCCGGAGGCGGAGGCCGGCCACAACTCCAGCTTCGACCGCCTGGTCGAGCACCTGGCCGCCCGGAGCTGACCGTTCCGGCGGCTGGCAGAGTGGGGGCACGCTGTCCCCGTACCCCAGGAGGCCCCGTCGTGTCGGTCGAGCCGTTGAAGTCCCGTGAAGAGTGGCTGGCCTCGCTGCCGCGGATCTACGCGGCGGCGGGGTGCGTCCTGCGGGACGCGTCCGGGCGGATCCTGCTGGTCAAGGCGGGGTACCGGGAGTACTGGCAGTTCCCCGGCGGGACGATCGACCTGGGGGAGGGGCCCGCCGAGTGCGCGGCCCGGGAGCTGCTGGAGGAGACCGGCATCGTCCGGGAGGCCGGGGACCTGCTGGCCATCTCCTGGACCCACCCCTCGGACGAACTCGACCACCCGGCCGAGCACTTCCTCTTCGACTTCGGCACCGTCCCGGACGGCACCCCCGTGGCCGTCCCGGCCGGTGAACTGGACGACCACCGCTGGGTCGGCGACCAGGAGGCGTTCGAACTGCTGGGCCCGGCGCGGTCGCTGCGGCTGCGGGCGGCCCTGGAGGCGAAGGCGGACGGGCGGGTGCGCATCGTCACCACCCGCGTGTCGGGCTTCTGAGCGGCCGACGGTGTTCCGGGGCCGCGCCCGTCCCGCGCGGCCCCGGAACGGTCCGGTCAGTCCTGCGGGTCCTCGGTCCCCGACGCGGCGAACGCGGCGAGGATCTCGCTGACGAACCGCTCGATCGCGGCCTTCTCCACCCCGAGGTCGTTCAGCACCCCGGCGCCGTTCTCCAGCTCCAGCAGGGCGAGCAGGATGTGCTCGGTGCCGACGTAGTTGTGGCCGAGCTTGAGGGCCTCCCGGAAGGTCAGCTCCAGCGCCTTCTTGCCCTGCGCGTCGTACGGGATCAGCGCCGGCACCTCGGCGTCGGGCGCGGGCAGGGCGGCCGTCGCGGCCGCGCGGAGCGCCTCCGGGGCGATGCCCTGGGCGGCGAGCGCCCGCACGGCCAGGCCGTCCGGCTCGACCAGCAGGCCGAGCAGCAGGTGCTCGGCGCCGATCTCGGCGTTGCCGGCCTGGCGGGCCTCCTCCTGCGAGGCCATCACGACGTGCCGGGCCCGGTCGGTGAACCGGCCGAAGCCCTGGCTCGGGTCGAGGTCGTTCGGGGTGGCCGGGTCCTTGGGCACGAAGCGCTTCTGGGCGGCCTGCTTGCTGACGCCCATGCTGCGGCCGATGTCGGTCCAGGAGGCGCCGGAGCGGCGGGCCTGGTCGACGAAGTGGCCGATGAGGTGGTCGGCGAGCTCATCGAGGTGGTCGGCGGCGATGACCGCGTCGGAGAGCTGGTCGAGCGCGTCGCTGTGGAGCTTCTTGATCGCGTCGATCAGGTCGTCGAGGCGCAGCTGAGTGGTCTTGGGAACGATCGGATTCTCCATAGCGTCAACCGTAGGTTGTCGACCCGAGGGTCGTCAACCTTTGGTTGACGCTAAGTGGAACTGGTCGCCCGTCAGCCCCGCTTCTCCCACACGTACGCCGCCGAGACCGGGTGGCTGCGGTACTTCTCCCACTTCGGCTTGAGCGCGATCCACCCCTCGTCCACCACCGCCTCCCGCATCTCCACCAGCGTCCAGCCCGCCGCCAGTCCGGCCGTGAGGTGGTCGGAGACCAGGTGGACGTGGGTGGTGATGGCGACGTCCGCGCCGTCCGCGCCGGTGAAGTGGGTCGGCATGCCGGCCGCCATGATGAAGTACGGGTGCAGGCCGACCAGGACGCAGCGCCCGCCCGGGCGGGCCAGCCGGAAGGCCTCGCGGTAGTACGGGCCGAGGTCGGCGAGGTGCTCGTCGATCAGCGAGGAGATCACCAGGTCGTAGGCGCCGGCGGCGAGCCCGGTGGCGGCGACGTCCCCCTCGGCGAGGCTGTCGTGGGCGCCGCGCTCCTCGGCGCGCGCCAGCATCTCGGGCGTGAGGTCCACGCCGTCCAGCACCAGCCCCGCGGCGGCCCGGCCGCGCAGCCAGGTGCCCGTCCGGCCGGTGCCGCAGCCGAGGTCGGCGGCCCGGCGGACCTCCGGCCAGGCGGGGAGGGCGAGTTGTTCGAGGACGGCGAGGTCCATCGCGTCCTCGACGGTCTGCTCGTAGGTGTCGACCCAGCCGGCGTAGCCGGTCCGGACGTCCACGGTGGGGTAGTTGCGGGTGTCGAAGTCGGAGAAGTCCACCATGCCCGGCAGTATTGGGGGCCGGCCCGGCCGACCGCGAACGATTATCGGAGCGTCAGCTTGAACCCGTCGTGGCTGCGGTCGAAGCCGAGCGAGGCGTAGAACCGGTGCGCCCCGGACCGCCGCTTGTGGCTGGTCAGCTGGACGAGCGTGCACCCCCGCTCACGGGCCCGCTCGATCGCCCGCCCCATCAACTCCCGCCCCAGCCCGGAACCCCGCCGGTCCGCCCGCACCCGGACCCCCTCCACCAGCGCGCGCTCCGCACCGCCCCGCCCGAGCCCCGGGACGTAGGTCATCTGGAGGCACCCGAGCACCGTCCCGTCCCCCTCGTCGAGCACCAGCATCTCGTTGCGCGGGTCGGCGTCGATGGCGGCGAAGGCCCGGGCGTACGCCTCGCCGACCTCGACGGAGGCGGGATCGGTCACCCCCTCCTCGTCGGTGAGCAGGGCGATGACGGCGGGCAGGTCCCGGCGGGTGGCGGTTCGGAGGATCACGCCCGGAGTCTGCCAGGGCGCGGACCGCTCAGGAGGGGAGCAGGCGGGCCCGGACGGCGGCGAGGTCGGCGGGGGCGACGCCGGCGGCGAGCAGGTAGGGGGCGGGGGTGAAGCCGGCGAGGGTGGCGGTGACGGCGGCTTCGGCGGTGGTGCCGGCTTCGGCGAGGGCGGCGTCGATGCGGCGGTACGGGTCGGGGAGGCCGAGCATGCCGTAGAGGGGGCGGACGTTGGGGGCGCTCAGGAGGTAGTCGGCGACGATCTCGGCGGGGGTGACGTCGGCGAGGGCGAGCAGCAGGAGGGCGGCGAGGCCGGTGCGGTCGCGGCCGGCGCCGCAGTGGACGACCAGGCCGCCGGGGCGGGCGCCGGCGATCGTGGTGATCAGCTCGGCGGCGGCGTGCGGGCAGTGGTCGAGGTAGGGGCGCAGGGCCAGCGGGGTGCCGTCGAGGTGGCCGTAGTCCTGCCACCAGGCGGGGCCGGCGAGTTCGTCCAGCGGGACGCGGATGAGTTCGACGTCCTCGGGGAGCGGCAGGAGGGGCTTGTACTCCTCGATGTCGCGCAGGTCGACGACGGTGCGCACGCCGTGGTCGAGGAGGGCGTCCCAGCCCTCGGCGGTGAGGCGGTCCAGGTTGTCGGCGCGGGCGATCGCTCCACGGGTGGTGCGGGCGCCGGTGGCGGTGCGCAGTCCGCCCAGGTCGCGGACGTTGAGGCAGCCGTCCCAGACCAGGGTGCGGTCCTCGGTGGTGGTGGCTCGCGCGTCGGCCCGGCTCATTCGTTCCCCGTTTCCTCGACGAGGAGGTCCCGTTACCCCCTCGTTATGTGGACTTCCGGTGCGGCGGGATGGTTCCTCAGATGTTCGGATGATCAGTGGGGTGGGGGCCTCGGCGGCGGTGTGCGCCGTGACGGTGCCGTCGAGTCGCGGGAGCGCGCTACGGGCGGGTGAAGTCCCAGAGCGGCCGGCCGAGGGTGTCCGCGCAGCGCACGACGGCGAAGAGCTCGTCCTCGGCGGAGAGGAAGCCGTGGGCGACGCCGCGCAGCACCGTGCGGGCGGCCGCGTCCGCCCGCGTCCAGGCGCCGGTGAGGACGAGCGCGCCGTCGACCAGTTCGGCGCGCTGGATCCGGGCGACCGGGACGGCCAGCAGGGCGGCGTTGACCTGCTCCAGCTCGGCGCGGGAGAGGTAGGTCTCGCCGGTCGCCCCGCCGCGCTCCCGTTCGGCCCGGCGGCGCAGCTCGGGCAGCCCGTAGTGGCGGACGGCGGCCACCGAGTCGTCCAGGGCGACCCGCCAGCGCGGGCCGGGCAGCACCTCCCACCAGACGTCCGCGCAGACCGGCAGCAGGTCGCCGATCCGGGCCCGCCAGGACTCGATGCCGTAGACGGCGCGCGGGTCCGGGCGCGGGCCGGGGAGGGCCGCGGCGGTCCAGTCGCTCCGGCGGACCAGGCTGAGGCCGAAGGTGTAGCGGAGCCGGCCGTCGGCGCGGTGCTCGACCACGCCCAGCAGGGCCCAGTGGGTCGGGTCGGGGAGGCTGAAGCTCCGCCGCCAGCCGGTGAGGCCCAGGAGGCGGAGGGCGGGCGCGAGGTGGTCGCGCAGGCCGCGCTCGAAGAGCTCGTGGGCGGCGGGGGTCATGGCGTTCCTGGGGGTGGGGGAGCAGCCGGCGGCGCCCGGGGTGCGCGGAAGCGGTGGGGGCGCACGGGCGAGGGCCGGAACGAATCGTTCACCTACAACATAGGCGATAAGTCGATTTTTATACCGCAGACGAAGGCCAGAAGGTCTCAGGACCTTCGACCTGAAGGCGCTTTGCCGTAGGGCCCGCGCCCGGTCCCCCACGAGCCGGACGGCGGACGGGGGGGCGGGGCGGCCGTCCGGGCCCGCCCGAACGGGGCGTTCGCCCGGATGGCGGATGATGTGGCGGGTGCAGAGTGCAGAACGCCCCGGAGCGGGCACCGACAGCGCCGTCGGCCGGTCCGGACCGGGCCCGACGTCAGGCCCGCCACCCGGCCCGCCCACGGGCGAGGGCACCACCCCCGTCGAGCTGACCGAGGCGGTCCGGGCCGCTCAGGGCGGGGACGAGGAGGCCTTCCGGCTGCTGTTCAGGACCGTCCAGCCGGGTCTGCTCCGCTACCTGCGGGCCCTGGTCGGCGGCCGGCCCGAGGACGCCCAGGACGCCGAGGACATCGCGTCCGAGGCGTGGCTGCAGATCGCCCGGGACCTCGGCTCCTTCACCGGTGACGGCGACGGCTTCCGCGGCTGGGCGGCGACCGTCGCGCGCAACCGGGCGCTGGACCACCTGCGGGCCCGCCGCCGCCGACCGGTCACCGACCTGCCCTTCGAGCACCTGGCCGGGCTGGCCGGCGGCGACGACACCGCCGGGGCGGCGCTCGCCTCCGTCGGCACCTCGGACGCGCTGGCGCTGATCTCCCGGCTGCCCCGGGACCAGGCCGAGGCTGTGCTGCTGAGGGTGGTGATGGGCCTGGACGCGGAGAGCGCCGCCCAGGTGCTCGGCAAGCGCTCGGGCACCGTCCGGATGGCCGCGCACCGCGGGCTGAAGCGGCTCGCCAAGCTGCTGGAGCAGTCCTTCCCGGCGGGCGCGGCCGGAGCCGGGATCCCGGCCGCGCGCTCGGGCCGGGACGGTGGTCCGACGGACGGTTCGGCCGGCGGTCAGGCCGGCGGTCGGGCCGGGGGGCCGACCGCCGGCGGGACGGTCCGGAAGGGGCTCGGACGAGCCGGGAGAAAAAATTCTCCGCAGGGTGTGACAGAACGCCGGGCCGCGACGCTGAAGGACATGAGATGAGCACCAACCGATCCCGCCGGATCGACCGTGACACCGCCGAGCAGCTGCTCGCCGGTGCCGTGGGCGGACCGTCGGCCGGGCGGGACGCCTCGCTCACCGGCCCGGACGGCAGCACCGGGCACACGGGACCCCTCCGGCCCGGCGACGGGCCGGAGCAGCGGGTCGCCCGGGTGCTCGCCGCCGCCGCGGCGCCGGCGGCGCGGGGCGAACTGGCCGGGGAGGAGGCGGCCCTGGCCGCGTTCCGGGAGGCCCGTCTCGCACCTGCTCCCGCCGTACCCGCCGCACCCGCACCCGTCCGGAGACGATCGATGGCAACCGCCGCGCTGACGAGGGCCTTCAGCACGAAGGCCGCCGTCGTCGTGCTCGGCGCCACCGCGCTCGGCGGGGTCGCGGTCGCGGCCGGGACGGGCAACCTCCCCCCGGCGCTGGGCGGCCGCTCGGACGAGCCGAAGCGGCACGTGGTCGCCCCCGTGTCGTCCGCTCCGGCGAGCGCTACGGAGAGCCGCTCCGGAACCCCGTCGGCCGGCGGCTCGTCGGACCGGCCGATCACCGCCGCTCCGACCGGTGGAACCTCCGCCGGCCCGTCGGGCGGCCCGGCCACCACCGGTCCGTCCGCCTCGGCGAACCGGCCGACCGCGCCGCAGCCGCCCGCCGCCACGCCGGGGGACGGGCGCGGTCCGTCGAACCCGGCGGCCCACGCGGCGCTCTGCAAGGCGTTCTCCGACCGGGCGGGCAAGGGCGAGCGCCCGCGCACGCTGGTCACCGATCCGCAGTTCGGCGGGCTGGTCGGCGAGGCCGGCGGGACGGACAAGGTGGAGGACTACTGCGCCCGGCTGCTCCGCGACGGTGGCGACGGCGACCACCAGGGCGGTCCGGCACCCACCCGCTCCGGCGCCGCGGCCTCCGGGGGCGGCGGTGGCGGCAACGGCCGGGGCACCGGTGGTTCCGGCGGCAACGGACAGGGTTCGAACGGCCAGGGCTCCAACGGTCAGGGCTCCAACGGCCAGGGCTCCAACGGCCAGGGTTCGAACGGCTCCGGCAACAACGGCGGCGGCAGCGCCGACCGGACGCCGAAGCCCGCCGGCACCGCACTGTCCGCACCGCCCGCGGCGGTCACGCCGGCCCTGCCGGGGCAGCCGGGGACCGACCGCGCCGACAAGCCCGACGACGCCGCCTCGGGCAACACGAGGTGACCCACGATCTCCGGATGGGCGGCGAGCGAATCCCCCCGGGCCCGTCGCCCATCCGGACCGCACCACCCGCACCACCGCAGTAACCGCAGGACCCCGAGTGGCCGGCCGGCTCCCCCGTGCCGCCCGTCCACCCGGCCGGCCCCGTCCGGACCGGCAGGCGCACCCCGGAACGCGCCCGCCGGTCCGGACGGACCGGAACCCGCCGGCCCGCCCGCCCGCAGTCAGGGCGGGCCGGCACCCCGCTCGACCAGTCCGGACCGGACCGATCGTGAACCGTCGTCGAGGGACGACCCACGAGCCGGCGGTCGGGGATCCGCTGCCCGGTTCCCCGGCCGCCCCCCTTCCCGGGAAGCCGCCGGCGCCCGGCTGCCGATCGCCGCCGGGGGCTATCGTGCACAGGTGCACGAGGCGGTCCGGGACCCCGGGCAGGGCTTCTGAGGGGAGCGGTTCCAGGTGATCGGACGCGCGCTGAACGGGCGCTACGAACTCGTCGAGATACTCGGCGTCGGCGGCATGGCCACGGTCTGGCGCGGGGTGGACCACGTGCTGGGCCGTCAGGTGGCCGTCAAGGTCCTCAACGGGGGCCTCGCCGACGACCCGAGGTTCGCCGAGCGGTTCGGCCGCGAGGCGCAGCACGCCGCGATGCTGGTCCACCCGAGGATCGTCATGGTCTTCGACTCCGGGGTGGACCAGGGCTCGCCGTACATCGTGATGGAGCTGGTGCAGGGCCGCTCGCTGGCCGCGCTGCTGGCCCAGCGGCCGGGCCTGCCGGTCGAGCAGGCGGTCGGGATCGCGGCCGCGGTCTGCGAGGGGCTGGCGCACGCGCACGCGGCGGGCCTGGTGCACCGGGACATCAAGCCCGGCAACATCATGATCACCGATGACGGCGGGGTGAAGGTCGTCGACTTCGGCATCGCCCGGGCGGGCTCCTCGCACAACCTCACCCAGACCGCCTCGGTGCTCGGCACCGCCGCGTACCTGTCGCCCGAGCAGGCCACCGCGAGCCCGCTGGACGGCCGCACCGACCTGTACGCGGTCGGCTGCGTGCTGACCGAAATGCTCACCGGCGCGCCGCCGTTCACGGCCGAGACGCCGGTGGCGATCGCCTACAAGCACGTCGGGGAACTGCCGGCGCCGCCCTCCGCCCGGCGTCCCGGACTGCCGCCCGTGCTGGACGCGGTGGTGCTGCGACTGCTCGCCAAGCACCCGGCGGAGCGTCCGGCGGACGCCGCCGCGGCGCGGGCCGAACTGCTGGCCTGCGTACCGGGGCTGGTGCCCGCCGACCCGACCGGCGAACTGCTCGCCGCCGCCCCGCTGCCGCCCGCCTTCCCCACCGCCGCCCCGCCGGACCAGCGGCACACCACCCTCCTGCCGCCCCAGGCGGTGCCGTTCGCGGCCCCGGCCCCCACCTCGGTGATGGCGCCGATCCCGGCGGCCCGGCCGCCGATGCCGGAGCCCGAGCGCGAGAGCCGCCGCAAGCCGATCGTGCTCGGCGCCCTCGGCCTGGCCGGTGTCGCCGGCGCCGCGGTGCTCGCGCTCAGCGCCTTCGACGACCCGGTCACCCCCGCCGCCGCGCCGTCCACCCGCCCCACCGCGACCGCTCTGGCCGCCCCGGCGTCCACGCCCGCCGCGACCCCGACGCCGACGCCCACCCCGAGCGCCACCACCCCGTCCGCCCGTCCGACCCCGACGGCTCCCGCCACCACCCCGGCCCCGCACAACCCGGCCCCGCTGGTCCAGATCAACGCCCTGCGGCAGAGCATCGCGCAGACCCAGGTGGAGAAGGACCGCGGCCGCCAGATCGACCTGCTGCGCACCCTCGACGAGGCCACCGCCCGCCTCAACGAGGGTCAGCCCGACGACGCCGCGGCCACGTTGAAGGGCGCCCAGCGGACCGTCCGCGACCTCGCCAAGAAGCACGCCATCGACGGCGCCACCTACCAGAACTGGAACTCCCGCCTCTCCGCCCTGATCACCTCCCTCAACGCCGCCGTCGACGAGGAGGACTGAGCGGACCGGGGGACGGCGGCTCAGCCGCCGAGGAAGCGCTGGAGCTGTTCGAGGACGTAGTTGGCGCCGGTGTAGCCGATGCCCTGGAACCACAGCTGGTCGTCGACGGGGAAGGCGCGGTGCGCCTTGACGGCCTCCAGGGACTGCCAGCCGGGGCTCGCCAGGACGGCGTTGAGGCCGTTGCGGTCCGGGTCGCCGTAGCCGGCGTAGAGGAGCAGGTCGCCGTCGGCCCTGGCGAGCTGCTCGGGCGGGAGCTCCTGGTCGGCCTGGTCGGTGTTCTGGGCGTCCGGCCGGCCGAGGCCGGCGTCGGCGAGCACGGAGCCCGGGAAGGTCTGCCGGGCGTACTGCCGGATGCCGCCGCCCTCCACGAAGCGGAGCAGGCTGACCTTCCGCCCGCCCGCCCTGGCGTTCGCCAGCGCGGTCACCACCTGGCTGACGTGCCGCTGGTAGGAGGCCGCGAACGCCGCCGCCGCGTCCTGCCGGCTCAGCGCCTGGGCGTGGGTCTGGACGTTGGCCTTCCAGGGCGCGCCGGTGGTCTGGGTGAGGACGGTCGGGGCGATCGCCCGCAGCTCCTCGTAGCGGTCGCCGTCGCGGGTCTGGTTGGAGAGGATGAGGTCGGGCCGCAGGGCGCGGACCGCGGCGAGGTCCGGGTCGCCGACCGGGCCGACGTAGGCGGTCCGGGCGAGCCGGGAGGCGGGCCAGTAGTCGGGGAAGGCCCGGTCCGCCGCGGGCCGGGCGGCGCCGACCGGGGTGATGCCGAGGGTGAGCGCGGAGTCCAGTTCGGCGGTGTCCAGGGCGACCACCCGCATCGGCGCGCCGGGCACGGTGACCGGGCCGGTGGCGGTGGCCACGGTGACCTCCGGCAGCGGGGTGGGGGAGGGCGTCGCGGCGGCCGCGGGGCCGGCCGGCGGGGACGCGGCGCGACGGGTGGTGGTGCAGCCGGTGAGCGCGGCGCCGCCGAGCCCGCCGAGCGAGGCCAGCAGGGTGCGGCGGGTGAGCGGGGGCATCGGCACCTCGGACGGCGGGGAGAACATGAGCGCAGTCCGTCGATTATGTCCGAATTGGTGCGTAATCAGCGCATAAAACGTCGCTACGCGTCCGCAGCGGCCGCCCACGGCGCGCCCGGCACCACCAGCGGCGTCCCGGTCACCGGGTCCGGCACCACCACCGACTCCAGCCCGAACACCTCCCGCACCAGCTCCGCCGTCACCACCTCGGCCGGCGGGCCCTCGGCGACGATCCGCCCGTCCCGCATCGCCACCAGGTGGTCCGCGTACCGGGCCGCCTGGTTGAGGTCGTGCAGCACCGCGACGACGGTCCGCCCGCGCTCCACGTTCAGCCGGCGCACCAGGTCCAGCACCTCGACCTGGTGCGCGATGTCCAGGAAGGTGGTCGGCTCGTCGAGCAGCAGGATGTCGGTGCCCTGGGCCAGCGCCATCGCGATCCAGACCCGCTGCCGCTGCCCGCCGGACAGCTCGTCCACACCGCGCTCGGCCAGCTCGGCCGTCGAGGTGCGCTCCAGCGCCTCCGCGACCGCCGTCTCGTCCTCCGCCGACCACTGCTGCCACCAGCTCTGGTGCGGCTGGCGGCCGCGTGCCACCAGGTCGGCCACCGCGATGCCCTCGGGGGCGCTCGGCGACTGCGGCAGCAGCCCGATCCGCCGGGCGATCCGCTTGGTGGGGACGCGCGCCAACTCCTCGCCGTCCAGCAGCACCGCGCCGCGGACCGGCTTGAGCAGCCGGCCCAGCGCGCGCAGCAGGGTGGACTTGCCGCAGGCGTTCGGGCCGACGATCACCGTGACCTTCCCGTCCGGGATCCGCAGCGAGAGCTTCTCGGCGACGGTGCGCGCCTCGTAGGCGAGGGTCAGGTCCCGCGCCTCCAGGCGGTGGGCGGCCGCCCGGTCGGCGGCGGAATCGGCCCCGGTGCGGACGGATTCGGTGCCGACGGGCTCGGTGCGGACGGGTTCGGTGCGGACGGACTCGGCGTCGGCGGGCATCGGGACCTCCACGACTCAGGAACCTCCACGGCGGGAGCGGATCAGCAGCCACATCAGGTACGGCGCGCCGACCAGCCCGGTCACCACGCCGACCGGCAGCTCGGTGGGCGCCAGCAGCCGGCGGGCGAGCAGGTCGGCCAGTACGACGACCAGCGCGCCGGTGAGCGCCGAGCAGAGCAGCGGGATCTGCGCCGAGCGGGCCAGCCGGACGGCGATCTGCGGGGCCATCAGCGCGACGAAGTCCACCGGCCCGGCCGCGCCCGCCGCGCAGGAGGCGAGCACGACGCCGAGCAGCGCCATGCCCAGCCGGATCCGGTTCAGCCGCAGCCCGAGGCCGACGGCGGTGGCGTCGTCGAAGGAGATCGAGCGCTGCGCCCGGGCCGCCCACAGCGCCACCGGCAGGGCGGCCAGCAGCACCCAGGCGAGCCAGCCGGCCTGGTCGTAGCCGGAGCCGTTCAGGCTGCCGGTCATCCACACCTTGGCGGCCTGCGCCTGGAAGCCGTCGCCCTTGGTGAGGAACACCGAGGTCAGTGAGGAGAGCGCGACCGAGATGCCGATGCCGATCAGCACGAAGCGCTGGGCGTGCAGCCCGCGCCGCCAGGCCAGCAGATAGACCAGCAGGCCCGCCGCCAGCCCTCCCGCGACGGCCGCGTACGGCACCTGGCCGGTGGAGCCGACCACGCCGTAGGCCAGCAGGCCGACCACGGTCGCGGTGGCGCCCCAGGAGACGCCGACCACGTCCGGACTGGCCAGCGGATTGCGGGCGACGGTCTGGATCAGCGCCCCGGCCAGCCCGAGCGCGGTGCCGACCAGCAGGCCGACCACCACCCGGGGCAGCCGGAACTCGCCGACCACCAGCTCGTGCGGGCTCGGCTGCCCGAACACCACCTTGAGCACCTCGCCGGGCGCCACGGCGGACTCGCCCAGGCAGAGCGAGGCGACGGCGGTGGCGGCCAGCGCCACCAGCAGGCCGAGCGCCGCCCAGGCCGAGCGCCGGTGCAGCAGGAAGGAGGCGCCCCGGGCGCGCACCACGGTGTAGCCGCGCAGCGGGACCGTCGGGGCCGTCATGCCGCCACCACCTTCCGGCGCCGCACCAGGGCGACCAGCACCGGCACGCCGACCAGTGCGGTCATCACCCCGGCCGGCACCTCGGAGGGCGGGAACAGCACCCGGCCGAGGGTGTCGGCGAGCAGCAGCAGCGCCGGGCCGAGCACGGCGGAGAGCACGAGCACCCAGCGGTGGTCGGCGCCGGCCACGGCGCGCGCGGCGTGCGGCACGGCGAGGCCGACGAAGGCGACCGGTCCGGCCGCCGCGACCGCCGAGCCGGTCAGCACGGTGGCGCCGAGCGCGCCGACGGCCCGCACCAGCCCGGTCTTGGCGCCGAGCCCCTTGGCGGTGTCGTCGCCGAGCGCCAGCGCGTCCAGCCCGCGCGCCACCGCGAACACCAGCACCGTGCCGACGGCCAGGAACGGCAGCAGCTGCCAGGCGACGTCCGCGGTGCGGCCGGAGAGCGAGCCGACGTGCCAGAACCGGAACTGGTCCATGGCGGCCGCGTCGGTGGTGAGCACCAGGGTGTTGAGCGAGGCGATGAACGCGGACACCGCCGATCCGGCCAGCGCCAGCTTCACCGGCGTCGCCCCGCCGCGGCCGCGCCCGGCCAGCCCGTACACCACCACGGTGGCGATCACGGCGCCGGCGAAGCCGAACCAGACGTACCCGGTGAGCGTGGAGATCCCGAACGCGGAGATCGCCAGCACCACGCCGGCCGCCGCGCCCTGGCTGACGCCGAGGATGCCGGGGTCGGCGATCGGGTTGCGGGTGATGCCCTGCATGACGGTGCCGGCCATGCCGAGCGCCGCGCCGACCGCGAGGCCGACGACCGTACGGGGCACCCGCAGTTCGCGGATCACGACGGCGTTGGTGGAGTCCCCGCCGTGCAGCAGGGCGTCGAGGGTGTCGCCGAACGGGATGTTCCGGCTGCCGACCGCCAGGCTCAGCAGCACCGCGGCGGCCAGCACGGCCAGCGCGGCGGCGAGCCACAGGATGCGGCGGCGCAGCAGGCGGACTCTGCCGGGCGTGGTGGTGTCGGTCATGGCTCTCTCTCGCAGATAGCTCAGGCAAACCTAAGTTCCGCGCCGAAGCCCGGGCAAATCGTTCCTCCTGGTCGGCCCGGCCCGTTGGATAGCCTGGCGGCATGCCTGCGACCTCGGACGCCCCGCTCACCGTCGGTTTCGACCTCGACATGACGCTGCTGGACACCCGGCCCGGCATCAGGGCCACCTACCTGGCGCTGTCGGCCGAGACCGGGACCGCCATCGACGCCGACCTGGTGGTGACCCGGCTCGGGCCGCCGCTCCTCGACGAGCTGCGCAACTGGTTCCCGGAGGAGCGGCTGGAGGCGGTCGTGCACCGCTACCGCACGCTCTACCGGGACCACGCCTTCGCGCCGACCGTCCCGCTGCCCGGCGCGCACGCCGCCCTGGACGCGGTCCGCGCGCACGGCGGCCGGGTCGCGGTGATCACCGGCAAGTACGAGCCGAACGCCCGGCTCCACCTGGAGCACGCGGGCCTGCGGGCGGACGCGGTGGCCGGCGACCTCTGGGCGGAGACCAAGGGGGACGCGCTGCGCGAGCACGGCGCCACCGTCTACGTCGGCGACCACCTCGGCGACATCCGGGGCGCCCGGCGCGCGGGCGCCGTCGCGGTGGCGGTGGCCACCGGCCCGTACGGCGCCGGGGAGCTGCGGGCGGCGGGCGCGGACGTGGTGCTGGCCGACCTCACCGCCTTCCCGGCCTGGCTGGCCGGGCACCTCGCCGCGAGCGGGTAGGCGTTCGGCCGGGCGTGCGCGTGCGGCCCGCGCGTGCCGCCTGCGCGTCAGGCGTTCGCGTCAGGCGTTCGCGCGGGTCCGGCGGCGCTGGGCCCGCGCGGAGAGCAGCAGGCCGGTGAGGGCGAGCAGGAAGCCCAGCGGCATCAGCATGCTCAGCCAGTACGCGGCCGTGGGCAGCGGCGTCAGGTGCAGGAACAGCGGGACGAAGGTGACGAGCGTGGCGAGCGCGCCGAGCCCGAAGACGATCGCTCCGGCCTTGACGTAGGCGTCGCCGCGGTCGGCGCTCTGGCTGCTCACGGGGCTTGCTCCTCTGCGGCGGGGACGGCGGGTGCGGCTGCCGTCCCAGTCTCGCAGAGGGCGCCGGGGGCCGTTCCCGCGCGGTGCCGCGCGGGGCGCCGGCGAGCGCTTCGCGGACGAGCGGCCCGTCACGTTGCGCAGTTTTCCGGGCGCTGGGAGTTTTGATCCCTGCTGGGCGGGGGTATGCAGGCTGTGCCGAGGGGTGCGATCAGTGCGCCCCGTTTCTCTCCGACCGGGGGTGCGTGCCTGTGGACAGCGCCGAGCCGCGCCCCGGCCATGCCGGTCCCGGGTCGCCGGCGGCCGTCGGAGCTCCGTACGGATCTTGTGCGGAACGCGGATGAGACAGTGACGGACCGTTAGTCTGCTCCTTACAGTGTGCTGACCGTGCGCGCCCCACGGGCGTGTCCCCCCGGGCCGGCCCGCTCTCCCACCACCCAGTGATCCCCGGCCAGGTCCGGGATCCCTCACACCCACATCGAGGACTGTTCGAGATGCCCACCGGCCAGGTCAAGTGGTTCAACGAGACGAAGGGCTTCGGCTTCCTGTCGCGCGACGACGGCGGCGACGTCTTCGTCCACACCAAGGCGCTGCCCGCCGGGATCACGTCGCTGAAGCCGGGCCAGCGGGTCGAGTTCGGCGTGGTCGCCGGGCACCGCGGCGACCAGGCGATGCAGGTCCAGCTGCTGGACGCGCTGCCGTCGGTGGCCGCCGCCCAGCGCAAGAGCCCGGACGACATGGCGGCGCTCGTCCAGGACCTCATCACGATGATGGACGCCGTGCTGCCGGGGCTGCAGCACGGCCGCTACCCGGCCAAGCCGGCCGGGCAGAAGCTCGCCGTGTTGCTGCGCGGGGTGGCCGACCAGTTCGACGTGTAGCGCCCCCGGCGGGGCTCAGAAGTCCAGCGCACCCGGGCCGAGCGGCGGCACCAGCCCCTCCGCGGCGGCCCGGGTGAGCAGCGCGCGCACGGCCGCGCACCCCTCCTCGCCGAGGTCCGCGGTGAACTCGTTCACGTACAGGGCGATGTGCTGGTCCGCGACGTCCGGGTCCATCTCCTGGGCGTGCTCCAGCACGTACCCGCGACTGGCCTCCGGGTCGTCCCAGGCCTGCCGGACGGAGCCGCGGATCGCCTCGCCGAGCGCCCGCAGCCGCTCCGCGCCCAGCGAGCGCCGGGCGATGATCGCGCCCAGCGGGATCGGCAGGCCGGTCTCCCGCTCCCAGGCCTCGCCCATGTCGGCGAGGCAGCGCAGGCCGTAGTTCCGATAGGTGAACCGGGCCTCGTGGATGACCAGGCCGGCGTCCACCCGGCCGTCCCGGACGGCGGGCATGATCTCGTGGAACGGCAGCACCACGATCTCGCCCAGGCCGCCGGGCACCGCGCGCGCCGCCCAGAGCCGGAACAGCAGGTAGGCGGTGGACCGCTCGGAGGGGACGGCCACGGTCTTCCCGCTCAGGTCGTCGCCGTTCTCCGGGCGGGTCAGCACCAGCGGTCCGCAGCCGCGGCCGAGCGCGCCGCCGCAGGGCAACAGGGTGTACTCGTCCAGCACCCACGGCAGGGCGGCGTAGCTGACCTTGAGGACGTCCAGCTCGCCGCGCTCGGCCAGGCCGTTGGTGACGTCGATGTCGGCGAAGGTGACCTCGGGGGCGTCCGCACCCGGGACCAGGCCGTGCGACCAGGCGTGGAAGACGAAGGTGTCGTTCGGGCAGGGCGAGTACGCGATGCTCAGCCGTTCAGCCACGGCCGGCCTCCTTCACTAGCGCGGGGTGGGGCAGGAGGGCGAAGGCGCGCTCCAGCGCGGCCAGCGCCTCGCCGATCCGCCAGGCAGACCGGTCGCGCGGGCCCACGGCGTTGGAGACGGTCCGCAGCTCGAAGGACGGCACGCCGTGCCGGGCGGCGGCCTCGGCGACCCCGAAGCCCTCCATCGCCTCGGCCACCGCGTCGGGGTGGCGGGCGGCCAGGGCGGCGGCGCGCTCGGCGCTGCCGGTCACCGTGGAGACGGTCAGCACCGTCCCGGCGACCGCGCCCAGGGCTTCGGCGGCCAGCGCCGCGGCGGCCGGCGCCGGGGTGTGCCGGACGGTCCCGAAGCCCAGCTCGGTGACGTCGGCGAAGCCCTCGGGGGTCTCGGCGCCCAGATCGGCGGCGACGATCCCGGTGGCGACCACGGTCGCGCCGATCGGCGCCCGGGGGGCGAAGCCGCCGGCGATCCCGGCCGAGAGCACCAGGTCGTAGCGGGCGGCGGTGAGCGCGGTGGCCGCGGCGGCGGCCGCCGCGCCCGGGCCGACCCCGCCGGCCAGCACGTCCACCGTCACGCCCGAGGGGTGGGCGACCCGGTCCAGCGCGCCGCCCGGCAGCGCCACCCGCTCCGGGGCGGAGGCCGGGGAGGCCTGCGGGGAGGCGCCCAGGCCGCGCAGCACGGCGTCGGCCTCGGCCGGCACCGCGACGACGACGAGCAGCCGGGCCCGCGCGGGGCCCGACTGCTCGTCGGGGAGTCGTACCGTCACCGGACGACCGTCAGCTGTCCTGGGTGTTCAGCTGGAAGTACCACACGGCGTAGATCGAGTCCGGCGCCTTCGGGTCGGTCTCGACCACGGTGACCAGGGTCTTGCCGGAGGAGTTGAGCGCCTTGCCGGCCGGAACGGAGCCCGAGAAGGTCGCGTTGCGCGCCGCCGAGGCCAGGATGAACCGGCCGCCCTGGCCCTGCTGGCCGCCGTTGGTGTTGGCCCACCAGCCGCGGTCCGCCACCTCCGGGCTGACGCCGATGGCGATCCGGTCGCTGACGACCACGTCGGACGAGGGGAGGGTGCCGTCCTCCAGGGCCTTGCCGGCCTTGTCCTGGCACTCCTCCTGCTGCTGGTCGGTCAGCGGCTTGCCCTCGTTGAAGCAGAACGGGTCGCGGGCCTGCGACGAGTTGCCCACCACCAGGGTGGCGCGGTGGTCGCTGATCTCGGTCTGGTTCGACGCGTAGGCGATGGACCCGCCGACCGTGCCGGCGGCGATGACGACGACGGCGCCGAGGCCGGCGACTGCGCGGGTGCTGAGGCTCATGCGTCAGAGGCTACCGGGCTTTCGCGATCACGCTACGCGCGGGTCGGCAACGTGTTGCCCCCGGAACGGCGCGCCCCTAGGCGACCCGGGGCGCGGCCGCGCGGTGGCGCACCCCCACCCGCAGCAGCGAGCGGAGCGTCCAGAGCAGCACCGCGCCGACCACGGCGGCGGCCACCGACAGCCCCAGCGCGCCGTTCAGCGGCAGCAGGATGCCGACCGCGCCGCCCGCCACCCAGGACAGCTGGAGCGCCGTCTCCGAGCGGGCGAAGGCGGAGGTGCGCACCGCCTCGGGGACGTCCCGCTGGATCAGCGCGTCCAGCGACAGCTTCCCCAGCGAGGCCGCCAGCCCGGCCGTCCCGGCGACCGCCACCACCGTCACCGTGCCGTACCAGAGCGCGGCGGCGGCCGTCGCGCAGCCGGCCAGCAGCAGCATCGCGGTGACCGTCACCTCCGGGCCGCGGGGGCGCAGCCAGGAGCCGAGCACCGAGCCGAGCGCGTTGCCCGTCCCGGCGGCCAGCGCCACCAGGCCGAGCGCGAGGGTCGGCTGCAGGCCGCCGACCGGTTCGTCGCGGAGCAGGAACGCCAGGAACAGCACCAGGAAGCCGACCAGCCAGCGCATCGCCGCCATCGCGCGCAGCGCCAGGATCACCGACGGGCCGACGGTGCGCAGCGAGGCCCTGGGCCGCTGCCCGGCGGGCGCCGGCTCGGCGGACCCGGCGTCGCCGCGGCCGTGCAGCACGCCGTGGTGGTGGCCCGGCGGGTGCTCCTCGGCGTGCAGCACGGCGCGCTGCTCGCCCTTGGCGGAGTCCACCGCGTGCGGCAGGTGGAAGGCCATCAGGGTGCCCGCCACGAACACCAGGAAGGCGCCGCGCAGCGGCCAGCCCGGCCCGATGAGGTGGAGCAGTCCGCCCACGCCGGCCGCGACCATGGTGGCCAGCAGTCCGGCCAGGGTCACCCGGGAGTTCGCCTTCACCAGGGAGAGCCGGCTGGGCAGCAGCCGGGGCACCACGACGCTGCGCACCACCCCGTACGCCTTGGAGGCGACCAGCACGCCGAGCGCCTCCGGGTAGAGCGCCAGCCCGCCGCCGGCCACCACGCCGGCCATCGTCCAGGCGAGCACCGCGCGGGCCAGCATCGAGATCGCCATCGCGGCCCGGCGGCCGTGCGGCAGGCGGTCCAGCATCGGGCCGATCACCGGGGCCAGTAGCGCGAACGGCGCCATGGTGACCAGCAGGTAGAGCGCCACCCGGCCGCGGGCCTCGCCGGTGGGCACCGAGAAGAAGATGGTGGAGGCGAGCGCCACGGTGATCAGCATGTCGCCGAAGGAGTTCAGCGCGTGCAGCTCGATGAGCTTGGCCAGGCCCGACTCGCCGGCGCCCTCGGCGGCGGTGGCCCGGCGGATCCGGCGGCCGGTGCCGTGCACCACCTTGCCGGTGCGGGAGCCGGCCGCGGAGGCGGTGCGGACCAGGAAGTGCCGGCGCGGGCCGTCCTCCTCCTCGTCGACCGCCTCCTCCCCGTCGACCGCTTCGACCGCCCCGGTGGGTTCGGCGGGTTCGGCGGGTTCGGCCGCATCGATCGTTTCGAGCGCCTCCGCGGGCTCGTCGGCGGGCAGTGGCGAGGGGTCCACCGCCCGCGGTTCGTCCGCGGCGTGGACCGGAGGCTGCTGTCGCGGCACGGCGTTCACCTCGTCGGGGCTGCCGGACTGCGAGGCGCGCAGTGCGTGCTGCGACGGGTTCTCGTCCGCCACAAGCCCATCCTGCCCCAGAATCGTGACGACAACGCGGGATTCCGCTCCGCGCCGCGCGGCCGACGTCCGGCGTTCCCGTTCAGGACGTCCCTGAGCAGCTCCGGACGCCCCGGACTGTGCCGGGTGGCCGACCGACGGGTAGCCTGCCCAGGGTCCGCCCGACGGCCCGACCGGCGCCGGCGGACCTGACGAGCGGCGCGGCCGGTATCCGCGGCGGCCCGCGGTCGCGCAGAATGGACGAGGGAAATCGAGCCGCGACGGAACAGGCAACTCGCCGTGGGCGACAGAAGAACTGGGAGAGAATCGACGCCGTGAGTGCTGCGATGCGAAGCCGTACCCCTGATCGGCTCTGTGCCGAGGCCGTCGAACTCGCCCGTCAGGCCGCCGAGGACGCCGTCGGCGCCGAGACCGTCGGAGCGCACCTGGGTGTCCAGGCCGAGGCCGACCGTGTCGTCACCCACACCTTCGCGTGCCTGGACGCGGCCTACCGCGGCTGGCACTGGGCCGTCACCGTGGCCCGCGCCCCGCGCGCCAAGAACGTGACGCTGGACGAGGTCGTGCTGCTGCCCGGCGCCGACGCCATCCTGGCCCCGCAGTGGGTGCCGTGGAGCGAGCGACTGCGCCCGGGCGACATGGGCCCCGGGGACCTGCTCCCCACCGACGCCGACGACGTGCGCCTGGAGCCGGGCTGGACCGGCGAGGACGAGCCCGCGCCGAACTCCGCGGTGGCCCAGGCCGCGCAGGAGGACGTGCTGGTCTCCGACCCGGACATCCAGCCGGCGCCGGTGCGCGCCCAGATCAGCGCCGTCGCCGACGAGCTGGGCATGGGCCGCAGCCGGGTGCTCTCCCGGCTCGGCATGCACCTGGCCGCCGACCGCTGGGAGAAGGCGCACGGCCCGCAGACGCCGATGGCGCAATCCGCCCCGGCCTCCTGCGTCAGCTGCGGCTTCCTGATCCCGATCGGCGGCACGCTCGGCCAGGCCTTCGGCATCTGCGGCAACGAGTTCGGCCCGGCCGACGGCCAGATCGTCTCCTTCGCGTACGGCTGCGGCGGGCACTCCGAGGCGGCCGTCATCCCGGCCCCGCCGGCGCCCGCCGAGCTGATCCTGGACGAGCTGGTGGTCGAGCCGCTGCCGCTGCACCCGGACCGGCTCTCCGGCTCGGTGGAGCCGGACGCGCCCACCGAGGAGCTCGGCCACTCCTGAGCACCGCCGTCCGCCGCCGGCCCGTCCCACCCCGTGGGGCGGGCCGGCGCCGTTCGCCGCCCCGCGGGCGTGCCGCCGCCGGGGGCATGGTCCGGGGCAGTCCTCCCGGCAAGGAAGAATGCCCCTCGTAGGGCACAACAGGGCGGCGGAAGGCGGCAGGTCCAGTGGAACCTCGGATCATCGGCAGCGGCACGGACGAGCACCTCGCGGACCCCTTCGGCAGCGCCGAACTGCGCCGTCGGGTGCTGGACGCCTGGGCCGCCTCCCCGGCCCGGTTCCGGGAGGACGCCAACGCCGAGGAGGAGCTCGCCCTCGGCGGCTACCGCGACCGGCTGGTGGTCGAGCTGGCGCAGAACGCCGCCGACGCCGCCGTGCGCGCCGGGCACGCCCCGGGCCGGCTGCGGCTCACCCTGGCGGACGGCGTGCTGGCCGCCGCGAACACCGGCGCGCCGCTGGACGCCGCCGCCGTCGAGTCGCTGTCCACCCTGCGCGCCTCCTCCAAGCGCGGGGAGCGCGACACCACGGTCGGCCGGTTCGGCGTCGGCTTCGCCGCCGTCCTCGCGGTCACCGACGAGCCCGCCGTGCTCGGCTCGGCCGGCGGTGTGCGCTGGTCGCTCGCGGAGGCCCGGGCCCTGGCCGAGGGCCGGTCCGGGCTGGCCGAGGAGCTGCGCCGCCGGGACGGCCACGTCCCGCTGCTGCGCCTGCCGTTCGCGGCCGAGGGCCCGGCGCCGGAGGGCTACGACACGGTGGTGGTGCTGCCGCTGCGCGACGCCGCCGCCGAGGACCTCACCCGGCGGCTGCTGGCCGGCATCGACGACGCGCTGCTGCTCACCCTGCCGGGCCTGGCCGAGGTGGTGGTGGAGACCCCGGACGGCACCCGCACGCTGACCCGTTCGGCCGCGGACCCGCGCCCCGACGGCGTCACCGAGGTGACGGTCACCGACGACGCGGGCGGGGGGCTGCGGCGCACCGTCTGGCAGACCGCCGGCGCGGCCGGCGCGCTCGCCGCCGAGCTGCTCGCCGACCGGCCCACCGAGGAGCGCGCCCGCCCCTTCTGGACGGTGACCTGGGCGGTGCCGGTCTCCGACGAGGGCGCCCCGCAGCGGCCCGCGATCGCCCCGGTGCTGCACGCGCCGACCCCCAGCGACGAGCCGCTCGGCCTGCCCGCGCTGCTGATCGCGTCCTACCCGCTGGACTCCACCCGCCGGCACGTCGCCCCCGGCCCGCTCGCCGACTTCCTCACCGAGCGCGCCGCCGACGCCTACGCCGATCTGCTGCGCGCCCGCGGCGGCGACCTCGGCTCGCTCGGCCTGGTGCCGGGACCGCTCGGCCAGGGCACGCTGGACAACGCGCTGCGCGCCGCCGTGCTCTCCCGGCTGCCCGGCACGCCGTTCCTGCCGCACCCGGCGCCGGTCGAGGAGGGCACGCCCGCGCTGCGGCCCCGGGACGCCACGCTGCTGGAGGGCGCGGACGGCTCGGTGGTCGAGGCGCTGGCGCCGATCTTCCCCGGCCTGCTGCCGGCCGGCCTGGAGCGCCGCACCGAGCTGCGGGTGCTGAACGTGCGCCGGGTCCCGCTCGCCGAGGTGGTCGACCAGCTCGGCGGCCTGGACCGGGAGCCGGCCTGGTGGCGCAACCTGTACGCGGCGCTCGGCGGTGCCGACCCGGAGGCGCTCGGCGCGCTGCCGGTGCCGCTCGCCGACGGGCGGACGGTGACCGGCCCGCGCCGGGTCCTGCTGCCCTCCGCCGACGCCGACTGGGCCGCCTTCCCCGGCTACCCCGAGTCGCTGGCCGACGCGCTCGCCGTGCTCGACCTGCGGCTCGCCCACCCGGAGGCCGCCCACCCGCTGCTGGCCAAGCTCGGCGCCGGCGCGGCCACCCCGGCCGGGGTGCTGGACACGCCCGAGGTGCGGGCCGCCGTCGCCCGCTCCTACGAGCTGGCCGAGGACGACCCGGACGCCGCCGCCGACCTCGCCGAGGCGGTGCTGGCGCTCGTCAAGGCGGCCGCCCCGGCGCCCGGCGAGCACCCCTGGCTGGCCCGGCTGGCCCTGCTCGACGACGAGGGCGAGCCCGCCCGCGCCGGTGAGCTGCTGCTCCCGGACAGCCCGCTCGCCGCGCTGGCGCGCGAGGACGACGCCGCCTGGGTGGACGACGAGCTGCTGGAGCGCTGGGGGCCGGAGGTGCTCGCCGCCGCCGGCGTGCCGGCCGAGTTCGTGCTGGTCCGCGCCGAGGACGTGGTGCTCGACCCGGACGACCTGGACCGGCTCGACCCCACCGCGCCCGCCGACCGGGCGGCCGGCGGCCACCCCACCGGGCTGATCGACGAGGCGCCGGACGGCCTGGCCGACTGGGCCGAGGACGCGCTGGAGGCGCTGCACGCCGACGACGGGGACACCGTGGGCGTCCCGCCGGTCGCCGCCGAGCTGCTCGCCGTCCGCGACCTCGACCTGGTGGACGACGACGCCTGGCCGCAGGCGCTGGCCGCGCTGGCCCGCCCGCCGTACCGGGACGCCGTCGTCACCCCCGTCCGCACGCTGCTGCCCGACGGCACCTACGCCGACCTGCCGCCGTACACCGCCTGGTGGCTGCGCGACCACCCGGTGCTGGACGGCCGCGAGCCCGCCGGGCTGCGCGCGGCCGGCGCCGACCCGCTGCTGCGCGGCCTCTACGACGAGGCCCGCACCACCCTGGACGAGCAGTTCCTGCACGCGCTGGGGGTGCGCACCACGCTGGCCGCGCTGCTCGCCGAGCCGCACGGGCCGGACGAGGTGCTGGACCGGCTCACCGACCCGGCCGCCGAGGTCGGGCACCGCCAGCTGCACGGCATCCACAGCGCCCTGGCGCGGGTCGGGGCGGAGCGGATCGAGCCGCTGGACGTGGTGCGGGCGGTGCCGCCGATGGACCGGGCCACCGGCCGCCGCCCCGACCGCACCGTTGTGGTGGACGCCGCCGAGGCGGTCGTCGCGGACGCCCCCGACCTGGTGGAGCTGCTGCACGACCACCCGCTGCTGCCGGTCGCCCCGGCGCTCGCCGCCGACCTCGCCGAGCGGCTGCACGTCTCGCTGGCCAGCGAGGTGGCCGGCGGGCGGGTGCTCTCCCAGGGCGCCCTGCACCGGGTGCCGGCCGTGGTGCGGGAGCTGCTGCCCGGCTGCCCGGTCGCGTACGAGGAGCACGAGGAGCTGCTGGTGGTCGGCCCGGACGGCGAGGAGGCCGCCGTGGACTGGCGCTGGGACGCCGCGGCCGCCACCCCGGAGGCGCCGTACGACCCGGAGCGGGCCGAGGAGGCGGACGAGGACGACGAGTTCGAGGTGCCGCCGGTGTCCGGGCTGCTGCACGCGGCCACGCCGGAGGGGCTGGCCGCCGGGCTGGCCTGGTCGGTCGGGCAGTGGCACCGCCGGTTCGAGGTGCTGGCCGCGCTCAGCGAGCCGGACCGCGCCTACGAGCTGTCCGCCGCCCGGGACTTCGAGGGCTGATCCGCCGGGCTCCGGTGCCCGCCCGTCTCACGAGCGGGTGCCGGAGCGGGTCCGGCCGTCTCAGGAGCGGGTCCGGCCGCGGGCGATCAGCCGCAGGTAGATCGCGAGGGTGGCCACCACCCAGACGGCGGTCAGCACGGCGGCCACCGCCTTGGTCAGCCCCGGTCCGGGGTGGATCCCGGCCAGTGCGCCGACCCCCGCCATCGCCAGGGCCAGCAGCCCGGTGGCCAGCAACCCGCCCAGGAAGGCGGCGAACGCCTCCAGCTCCCCGCCCCTGCGCGCCATGCGGCCCCCCGCGGTCGTTCTGCTTCGTGGGTCAATCATCGGTCCGGCGGCGCATGATCCGCCAGACCACCTCCAGCACCACCCCGGCGACCAGCGCGATGCCGACACCGACCCACGGGTCCCGGGTGCCGGTCAGCGAGAGCTGGAAGAAGTCGGAGAGCCACGGCACGGTCAGCACCAGGGCGAACGCCCCGCCCATCGTCCCGATCAGCAGCAGCCGCCACCAGTTGTACGGACGGGCCACGATCGCCAGCACCCAGATCGCGACCAGGAACAGGGTCAGGGTGGCCACGCTGGTGTCCGACTCCAGGTCGGTGGCGTGGTTGGCGCGGGCCAGCGCGTACGCGGTGAAGGTGGCCGTCCCCGCGATGACGCCGCCCGGGATCGCCAGCCGCAGCACCCGGCGCACGAAGCCGGTGCGGGCGCGCTCGTTGTTGGGCGCGAGCGCCAGGAAGAAGGCCGGCACGCCGATCGTCAGGGTGGACAGCACGGTGGAGTGCCGGGGCAGGAACGGGTACGGCGAGTGGGTGAAGATCACCAGCAGCGCCAGCAGCACCGAGTAGACCGTCTTGACCAGGAACAGCCCGGCCACCCGCTCGATGTTGCCGATCACCCGGCGGCCCTCGGCGACCACCGAGGGCATCACCGCGAAGGAGTTGTTCAGCAGCACGATCTGGGCGACCGCCTTGGTCGCGTCGCTGCCGCTGCCCATCGCCACGCCGATGTCCGCGTCCTTGAGCGCCAGCACGTCGTTGACGCCGTCGCCGGTCATCGCCACGGTGCGCCCGCGCGACTGCAGCGCGCCGACCAGCTGGCGCTTCTGCTGCGGGGTGACCCGGCCGAAGACCGTGGTGTGCTCCGCGGTGTCGGCGAAGGCCTGCGGCTCGGCGGGCAGGGTGCGGGCGTCCACCGGGTGGTCGGCGCCGGGCAGCCCGAGGTGGGCGGCGACCGCGCCGACCGAGACGGCCGCGTCGCCCGAGATCACCTTCGCCTCGACCCGCTGGCCCGCGAAGTAGCGCAGGGTCTCGGCGGCGTCCTCGCGCAGCCGCTGCTGGAGCACCACCAGGGCGAGCGGCCGCAGCCCGGCGGCCGGGTCGGGGGCGTCCAGCGGGACGGGCGTGCGGCCCAACAGCAGCACCCGCAGGCCCTGGGCGCCCAGCTCGTCCACCTCGGCCAGCGCCGGGTGGCCGGACGGCAGCAGCACGTCGGGGGCGCCGAGCAGCCAGCTCGCCTCGTCGCCGCGCGGCTCCAGCAGCTGCACGCCGCTCCACTTGCGGGCGGAGGAGAACGGCATCGCCTCGATCACCCGCCAGCCGTCGCGCCGCCCGCCGCTGCCGTCGCCGTAGGCGTCGATGACGGCCTGCATCGACGGGTTGGGGCGGGCGTCGGCGCCGGCCATCACGCCGAGCGCCTGCCGGACGGTCTCCTTGCGGGCGCCGTCGTCCCCGAGGGCGTCGGCGTCCGGCTCGCCGCCCTCGTCGGCGCCGATGATCCGCAGGTCGACGACGTCCATGCCGCCCTCGGTGAGGGTGCCGGTCTTGTCCAGGCAGACCGTGTCCACCCGGGCCAGCCCCTCGATCGCGGGCAGCTCCTGCACCAGGCACTGCTTGCGGCCCAGCCGGACCACGCCGATCGCGAAGGCCACCGAGGTCAGCAGCACCAGGCCCTCGGGCACCATCGGCACGATCCCGGCGATCATCCGGCGGACCGCCTCGCGCCAGTCCCGGCCCTCCACCGCCAGCTGGCTGATGATCAGACCGATCGCGGTCGGCACCAGCAGCCAGGTGATGAACCGCAGGATGCTGTCGATGCCGGAGCGCAGCTCCGACTTCACCAGGGTGAACCGGCTCGCCTCCTCGGCCAGCTGCGCCGCGTACGCCTCCCGGCCGACCTTGGTGGCGGTGAACGCGCCGGCGCCGGCCACCACGAAGCTGCCGGACATCACCGGGTCGCCGGGGTGCTTGAGCACCGGGTCCGGCTCGCCGGTGAGCAGCGACTCGTCGATCTCCAGGCCGTCCGCCTCGGTGACCTCGCCGTCGACGATCACCTTGTCGCCGATGCCGAGCAGCACGGTGTCGTCCAGCACGATCTCGCCGACGGCGACCTGCCGGGCGGCGCCGTCCCGGCGCACCTGGGGCCGTGCCTCGCCGATCAGCGCGAGGCTGTCCAGGGTCTTCTTGGCGCGCAGCTCCTGGATGATGCCGATCGCCGTGTTGGCGACGATGACCAGGCCGAACAGGCCGTCCTGGAGCGGGCCGACGACCAGGATGATCGCGAACATCACGCCGATGATCGCGTTGAACCGGGTGAAGACGTTGGCCCGGACGATCTCCCGGGTGGAGCGGCTGGAGCGGACCGGGACGTCGTTGACCTCGCCGCGGGCGACCCGTTCGGCCACCTCGGCGGCGGTCAGCCCGCCGACGCGCCCGGGCAGCAGGCCGAGCGGGTGGGCGCCGTCCGGCTGGTCACCGCTGGGCTGGTCCTCGGCTGGCTGCGCGGGCTGCGTCATGGCACCGACTCTACGGGCGCCTTATGTCCGATGCGTGCTACTAAAGGACTATTCAGTCCGACCGGGTGGCCGGATTCTCGGCGTCCGTTCCGGCAGTGGCCCGGCTGCGCGCGATGGCCTCCCGGCGGGCCCGGCAGTACCAGAGTCCGATCAGTCCGAGTCCGCCGCCGGCCAGGCAGATCCACGGCCAGGTGCCGTGGCCGTGGTCGGAGAGGGTGCCCCAGAACGGGAGCAGGACGACGAACGCCACGAACCAGAGCACCGTGCCGCCGCCGACGATCGCGACGTCGTTGGCCTCCAGCGGCGGGGGCGAGGGGTGCGATGGCGTCTTGGGCATGGGCCCTAGGGTACGGTGCGGCCGCACGTCCGATCGATTCTGCGCAGGGCCTGTCCGCGCGCGTTACGGGGGTTATTCGTTCTACGCGCGAAGATAGCGTACGAGCGATCGGGAACCCATACTTGTCTCTCCGGTCGGCCGCGGCATGCTCAGGACATCGTGCTTCGTGCCCGTCCCACCGGGTCGCCCGGCCACCGTCGTCCCGGGCGGGTCCCCCTCTCCTCCGCCCCCCACAGAGGACGCAGCATGCCCGTGGCCCAGCCGACCACCGAGTCGCCCGAGCCCGCCCAGCCCGACGCGCCGAAGCCCCCGTTCGGCGCACTGGACCGCTACTTCCGGATCAGCGAGCGCGGCTCGACCCTGCCGCGCGAGATCCGCGGCGGCGTCGCCACCTTCTTCACCATGGCGTACATCCTGGTGCTGAACCCGATCATCCTGGCCAGCGCCACGGACATGACCGGCGCCCACCTGGACAGCGCCCAGCTGGTCACCGCCACCGCGCTCACCGCCGGTCTGACCACGCTGCTCATGGGCGTCATCGGCAACGTCCCGATCGGCCTCGCCGCCGGCCTCGGCGTCAACACCATCGTCGCCCTCCAGCTCGCGCCCAAGATGACCTGGCCGGACGCCATGGGCATGGTCGTGCTGGCCGGCTTCGCGATCATGCTCCTGGTCGCCACCGGCCTGCGCGAGCGGGTCATGAGCGCCGTCCCGCTCGGGCTGCGCAAGGCCATCGCGATCGGCATCGGCCTGTTCATCACCCTGGTCGGCCTGGTCGACTCCGGCTTCGTCAGCCGCATCCCCGACGCCGCCCACACCACCGTCCCGCTCCAGCTCGGCGCCGGCGGCCACCTGCTGGGCTGGCCCGTGCTGGTCTTCGTGCTCGGCCTGCTGCTCACCCTCGTCCTGATGGTCCGCAAGGTCCCCGGTGCGATCCTGGTCTCCATCGCCGTGATGACCGCCGTCGCCGTCGTGATCGACAAGCTCGCCGACATCCCCGCCCTCAGCTGGGGCCTGACCGTCCCGACCTGGCCGGGCAACCCGGTCGCCGCCCCCGACTTCGGCCTGGTCGGCGAGGTCAGCCTGTTCGGCGGCTTCGAGAAGGTCGGCGTCCTCACCGGCGCGCTCTTCGTCTTCACCGTCCTGATGTCCTGCTTCTTCGACGCGATGGGCACCATCCTCGGCGTCGCCGACGAGGCCCACCTGCTGGACGAGAAGGGCGACCTGCCCGGCATCAACAAGGTCCTGATGATCGACGGCATCGCCACCGCGGCGGGCGGCGCGACCTCCTCCTCCGCCAACACCTGCTTCGTCGAGTCCACCGCCGGCGTCGGCGAGGGCGCCCGCACCGGCTTCGCCTCCGTCGTCACCGGCGGCCTCTTCGTGGTGGCCCTCTTCCTCACCCCCCTCGCCACCATGGTCCCGGCCCAGGCCGCCACCCCGGCCCTGGTCACCGTCGGCTTCCTGATCCTCGCCAACTCCGTGCGGGACATCGACTGGGCCGACTACACCATCGCGATCCCGGCCTTCCTGACCATCGCGATGATGCCGTTCACCTACTCGATCACCAACGGCATCGGCTTCGGCTTCATCACCTTCTGCGTCCTGCGCCTCGCCACCGGCCGCGGCCGCGAGGTCCCGATCCCGATGTACGCCGTCTCCGCCGTCTTCGCCTTCTACTACCTGATGCCCGCCCTCGGCCTCCTCTGACGGCCTTCGGCGCACCTGCGGCCCCGCGCTCCCTCCGGAGCGCGGGGCCGTCGGCGTCGGTGGGGCCGGGCGGGTCAGTGGACGCAGTACTCGTTGCCCTCGGGGTCCTGCATCACGGTCCAGGAGCCGCCCGGTTCGGCGACCTCGCGGAGGGTGGTGGCGCCGAGGGCCTCAAGGCGGGCGACGGTGGCGGCGCGGGCGTCGGGGCCCGGGTGGAGGTCGAGGTGGAGGCGGTTCTTGCCCTGCTTCGGCTCGGGGACGCGCTGGAAGAGGATGCGCCGACCGAGGCCGGTGCCGCCGGCCGGGTCGTACGGGTCCTCGGGGTGGCGGACGGCGGCGAGGGTCTGCCAGGCGTGCCGGCCGTCGACCTCGGTGACCAGGTCCGGGGTGATCGCGCCGGCCGAGAGCAGGCCGGCGATCAGGGTGCTGTGGTCCTCGACGGCGTAGTCGAGGGCGGCGGCCCAGAAGGCGGCCTGGCGGTGCGGGTCGGCGGCGTCGATGACGAGCTTCCAGTGCATGGGCATGTAACCGGTTATAGGGGTTGCGCGTGGACGGGGGCAAGAGGATATGTCAAGGAGGCGTCGGTGTAGGGGAGTTGCCCGGGGGCATACTCCGGGCTGAGACGGGGGAGGGGAGCGGTTCGATGGTGAGACAGGATCCGCCCGCGGGGGTCGAGGCGCAGTTGCTGCCGGAGCTGTTCCGGACGGCCGACCAGGCGTCGCTGTCGGGGCAGCAGCAGACGCTGCGCTGGTACCGGGGGCTCATCTCGATGCTGGTGGTCGCGGCGGCGGTCGGTTCGCTGCCCGGGCCGGACGAGAAGGGGGCCTCCGACGTCACGCCGCTGTTCTCGGTGGTGGCCCTGCTGGTGGCGGGGTACTTCTGGTCGCGGCTGCGGCGCAGCAACCCGCAGGCGCGGTGGTACGAGGCGCGGGCGGCGGCCGAGTCGGTGAAGACGCTGGCCTGGAAGTACTCGGTGCGGGCCCGGCCGTTCGAGGGTGACGCGGAGTCGGCGGACGTCGACCGCGGCTACCTGCTGCAGGTGGAGGACGTGCTGCGGGCGTTCGAGGACCCGGCGATCGTGCCGCCGGGGTCGGCCGCCGAGATCACCCCGGAGATGCGCCGGGTGCGGGCGGAGTCGCTGACCTCGCGGCGGACGCTCTACCTGCGCACCCGGGTGGAGGGCCAGCGGACGTGGTACCGCTCGCGCGCCGAGTCCTGCGAGTCGCAGGCGGTCACCTGGGGGCTGGGCGTGGCGGCGCTGATCATCGTGGGCGCGGCGGCGGCCGTCGCGCAGGCGACCGGGGCGCTGGAGGTGCACGTGTTCGGGGCCACCTCGGCGGCGGCCGCGGCGGTGATCGCCTGGACGCAGCTGAAGCAGCTCCGCCCGCTGGCGGCGGCGTACCAGCTGGCGGCGCGGGAGCTGGAGAACGTCGGCAACCAGCTGTCCGACCTCGACGCGCGGACGCCGGACGCCGAGCAGCGCTGGGCGCGGCTGGCCGCCGAGGCGGAGGACGCGGTGTCGCGCGAGCACACCACCTGGCGGGCGCGGCGGGCCTTCCCGCGCTGAACCGCGCCGGCGGACCCCGCCGGTCAGGCGTCCAGCGGCGCCAGGCCGAACGGGTGGCCGGCCGGGTCGATCAGCACCTTGAGCGTGCGGCCGTGCTGGTGGGTGGGCTCGGTCGCCCCCAGGGCCAGCGCGCGGGCGGTGGCCGCCTCCAGGTCGTCGACGTAGAAGTCCAGGTGGAAGTGCTTGCCGCCGTCCGGCTCGGTCCACGGCTCCGGCCGGTACCCGCTGACCCGGCCGAAGCCGAGCGGGCTGCCGCCCTCCGGGTTGTCCAGGATCGCGAACCGCTCGTCCACGTGCCGGGTCTCCCATCCGAGCAGCGCGCCGTAGAAGGCGGCCAGCGCGACCGGGTCGGCGCAGTCGATGGTGACCATGGCGAGGCGGGCGAAGCCGGTGTCGTTCTGCTCGGCCGGGCCGACCGTGGTGGCCTGCTCGGCGGCGACGTCGGTCATGTCTGGTCGGCCCTTCTGCTGAGCGGTGGTGCGGCGCCGGGGCCGGTGTGAACCGGGTCCCCACGACCAGCATCGCACCGGGGGTCACGGAGGGCACGGCCAGCCGGACCGGGGCGGGGGAGCGGGCCGGCGGCCGGCCCGCTCCCGGGCCGGAGCCCGGAGGCGGACGATCGGAATCCCGTTTTCTTTAGCCAGAGTAATGACGTAGGCTAAAGAACATGCCCGAGATGTCCGAGCAGGACCTCGCAGCCATCAGTCAGCTGCGATCGTCCGCCATGCGCCTCTCCCGTCGACTGCGCCACCAGCGGGTCGAGGAGTCGCTCAGTCCTACCGAGATCGGGGTGCTGGGCACCCTCGCCCGGTGCGGGAAGGCCACGCCGGGTGAGCTCGCCCGGAAGGAGCACGTACAGCCGCCCTCGATGACCAGGATCGTCGCGATGCTGGAGGAGAAGGGCCTGGTGCGGCGCGAACCGCACCCGGAGGACCGCCGGCAGGTGGTCGTCAGCAGTACCGAGCAGGCCGAGGCGATCCTGGCGGAGTCCCGCCGGCGCCGCAACGCCTGGCTCGCCGAGCTCGCCGAAGGGCTCGACGAGGAGGAGTGGGCGAAGCTCCGCGAGGCGGCGCCCGTGCTCTACAAGCTCGCACACCTCTAGGCACAGCGAATCCGGTGGCCGCCGGAGGACGAAGGAGAACCGCATCACCGCAGGACCGATGACCGACACCAGGAGCGCGACGGCCCCGCCACGGGCCGTCGCGCCGCGAGGGGAGACCACTGTGACACCGCCGGCCGCAGCCAGCGCCGCCGCCACCCGTACCCGGACCGACGAGCAGCCCACCGACCCCGCCGCGGCGAGCGCCGCGGCCGCCGACGCCCAGGCACCCGCCCCCGCGGGGCTGCCCGGCAACGGCGACGACGACCCCGACGAACGCACCGCGGCGGACGAACCCGCCGCTCCCGGCCGCACCAGCGCGGCCCCGTCCCCCACCGGCGCGGAGTTCACCCGGCCCGGGGGGATGTTCTCCTCACTGCGCGTTCGCAACTACCGCTACTACTTCGCCGGCCAGGTGGTGTCCAACACCGGTACCTGGATGCAGCGCATCGCCCAGGACTGGCTGGTCCTGAGCCTCACCGGCAGCCCGCTCGCGGTCGGCATCACCACCGCCATGCAGTTCCTGCCGATGCTGCTGTTCGGCCTGTTCGGCGGGGTGCTCGCCGACCGGATGCCCAAGCGCCGGCTGCTGATCTGCACCCAGGGCGCGATGGGCCTGCTCGCCGCCGGCCTCGCCGTGCTGACCGTCGGCGGCGTGGTGACCCCGTCCTACGTGTACGTGTTCGCGCTGCTGCTCGGCCTGGTCACGGTGGTCGACAACCCGACCCGGCAGGCCTTCGTCTCCGAGATGGTCGGCCCGAAGGACCTCGCCAACGCGGTCAGCCTGAACGCCGCCAACTTCCAGACCGCCCGGCTGGTCGGCCCCGCCGTCGCCGGCCTGCTGATCGCCGCGGTCGGCAGCGGCTGGGCGTTCGCGCTGAACGCGCTGTCGTTCGCCGCCGTGATCGGCGGACTGCTCGCGATGCGGGAGAGCGAACTGCGCCCGACCGCGCCGATCGCCCGCGAGAAGGGGCAGCTGCGGGAGGGCCTGCGGTACGTCAAGGAGCGGCCCGAGCTGCTCTGGCCGATGGTGCTGGCCGGCTTCATCGGCACCTTCGGCTTCAACTTCCCGACGCTGCTGGCGGGTTTCGCCTCCGACACCTTCCACGTCGGCGCCGGGCAGTACGGCCTGCTGAACACCGCGATGGCGGTCGGCTCGCTGACCGGCGCGCTGATCGCGGCCCGCCGGGGCGTGCCGCGGCTGCGCAGACTCGTCGGCGCCGCGCTCGCGTTCGGCGCGCTGGAAGTGGTGGCGGCGTTCGCGCCCGGCTACTGGACCTTCGCGCTGCTGCTCACCCTCGTCGGGGTGTTCGGGCTGAGCTTCAACACCTCGGTCAACGCCTCGCTCCAGCTGGCCACCGAGCCCGCGATGCGCGGCCGGGTGATGGGCCTGCTGATGCTGGTCTTCACCGGCGGAACGCCGATCGGCGCGCCGATCGTGGGCTGGGTCACCGCCTCGTACGGGCCCCGGGTGGGGCTGCTGGCCTGCGGCCTGGTCTCGGCGGCGGCGGCCGGTGCGGTCGGCCTGGTGCTGGCCCGCAGCGCCGAGCTGCGGCTGCGGCTGGACCTGCACCCGGGCCGCGGCGGCCGGGTGGTGGCGCTGGTGCCGCGTCCGGTGGCCGGCGCCAAGCCGGAGCTGGCCACGGCCTGCTGACCCCCGGACGGCCCCGGGAGCGCCGCCGCGGCCTTCCCGGGGCCCGCCGACCGGTCAGAGCCGGATCGCCAGGATCTGCCCCGGCCAGGGGCCGGCCGGCTGCTCGACCTCGAAGGACTCGGTCTCGCTGAAGCCGAGCGCCCGGTACTGGCCGACCAGCTTGCGGTCGTCGCCGCCGAAGCAGTCCACCCGCAGCAGGCCGATGCCGCGCCGGCGGGCCTCGTCGAGGGCGTCGGCGATCAGCGCGGCGCCGATCCCGGAGCCCTTGCGGCCGCGGTCGGTCACCAGGTTGCGGATGTACAGCTCGCGCTCGTCCACCGCCGTGGCGTACTCGGGGCGCTCCTCGGACAGGACGCAGGAGCCGACCGTCCGTCCCTCGCCGTCGACCGCGAGCCGGATCAGGAACGGCTCGTGCCCGTACCTGCCGATGTGCTCGACGCGCGCGGCGGAGCCGCTGAACGCGTGCTCGCCCCACTGGCGGGTGCGGCCCCGGGCGGCCAGCCAGGCCACGGCGCCGTCGAGCAGGGACAGGATGTCGGGGATGTCCTCGGGGCCCCCGGTGCGGATCTTCATGGGAAACCGTTCTAGTCCAAACCGTCGCGCGCGGGAAGATGGCTCCATGAGGCTCTTCGTGGCGGTGCTGCCCCCGGTGGAGGCGCTGCAGGACCTGGCCGACGCGGTGGCCCCGGTGCGCGGGCTGCCGGGGGCGGACCGGCTGCGCTGGACGGCGGTCGACGCCTGGCACCTGACCCTGGCCTTCCTCGGCGAGGTGCCGGCCGAACGGGTGCCCGAGCTGGAGGCCGCGCTGGCCGCGGTCGCCGAGGGGCACCCGGCGCACACCCTGCGGCTGGCCGGCGGCGGACGGTTCGGCGACCGGGTGCTCTGGGCCGGGGTGGAGGGGCAGGACTGGGCGCTGCGCCGGCTCGCCGAGGCGGTGCACGAGGCCACCGCGGGGGTGGTCGGCGAGACGGACGCCTTCACCTTCCACCCGCACCTGACGCTGGCCCGGGCGGGCTCCTCGCACGGCCGGCGGCGGGCGGAGCAGCGGGCGGCGGCCGGTCGGCTGGCCGCCCTGGCGCAGGCGCTGGAGGGCCACCGGGGGCCGGAGTGGGAGGCCGCCGAGCTGCACCTGATGCGCAGCGCGCAGGAGGGCGGCGCCGTCCGCCACACCTCGCTGCGCTCCTGGCCGCTGGCCCGCTGGGAGGCCGGGCCGCAGTAGCGGGGGCGGCCGGACCGCCGGCCCCGCCGTCCGGATCGCCGACCTCGGCGTCCGGCCGCGACCCGGCCGGGGGTACGCTCGTTGACCGTGGATCCCAAGACTCGCATGCGAATCGTGACCGGAGCGCTGGTGCTGCTGCTGGTCGTCGTCCTGGTCAGCTCGCTGGTCAACCGATAAGGGCCGGAGACCGAACGAAGGGCCACCGCCCGCAGGCGGTGGCCCTTTGCCGTTCGTCCGCGAGGTCCGCTCAGAGGTGCTCGACCACGTAGTCGATGCAGGCGGTGAGCGCCTCGACGTCGGCCGGGTCGATCGCCGGGAACATCGCGACGCGCAGCTGGTTGCGGCCCAGCTTGCGGTACGGCTCGGTGTCGACGATGCCGTTGGCGCGCAGCGCCTTGGCCACGGCGGCGGCGTCCACCGCGTCGTCGAAGTCGATCGTGCCGACGACCTGCGAGCGCTCGGCCGGGTTCGCCACGAACGGGCCGGCGAACGAGGACTTCTCGGCCCAGCCGTACAGCCGGGACGAGGAATCAGCCGTACGGGCGACGGCCCAGTCGAGCCCGCCGTTGCCGTTCAGCCACTCCAGCTGGTCGGCCAGCAGGAACAGGGTGGCGATCGACGGGGTGTTGTACGTCTGGTCCTTCGACGAGTTGTCGATGGCCGTCGGCAGGTCGAAGAACGGCGGGATGTACCGGCCGGAGCCGGCGATCTCGGCGGCGCGCTCCAGCGCGGCCGGGGAGAACGACGCCAGCCACAGGCCGCCCTCGGAGGCGAAGGACTTCTGCGGGGCGAAGTAGTAGACGTCGGTCTCGGCGATGTCCACCGGCAGGCCGCCGGCGCCCGAGGTGGCGTCCACCAGGACCAGCGAGCCCTCGTCGCCGCCGGCCGGGCGGGTGATCGGCATCGCGACGCCGGTGGAGGTCTCGTTGTGGGTGAGCGCGTAGACGTCGACGCCGGCCTCGGCGACCGGCAGCGGGTGGGTGCCCGGGGCGGTCTTGATCACGCTCGGCTCGGCCAGCCAGGGCGCGGCCTTGACGGAGGAGGCGAACTTGGAGGAGAACTCGCCGAAGTCGAGGTGCTGGGACTTCTCCCGTACCAGGCCGAAGGCCGCGATGTCCCAGAAGGCGGTGGACCCGCCGTTGCCGAGCACCACCTGGTACCCCTCGGGGAGGGAGAACAGGCTGCTCACGCCCTCGCGCACGCGCTTGACCAGGTTCTTCACCGGGGCCTGGCGGTGCGAGGTGCCGAGCAGGGAGGTCTCGGTCGCGGCGAGGGCACTCAGGGCCTCGGGGCGCACCTTGGACGGGCCGCAGCCGAAACGGCCGTCGGCGGGCTTGATGTCAGCGGGGATCTGGATCTGAGCCACGGGGCGCAGCCTACCCGCCGGGGTGGCCGGATTCGACGGCGGTCCGCCCGCTGAGATGCCGCCGACCCGCCCGCGAGCTGCGGAAACAGCGGGTCCGGTTCACATACCGGACCCGCTGCTTCCCGCGTCTGTGCGGTGACCTGCGGAGGTCGGGCGGATCAGCGCGCGATGGCGTCGTAGCCCTCGATCTCGCGCGGGCTGCGCGGACCGGGGCCGATGTAGCGCGCGGCGGGGCGCACGAGCCGGCCCGTGCGCTTCTGCTCCAGGATGTGCGCCGACCAGCCCGCCGTCCGGGCACAGGTGAACATCGAGGTGAACATGTGCGCCGGGACCTCGGCGAAGTCCAGCATGATCGCGGCCCAGAACTCGACGTTGGTGGCCAGCACGCGGTCCGGGCGGCGGTTGTGCAGCTCCTCCAGCGCGGCCTTCTCCAGCGCCTCGGCGACCTCGAAGCGCGGCGCGCCGAGCTCCTTGGCGGTGCGGCGCAGCACCCGGGCGCGGGGGTCCTCGGCGCGGTAGACGCGGTGGCCGAAGCCCATCAGGCGCTCGCCCTTGTCCAGCGCGTTCTTGACCCAGGTGGTGGCGTCGCCGGTGCGCTCGATCTCCTCGATCATGCCGAGCACGCGGGACGGCGCGCCGCCGTGCAGCGGGCCGGACATCGCGCCGACCGCGCCGGAGAGGGCGGCCGCGACGTCGGCGCCGGTGGAGGCGATGACCCGGGCGGTGAAGGTCGAGGCGTTCATGCCGTGCTCGGCGGCGGAGGTCCAGTAGGCGTCGATGGCCTTGACGTGCTTGGGGTCCGGCTCGCCGCGCCAGCGGATCATGAAGCGCTCGACGACGGTCGCGGCCTTGTCGATCTCGCTCTGCGGGACCATCGGCAGGCCCTGGCCGCGGGCGGACTGGGCGACGTAGGAGAGCGCCATGACGGCGGCGCGCGCGAGGTCGTCGCGGGCCTGCTCGGCGTCGATGTCCAGCAGCGGCTTGAGGCCCCAGACCGGGGCGAGCATGGCGAGGGCGGACTGCACGTCGACCCGGATGTCGCCGGAGTGGACCGGGATCGGGAAGGGCTCGGCGGCCGGCAGGCCGGGGTTGAACTTGCCGTCGACCAGCAGGCCCCAGACGTGGCCGAAGGAGACATTGCCGACCAGGTCGTCGATGTCGACGCCCCGGTACCGCAGAGCGCCGCCTTCACGGTCGGGTTCGGCGATCTCGCTCTCGAACGCGACGACACCTTCGAGCCCGGGTACGAAGTCGGACATGCACGGCTCCTTCAGTTCTGCGATCGGCGGCCGCCGTGGTGGGGAGGCCCGCCTCTGACCGAATGGTGGTTGGCACTCGGTGCCAGGGTGACAGGCACGGGGTGCATTGCGCCATACACCACGGTGGTGATGTTTTCCCGGAGCCCGCTTGACTTTTCGCCCCACGGCCGGTCGTGCCCGGCGGATCTCCGGAACCAAGCGTGCGGTTGCGGACAAATCACCGCACGACGGGCAGCCGGACGGTGGCGGGACACCTTAACTCCCACCGGGGTTTGTCCGGAGGTAGCGGTGCCGGTTGCTTGTCGTACGGGATGATGTTGACGTGCAGACCCCGGACCGCGCCCAGTCGACGCCCCTGACCCCCGCCACCCGGATCCTGGCCGACGAGGCCCGCCCCGGACCGGACCTCACCGTGATGCGCAAGCACTACGCGCACGAGGGCCTGGTCGAGGAGGAGCTCGCCGCCGACCCGGTCGGCCAGTTCACCCGGTGGTTCCACGAGGCGGACGAGGCGGGGGTGGTGGAGCCCAACGCGATGGTGCTCTCCACCGCCGACGCCGGAGGACGGCCCAGCGCGCGCACCGTGCTGCTCAAGGCGTTCGACGCCCGCGGCTTCGTCTTCTTCACCAACTACGGCTCCCGCAAGGGCACCGAGCTGGCCGCCAACCCGCACGCGGCGCTGCTCTTCCCGTGGGTCGCGCTGGCCCGCCAGGTGATCGTCCAGGGCCGGGTGGAGAAGGTCGGCCGGGACGAGACCGCCGCCTACTTCCGCACCCGCCCGCACGGCTCCCAGCTGGGCGCCTGGGCCAGCGAGCAGTCCAGCCCGGTCGCCTCGCGCGAGGTGCTGGAGCAGCGCTACGCGGAGCTGGAGCGGCGCTACCCGGAGGGCGAGGGGGTGCCGGTGCCGCCGTTCTGGGGCGGGTACCGGGTGGTGCCGGCGAGCGTGGAGTTCTGGCAGGGGCGGGAGAACCGGCTGCACGACCGGCTGCGGTACGTCGCCGAGCCGACCGCCCCGACGGGCTGGCGGGTGGAGCGGCTCTGCCCGTGAGGCGGGAGCGGCGCTGCCCGTGAGCCGCCCGCGGCTCTGCCCCCGGGGCGGGGCGGCGCTGCCCCCGGGCCGGGTGCGGAGCTGCCCGCCGGGGCGCCCGGGGGGCGGCCCGCGCTCCCCGGCCGCACGCCCCTGACCAGGGGCGTCGAGGCGCGGGGCCGCGCCTGTGACGACACCGCGACAACTTCCTCCGCTCACCGGCTGACCCGCCGTCACCCCGCCAGTAAGGTGAAGACGTTCACCGGGTCGGTGGGGGGTTGTTGGGTGCGGCCGTACTTCTTCTTCAGCTACGCGCGGCGGGACCATCTGGCCGGAGGCGCCTTCGTCGACCAGTTCTTCACCGACCTGCGGGACGAACTGGCGCGGATCGAGCCGGAGGCCGGGCCTGGCGAGCTGGCCTACCGCGACACCGAGCGGCTGCGGGTCGGCGACGACTGGGAGCGGCAGCTCTCCCGGATGGTCGGCGCCAGCCGCACCATGGTCGCGCTCTACTCGCCCGCCTACTTCGCCAGCGACTACTGCGGCAAGGAGTGGACCGCCTTCGACCTCCGGACGCGGCGCCACGAGGAGCAGACCGGCGAGAGCGTCCCGGCGCTCATCCCCGTGCTGTGGGAACCGCCGCCCGAGGACCTGCCCGCCGAGGTGCGGCGGATCCAGTACGTCCAGCACGACTTCGGCGCGGAGTACGCCACCGGCGGGCTGCGCCACCTGCTGCGGACCGACCCGCACGGCGCGGCGTACCGCTCGGTGGTGCGGGTGATCGCCGAGCGGGTGCGGGAGGCCGCCGCCTGGCGGGTCGCCGAGCACCGGGACCTCGACCTCGGACGGGTGGACGGCTGCTTCCCGGTCCCGGAGATCGCCGTCCCCGCCGGCCGCAGCAGCCTGGTCCGGCTCTTCGTCGCCGCCCGCTGGGCCGGGGACCGACCGGCCGCGGCCGCGGAGGACGGCGACCGCGTCCCGGCGCAGCGCTCCGGGACCGCGGCGGCCGCGGGCACGGACGGCGCGGGCGGTTCCGACGAGCGGTACCGCGGCGGCTGGTACGGGGCGCACCCCCGGGACTGGGCGCCCTACCACCCGCCGCGGCTGCCCTCGCTGGCGGTCCAGGCCCAGCAGGTGATCACCCGGGCCGGGCACAGCACCAGCCTGGAGACGGTCGGTGACGACCTCGCCGACGCGCTCGACCGGGCCCGGGAGAACAACGAGGTCAGCGTCCTGCTGGTGGACCCGTGGGCGGCCGGCCGGGAGCCCTACCGGCAGGCGCTGCGCGACTTCGACCGGCAGAACCACCCGGTCACCGCCGTCCTGCTGCCCGACAGCTCCGACGACCCGCCGTCCGGTCCGGCGCGCGCCCGGCTCTGGGAGGGGGTGCGCGAGGTGTTCGCGCGCACCTGGTTGCACCGGTCCGGGCCCGAGCCGCTCTTTCGCATCCACGTCCGGCGGGAACGCTTCGAGCGCGAGCTCCTGTCGACGGTCACCGTGGCCCAGAACAGGCTGCTGGACCAGATCGACGACGACCCGGTGACGGCCCGCGCCCAGTTCGGGCTCGGCCCCGACCCGCGGCCGATGCCCGGGCTCACCATCCCGGCCTGGCCGCCGCCCGCCGCGTCGCGTCCGCCGGAGCCGCCGGCCCCGGCGGGGCCGCCCCTGCCGCGCCCGGGGAGCGCCCCGGGGAACGGAGCCGCCCCCGGGGCGCGGGCGGCCCGGCACGAGCAGACCGTGCCCCCTGCCACCCGGGCACCCAGTGAAGGAGAAGCGGACCGATGAGCCCCGATCACGCCGCCCTCGCGGACCACGGGTCCGCGGCCCTGGCACCCCCCGCCACCGGCACCGTCGTCACCTTCTATTCGTTCAAGGGCGGCACCGGCCGCACCATGGCGCTCGCCAACCTGGGCTGGATCCTGGCCAGCCAGGGCCTGCGCGTCCTGGTGGTGGACTGGGACCTGGAGGCCCCGGGCCTGCACCGCTACTACCACCCGCTGCTGGTCGACCCCGAACTCCACGCCACCGACGGCCTGATCGACATGCTCCGGGCCTACGTCGACGAGGCGCTGCCCGGCCCCGACCGCCCCGGCCCCGGCCCGGACCCCCGGGACTGGCTGGCCGCCCCCGGCCGGCTGGAGCAGTACCTGTGCGGTCTGGCGCTCGACCTCCCGGCCGGCGGCCGGCTCGACCTGATGCCGGCCGGCCGGCAGAACGCCGCCTACTCGGCCGCCGTCACCAGCTTCAACTGGCGCAGCTTCTACACCCGCGCGGACATCCGCGGCGCGGAGTTCCTCTACGCGCTGCGCGAGCAGTGGACCAGCGGCTACGACTACGTGCTGATCGACAGCCGCACCGGGGTCAGCGACACCTCCGGCATCTGCACCGTCCTGATGCCCGACATCGTCGTGGACTGCTTCACCCTCGGCGCCCAGAGCATCCGCGGCGGCGTGGACGCGGCCCGCGCCATCGTCGACGCCGACGAGCGCGAGATCCGGGTGCTGCCCGTCCCGATGCGCGTCGAGGACGCCGAACGCGCCGGACTGGCGGCCGGGCGCGACCTCGCCCACGACGCCTTCGACCCCTACCTGGGCCGCTGGCTCGGCCCCGAGCGCCGCGCGGAGTACTGGCGCGACGTCGAGGTGCCGTACAAGCCGTTCTACGCCTACGAGGAGGTGCCGGCCACCGTCGTCGACCGGCCGCGGCAGGGCCGCACCCTGCTCGCCGCCTTCGAACGGCTGGCCGCCTGGCTCACCGACGGCCGGGTCGACGCGCTGCACCCGGTCCCCGACGACGCCCGCCGCCGGTTGTACGCGGCCTACCTGCGCACCGGCCGCACCCGGTCCCGCCAGGTGTACGTCAGCTACGCCCCCGCGGACCGGGTCTGGGCCGAGTGGATCGCCGGGACCCTGCGCGGCTTCGGCTACCTCGCCACCCTGCACAGCGCCGCCGTCCCGCTCGACCCCGGCCCGCCGCAGGCCGCCGCGCTGCCCGAGGCCGCCGGCCCGCTGGACGGCGACGGCCGGCTGCTCGTCCTGCTCACCTCCGCCTACACCGCGCTGCCGCGGGCCCGGGAGATCTGGCGCCGGCTGACCACCCAGGACCCGGTGGGCGACTCCGGCGGCCTGCTCGCGGTGCGGGTCGGCGCGGCGGAGCAGCCGGAACCGCCCCAGTTCGCCGGGCACCGGGTGCTGGACCTGCCGACCCGCTCCGCCGAGCAGGCCGAGGCGAAGCTGTTCGAGCTGATCGGCCCGCCGCCCGGTGCCGGGCGCTGGATGGACTCCGGGGAGTTCACCGTCTCGCGGCTGCCGCGCTTCCCCGACGGCCGCCCCACCGTCCAGGAGCTGCCGCCGCGGCTGCCCACCTTCACCGGCCGGACGCGGCTGCTGGAGGCCGTCCGCGACGGCTTCACCGCGGGCGCCGACGGGGCGCCGGTGCAGGTGCTCTACGGCATCGGCGGGGTCGGCAAGTCGCAGGCCGCGATCGAGTACGCGCACCGCTTCGCGGCCGGCTACGACGTGCTCTGGTGGGTGCCCGCCCAGCAGCCCGCGGTGATCCCGCAGAAGCTCGCCGAACTCGCCCCCGGCCTCGGCCTGGAGAGCGACGGCGACGTCACCCGCACCGCCCGCGCGGTGCTGGACGCGCTCAGCAGCGGCCGGCCCTACCGCCGCTGGCTGCTGCTCTTCGACAACGCCGAGGACCCGGAGCAGCTGGACCCCTGGCTGCCCGTCGCCGGGCCGGACGGCCACGTCCTGGTCACCTCGCGCGACCGGCGCTGGGCCCGCCGGCACGGCCGCACCGAGGTCGAGGTGTTCGACCGGGCGGAGAGCGTCGAACTCGTCCGGCACTTCAACACCGGCGTCGAGCGGGCCGACGCGGAGCGGATCGCCGAACTCCTCGGAGACCTGCCGCTCGCCGTCGGCCAGGCGGCCGCCTGGCTCCAGGAGACGCCGATGCCGGCGGCCACCTACGCCGACCTGCTCGACGAGACGCTGACCGACATCCTCGACCGCTCGGTCCGCTCCGGGTCCGACTCCGGGCCCGCCCGGGCCGTCGAGGAGGGGCCCAACGCCACCGCCACCGCCGCCACCTGGCGGATCGCGGGCTCCGACCTGCGCCGGATCAACGCCCCGGCCGCCCGGCTGCTGGAGATCTGCGGATTCCTCGGCCCGGACGCCATTCCGATCGGGCTGCTGTACAGCCCCCCGGTGATCGACGCGATCGGGCTCCCGCTGGGCACGTCCGAGTCCGACCACCGGCTCGCCGTCGGCGACATCCTGCGGACCGTCAACCAGTTCAACCTGGCCCGCTACGACCAGGCCGCCGGAACGCTGGTGGTGCACCGGATCGTCCAGGCGCTGCTGCGCGAACAGGTCGGCGGGGCCGACCGGGAGCGGGTCCGCGACGTGGCCCACCGGGCCCTCGCCCTCGCCGACCCCGGCGATCCCGACGACCCGCACCACTGGCCCCGGTACGCCGAACTGCTGCCCCACCTGCGCCCGTCCGGCGCGGACGAGTCCCTCGATCCGGCGGTCCGGCAGTGGATCGTCAACTCGGTCCGCTACCTGTGGCAGCGCAGCCTCCACACCGCGGGCCGCGAGCTGGCCGAGCGGGTCCTCGCCCACTGGCGCGAGGTCGGCCGGCTGGGCACCGAACTGGACGTCAGGGTGCAGCTCCTGCGCGTCCAGCTCGGCAACATCCAGCGGACCCTGGGGCTTGCCCGGGAGGCGTACGAGAACGACCGGGACGCCTTCGACCGGCTGACCACCCTGCGGGGCCGGGACCACCGGGACGTGTTCCCGGCCGCCACCAGCCTCGGCGCGGACCTCCGGCACCTGGGCCGCTACCAGGCGGCGCGGGAGCTGGACGAGGAGACGCTGGCGGTCGCGCGCCGGGTGCTGGGCCGCGACGACCGGCGCTCGCTGATGGCCGAGAACAACCTGGCGCTCTCGATCGCCCTGGCCGGGGACTTCACCGGGGCGGTGGCCATCCACGAGGACCTCTACCCGCGGAAGCTGGAGGTGTTCGGGAAGCGCAGCCCGTACACGCTCAGCGGCTCGGTCACCTACGGCCACGCGCTGTCCGAGGTGGGGCGGCTGAACGAGGCGCTGCCCCGGCTGGAGAAGGCGGTCCGGCGCAGCCGGGACGTGCTCGGGGAGGACCACGACGACACCCTGCGCGCCAGGCGGTACCGCAGCGCCACCCTGCGGCGGCTGGGCCGGCTCCCGGAGGCGCTGGTCGAGGCCGAGGACGTCCACCAGCGGTTGTGCGGGCGCTACGGGCCGGACCACCCCGCCGGCGCGGTCGCCGCCGGGACGCTGGCGGCGGTGCTCGGCGTGCTCGGCGACGGCGAGCAATCGGTCGAACTCGCCGAGGAGTCGTACCGGTACCACCGCGACCACCTCGCGTCGGGACACCCGGCGGAGCTCATCGCGGCGGGCAACCTCGGGGTGGCGTTCCGCCGCGCCGGCCGGGTCGAGGAGGCCGGGCCGATCTCCGGCGAGGTGCTCGAAGGCCTGCACGGGGTGCTCGGCGAGCGCCACCCGTGGGTCGCCCTCGCCCGGCTCAACCGGGCGAACGACCTGGCCCGGCAGGGTTCGTACGCCGAGGCGGCCGGGCTGGCCGACGAGGCCGCCGCCCTGCTGACCGAGCGCCTCGGCCCGGACCACCCGGACTCCCTCGCGGCCTCGGCGAACCTGGCCCTGGCGCTCACGGCCCTCGGCGAGTCCGGGCGGGCGGCGGAGCTGGCGGCCCGGACGCTGGCCCGGGTCCGCGCGGTGCTGCACGACGGCCACCCGCTCACCGAGGCGATCCGGGTGGGGGAGTGGCTGGACACGCTGATCGAGATGCCGCCGACGTGACGGCGGACCGGTCCACCGGCGAAGGGGAGTCGTCCATGGAGCAGACCGCGGAGCCGGGTGCCGCGCCCGTGCGGTCCGAGCCGTGCGGTACCCGGGACCGCCCCGCCCTCGCCGACCTGGCGCGACTCGACGCGGGCGAACTGGCCGGCCGGCTCGAACTGGCCCTGGCCGGTGCGGGCGTCCGTCCGGTCTCTCCGTTCGACTCGGCTCTCTGAGAAGATGATTAGCGGGCGTCCGACCCTGGAAATGAGGCGTCATGACGCCTCCTCCGCTTCCGCTCACGCAGGTCGTCCTGAAGGTCCACAGCCGGTGCGACCTCGCCTGCGACCACTGCTACGTCTACGAGCACGCCGACACCGGCTGGCGCTCCCGGCCGCGCGTGATCGGGGACGCCGTGCTGGTGAGAGCCGCCGAGCGGATCGGGGAGCACGCCGCCGCGCACGGGCTGACCGCCGTGCGCGTCGTCCTGCACGGGGGTGAGCCGCTGCTCGCGGGGCCGGCGGTGATCCGGCGGGCGGCCGAGACGCTGCGGGCCGCGCTGCCCGAGGTCTGCGAACTGGACCTGCGGGTGCACAGCAACGGGGTCCGGCTCAGCCCGGCGTACTGCGAGCTGTTCGACGAACTCGGCATCCGGGTCGGCCTCTCGCTGGACGGCGACCGGGCCGCCAACGACCGCCACCGCCGGTTCGCGGACGGCCGCTCCAGCCACCCGCAGGTCCTGCGCGCCGCCGGTCTGCTGCGCGAGCCCCGGTTCCGGCACCTGTACGCGGGGCTGCTGTGCACCGTCGACGTGGACAACGACCCGCTCGCCGTCTACCGGGCGCTCGCCGAACTGGAGCCGCCCGCCGTGGACTTCCTGCTCCCGCACGCCACCTGGGAGCGTCCGCCCGAACGGCCCGCCGGGGCGGGCGCGACGCCGTACGCCCACTGGCTGCTGGCCGCCCACGCGCAGTGGGAGGCGGACGGCCGCCCGTTCGCCGTCCGCACCTTCGACTCGGTGCACCGCACCCTGTCCGGGCTGCCCGGCCTCGGCGAGGCGCTCGGGCTGGAGCCGGTCGACCTGGTGGTGCTGGAGACGGACGGGACGTACGAGCAGGCGGACAGCCTGCGGACGGCGTACGACGGCGCGCCCGCCACCGGGATGGACGTCTTCCGGCACAGCCTCGACGAGGTCGCCCGGCACCCCGGGACGGCCGCCCGGCAGTCGGGCCTGGCCGGGCTGAACGCCACCTGCCGGGCCTGCCCGGTGGTGCGCTCCTGCGGCGGGGGCCTGTACGCGCACCGCTACCGGGACGGCTCCTTCGACCACCCCTCGGTGTACTGCGCGGACCTGCGGGCGCTGATCGACGGCCTGGCGGCCCGCGCCGGGGGCGGACGGCGTCCGGCTCCGCCGGTGGACGTCGCCGGGCCGGAGCTCGGCGACGCGCAACTGGGCGAACTGGCACGGGGACTGGGCGGGCCGGAGACCGTCCGCACCCTGGCCCGCTCCCAACTCGCCCTCACCCGGGCGATGCTGGCCGCCGTGCACGGCTCCTCGGGGCTGGCCCGCTCGGCCGCCTGGGAGCTGCTCGCCGACCTCGACGCGGCCGAACCCGGCGCCGTGGACGTGGTGGTGGCCCACCCGTACGTCCGGGCCTGGGCGGCGCGACGGCTGGGCGGCGACCCGGGCGCGGGGCTCGGCACGCTGGCCGAACTGGCCGCCGCGGCGGCCGTCCTGGCGGGGCGCGGGGACGCGGTGGCGGTGCCGCTCCGGGAGGGCGTGCTGCACCTGCCGACCCTCGGCCGGCTGGTGCTGGGCGGGGGCGCCCGGGAGGCGCTGGTCACCGGCGGACGGACGGGCTGGACGGCGCGCACCGACGACGGCACCCTCACCGGCCCGGGCGACCCGCGCTGGCAGCCGGTGCGGCGGATCGGGTTGGCGGGAGGGCGCGTGCTCGCACTGGAGGACGTGGACCCCCAGCGCGCCGCCCACCGCTGGCCGGTGGCGGACCGGCTGGGCGCCGCCGAGTACGCCTGCTGGGCACGGGACCTGGCGGAGGCCGCCGAGCTGCTCGACCGCGACCTGCCCGCGTACGCGGCCGGGCTGTGGGCCGGTCTGACCACCGTGACTCCGCTGCGGCCGGGGGCCGACGGGAGGGACGTCAGCTCGGCGGCCCGGCAGGCTTTCGGCGCGGTCGGCATCGCCCGGCCGCGCACGGCGCCGACGCTGGCACTGCTGCTGGCCCACGAGTTCCAGCACGTGAAGCTGGGCGCAGTGCTCGACCGCTGGGAGCTGTACGACCGCACCGACACCCGCCTGTTCGAGGCCTTCGGCCTCTCCCCACGCCCGATCGGCTCCCTCTTCCAGGCGGTCTACGCCCACCTGGCGGTGACCGCCTTCTGGGGCACCCGCGCCCGCGCGGACGAGGCCGCGCAGGCCCGCTTCACCCACTGGCGCGCCCTGACCGACGCGGCCGTGGACCTGCTGGCCACCAGCGGCGCCCTGACCCCGCTCGGCCACCGCTTCGCCGCCGGGGCCCGCGAGTCGGTCGACTCCTGGCTCCCCCTGCCGCGGCAGCCCGTTCTCTAGGGCGGTCGGCCGCAGGCGTCGCCGGCCGTCCACGACGTCCGGGACCTCTCACCCGCCCCCTCGTCCGGCCGCGGCGAGGGGGCGGAGCGTAGATTCAGACCTCATGAACGAGCTGCCCCCGGTCCTGGTCACCCGCCGTCTCGCGCCCGGTGTCGTCGAACGGCTCACCGCGAACCTGCCGGCCACCGTGCACGACTCCGACCTGCCGATGGAGCGCGCGGACCTCCTCGCGGCCGTCCGCGGCCGCCGGGCGCTGATCAGCACCCTGGACGACCGGGTGGACGCGGAACTCCTCGACGCGGCCGGTCCCGGGCTCAGGGTGGTGGCCAATCACGCGGTCGGCTACCACAACGTCGACCTCGCGGCCTGTGCCGAGCGCGGCATCCCGGTCACCAACACCCCCGGCGTGCTGACCGCCGCCACCGCCGACATGGCCTGGGCCCTGCTGCTGGCCGCCACCCGCCGGCTCGGCGAGGGGGAGCGGCTGCTGCGCTCCGGCGGGGCCTGGGCGTGGGCGCCGAACTTCCTGCTCGGCCTGGAACTGACCGGCACCCCGCTGGGCGTGCTCGGCATGGGCCGGATCGGCCGGGCGGTGGCCCGCCGGGCGGGCGGCTTCGACATGCCCGTCCGCTACCACAACCGCACCCCGCTCCCGCCCGAGCAGGCCGACGGCGCCGAGTGGCTGCCGCTGGAGCAGCTGCTCTCCACCTCGCCCGTGCTGGTCGTCACCTGCCCGCTGACCGCGGCCACCCGGCACCTGCTGGACGCCCGCCGGCTCGCCCTGCTGCCGCCCGGCGCGGTGGTGGTCTCGATGACCGCCGGCGTCGTCGACGAGGAGGCGCTCGCCGCCGCCCTGGAGTCCGGCGCGCTGTTCGCCGCCGCCGTCGACAACTTCGAGCGCGAGCCCGCCGTCCCCGCCGCCCTGCTCGCCCAGGACCGCGCCGTCCTCGCCCCGCACCTCGGCAGCGCCACCGTCCGCACCCGCCAGGCGATGGGCGACCTCGCCGTCGACAACGTCCTCGCCGTCCTCGCCGGCAAGGACCCGGTCACCCCGGTGGGCCGGTAGACGCGCCCCGCCGGACGCTAGGCGCGGTCGGCGGGGTTGTTGACCTCGCGGCGGGCCTGCCAGGTGGTGTGCTCGCGGGAGACGGCGTCCTCGGCGTCGCGGGAGAACCGGGCCCAGAGCTCCTCGGCGTCGGGGGCGCCGACGTCGAGGTGGGCCAGCTGGGCGCGTATCTGGGCCAGCTCGTCGGCGGCCAGGCCGTAGGCGGCGGCGAGCGGGCGGTACTGGCGCAGCTGGGCCCAGGCGGTGACCGAGGCGGCCACGGCGGAGACGGCGCCGAGCGCGTCGAAGGTGAACTCGCCCATCGCCCGCAGCACCGCGAGCACCAGGCCGAGCAGCGGCAGTCCGACGCCCGCCACGCCGGTCCAGAAGCCGGCGCGGGCGCAGGAGCGGGCCTTGGAGCGGTACCAGTCGTGCTGGACCTGGATGCGTTCGCGCAGGTAGACGTCCCGGCGGACGGCCAGCGGCTGGTCGCGCAGTCCGCGCATGGCCGGGGTGATCCGGCTCTCCGCGGGCCGGCCGGCCAGGCCGGGGCCGACCGCGCGGCTGCCCCGGAAGGCGTGCAGCACCCGGCCCAGCTGGAGGCCGTAGAGGCCCTCGGCGTCCGGCAGCGGGCGCGGGGGCGGCTGGACGGCGTCGGCGCGGACGGCGAACTTCCAGGCGAGGGTCTTCACCGACTCGGCGGCGGCCCGGCCCTCGTACCAGAGGCCCTGCGGGTTCTGCCGGCTGGTCACGGCGGAGAGGGCGATCGCGCCGAGGTAGGCGACGGCGGCGAGCCAGGCCCACGGCGTGCCGTCGGCGGAGCCGGCCGTGGCGGCCGCGACCAGGAGCAGCAGTTCGGCGGCGGCGAGCCGCACCGTCCGCTGCTGCCCCTGTTGGGAGGCGGAGTCGGCCGCCCAGAAGAGCTCCGGCAGCAGCTCGCGCTCCCGCACCCGGTCCGTCCAGCCCGTACCCGACGTCATTCCGTCCCCCACTCGCAGCTCCACCGCCCCGGCGGTACTTGCCCGGACCGGAGGCGCGGTACGCCTCGGACCGGGTCGGGCCGGGCGGTGCGGACGGGAACGCGGCGTGGGGGACGTGGGACGGAGGAGGCGCGCGGTCCGACGGCGGGGCGTGCGGTCCCGGGCGCGCTCCAGGTCGTCGGCGGTCCGTCGGGTGGCCCGGCGGCCGGCCGTCGGGGACGGGCGTCCACGCCGGTCGGCCGGTCGGCGTAGGCCGCCCGGTACCGGCGGTCCCGCCCCCGTACGGCGAACGGCCCGGCGCGATCAGAAGGTGTAGAAGACCCGGTCCGCGTTGTCGGCCATCTGCTTGGCGTTCCACTCGGTGCCGCCGGGCACGTTGCCGGAGCGGAACAGCGGCGGCGTGGCACCGGTGCCGGCGAGCGCGGCGTCGGCGAGCCGTTCCACCGCGGTGGCGACCACGGCCTGCATCAGCGCGCTGGTGACGACGGTGGAGACGGGGCCGAAGGTGGTCTCGGCGCCGGGGTGGGTCAGCTCGCCGTCGCCGACCGCGATCTTGTTGTCCAGGACGACGTCGCAGTGGTCCTTGAGGTAGCTGCCGGAGGGGTGGCCGGAGGCGATCTCGCCGGGGTAGGCGAGCGAGGTCAGCCCGATCACCTTCATGCCCCGGTTCCGGGCGTGCTGGGCCAGCTCGACCGGCATCACCTGGCGACCGGAGAGCGAGACGAGGAACAGCAGGTCACCGCTGGTGGCGGGGGTGAGGTCCAGGGCGGCGGTGGCCAGCCCGGAGACCCGCTCCAGGGCGCTGGACAGCGGCGCCGGCATCACCGTGACCCCGGCCATCCCGGGGACCTCCAGCAGGTTGACCGGGACCAGCCCGCCGGCCCGGTAGACCACGTCCTGGGCGGCCAGCGAGGAGTGGCCGGAGCCGAAGGTGAAGATCCGGCGGCCCTCGGAGACCGCCTCGGCCAGCAGCGCCCCGGCCGCCTCGATGTTCTCCGCCTCCTCGGTGCGGACCCGCTGGAGGTGGGCGATCGCGGCGTCGAAGTACCGGCCGACCAGCTCGCTCATCTGCTGCCTTCGCTCTCTGCCGGTGGGGGGCCCGGCCGGGTGGGGGAAGCGGTCGCGGTGGTCCGGACCACTGGTGGAGAAAGCTCTGGCGAGCACCGTGCTGCCTCATCGGCGCCGCTGTCAACAGGCGGGAAACGCCGCCCCGCGCCCTGCGGCGGACCCGGTAGTCGGTGCGGTGCGTCAGAATTGGCGATGAGGACACCGAGGAACGGAGCCAGCGGCGATGTCTGGGCTGATCGACACCACTGAGATGTACCTTCGCACCATCCTGGAACTGGAGGAGGAGGGCATCACCCCGATGCGCGCCCGGATCGCCGAGCGCCTGGAGCAGAGCGGTCCCACGGTCAGCCAGACGGTCGGCCGGATGGAGCGCGACGGACTGCTGCGCGTCGCGGGCGACCGGCACCTGGAGCTGACCGAGGAGGGCCGCCGGCTCGCGGTGCGGGTGATGCGCAAGCACCGCATCGCCGAGTGCCTGCTGGTCGACGTGATCGGCCTGGAGTGGGAGCAGGTGCACGAGGAGGCCTGCCGCTGGGAGCACGTGATGAGCGAGACGGTCGAGCGCAAGGTGCTCGCCATGCTCGGCCACCCCACCCAGTCCCCGTACGGCAACCCGATCCCGGGGCTGGACGAGCTGGGCGACGCCAAGGCCGAGGGCGAGGGCTTCGACGCCGGGCTCGTCCCGCTGGACTCCGTGACGCCGGGCGCGGACGGCTCCGACGTGGTGGTCCGCCGGATCGGTGAGCCGATCCAGACCGACGGCGACCTCATGCGCACGCTGCGCCGGGCCGGGGTCCGGCCGGGGTCGACGGTGCGGGTGAGCGCCGGGGTCGGCGGGGTGCTGGTGGGCACCGGCGACAACGCCGCCGAGCTGGGCAAGGAGATCGCCGCGCACGTCTTCGTCGCGCAGGCCTGAGCAACGCCGGACGGGGCCGGGCGCTCCCCGCGCACCCGGCCCCGTCCGGCCCCTCCCGTTCCCTCCCGCTCCCCGTGGCACCGGCCTCCCCGAACCCGGCCGGTACCACGGCCCCGCCCTGTCCCTCCCGTCCCCTCCGTTCCCCTCCGGTCTCCCCTCCGTCCCTCCCGTCCGCCTCGCCCGGCTTCCCCGACCGAGCGCCCCGTCCGGCGGCCCCTCACGTTGAGAGTTCTCCCACTCGGACGATCAAGGCAATCCTTGAGCGCTGTCACTCGTACGAGGGGCTTTCGCCGTTGACCAGCGGGTACACCGAAGCCTTATCCGCACATGCGTATGACGGGCCCCGCCTCCGGTGGGAGACAAGGCCCGTCACAGGCGCGCGGGGTGTCGCGCGGGGCGCGCCCTCACCCGATCGGCGCAGGGCGGCAGTCGGGGGGAGCGGTCAGCGCACCGCCGCGGGGCGGGCCGACCGGGCGGCGGAGGACGGCGCGGCGCGTCCGCAGGCGTAGGCCAGCGGACCGATCAGCTCGGCGGCGTCCGGCAGCCAGCGGTTGAGCGCGGTGGGCGAGCGGGCCCACTGGGCGAAGCCGCTCGGGCCGACCCGGGACGGCGGGGCCACCGTCCAGTCGCCCTCGCCGCGGGCCACCAGGTCCAGCCGGCCGGGCGGCCGCCCCAGCTTGCGGAGCAGCTCCGGCACCCTGGCCGCCGCACCGGGCAGCACCAGGAAGTGCAGCCGCCGGCCGGACCGGCCGGGCGCGGCCGGGACCGCCGCCACCGGCCCGAGCGCCAGCTCCATCCGCTCCATCCGCGCCAGCGCCAGGCAGCCGGCCGGCTCCGGGACGTCCAGCACGTCGAAGGACCGGCCGGTCGGCAGCAGGATCGAGGCCTCCGGGTGCTCCGTCCACCACCGCCGCACCGCGCCCGGACCCGCGCTCGCCCGGCGCGTCCAGTCGGTGTCGATCGGGTGGGCGCCGGGAAGAGCGCAGCGCGGCTCGCCGCAGGAACAGCGCACCGGCCCGTCGCCGTCGACCGGCCAGGTGCCCGGGGTGACCTCCCAGTGACGGGTCTCGGCGTAGCCGACGGCCTCGGTGAGCAGCGGGGGCGGGTTGGCGCCGGGGCCCTGGTCGGGGGGAGCGGGGATCTCTTCCACGGGGTGCTCAACTACCGTGCGTGAGAGGGGTTACGGCCCGTTCCCGGCCGCCGCGCCGCGCGACGCCGATTCACCCGAACCGGTGAGGCGGACCGTGCGGGAGCGCGCCGGGGGGAGGCAGGGTGGGCGCAGTGGGGGCGCACGGGAGCATTCTCCCGGGCGCGTGGGGGGTCGGGATCGTCACCGTGGGTATCCCGGTGGCGTTGCTGATCGCTAACCTGGTGTCAGTTTCCTTGAACGGTCGGACAGTCGGCAACTCGGCAACAGAGATCAGCAGAAAGCGTCGCCCGCCGGCCGGGACCGGAGGGTGTGGGGAGGCGAAGCCCAAATGGCCGCGAGACCACTTGTCGCACGACAGCCCAACGAGCGTCTCCAGCAGCTGATCCAGGAGGCCAGCTGCTCCAACGCCGGTCTGGCACGGAGAGTCAACCTCTGCGGTGCCGAACACGGTCTGGACCTGCGGTACGACAAGACCTCCGTCGCGCGCTGGCTCCGCGGCCAGCAGCCGCGCGGGCAGGCCCCGGCGGTGATCGCCGAGGCGCTCGGGCGCAAGCTGGGGCGCAGCGTGTCGGTCGAGGAGATCGGCATGGCCGACGGCAAGAACCTCAGCTCCGGCATCGGCCTGCAGTTCGCGCCGACCCTGGGCGCCGCGCTGGAGCAGGTCTGCGAGCTGTGGCGCAGCGACGTCGGGCGCCGGGACTTCCTGACCGGGGCGACGGTGGCGGCCTCCGCCCTGGTCGAGCCCAGCCGGGACTGGCTGATCACCCCGCCCGACCCGGTGGTGGCCCGCACCGGCGGCACCCGGGTCGGCCCGACCGACGTCGCGGCCGTCAAGGCGACCACCGCGATGCTGGTCGACCTGGACCACCGGTTCGGCAGCGGGCACGTCCGCCCGGTGGTGGTGCACTACCTCAACAGCGTGGTCTCCGGACTGCTCGGCGGCTCCTACCGGGACGAGACCGGCCGTCAGCTCTTCGCCGCCGTCGCACGGCTGACCGAGCTGGCGGGCTACATGGCGGTGGACACCGGCCAGCCGGGCCTGGCCCAGCGCTACTACATCCAGGCGCTGCGCCTCGCCCAGGCCGCCGACGACCGGGGTTACGGCGGGTACGTGCTGGCGGCCTCGATGAGCCACCTGGCGGCGACCCTGGGCAACCCGCGGGAGATCGCCCAGCTGGCCCGGGCCGCCCAGGAGGGCGCCCGGACGGTGGCCACCCCGACGGCGATGGCGATGTTCTACGCGGCCGAGGCGCGCGGGCACGCCCTGCTCGGCGACGCCAAGGCCTGCGAGGCGGTGGCCGCCAAGGCCCTGGAGATGATGGAGAAGCGCCGCCCGGAGGACGACCCGGACTGGATCGTCCACTTCGACGACGCCTACCTCGCCGACGAGTTGGCCCACTGCCACCGGGACCTCGAACAGGCCGGCCCGGCCGAGCACTACGCCCGCCGGGCGCTCGACCTGCACCCGCCGACCCGGGTGCGGCGCCGCGCGGTGGACCTCGTGCTGCTGGCGACGGCGCAGCTCCAGCAGCGGGACGTCGAGCGGGCCTGCGAGACCGGGGCCCAGGCGGTCCGGCTGCTGAGCGGGCTGCGGTCCAACCGGGGCGTGGAGTACCTGGACGAGTTCCGGCGCCGGCTGGAGCCCTACCGGGAGCAGCGGGTGGTCCGCGAGTTCCAGGCCCGGGCCGAGGCGGAGGCCGCCTGAGCCGGGGGCCGTCGAGGAGGACGGCGGGCAGCGTGCGGGGTCGGTGAGGGACGGTCCGCCCACGTGGTCGGCCGGTTCGGTGAACCGGTAGCGTGGGCGCGACGTCCATGGAACTGTGATGCTCCCAAGAACCGACGAGATGTGGTCCGCCGTCAGCGCGCGGTCGTGCACAGGTGAGGAATCGCGTTGAGCCAGCGCCGCTCGTACCCCAACTCGGGTGACTTCAACCTGGACGACCTGTTCCGCCCGGAGCCCGGTCAGCAGCCGGGTCCGCCGCAGCCGGGGCAGCCGGGGCAGCACCCCGGCCCGCCGCCGCAGGGACAGCCGTACGGGCCGCCGCAGGGGCAGCAGGCCGGCCGGCCGCCGGTGGGTCAGCCCCCGGTCGGCGGGCCGCCGGCCGGGCCGTACCCGGGGCAGCCGTCCGGGCAGCCGGAGTACCTCGGGGACAGCGCGCTGCCGACCCAGGCCATCCCGGCCCAGCCGGGCTGGGGCGGCGCCCCGCAGCCGGGCTACCCGGCCGACCCGGCCCAGGCGACCCAGTACCTGCCGCCGTACCCGGGAGCGGACCCGCAGGCGGCGGCCGGATACCCGCCCGCGCCGCAGGCGTACGCCGACCGGCCCGCGCCCGGGTACCCGGGCGAGGCCCCGGCCGGGCGGGACGGCGGCCGGGCCGGCCGTTCCTCCTCCAAGCTGCTCATCGGCGGCGTGGTGGCGGGCTGCCTGGCGGCGGCCGTCCTGGTCGCGGTGCTGATGAACGGCGACGACGACACCTCCGGCACGGAGAAGAAGGCCGTCCCCCCGGTCAGCGGCAGCGGTCCGGCGGCCGCGACCGCCCAGAGCGCCGGCCCGACGACCGCCTCGGTCAACCCGGAGGTCAAGGCGCAGGCGCAGGCGCTCTCCGATCTGCTCGGCACCGCCAACGACAGCCGGCAGGCCGTGATCGGCGCGGTCGCCTCGGTGCAGAAGTGCGACAAGCTGCCGGAGTCGCAGCAGGCGCTGACCGCCGCGGCCGGCCAGCGCCGGGAGCTCCAGACCAAGCTGGCGGGGCTGAAGACCGACAAGCTGCCCGGCGGCCCGCAGCTGGTCGAGCAGCTGAACGCGGCGTGGACGGCCTCGGCGACCGCCGACGACGAGTACGCGGCCTGGGCCGGGGACGCCCAGGGCGGCTGTGACCCGAAGAAGAACGACAACCAGCACTACAAGAACGCCGTCGCCGCGAGCGGCACCGCCACCACCGCCAAGAAGCAGGCGGCCGGGCTCTGGAACACCGTCGCCGGCCAGACCGGCCTGCCGACCCGCACCGACGGCGACCTCTGACCCCGGCCGGCCCGGGCGGCGCCCGCGCACGGCGAGGGCCCGACCGTCGGACGGCCGGGCCCCGGGACCGCGGGGTGGAGCGGTGGATCAGGCCGGCGGCTTGCCCCCGGTGAGCACCCAGCGCACGTCCACGAAGCCGGGCCGCTGCAGGGTCAGCTGCCCGCCCTTGACCACCTGGTAGGTGACCCAGGTGTTCACCAGCCGGGGCGACTCGGTGCTCGGCAGCATGTTGGTGGTCGCCCAGTTCAGCGGCGGGGTGAGCCCCACGTCGATCTGCTCGCCGCCGTCCAGCAGCGCGGTGATCGTCTTGCCGGTGACCTGCCGTCCGGCCGCGTCCAGCCGGTCGGAGACCTGGCGGAACACCTCGAAGGCCACCCAGGTGGTCTGCACCCCGGGGTCGGCGGCGTCGATGTGCCGGCCGGCGGTGTCGGCGCGGATCACCGCGCGCAGGCCGTCCCAGATCTTGGCCGACTCCGGCGGGTACCAGCCGGTCACGAAGGCGCCGGCGAGCGGGCCGTTGTCGCCGCCGGTGGAGTCGACCACCGACTGCTGCACACTGCCGATCACCGAGGCGATCCGGGTGTTCTTCGCGCCGGTCCGGCGGAAGGCGTCGAGCAGGTTGCCGGTCGGCTCGGCGCCCAGCGCGCTGGTGACGCAGTTGCCCGGCTGGTCGCCGCCGATCGCCTTGCGGACCTCCGGGGAGTAGTCGTTGGACTTCTCCGGAGCCTTGACGTCCAGCGGCTTGATCCCGGCCGGCTTGAGCGCGTTGCCCAGGGAGCCGAGCAGGTTGTCGCCGGCCGGGGTGTCCGGGCGGATCACCGCGACCGACTTGCAGCCGGCCTCCACCAGCTGCCGGCCGCTGCCCGCGATCAGGGCCGGCAGGCCGCCGCCCACCGGGTAGGACAGCGGGCTGCTGAACTCCGGCTGGGACAGGCCGTAGCCGCCGATCAGCGGGATGCCGGCCCGCTCCAGGACGGGCATGAAGTCGTCGCCGTACTGGCTGTAGGAGCCGAGCACCGCGACGGCCTTGGCGTCCACCGCCTGCTGGGCGCAGGCCTTGGCGCCGTCGGAGGAGTTGTGCTCGTTGCAGGTGATCACCCGCAACCGGCGGCCGTGCAGGCCGCCCTTGACGTTGATGTCCCGGCCGATGGCCTCGGCCAGGGCGGTCATCCCGGGGCGGTCGGCCGCACCGGTGTCGGACGGCGCCCAGGTCATCACGGTGAGGTCGCCGCTGCCGGTGGCGGCGTCGGCCGGTCCGCCGCACGCGGAGGCCGAGAAGAGGGTTGGGAGCAGCGCCGCGGCGGTCGCGGCGGCAGCGATCGGGCGCCGGCGGCGCCGTCCCGCGATCAGGTGCATGGCCTGGGACGAGCCCGTACGGCTGGTCATCGGTCTTTCCCTCCCTGGGCGCAGTGCTGCGCACCGGTTCCAGCCAATCCCCGGTGTCGCAAGCCGAGAGGACCGTCCAGCCAACAACCGGCAAACGGGGGCGGAAATCCGAGGGGGGACGCGTGTAGATCGGGAGTGGAGCACGAACGGTCGGGGAACGTACGATCGATTCCCATGTCCGCCAGCACAGAATCTTCGTATCGGTCTGCCCGAAACCCTTCTCGTCCGGGCCACCGCTCCAGCACGATGGGCGGCATGCCGCTCAACGACCTTCCCTGGTGGCGCTGGCGGGCCCGACTCCGCTCGGCGCTGCACATGCTCTCCGACCCCGGGTTCCAGCGGGAGGCCTGGCTGGCCGGCCGCGAGGGGTACGGGGACGTCACCGACGCCGTCTACCGCCTGGTCGAGGACACCTGGCTGGACCGCTGGTCGGCCGAGAAGTACGTCGGCACGATCTTCCGGGACTCCGCCGAGGCCACCCTGGTGGACGTCGCGGTGCTGCGGGTGGTGCGGATCCTGCACGAGGTCGGCGCGGACGCCCCGGCCTCGGCCTACCTGGAGCACCACGGCTGGCCGGAGGCGGTCCGGGCGGCCCGCGAGGCGCACGTGAAGCTGGCGGTCGGCGACGGCGAGGACCCGGACGTCCCGCCGCGCTCGCTGGACGTGCTGCGGATCCTGACCCAGGTCTGAGGGGACGCGGCGCAGGTCGGGGGCGGCCCGTCCCGCAGTGCGGGCAGCCCGGTGGGGGTCCTTCCGGAGTGTGACACGCTGGAGCATTCACTCCAGCACGAGCCCAGGACGGATACCCCCACCGTGGAACAGCAGCCGGCCAGCGCCCAGTACGTCCTCACGCTGTCCTGCCCCGACAAGCAGGGCATCGTCCACGCGGTCTCCAGCTACCTCTTCATGACCGGGTGCAACATCATCGACAGCCAGCAGTTCGGTGACGGGGACAGCGGTCTGTTCTTCATGCGGGTGCACTTCTCCGCCGCCGAGCCGGTGACCGTCGACAAGCTGCGGGCGAGCTTCGCCGCGATCGGGGCCTCCTTCGGGATGGACTGGCAGATCCACCCGAGCGAGGAGAAGCTGCGGATCGTCCTCATGGTGAGCAGGTTCGGGCACTGCCTGAACGACCTGCTGTTCCGCACCCGGATCGGCGCGCTGCCGGTGGAGATCGCCGCGGTGGTCTCCAACCACACCGACTTCCGCGACCTCACCGAGGGCTACGGCATCCCGTTCCACCACATCCCGGTGACCCGGGAGAACAAGGACGAGGCCGAGCAGCGGCTGCTGGACCTGGTCGCCGAGGAGAACGTCGAGCTGGTCGTGCTCGCCCGCTACATGCAGGTGCTGTCGGACCGGCTGTGCACCGAGCTCTCCGGCAAGGTGATCAACATCCACCACTCCTTCCTGCCGAGCTTCAAGGGCGCCAAGCCGTACCACCAGGCGCACGCCCGGGGGGTGAAGCTGATCGGCGCCACCGCGCACTACGTCACCGCCGACCTCGACGAGGGCCCGATCATCGAGCAGGAGGTGGCCCGGGTGACCCACGACATCACCCCGGACCAGCTGGTGGCGCTCGGCCGGGACGTCGAGTGCCAGGCGCTGGCCCGCGCGGTGAAGTGGCACAGCGAGCACCGGGTGCTGCTGAACGGCACCCGGACCGTCGTCTTCGCCTGACAGTGATGATGTTCGTGGTGACGCTGCGGGTGGGTCTGACTCGCCGCCTGACTGACGTCTCGACTGTCCTGTTTGGGATTTGTCGGCT
>NZ_JBHJUI010000024.1:86078-112392 GCF_042268405.1 Kitasatospora sp. NPDC056184 | reverse complement strand
CAGCCCGTGCCCGCGCCGCCGGCCGCCCCGGCCGCCGCCTGCTGGCCGCGCGCGGCCCCGCGGGCCCGGCCGAACGGCCCGCCGGAGCCCTGGCCCGTCGCGCCGCCCGGCACGGGACCCGGACCGGCCGCCGCGCCGCGCACGGCCAGCTCGCTCAGCCGCTCGTGCAGCGCGGCCGCGCCGGGCCGCTCGGCCGGCTCCTTGGCCAGGCAGGCCCGGATCAGCGGCGCCAGCTGCGGCGGCACCGCGGCCAGGTCGGGCTCCTCGTGGACGACCCGGTAGAGCATGACCTCGGAGGAGGCCCCGGAGCCGAACGGGGTGTCACCGGTGAGCGCGTACGCGAGGGTCGCGCCGAAGGCGAAGACGTCGGTCGCGGGCGTGACGGCGGCCCCGCGGACCTGCTCGGGGGCGAGGAAGCCGGGCGAGCCGACGGCGGTGCCGACGTGGGTGAGCGTGCTGGCGCCGCGCGACCAGGCGATGCCGAAGTCGATGATCCGCGGCCCGCGCGGCGACAGCAGGATGTTGGACGGCTTGAGGTCGCGGTGGACGACGCCGGCCTCGTGCACCTTGACGAGCCCGTCGGCGAGCGCGGCCCCGATCCGGGCGACCTCGGGCCAGCCGAGCGGCCCCTCGTCGCCGACCCGCTTGTACAGCGACGGCCCTGGGACGTACGCGGTGGCCAGCCAGGGCCGGTCGGCCTCGATGTCGGAGCCCATGACGCGGGCGGTGCAGCCGCCGCGGATCCGGGAGGCGGCGGCGATCTCGCGGGCGAAGCGGGTGCGGAACTCGACGTCCTCGGCCAGCTCGGACCGGATCAGCTTGAGCGCGACGCGCTGCCCCCGGCGGTCGGACCCGAGGTAGACCACGCCCATGCCACCGGCTCCCAGCCGCCGGTGCAGGCGGTACGGCCCGACGATGCGGGGGTCCTCACGCCTCAGCCGCATCATCGCCATTCTCGTTTCCCCGTCAGACTGTGGGTGAGGCCCCGTCGGATGGGGCGTCGTCAGTTCCTGTCTGGCACAGCTTACGGACTGCCCGCTGCGGTGTGCTGATACGCAACACCTGAAGCCACCGTCCGATTGTCGGATCTTGGACTGTCTTCCGGATCGTGCGCCGCCGAATCGTTTCTCGGGGTCCCCTCTCAGGGTTCCCCCTGGGACCGGGTCGCGGACGTCTCCCCCTGCGGTAGTACTCCCCAGGTCGGATCGTCATCCTCCGGGAGGCCCGGAGAACAGTACGACGGCATGACGCCCGCCAACCCCCTCCCGCCATACCGTTGTTCTCAGCGGTGGACGGGGAGCTCGTCCCCCGAGGTAAGCCGTCCACCGCGTCCACGTGCACCACCGTCCATCCACCGGCCGAGTTCAGCAAGAGGAGTCAAGGGCATGGCACCGCAGCCCATGGGATCCACCTCCCGCCGCCGTCGGCCGGCCTTCACCCAGCGCGGCGCCGCGGAGCCCACCAGGCACCCGGCGGTGGCGGTGGCCATGGCACTGCCCTGCGCGGTGCTGCTGGCCGTTCTGTTCGGCGGCTGGGAGCAGATGGCGAACCAGGCCCAGGCGGTGGCCGAGCTGATCGGCCACTGACGGGACGGGCACCCCGGGTGCCCACCGAAGCAGGCACTGATCCCCTGGGGACGGGGAGCCAGTGCCGCCGGGGAGGCCGCGCCCGCGATGACACGCGGACGGGCGAGAGCGGCGCGCAGAGCGCCCCGGCAGGCGGAGACGCCGCGTACGGACGTCGGTGAGGGCGACCGTACGCGGCTCTTCTGCCGCACCCCCCACGGAACACCCCGGAGCACCGGGGAACACCACCGAGCACCGCGGAACGCCGAAACGGCCGGGGCCGCGACCCGTTACGAGTCGCGGCCCCGGCCGTCACTGTGCGCGATACTGGGATTGAACCAGTGACCCCTACCGTGTCAAGGTAGTGCTCTCCCGCTGAGCTAATCGCGCCTGGTAAGGCGTTCCTGCAGCAGGCCCCGGAGGGCCCGACGTGCGCGATACTGGGATTGAACCAGTGACCCCTACCGTGTCAAGGTAGTGCTCTCCCGCTGAGCTAATCGCGCGGATGCGGTGCGACCGCAACGAACCCCGGGATCCGAAGATCACCGAAGATCCGACGTGCGCGATACTGGGATTGAACCAGTGACCCCCACCGTGTCAAGGTGGTGCTCTCCCGCTGAGCTAATCGCGCGGGGCAGGTGTCCGGCAGGGCCGGGCATGGTGCGCGATACTGGGATTGAACCAGTGACCCCTACCGTGTCAAGGTAGTGCTCTCCCGCTGAGCTAATCGCGCGGGGAGGCCACCCGGCGGAGCCGGGTGAGCCTCTTGGAGGTGGAGACGGGATTTGAACCCGTGTAGACGGCTTTGCAGGCCGTTGCCTCGCCTCTCGGCCACTCCACCAGGCAACACTGAAGGACGATCTTACACTGTCCTTCATCGAGCGGACGACGAGATTCGAACTCGCGACCCTCACCTTGGCAAGGTGATGCTCTACCAACTGAGCCACGTCCGCCTGTCTCCCGGGATCTTCACCGGTTTTCCCGGCTGCGCTCCCTGGCGACGTGTTGAACTCTAGCGGATTCCCGGGCCAGCTAAAAATCCGTTCCCGCAGCATGCCCGGCGGACGCCCGCCGTCCGCCCCCGCGCGGACCGGCCCGAACGGGTGCCGCGGGGGGCGATCGACACCGTGGGTGACACCCGCAGGTCACCCGGCGTACGCCCGCGTGACGCCCGGCTCTGCTCGCGCCCCCCGACCTACACTTCAGGCACCGCAACCCGAGCAAAGCCCCGTGCAGGAGAACCGTGTCCGGCCACCCCGCCCCCCAGCACCCCCTCGCCCGCTTCGGCGGCCGCCTAGCGACCGGACTGCGCGACGTCACCTCCGACCCCGCAGCCCTGGACTCCGCCGGCTGGTGGGCCGTCGCCCACGACTTCGAGGGCCGCCTCACCTGCGCCCGCTTCGACGACGTCCGCCCCGCCCCCGCCCCGCCCTCCGGCGCCGGCTGGCGCGGCCCGTCCGCCGGCGCCTGGCGCAGCTCGCTCGACCGCGCCGCCTACACCGCGGGCGTGCGCCGCGTCCGCGAGCACATCGCGGCCGGCGAGGTCTACCAGGCCAACCTCTGCCGGGTGCTCTCCGCGCCGCTGCCCGACCCCGCCCGCTCCGACGTCGACGCCCTCACCGGCCTGCTCGCCCACGGCAACCCGGCCCCCTACGCGGGAACGATCCGGCTGCCCGGGCACGGCGTGGAGATCGCCACCGCCTCGCCCGAGCTCTACCTGCGCCGCACCGGCCGCACCGTCTCCTCCGGCCCGATCAAGGGCACCGGCCGCACCGAGCACGACCTGCTCGACAAGGACCACGCCGAGAACGTGATGATCGTCGACCTGGTCCGCAACGACCTCGGCCGGGTCTGCGCCACCGGCAGCGTCACCGTGCCCGACCTGTGCGCGGTCGAGAAGCACCCCGGCCTGGTCCACCTGGTCTCCACCGTCGAGGGCACCCTGCGCCCGGACGCCGGCTGGCCCGAGCTGTTCGCCGCCACCTTCCCGCCCGGATCCGTCACCGGCGCCCCCAAGTCCAGCGCCCTGCGGATCATCGAAGCCCTGGAGACCGCCCCGCGCGGCCCCTACTGCGGCGCCGTCGGCTGGGTCGACGCCGACCGCGGCGAGGCCGAACTCGCCGTGGGTATCCGCACCTTCTGGATCGACCGGACCGACCCCGCGGCGCCCGAGCTGCGCTTCGGCACCGGCGCCGGCATCACCTGGGGCTCCGACCCCGACCGCGAATGGGCGGAAACCGAACTGAAGGCCGCCCGTCTGGTCGCGATAGCGTCGGGCACCGACATCCGTCCCGACTCCGACTGAACCCCGACACGGACCGGACCCGGCGCCGCCACCCGCAGCCGGCCGGCCCGCGCCCGTCCCGCGAGGAGCACCCCGCGATGCAGCACCCGACCACCAGCTGGGTCAACGGCACCCTCGTCGACTCCGCCGACCCGGCCCTGTCCGTCCTGGACCACGGACTCACCACCGGCGACGGCGTCTTCGAGACCATGAAGGCCCTCGACGGCAAGGCCTTCGCCGTCACCCGCCACCTGGAGCGGCTCACCCGCTCCGCCCGCGGCCTCGGCCTGCCCGACCCCGACCACGACCTGGTCCGCGAGGCCTGCGCCGCCGTCCTCGCCGCCAACCCGATGCCGCTCGGCCGCCTGCGCCTCACCTACACCGGCGGCACCGCGCCGCTCGGCTCCGAGCGCGGCGACACCGGCCCCACCCTGGTCGCCTCCCTCGGCACCGCCACCCGCCGCCCCGACACCACCGCCGTCACGGTCGTCCCCTGGCGCCGCAACGAGCACAGCGCCGTCGCCGGCCTCAAGACCACCTCCTACGCCGAGAACGTCGTCGCCCTCGCCGCCGCCCACCGCGCGCACGCCTCCGAGGCCCTGCTCGCCAACACCGCCGGCCGGCTCTGCGAGGGCACCGGCTCCAACGTCTTCGTCGTCCTCGGCGGCCGCCTGCTCACCCCGCCGCTCGCCTCCGGCTGCCTGGCCGGCATCACCCGGCAGCTCGTCGTCGACTGGTGCGGCGCCGAGGAGGCCGACCTTCCGCTGGACGCCCTCCAGGAGGCCGAGGAGATCTTCCTGACCTCCTCCCTGCGCGACGTCCAGGCCGTCACCCGCGTCGACGACCGCGAACTGCCCGGCCCCGGCCCGGTCACCGCCAAGGCCATGGCCGCCTTCGCCCAGCGCAGCGGCGACGACCTCGACCCCTGAGCACCCGCCCGCCGGGCCCGCCGAGGGAACCCCCGGCGGGCCCGGCGGCGTCCGGACCGGTAGAAGAGCCGGACGGCGGGGAAGGGACCCCGACATGACCACCACGCTGCGCCCCGAGAGCCCGGAGACCCCCACCCCCGTCGGCGGCCGCACCCGGCGCTGGCAGATCTGCGTCAACGGCCGCCCGGTCGGCGGCCTGCGCACCACCGCCGTCCCACGTGGCAGCCAACTCTGGGGAGAGATAGCAGAGTTGGAGGTCAACAGCGGCCGCGGCCGGGGGCGCGGGACGATCGGCGCGCTGGCCGCGGAGGAGGTGCTGCGCGGCTGGGGCTGCACCCGGGTGGACGCCGACATCCCCGAGGCCGCGCAGATCGCCCGCTCGCTCGCGGTCACCCTCGGCTACACCGAGCGGATGCGGAACATGGTCAAACGGCTGGACACCCCGCCCGCCCTGCCGATCGGCGCCGCCGCCCGCCCGATCGGCGCCGCCGAGTTCCCGGCCTGGCTGGCCGAGGCCAAGGCCGGATACCTGCACGACCTGCGCTCCTCCGGCCTCGGCGAGGAGGAGGCCCGCGCCAAGTCCGACGCCGACCACGCGAGACTCCTGCCGCAGGGCGCGGACACCGCGGGCGTCGCGCTGCGCCGCCTGTACGGGGCGGGGGAGGAGCCGCTGGGCTCGCTCTGGCTGGCACTGCGGCTGCGCGACCTGCCCGACGGCGCCCCGCTGGCCTGGGTGATGGTGGTCGAGGTGGCCGACGCGCACCGGGGCCGCGGCCACGGCCGGACGCTGATGCGCCTCGCCGAGCGGGTCTGCCTGTCGGCGGGCGTCCGCGACCTCGGGCTGAACGTCTTCAGCGGCAACGAGGTCGCGATCCGCCTCTACGAGTCGCTCGGCTACCGGGTCACCAACCGGGTGTACGGGAAGTCACTGCTGTGACGGCGGGCCGGCGAACCGCCGCAAATCAGGACGCCTTCGCGGCCTCGACGGCGGCGACGACGCGCTCCAGCAGGCCGTCCTGGCTCTTCCCGCCGTCGAGGCGCTGCCCGGCGATCACGTACGTCGGCGTGCCGGTCACCCCGATCGCCCGGCCCTCGGCCTGGTCGGCGTCGACGGTCAGCATGTGCCGCCCGTCCACCAGCGCGGTGTCCACCTCCTCGGCGTCCACCCCGACCTCGCGGGCCACCGCCAGCAGCACCTCGGTGCCGCGCGCCTCCAGCTCCTCGACCCGCTCCAGCAGCGCCTCGACGAACGGCCAGCCGAGGCCCTGGGCGAACGCCTCCTCGGCGGCCTCGGCGGCGGCGTAGGCGTGCTTGTGCTTCTCCAGCGGGAAGTGCCGCAGCTCGATCGGCAGCGCGTCGCCGTAGCGGGCGCGCAGCGTGCGGACGTCGGCCAGGGCGGTGCGGCAGTCCGGGCACTGGAGCTCGCACCAGAACTCGAGACGGGGGAGGGAACCTTCGATCATGCCCCCAGTGTTCCATCAGTGGGACCTGTGCCGTTTCGGCGACCGGGTCCGGCCAGTTCGCCAGACCGGAACCATGGGAGGTCCGACGAGATGATCAGTCCGACTGACAGTCCGAATGGCGGTCCGACGGCCGGAACGAGGGCCGGATCGCGGACCGCGAGGAGGCGGCCGTGCTGACGGCGGCGGTCGCGTTCACGCTGACGGCGGCCGGCGTGGCCGTGGCGGGCCTGCGCGCCTACCGCCGGCGCTTCCTCTCCGCGACCCGCTGGTTCGCCGTCGCGCTGCTGCCCGCGGGCCTCTACCTGACCGGCCTGTTCCCGGTGGCCCGGACGATCGGCGACGAGATCGCCGACTGGGCGGTCAAGCTGGTCTTCGACCCCCGGGTCTGGACCGGCATCGTGCTGCTGGCGATCTCGGCGGGGCTGCTCGTCACCACCCGCTGGGTGGGCCGGCGCGGCGCCGTGACCGAGGGACGCGAGGACGCCGCGCCCGCCGCCGGGCCCGCCCCGGTCCGTCCGGCCGTGGCTCCCGCCGCCGGCCCGGCCGCCCAGCCGGCGCCGAAGCGCGCCGAGAAGGCCAGGGCCACCGGACGGGGCAAGGGCGACGACGGCCTCGGCGGCGAGTTCGACGACATCGAGGAGATCCTGCGCCGCCGCGGGATCTGAGAACGGCGCCCCGGCCGCCGGGGGCCGCCCGGGGGCCGCTCAGGCCGACGCGACCGTGTCCGCCGAGCGCTGGCGGGCCCGGTAGGCGGCCACGTGCAGCCGGTTCCCGCAGGTCCGGCTGTCGCAGTAGCGGCGCGAGCGGTTGCGCGAGAGGTCCACGAAGACCCGCGCGCAGTCCGGCGCCTCGCAGCGGCGCAGCCGTTCGCGCTCGCCCGCGGTGAGGATGAACGCCAGCGCCATGCCGAGTTCGGCGGCCAGGTGGTCGCCCAGGGCGGCGTGCGGCGCGAAGTAGTGGATGTGCCACCCGTGGTGGTCGTGGTTGGTCAGCCGGGGGGTCGTGCCGGCCGCCGCGACCACCGCGTTGACCAGCTCGGCGGCCTCCTCGGTGGACTCCGTGCCGAAGACCTCGCGCAGCCGCGAGCGCAGCTCGTGCACCCGCCGCAGGTCGTCGTCGGTCAGCGAGTCGACCTCGCTGATCTCCTGCCGGCCCACGAACGCGTCCAGCGCGGCCACGTCGGGCAGCAGCTCGGTGCCGCACACCTCGGGTGCGGTGTTGAGCAGCTCGACGAGGATGCTCAGCGCGCACTCGGTGTCATGGGTGATCAGCAACTGGAGGCTCCTCGCGCGGAGGGGGCCGTGGGCACCCCGCGACTACGGGTCATTCCCAGACCTTACCGGGGCCGTGCGGCGTGCGGCGGCGGCTTGTGTCGAAGACGCGTACGGATTCCGCCAGGATGTGCGGACGTTCCTGCGGAAAACGGCCGCGCCCGGCAGCGAGGCCGGCCATCCGCGGGATGGCCGGCTCCGGTGCCGGGCGCCTTCGGTGCTGGCGGCCCGCTCCGCTGGGGAGAGAACCGTTTCGTCACCGGCCCCGAGACCGCGTCGTGCGCGGCTGATCGTGCTGCCGTGCCCCCGAGTAGGACGGCTGCGGTTGACGGCAGGGGCTACGACCCCGCCGACAGCGGGGTGTGACCGCCACCGGTCGGGGTCAGCTTTCGGCGAGGATGTGGGACAGCTCCCGGTCGAGGTCGAAGTGACGGTGTTCGGTGCCGGGGGGCACGGCGGCGTCCGTCCGCTTGAGGAACGACTCAAGCGCCCGGGCCGGGGCCTCCAGCAGGGCTTCTCCTTCCGGAGAGCTCAGGGCGATGCAGACCACCCCTTGCCCGTGACTGCGCGAGGGCCACACCCGGACGTCGCCCGTACCGGTGGGTCGGTGCAGCCCCTCCGCAAGGAGATCTCGGGCGAACACCCACTCCACGGTCTCGTCGGCGCCGGTGTGGAAGGTGGCGTGCACGGCATAGGGGTCGGCGGTGTCGTAGCGAAGGCCCGCGGGGACGGGCAGTGAGGACTCGCTGGACACGATGAGGCGCAGGTGCAGCTCGCAGCTGACCGTGGTGTTCATAAGCGCCATGGCCTTTCGCTCAGTGTGCGCTCGGGGAATCGCACGTCGGCGAACGGACCATCCCACCTCCACGACCGATGTAAACCCCTCTGTCCCGATTCGGGCGCGAGTCGTACCCCTTACGGCGCATTGCGGAATCGCCACAGAGTGCCCGCCGGGCGATTACCGGACCCCTTCTCGGTTAGTTTCCTGGCATGACTGTGCGAAGCGACGAGGCACGCGGGGACGCGGGCGGGAACACCGGAACGGGGGACGGGATCGTGCCGGACGACACGGGGGTGCCGACGGGTGCGGGCGACGAGGGGGGACCGGAGGGCGGTGCCGAGGGCGGCAAGCCGCTCGGCTCGCGCGCCCCGCGGTTCATCCGCCGCTCCCGCCCGCTGCACCTGAGCTGGCAGGTGGCCGTCTTCCTGGTCGGCCTCGCCGTGGTGGTGCTCGGAGTGATCATGCTCCCGCTGCCCGGCCCCGGCTGGGTGGTCATCTTCCTCGGCATGGGCATCTGGGCGACCGAGTTCGTCTGGGCCCAGCTGGCCCTGCGCTGGACCCGCCGCAAGGTGGCCGAGGCCGCGCAGAAGGCCCTGGACCCGCGGGTCCGGCGCCGCAACCTGACGCTCACCGTGATCGGCCTGACGCTGATCGCCGCGCTCGGCGGCTGGTACCTCTGGAAGTACGGGCTGGTCATGCCCTGGAAGATCCACGAGGACTGAGCCGCCCGCCCCGCCCGCCGCCTCGCGCGGGCGGGGCCGTCCGGGGGAGGCGGCGTGTTCGGACCACCCCCCGGGATGCGGTAATGTTTTCCCTGCACCCGGGCGATTAGCTCAGCGGGAGAGCACTTCGTTCACACCGAAGGGGTCACTGGTTCGATCCCAGTATCGCCCACCGGAATGCATTGTGATATGTGAGGCCCAGCCGATTATCGGCTGGGCCTCACATGTATTTCCGCAATCCGCCGAACGGTGCCGGGAATGTGCTGAGGCTCAGTCACCTTCCGCGTCGCGCAGGAGTTCTGCGGATGCGTCGGGCGGCACTCCCCGAACGAGTTGTACGACACCGCCCGAATGGTGCTAGAGTTCTTCTCGTTGCCCGGGCGATTAGCTCAGCGGGAGAGCACTTCGTTCACACCGAAGGGGTCACTGGTTCGATCCCAGTATCGCCCACCGGACAGCACGCAGGCCCTGATCGGAAGACCGGTCAGGGCCTGCGGCGTTCCCGGGCCCGGCCGGCTACGCCGCCACCTCGCACTCGTGCTCCGGCGACAGCCGGCGGCCGCAGCCGCACCGGGCCGGTCGCAGCGGCCACGACAGGTCCACCCGCTCGTCCGCCCCCGACCGGTCGAACCACGCCTGCAGCCCGCGCGCCTGCGCCGCGTGCCAGACCGCCTGCCGCAGGTGCAGCTCCGCCGCCGTCAGCCCGCCCAGCGCCCCCGGGTACCGCGCGCCGATCGTCCGCACCACCTCCAGCGCGGCCGTCGCGTCCGCCCCCGCGTCGTGCGCCCCGGTCAGCTCCACCCCGTAGTGCGCGCACAGGTCGGTCAGCGTCCGCCGGCCCCGGCGGTAGCGGTCCACGTACTTGTCCAGAACCCGCGGATCCAGCACCAGCAGCGCCGCCGGACCGATCGCCTCGGCCAGCGACACCCCCCGGTGCCGGCGCAGCTCCCGGTCCAGCAGCGTCAGGTCGTACGGCGCGTTCATCACCACCAGCGGACGTCCGGCCCGCGCCTGCTCGGCGAGCGCGGCGGCGACCTCCGCCACCACCACCGCGGGCGGCCGCCCGTGCGCCCGCACCGTCTCGTCGCTGATCCCGTGCACCGCGCGGGCGCCGTCGGGTATCGGCACGCCGGGGTCGGCGAGCCAGCCGGTGGCCACCGGGGCCGTGCCCGGGGCGGATTGGACGACCAGGGCGGCCGAGACGATGCGATCGGTCTCGACGTCCACGCCGGTGGTCTCGGTGTCGAAGGAGGCGAGCGGGCCGGTGAACCAGTGCTGCTGCATGACTGCCCCTCGAAAACAGCGCGTTCCCGCCACGGTGATACCCGCCCCTGACGCCCCCTCAACCGTTTGGCGCCGCACCGGCCGGGCACCCTGCCCACGGGCGCCCTGTTCGAATCCGGACGGGCCCGGGGGACGGGGGAGGACGAACGGTCATGGCGCTGACGCAGCCGCAGCCCGAGGAGGCGGCGGACGTCCTGCGGGGCGACCTGGCGGTGACCGCCTGCATGGAGACCCTGCAGGTCGGCTACCTGCACGCGGTCGTGGCCGCGGCCGGCTGCTCGCTCTCCCAGCCGTTCCCCGACAACGGCATCGACTGGCAGGTCAGCCACGGCTCGCGCAGCCACGAGGTCGACGACGAGGTCACCGTCAAGATCCAGCTGAAGGCCACCCAGCAGATCGCCCCCGACCCGCGCGGCGCGTTCTTCTCCTTCACCCTCGACAACGACCACCTGCGCAAGCTCGCCCGCCCCCGGGTCGCCGTGCCCCGGATCCTCGTCGTCATGCTGCTGCCCCGCCGCGTCGACCGCTGGCTCGCCGCCCGCCCCGACGCCCTCGAACTGCGACACTGCTGCTACTGGGTCAACCTGGCCGGCCACCCCGTCACCGGACAGCGCCGCACCAACGTCCGCGTCCCCACCGCGAAGGTCTTCGACGACCGCGCCCTGTGCGACATCATGGCCCGGGTCGGTGCGGGCGGCAGCCCGTGACGGCCCGGCCCCGGCCGGGAGGAGCCGCCCCATGACACTGCCCCACGGGCCGATGCGTCCCACGCTCGGCGAACCGCCGCAGACCGGGCCGCTGCCCGATCCGGCCGCCGTCGACCCCGCGGTGCTCGCCACCCTGCTCGCCCGGCACGGCTGGGTCCGGCGCGGCGGGCCCTCCGCCCGCTACGGCCGCTGGACGCCCCCCGAGGGCACCGACCCCGGTGTCAGCCTGCTCGTCCCCGCCGGCGACGGCTTCGACGACGCCGTCGACCTGCTCACCGACGCCGTTACCGCGCTGGCCCGCTCCGCCAGCCCTTCCGCCCGCGCCATCCTGCTCGCCCTGGCCGTCCCCGGCGACGAGCTGCAGTGGCACCGCGACCTCGCCGCACCCCACGGGACCACCGCCCCCGGCGCCGCGCCCTGGGACGACACCGAACGGCTCCGGCACGCCGCCCGCGCCATGCTCGCCGCCGGCGCCAAGGCCGGCCGCACCCGCGCCGCCTACTTCGGCGCCCGCCTTGACACCTGGGCCGGCGACTTCCTCGACCGCGTCCTGGTCGTCACCGGCGGCTCCGGTCTGACCGCCTACACGCCCGCCCCCGAGGGCCGGGCCGCGGTCACCACCCTGGTCCGCGCGCTGGAGGCGCTGCGCGACGCCGTCGACTACCGGCGGGTCAGCGGCGGCGGCGAGGCCTTCGAGAACGCCGTCCAGTCCGGCGTCAGCCGCGAACTGGTCGAATCCGTCCAGGAGCTGGTGCGCGGCGCCACCGCGGGCCGGTTCACCGTCGCCTGGTCCGCCGCCGCCGGCACCCCGGGCGGCTTCGGCGACCGCCGGATCGCCGTCGAGTTCTCGCCCGGCGACCTGCCCGCCCTCGGCGAGGCCGCCGACCTGCTGGAGCGCATCGAGCCCGCCGTCGCCGTCACCCTCGTCGGCCTGGTCGTCCGCCTCAAGCGCGCCGACCCCGCCGGTCCGGGCAGCGTACGGCTGCGGGTGCTCGGCGGAGCCGAGGTCGACGAGGTCAAGGTCCGGCTGCCCGACCCCGCCTACCGGACCGCCGTCGAGGCCCACCTGGCCGGCACCCCCGTGCGGATCAGCGGCCGGCTGGAACGGCGCGGCGGCTTCCGCCGACTCGTCCGGCCCACCGGCCCGGAACCGTGCGGACTGGAGGAGGCCGAGCGGGAGCGGCTGCTCAAGACCCTGGGGGAGGGGCGGGGGGAGTAGGAAGGGTACGGAGGTGACGGTGGGGTCACCGCTCTCGGTACCATCGTCAGGCGCAGCGTTGTGCTGCGTCCTCTGAATCCAGCACGTCAGGAGAGACCGGTGACGGACGTCCGGGTAATCATCAACCGCGAACCCGATCGGGAAGAGCGCGTGGTGACCACGGGCACTACGGCCGCCGAGCTCTTCGCCGACGACCGCTCGATCATCGCCGCCCGCGTCGGCGGCCAGCTCAAGGACCTCGCCCACGTCCTCCAGGACGGCGACGAGGTCGAGCCGGTCGTGATCGGCAGCCAGGACGGCCTCGACATCCTGCGCCACTCCACCGCGCACGTCATGGCCCAGGCCGTGCAGCAGCTCTTCCCGGAGGCCAAGCTCGGCATCGGCCCGCCGGTCAAGGACGGCTTCTACTACGACTTCGACGTCGAGAAGCCGTTCCACCCCGATGACCTCAAGGCCATCGAGAAGAAGATGCAGGAGATCATCAAGCGCGGGCAGAAGTTCTCCCGCCGGGTGGTCACCGACGAGGCCGCCCGCGAGGAGCTGGCCGGCGAGCCGTACAAGCTGGAGCTGATCGGCCTCAAGGGCTCCGCCGCCACCGCCGGCGAGGGCGCCGACGTCGAGGTCGGCGCGGGCGAGCTCACCATCTACGACAACCTGGACGCCAAGAGCGGCGAGCTGTGCTGGGGCGACCTCTGCCGCGGCCCGCACCTGCCGTCGACCCGGATGATCCCGGCGTTCAAGATCATGCGCTCGGCCGCCGCCTACTGGCGCGGCAGCGAGAAGAACCCCATGCTCCAGCGCCTCTACGGCACCGCCTGGCCGAGCAAGGACGAGCTCAAGGCGCACCTGGAGTTCCTGGAGGAGGCCGCCAAGCGCGACCACCGCAAGCTCGGCAACGAGCTCGACCTCTTCTCCATCCCCGAGGAGATCGGCTCCGGCCTCGCCGTCTTCCACCCCAAGGGCGGCATCATCCGCCGTGCCATGGAGGACTACTCGCGCCGCCGGCACGAGGAGGAGGGCTACGAGTTCGTCTACACCCCGCACGCCACCAAGGGGAAGCTCTTCGAGAAGAGCGGCCACCTGGACTGGTACGCGGACGGCATGTACCCGCCCATGCAGCTCGACGAGGGCGTGGACTACTACCTCAAGCCGATGAACTGCCCGATGCACAACCTGATCTTCGACGCGCGCGGCCGCTCGTACCGTGAGCTGCCGCTGCGCCTGTTCGAGTTCGGCACGGTGTACCGGTACGAGAAGTCCGGCGTGGTGCACGGCCTGACCCGCGCCCGCGGCTTCACCCAGGACGACGCGCACATCTACTGCACCCGCGAGCAGATGGCGGACGAGCTCGACTCGACCCTCACCTTCGTGCTCAACCTGCTGCGCGACTACGGTCTGACCGACTTCTACCTGGAGCTGTCCACCAAGGACGAGGAGAAGTTCGTCGGTGACGACGAGACCTGGGAGGAGGCCACCGCCGTTCTGGCGGCCGTGGCCGAGAAGCAGGGCCTGCCGCTGGTCCCGGACCCGGGCGGCGCGGCCTTCTACGGTCCGAAGATCTCGGTGCAGGCGCGGGACGCCATCGGGCGTACCTGGCAGATGTCGACCATCCAGCTCGACTTCAACCTGCCCGAGCGCTTCGATCTTGAGTACACGGCGGCGGACGGCTCGCGCCAGCGGCCGGTCATGATCCACCGGGCGCTGTTCGGCAGCATCGAGCGGTTCTTCGCGGTGCTGCTGGAGCACTACGCCGGCGCGATGCCGCCGTGGCTGGCCCCGGTCACCGTGACCGGCATCCCGATCACCGACGAGCACGTGCCGTACCTGCTGGAGGTCGCGGCCGAGCTGAAGAAGCGCGGGATCCGGGTCGAGGTGGACACCTCGGACGACCGGATGCAGAAGAAGATCAGGAACGCCCAGAAGACCAAGGTCCCGTTCATGCTGATCGCCGGCAACGACGACGTCGAGGCGGGCGCGGTCTCCTTCCGCTACCGCAACGGCGAGCAGAAGAACGGCGTGCCGGTGGCCGAGGCCGTCCAGGAGATCGTGGACGCCGTGGAGCGCCGGATCCAGGTCTGACGCCGTCGGTCGTCCGCGCGCGCGGGGCGGGCTCCTTGAGGAGTCCGCCCCGCGCGGCTTTGCAAGCACGGTCGGGCGAATATGCTGATCAGCATGACGACTGAGCCGGAACTGCAGCAGGGCGTCGGGGAGCCGGACGGCTTCCGCCGCCTGTGGACCCCCCATCGGATGGCCTACATCCAGGGCGAGAACAAGCCCACCGGCCCGGCTCCGGACGACGGCTGCCCGTTCTGCTCGATCCCGTCGCTGAGCGACGAGGAGGGGCTGGTCGTCGCGCGCGGCGACTCCGTGTACGCGGTGCTCAACCTGTACCCGTACAACGGCGGGCACCTCATGGTGGTCCCGTTCCGGCACGCGGCGGACTACACCGAGCTGGACGAGGCGGAGACGGCCGAGCTGGCGGTGTTCACCAAGAAGGCGATGACGGCGCTGCGCGCGGCCTCGGGCGCGCACGGCTTCAACATCGGCATGAACCAGGGCGCGGCGGCCGGTGCCGGCATCGCGGCCCACCTGCACCAGCACGTGGTGCCGCGCTGGGGCGGGGACACCAACTTCATGCCGGTGGTCGGCCACACCAAGGTGCTGCCGCAGCTGCTGGCGGACACCCGGAAGATGCTGGCCGAGGCCTGGCCGCAGGGCTGAGGCGCACAACGGGGAGGGCCCCCGCCGACCATCGGGTCGGCGGGGGCCCTCCCCGTTGTGTCCGGTCAGGCGTCGTACCGGTCGACCTTGAACGGGCGGCCGCCCTGGGCCTCGGCCTTGAGGCCGGCCGCGCGGCCCTTGAAGGCGCGCTCGGTGTCGAGGTCGTGTTCGGCGAGGAACTCCAGGGTGGCGGTGTGGACGGCGCCGAGCACCGGGTGGGAGGCGTTGAGCGCGTTGTCGGCCATGGTGCGGGTGCCCCAGGGCTGGCCGGCCCAGGTGTGCCGGAAGCCGAAGGGCTCGGGCAGGCCGAGGCCGCCGCCGAGCCAGGAGAGCAGGCCGGGCATCCGGTAGAAGGGGGCGCGGACGGCCTGCCGGACGACCTCGTCGTTGTCGATCAGGGGGAGCTTGACCGTGCGGTTCTCCCAGAAGCGGAAGGTCTTGGCGACGGACTTCTCCTTGTCCTTGGGCTTGTCGCCGAAGAAGCCGTCGATGGGGCCGAGGGCGTAGCCGGCGACGGTGACGTTGAGGGTGTTGGCGAGCAGCACGACGGTGACGGTGAAGGTCAGGACGAGCTTGCCGTCGTGGGTGATGAACTGGGTGGCGAGGTAGTGGCGGGGGCCGCCGCCGAAGGTCTGCTTGTCGGCGATGGCCTGGACGGCGAAGTCGCGCATGTGGTCGCCGTCCATGTCGGCGTTGCCGGGGCGGCTGATCTCGTCGGCGCTCTCGCCGACCTCGTAGACGACCCACTGCTTGACCTGGACGTTGGGCATGCCGCTGTTGGCGACCTCGCTGATGCCGAGGGCCTTGAGGTGGCCGGCGATCTTGCGGACGAGGTCCCAGGGGTGGAACTGGCGGAAGTCGATCTGGCCCTCGGCGGGGCGGAGGGTGTCGATGAGCTTCCACTCGCCCCAGCGGCGGCCGGCGCCCAGGATGCCCTTGGGGCCGGCGTAGTGCTGGACGTTGGTCTCCTGCTCGGCCTCCAGCCGGCCGAGCTTGGCGCGCAGGTCGGCGGCCTTCTTGTCGAGGTCGTCGCGGGGGACCGCCATCGGGACGGTCGCGGCGACGGCGTTGCCCTCCGCCAGGGACAGCCAGCGGGCGCGCAGGTCGACGGCGGTGCGTTCGACGATGCGGCGCGCGAGGTACCAGCCGATGACCGGGGCGAGCATGACCACGCGCAGGTAGAGGCCGAGGACGCCGCCGGCCGGGGGCTTGATCGCGAGCAGCACGGCGAGCGCGGCGGCGAGGACGAGGACGATCGCTCCGTAGACGCCGGCGTTCTTGGGGTTGTCGCGCCTGAGCCAGGCGCGCAGCTGGAAGGCGCCGAGCCAGACCAGGGCGCCGGGCAGGCAGAGCAGGCCGGTGACGACGGAGATGGTGGACAGCTGCCGGTCGCGGGTGTTGCGGATCTCCTCGGCGGCGAGGCAGTGCTCCACGATCTGGCGGGTTTCGATGCCGAAGGAGGGCACCAGGGGCTTGCGGTCGCCGCCGAGGGTGCGGGAGATGAGCGCCTTGCTCCAGGCCTCGCCCAGGTTGGGCTGGAAGAGGGCGAAGCGGCCCTTCTTGGCGGTGGTCCCGGCGAGCTTGGCGGCGCCGTCGTTCAGCGCGGTGTCGCGGTACGCCACCGAGGAGATCGCCTGGGTGCCGGCGGTCTGCGGGCCGGCGTCGGTCCGGGGTATCTGCGCACCCGGGGTCATGTCGAGTGTGGTCACGGTGGCGTCCCCTCCTCCCCTAATGTCCTGCGGCAGGTTACCGTGCCGGGGCGCCGGCGCGGGCATGATCGTCTGAAGTGCCGTCACGAACGGGCCACGGTGGACCTGTGGGGCATGATGCCCACGTTTCGGCTGTTCGACGCACCTGGGCGCGGGCCGGTGGGCGGGATGGTGCACGATGGCGGCATGGAGAGCGGTGGGCTGACGGATCCGGTGCTGGTGTTCGACGGGGACTGCGGGTTCTGCACGACGTGCGCGACCTGGGCGGAGCGCTATCCGCGCCAGACGCTGGCGTCGGGGGGCTGGGAGGCGGTGCCGTTCCAGTTCGCGGACCTGGCGGGGCTGGACGCGGTGGCCGGGGGGCGCGGGGAGGTGTCCTGGGAGCGCGCGGAGCGCGAGGTGCTCTGGGTGACGCCGGCGGGCCGGGTGTACGGCGGGGCGCAGGCCGTGGCGCGGTTGCTGATGCGCTCGGGCGGGGTGTGGGCGTACCTGGGCGGGGTGCTGGCGCTGGCGCCGGTGCGGCCGGTGGCGGGGCTGGTGTACCGGTGGGTGGCGGCGAACCGGCACCGGATGCCGGGCGGGACGCCGGCCTGCGCGCTGCCGCGGCGGTGAGGGCCCGGCCGTCGGCGAGGGCCTAGTCGTCGGTGAAGCGGGCGGCGAGGGGGGCGGGCATGGGTTCGTGGCGCAGGTGGGCGCGGGTGAACTCGGCGGTGCCGTGCGTGAGGGAGCGCAGGTCGACGGGGTAGCGGGCGAGTTCGAGTTCGGGGACCTCGGCGCGCAGCAGGGTGAGGCCGGGGCCGCCGGTCTCGGTGCCGAGGACGCGGCCGCGGCGGGCGGAGAGGTCGCCGAGGACGGCGCCGAGGTAGTCGTCGGGGAGCAGGACGCTGACGGCGGCGACGGGTTCGAGGAGCCGGATGACGGCGTGTTCGGCGGCGTCGCGCAGGGCGAGGGCGGCGGCGTTCTGGAAGGCGGAGTCGGAGGAGTCGACGGAGTGCGCCTTGCCGTCGGTGAGGGTGACCCGGATGTCGACGAGCGGGTGGCCGGTGGCGACGCCCTTGGCGAGTTGGGCGCGGACGCCCTTCTCGACGGAGGGGATGAAGTGCTTGGGGACGGCGCCGCCGACGACGTGCTCCTGGAACTCGAAGCCGGAGCCGGCGGGGAGGGGTTCGACCTCCAGCTCACAGATGGCGTACTGGCCGTGGCCGCCGGACTGTTTGACGAGGCGGCCGTGGCCGGCGGCGGCGGTGCCGAAGGTCTCGCGCAGGGCGACCTTGTGGTCGACGGTGTCGACGTGGACGCCGTGGCGGTTGCGGAGCCGGTCGAGGACGGCCTCGGCGTGGGCCTCGCCGGTGCACCAGAGGACGAGCTGGTGGGTGTCGGGGTTCTGTTCGAGGCGGAGCGCGGGGTCCTCGGCGGCGAGCCGGGAGAGGGCCTGGGAGAGCTTGTCGTCGTCGGCCTTGCTGTGGGCCTCGACGGCGACGGGCAGCAGGGGTTCGGGGAGGGTCCAGGTGTCGAGTTCGGCGGGGTGGCCGGGCTCCTGGACGGTGTCGCCGGAGCGGGCGGTGGTGAGTTTGGCGGCGCAGACGAGGTCGCCGGCGACGGCGTGCGGGACGGGTCGCTGGAGTTTGCCGAAGGGGCTGGTGAGGCCGGTGACGCGTTCCTCGCCGTCCTGGTCGGCGGGGTGGCCGGGGCCGGTGAGGCGGATGCGGGTGTCGGGGCGCAGGGTGCCGGCGTAGACGCGCAGCAGGCTGATGCGGCCGACGTAGGCGTCGCCGGTGACGCGGACCACCTGGGCGGCGAGGGGCGCGTCGGGGTCGCAGGCGGGGGCGGGGCGGGTGCGTTCGGCGGGGGTGGGGAAGGTGGTGGTGATGAGGTCGAGGAGTTCGGTGGCGCCGAGGCCGTGTTCGCTGGTGGGGACGGCGGGGTGGAGGGTGCAGGCGAGGACCTCGCGGCGCATGCCGGCTTCGAGGGAGTCGGTGTCGGGGGTCTCGCCGGTGAGGTACTGCTCCATGAGGGTGTCGTCCTGGCCGGAGATGGCTTCGACGAGGCTCTCGCGGGCGGGGGCGGTGTCGGGCAGGGGCTCGGCCCGGCCGTAGGTGTGGCCGGTGAGGAGGTCGACGCTGCCGTCGGGGCGGCCGTCGTGGTGGACGGGGAGGAAGAGCGGCCGGAGGGTGTCGGGGCCGAGGCCGAAGGCGTCGTGGCAGGCGGTGAGGATGTCGTCGAGGCTGCCGCGGGCGATGTCGAGTTTGGCGACGGCGATGGCGCGGGGGATGTTCTCGGCGGCGCACTCGCGCCACAGGGCGCGGGTGGGGGCGGTGACGGGATCGGTGGCGGAGACGACGAAGACGGCGGCGTCGGCGGCGTGCAGGGCGGCGCGCAGGTCGGCGGCGAAGTCGGGGTGGCCGGGCGGGTCGATCAGGTTGATCTTGGTGCCGCGCCATTCGAGGGGGAGCACGGAGAGCTGCACGGAGCGCTGCTGCTGGTGCTCGATGGGCTCGTGGTCGGAGACGGTGGTGCCGTCGGTGACCCGGCCGGGGCGGCCGATGGCGCCGGCGGCGTACGCGAGGGATTCGGCGAGGGTGGTCTTGCCCACGCCGGCGCAGCCGATGAGGACGACGTTGCGCAGGTCGCCCGGTCCGGCGACGGCGGGGGCCTGGCCGACTCTGGCGGTGCTGCGGTCGGGCATCGGGGTCTCCTCCCGTCGCGCCGAGGCTGTCGGTGAAAGTCTAGGTGCGAGGGGGGCGAGGGGCGCGCGAGCGGCATGCGGCGGTGGTGTGTGGGCGGGGTCGGTCGGTCGGCGTGGCTACCATGGGTTCGCCGGGTGGGCTGATCCACCCGGTCGTCTGCCGCACTCTGGCCGCAGGCGGGTACCAGGGAGATCGGAGCGGTCGGGAAGGCCATGCTCAACAAATACGCGCGTGCCTTCTTCACACGTGTCCTGACCCCGTTCGCCGCGTTCCTCATCCGTCTGGGTGTGAGTCCGGACACCGTGACGCTGGTCGGTACGGCCGGTTCGGTGGCGGGTGCGCTGGTGTTCTTCCCGCGTGGGGAGTTCTTCTGGGGGACCATCACGATCACGCTGTTCATCTTCTCGGACCTGGTGGACGGGAACATGGCGCGGCAGCTGGGGCGGTCCACGAAGTGGGGGGCGTTCCTGGACTCGACGCTGGACCGGGTCGCGGACGCGGCGGTCTTCGGCGGCCTGGCCATGTGGTACGCGGGCAAGGGTGACAACAACCTGCTGTGCGCGGTGGCGGTGTTCTGCCTGGCGAGCGGGCTCGTGGTGTCGTACACCAAGGCGCGGGCGGAGAGCCAGGGGCTGCCGTGCGACGTGTCCGGGCTGGTGGAGCGGGCCGAGCGGCTGGTGATCAGCCTGGTGGCGGCCGGTGTGGCGGGTCTGCACAAGTTCGGGGTGCCGTACGTGGAGTGGCTGCTGCCGGTGGCGCTGTGGCTGGTGGCGGTCGGCAGTCTGGTGACGGTGTTCCAGCGGATGCTGACGGTGCGCCGTGAGGCGTTCGAGGCGGACCGCATGGCGGCCGGGAGCTGAGAGGGGGCGGTTCCGCGGTGAGGGACCGACTGATGGACCGGCTGGTGTACGGGGCCTACGCGGCGGGCTGGGGGGTGCTGAAGCACCTTCCCGAGCCGGCGGCGCGGGGCCTGTTCGACCGGCTGGCGGATTCGGCGTGGCGGCGGCGCGGCAAGCGGGTGCTGCAACTGGAGGCGAACCTGCTGCGGGTGTGCCCGGACGCGGACGAGGCCCGGCTGCGGGAGCTGTCGCGGGCCGGGATGCGCTCGTACATGCGGTACTGGCAGGAGTCGTTCCGGCTGCCGGTGTGGGGCCGCGGGCGGGTGCTGCGGGACGTGCGGGTGGACGGCTTCGAGCACGTGCGGGAGGCGCTGGAGGCCGGGCGCGGCGTGGTGGTCGCGCTGCCGCACATGGGCAACTGGGATCTGGCGGGCGCCTGGGTGGCGACCCGCGGGTTCCCGTTCACGACGGTGGCGGAGCGGTTGAAGCCGGAGCGGCTGTTCGACCGGTTCGTGGCGTTCCGGGAGAGCCTGGGCATGGAGGTGCTGGCGCTGACCGGCGGCTCGGTGAGCGTGGTCGGCACGCTGGCGCGGCGGCTGCGGGCGGGGAAGCTGGTCTGCCTGGTGGGGGACCGGGACCTCTCGGAGGCGGGCATCGAGGTGTCGTTCTTCGGTGAGGCGACGCGGATGCCGGCCGGTCCGGCGGCGCTGTGCCAGCGGACCGGGGCGGCGCTGCTGCCGGTGTCGCTCTGGTACGAGGGGCGGACCATGCGGGGGCGGGTGCACCCGGAGGTGGCGGTGCCGGCGGAGGGCGACCGGGCGGAGAAGACCCGGGCGATGACGCAGGCGATGGCCGACGTGTGGGAGGCGGCGATCCGGGAGCACCCGGAGGACTGGCACATGCTGCAGCGCTTCTGGCTGGCCGACCTCCCGGTCCGTGAGACGGTGGAGGCAGGGGCCGTCCGGGACGGCGGCACCGCCCGTCCGGCCGTCCGGGAGCCCGCCGTCCGCCCGGCGGCGGAGTCGGCCGGGGAGCCGGCGGCCGAGGCGTCGGGGGCCTGACCCCCGGCGGACCGCGGTCCGCACCGCCGTCCGTACCGCAGCGGCCCCGTCCGCACCGCTCGCACTGCCCGCAGGATTTCGAGGAGACCCGTGAAGATCGGCATCGTCTGCCCCTACGACTGGGACGTCCCCGGCGGCGTGCAGTTCCACATCCGGGACCTCGCCGAGCACCTGATCGGCCTGGGCCACGAGGTGTCGGTGCTGACGCCGGGCGAGGACGACGAGGCGCTGCCGCCGTACGTGGTGCCGGCGGGGCGGGCGGTGGCGGTGCCGTACAACGGCTCGGTGGCGCGGCTGAGCTTCGGGATCCTGTCCGCGGCCCGGGTGCGGCGGTGGCTGCACGAGGGCCGGTTCGACATCCTGCACGTGCACGAGCCGGCCGCGCCGAGCCTGTCGATGCTGGCGGCGTGGTCGGCGACGGGGCCGATGGTGGGGACCTTCCACACCTCGAACCCGCGCTCGCGGGCGATGATCGCGGCCTACTCGATCCTGCAGCCGGGCCTGGAGAAGATGCGGGCGCGGATCGCGGTGAGCGAGTACGCGCGGCGCACCCTGGTGGAGCACCTGGGCGGGGACGCGGTGGTGATCCCGAACGGCGTGGACGTGGGCTTCTTCGCGGGGGCGGAGCGGGACGAGCGCTGGACGGGCGGGGCGGCCGAGGGCCGGCCGGGGACGATCGGCTTCGTCGGCCGGATCAACGAGCCGCGCAAGGGGCTGCCGACGCTGCTGGCGGCGCTGCCGCGGATCCTGGCGGAGCGGCCCGGGGTGCGGCTGCTGGTGGCGGGCAAGGGCGACGAGGAGGAGGCGGTCGCCGGGCTGGCGCCGGAGGTCCGCGCGCAGGTGGAGTTCCTCGGCATGGTGAGCGACGCGGACAAGGCCCGGCTGCTGCGCAGCGTGGACCTGTACGTGGCGCCGAACACCGGGGGCGAGAGCTTCGGGATCATCCTGGTCGAGGCGATGTCGGCGGGGGCGCCGGTGCTGGCGAGCGACCTGGACGCGTTCAAGCAGGTGCTGGACGGCGGGGAGGCGGGGGAGCTGTTCCCGGTGGAGGACGCGGACGCGCTGGCGCGTTCGGCGGTGCGGCTGCTGGGGGACCCGGCGCGGCTGGAGGAGCTGTCGAAGGCGGCGTCCCGGCACGTGCGGCGGTTCGACTGGTCGACGGTGGGCGCGGACATCCTGGCCGTGTACGAGACGGTGACGGCCGGGCAGGCCGCGGTGGTCGAGGAGGACGAGCGCAGCGGGCGGCGGGGCCGGTTCGGGCTGGCCCGGGACTGAGCCCCCGGGGCCCCTCCCGGGGCGGGCGCGGGCGCGGTTAGGGTCGGACCGTTTTCCCGTCCGAGCGTTCCCGTGTTCCCTGGAGGCCCCGATGCCGCAGATCTCCGTCGACTACTCCCCGAGCCTGGCCGGCTCCTTCGACCGCCGTGAGCTGGGCCTGGCGATCAACCGGCTGACGGTGGAGACCATCGCCGCCGAGCCCGAGGGCTGCAAGACGATCTTCCGGCCGACCGACCCGGAGGTCGTGGTGGCCTTCGGGGAGCGCGCCGAGGCGCAGGTGTTCGTGCAGTTCCAGATATACCCGGGCCGCAGCCCGGAGGTGAAGGCGGCGCTCACCGAGGGGGTGCTGGCGCTGCTCGCGGAGCGGGTGAAGCCGGTGCCGGGGGAGCGGTTGCACCTGGCCGTGGACGTGCGCGACATCGACCGCGACGCCTACCGGAACACGGCGATCGAGGGATGAACCGGGAGCACCCGGTAGCGTAGCGCCCCGTGACTACCTGGATCTGGGCCGGCGTGGCCGTGGTGCTGTTCGGCATGTACCTGAGTTGGACGGCCGGAAGGCTGGACCGGCTGCACGCCCGGATCGACGCCGCCCGTGCGGCGCTGGACGCGCAGCTGGTCCGCCGGGCGTCGGTGGCGATGGAGCTGGCGACGTCCTCGCTGCTGGACCCGGCGACGTCGCTGCTGCTGCTGGACGCGGCGCACGCGGCGCGGCAGGCGGAGGACGAGCAGCGCGAGGTGGCCGAGAGCCAGCTGAGCCTGGCGCTGCGGGCGGTGTTCGCGGAGCCGGAGCAGGCGGCGGCGCTGGCGGCGGAGCCGGGCGGCGAGGACGCGGTGCGGGACCTGACGGCGGCGGTGCGGCGGGTGCCGATGGCGCGGCGGTTCCACAACGACGCGGTGCGGGCGGCGCGGGCGGTGCGCGAGCACCGGCTGGTGCGGTACTTCCGGCTGGCGGGCAAGGCGCCGTTCCCGATGGCCTTCGAGATGGACGACGCGCCGCCGTCGGCGCTCACTCCCGAGGGCGCTCCCGCTTAGCGGAGCCGCTTCGTGGCGCGCGTCTCACCCACCGGGGTGGTTGGGCCCGGATACGGCCTCTTTGTCGTATCGCGCCGGACGCGATGGACTTGGTGGCGCATGGAGGGCCGGTTCGGTCCGCCTACCATAGGGCGATAGCACTGGTTCATCTTCGAGTGAGGTCTCACGTGTCCACCACCCCCATCACCGCAGACCAGCCGCAGATCGGCACCGCCCGGGTGAAGCGCGGCATGGCCGAGCAGCTCAAGGGCGGTGTGATCATGGACGTGGTCAACGCCGAGCAGGCGAAGATCGCCGAGGACGCCGGCGCTGTGGCCGTCATGGCCCTGGAGCGGGTTCCCGCCGACATCCGCAAGGACGGCGGCGTGGCGCGCATGTCGGACCCGAACATGATCGAGGAGATCATCGCCGCGGTCTCGATCCCGGTGATGGCCAAGTCCCGCATCGGCCACTTCGTCGAGGCCCAGGTCCTGCAGTCGCTGGGCGTCGACTACATCGACGAGTCCGAGGTGCTGACCCCGGCCGACGAGGTCAACCACTCGGACAAGTGGGCCTTCACCACCCCCTTCGTCTGCGGCGCCACCAACCTGGGCGAGGCGCTGCGCCGCATCGCCGAGGGCGCGGCCATGATCCGCTCCAAGGGCGAGGCCGGCACCGGCAACGTCGTCGAGGCGGTCCGCCACCTGCGCCAGATCAAGAACGAGATCGGCCACCTGCGCGCCCTGGACCACAACGAGCTGTTCGCCGCCGCCAAGGAGCTGCGCGCCCCGTACGAGCTCGTCAAGGAGGTCGCCGAGCTCGGCAAGCTGCCGGTCGTGCTGTTCTCCGCCGGTGGCGTGGCCACCCCGGCCGACGCCGCGCTGATGCGCCAGCTGGGTGCCGAGGGCGTCTTCGTCGGCTCGGGCATCTTCAAGTCGGGCGACCCGGCCAAGCGGGCCGCCGCGATCGTCAAGGCCACCACCTTCTTCGACGACCCGAAGATCATCGCCGACGCCTCCCGCAACCTGGGCGAGGCCATGGTGGGCATCAACTGCGACACCCTGCCGGAGACCGAGCGGTACGCCAACCGCGGCTGGTAATGCGCTGGGACGGCCCGCCGCGCGGTGAGATCATCGACGCGGCGGGCCGCCGTGCGTCGTCCGTTCGAGAGTCAAGAGGTACGAGAAGTGTCCACTCCAGTCATCGGCGTCCTCGCCCTTCAGGGTGACGTCCGCGAGCACCTGATCGCGCTGGCCGAGGCCGACGCGGTCGCCCGCCCGGTCCGCCGCGCGGAGGAGCTGGCCGAGGTCGACGCGCTGGTGATCCCCGGCGGGGAGTCCACCACGATGTCCAAGCTGGCGCTGCTGTTCGGCGTGATGGACCCGCTGCGCGAGCGGGTCGCCGCCGGCATGCCGGTGTACGGGACCTGCGCCGGCATGATCATGCTGGCGGACAAGATCCTGGACGGGCGCGAGGACCAGGAGACGGTCGGCGGCATCGACATGACGGTGCGCCGCAACGCCTTCGGCCGCCAGAACGAGTCCTTCGAGTCCGGCATCGCCTTCCGGGGCCTGGACGAGGCGCCGGTGCACGGCGTGTTCATCCGCGCCCCCTGGGTCGAGGCGGTCGGCGCGGGCGTCGAGGTGCTGGCCGAGCTTCCGGCCGCCGACGGCCCGGACAGCCGGATCGTGGCGGTCCGCCAGGGCAACCTGCTGGCGACCTCGTTCCACCCGGAGCTCACCGGCGACCACCGGGTGCACGCCTACTTCGTGCGCATGGTCGAGGAGCGGCTCGCCGCCGCGTGACCGCGTGTGCGTGACCGTGTGCGGTCGGGCGGCAGCCGCACCGGTAAGATCTCATCTGTTCATTTCCCTTTGGCGACGTAAAGGAGCTGGCGATGTCCGGCCACTCTAAGTGGGCTACCACCAAGCACAAGAAGGCCGTGATCGACGCCAAGCGCGGCAAGCTCTTCGCCAAGATGATCAAGAACATCGAGGTGGCGGCGCGCACCGGCGGTCCCGACCCGGCCGGCAACCCGACGCTCTACGACGCCATCCAGAAGGCGAAGAAGAGCTCGGTCCCGATCGACAACATCAACCGCGCCGTCAAGCGCGGCGGCGGCCTGGAGGCCGGCGGGGCCGACTACCAGACGATCATGTACGAGGGCTACGGCCCGAACGGCGTCGCGGTGCTCATCGAGTGCCTCACCGACAACCGCAACCGCGCCGCCTCCGACGTGCGCGTCGCGATGACCCGCAACGGCGGCTCGATGGCCGACCCGGGTTCGGTCTCCTACCTGTTCACCCGCAAGGGCGTCGTCATCGTCCCCAAGGCGGACGGCGTGGACGAGGACAAGCTCTTCGAGGTCGTCCTGGACCAGGAGCCCGAGGAGATCAACGACCTCGGCGACTCGTTCGAGATCGTCTCCGAGGCCTCCAAGATGGTCGCGGTGCGCACCGCCCTGGTGGACGCCGGCGTCGACTACGACTCGGCCGAGGCCAACTTCCTGCCGAGCATGCAGGTCGAGCTGGACGTCGACGGCGCCCGCAAGATCCTGAAGCTGATCGACGCCCTGGAGGACAGCGACGACGTGCAGAACGTCTTCGCCAACTTCGACATCAGCGACGAGGTCGGTGCGCAGCTCGACGCCGAGTGATCGTGCCCCCTCCCGGCCCCGGGGGGGCCCCCCCCCCCCCCGCCGCGGGGGGCCGCGGCGCCTGACGGTGGGGGGGGCGACCGCGGGCGTATAAAAAAAAAAAAACAACCCCCACAAAAGCACAAGA
>NZ_JBHJUI010000024.1:57864-86068 GCF_042268405.1 Kitasatospora sp. NPDC056184 | reverse complement strand
GCCCCCGCCCGTCTGTACACACTCTACCCCAAAACTCACACCCCCGGGCGGGGGGGGGGGCCCGCCCCCCCGCGCCCCCCCCGCCCCCCCCCCCCCCCGGCCGCCCCCCCCCCCCCCCGGGCCGGTGTCGTTCGGGGCGCTGTCGGTGGCGGGGGGTAGCCTTCGTCCGCAGGTCGGTGGTGCGTAGCAGAGGAGGGGAAGCCGTGGTGCGGGTGCTGGGTGTCGACCCGGGGCTGACCAGGTGCGGGGTCGGCGTGGTCGAGGGCGCGCCGGGCCGGCCGCTGCGGATGGCCGGGGTCGGCGTGGTGCGCACCCCCGCCGAGGCGGAGATCGGGCAGCGGCTGCTGCTGGTCGAGCAGGGCCTGGAGGCCTGGCTGGACGAGCACCGGCCCGACCTGGTGGCCGTCGAGCGGGTCTTCGCCCAGCACAACGTCCGCACCGTGATGGGGACGGCGCAGGCCAGCGCGGTGGCGATGCTCTGCGCGACCCGGCGCGGCATACCGGTCACCCTGCACACCCCGAGCGAGGTCAAGGCCGCCGTCACCGGCTCCGGCCGGGCCGACAAGGCGCAGGTCACGGCGATGGTGCAGCGGCTGCTGCGGCTGGACGCACCGCCCAAGCCGGCCGACGCGGCCGACGCGCTGGCGCTGGCCATCTGCCACATCTGGCGCGGCGGCGCCACCAACCGCCTGGAGGCCGCGATCAAGGCGGCCGCCCGTCCCACCTCCCCGCACGGCCCGAGAGGAACCATCCGATGATCGCCTTCGTGCAAGGACCCGTGGCGGCGCTGTCCGGCGGCGTCGCGGTGGTCGAGGTCGGCGGGGTCGGCATGGCCGTGCAGTGCACGCCGAACACGCTGGCCGGCCTGCGGCTGGGGGAGCCGGCCCGGCTGGCGACCTCGCTGGTGGTCCGGGAGGACTCGCTGACCCTGTTCGGCTTCGCGGACGACGACGAGCGGGGCGTCTTCGAGATCCTCCAGGCCGCGCCCGGCGTCGGCCCGAAGCTGGCGCAGGCCATCCTCGGTGTGCACAGCCCCGACGCGCTGCGCGTCGCGATCGCCAACGGCGACGAGAAGGCGCTGGTGGCGGTGCCCGGCATCGGGAAGGCCAAGGCCGCCAAGCTGCTGCTGGAGTACAAGGACAAGCTGGGCGCCCCGCACGGCGGCGTCCCGGCGCAGAAGCCGGTCGCCACCGGGCCGGCGCCGTGGAGCGAGCAACTGCACTCCGCGCTGGTCGGCCTCGGCTACGCGCCCCGCGAGGCGGACGACGCGGTCGCCGCCGTCACGCCGGAGGCGGAGGCGCAGCCGGTCCCGGACGTCGGCGCGCTGCTGCGCCTGGCGCTGCGCGGACTCAACCGTTCTCGCTGAAGCCATCTGACGACCTGTCCTTTTGTCGACACCGATGTGGGAGCCGCCTCCGATGAGCCCGTACGACTCCGAGCCCGCCGACCGGCTGGTGACCGCCGCCGCCGACGGCGAGGACCAGGCCGTCGAGGCGGCGCTGCGCCCCCGGCTGCTGGACGAGTTCATCGGCCAGGAGCGGGTGCGCGAGCAGCTGTCGCTGGTGCTCCAGGCGGCCCGCCAGCGCGGCGCCGCCCCCGACCACGTGCTGCTCAGCGGCCCGCCCGGGCTCGGCAAGACCACGCTGTCGATGATCATCGCGGCCGAGCTGGGCGCCCCGATCCGGATCACCTCCGGCCCGGCGATCCAGCACGCGGGCGACCTCGCGGCGATCCTCTCCTCGCTCAGCGAGGGCGAGGTGCTGTTCCTCGACGAGATCCACCGGATGTCCCGGCCCGCCGAGGAGATGCTCTACATGGCGATGGAGGACTTCCGGGTCGACGTGATCGTCGGCAAGGGGCCCGGCGCGACCGCCATCCCGCTGGAGCTGCCGCCGTTCACCCTGGTCGGCGCGACCACCCGGGCCGGCCTGCTGCCGCCGCCGCTGCGCGACCGGTTCGGCTTCACCGGGCACATGGAGTTCTACGCGCCCGCCGAGCTGCAGCGGGTGGTGCACCGCTCGGCCGCGCTGCTGGACGTGGAGATCGACCCGGCCGGCGCCGCCGAGATCGCCGGCCGCTCCCGGGGCACGCCGCGCATCGCCAACCGGCTGCTGCGCCGGGTGCGCGACTACGCGCAGGTGCGGCACGACGGCGTGGTCACCGTCGCGATCGCGGGCCAGGCGCTGGACGTCTACGAGGTGGACGCGCGTGGTCTGGACCGCTTGGACCGGGCGGTGCTGGACGCGCTGCTGCGGCTGTTCGGCGGCGGCCCGGTCGGGCTGTCCACCCTGGCGGTCGCGGTCGGGGAGGAGGCCGAGACGGTCGAGGAGGTCGCCGAGCCGTTCCTGGTCCGCGAGGGTCTGCTGGCCCGCACCCCGCGCGGGCGGATCGCCACCGCCGCGGCCTGGCAGCACCTGGGACTCACCCCGCCGGCGCAGCCCGGACGCGGTGCGGTGCCCGCCCAGGCGGAGCTTTTCGCCCAGGACCGGGCCGAGGACTGACGGCGCGCCCCGGGTCTGAGCCGAACGGGTGACGGCGGAGCGTGTGCTGACCATGCGCGCCCGCCGTGCGGGGCACCGGGAGAAGGCGGGGGCGAAGTCCGGGGAAACTGTGCAGGCGGAGGGTCGCCACTTTCGGTGGCAGGATGCGATGCTTGGCGTTGTCCGATCAGTTCGGGGTCGCCTAGACTCCGCCGGACCGCCCCTCTCACCCGACGGGACGACCAATACCACACAGGCCGCCGGCCGGCGGCCCGTAAAGGACCCTGGCTGCAGTGAACCTCATCATCCTTCTCCTCCCGATCCTCGCGATCGTGCTCATGTTCCGGTCGCAGAAGAAGCGCCAGCAGCAGATGCAGCGGATGCAGACGTCGCTGGAGCCGGGGGCGGGCGTGCGGACCATCGGTGGCCTGTACGCGCAGGTGAAGGCGGTCAACGACGAGACCGTCGAGCTGGAGATCGCGCCGGGCGTGGTCACCCACTTCACCAAGAGCGCGATCGCCGCGATCCTGGACCGCGACGAGTACGACGCGATCATCCACGGTCGTCCGGCCGAGGACGAGGGGGTCGACGCCTCGGACGAGGACGTCGAGGTCGAGGCCGCGCCGGCCGACGCGAAGCCGCTGTCGTTCAGCAAGGACGACGCCGACAAGGGCGACGCGAAGGCCGAGGCCGAGGGCGGGGCTCCCGCGAGCAAGTAGTACGGTCGGGCACCCGCCCGGCCGCGCGGCGTTCTGCCGCGAGCCCACAGGACTCAGGGCCGCAGTTCCGCCACGCCCCGCCCAGCCTCGTGCCGGGCGGGGGTAGGTGGGGGGAAGTGGCATGGACAGGGAGAAACGAGCAAGGTGGCAACACCCAAGTCGCGCCCGCGCGACGGTTACCCAGGGCGGGCGCTGGCCCTCATCCTGGTCGTCACCGTCGGACTGGTCGCCCTCATGTTCGGGACGGGCAACACCAAGCCCCGGCTCGGTATCGACCTCGCCGGCGGTACCAGCATCACGCTGAGCGCGAAGTCGACCGACCCCAAGGCGATCAACAAGTCCAACATGGACATCGCCACCGGGATCATCGAGCAGCGCGTCAACGGCATGGGCGTCTCCGAGGCGGAGGTCCAGACCCAGGGCGACCGCAACATCATCGTGAACATCCCCAAGGGCGGTGACAAGCAGAGCGCGGCCGACCAGGTCGGTACCACCGCGAAGCTGTTCTTCCGCCCGGTCCTCGCCCTGGCCCCGAGCGGCATCCAGGTCCCGGCCCCGACCGCGTCCCCGTCGGCGGGCGCGAGCGGCACCCCGAGCGCCCCGGCCGCCACCGGCACCCCGAGCGCGAGCGGAACCCCGGCTGCCACCGGCACGCCGAGCGCGACCGGCACCGCCGCCGCGACCGGCACCCCGAGCGCGAGCGCCACCAAGCAGGGCCGCCCGGCCGGGGAGGCCCTCGCGGCCGACACCCCGACGGCGCCCGCCGCCACCACCGGTGCCACCGCCTCCGGCGCCCCCTCGGCGCCCGCCGCCACCGGCGCCCCGAGCGCCGCCGCGACCGACCCGGCCGCCACGCCGGACCTCTCCGGGGCGATGACCTCGGGCACCGTCCCGCCGGAGCTGGCCGCCCAGTTCGCCGCGCTGGACTGCTCCAAGCCGGACCAGCGGAAGAACCTCCAGGGCGCCGACAACGCTCCGGCGGTCGCCTGCACCCAGAAGGACGAGAGCGGCGTCTACTACAAGCTCGCCCTCGGCCCGGTCGCGGTGCAGGGCAAGAACGTCTCCAAGGCGCAGGCCACCATCGACACCCAGCAGGGTGGCGGCTGGCAGGTCCAGCTCCAGTTCGACGGCACCGGCACCGACGCCTTCACCGCCGTCACCGGCCAGCTCGCCGCCCAGCCCGACCCGACCAACCAGTTCGCCATCGTGCTGGACGGCCAGGTCGTCTCCCACCCGTACGTGCGCAGCGCCATCCCCGGCGGCTCGGCCGTGATCTCCGGCAACTTCAGCCAGACCGAGGCGCAGAACCTCGCGAACGTGCTGAGCTTCGGCGCGCTGCCGCTGGAGTTCCAGACCAGCGACGTCACCACCGTCTCCCCGCAGCTCGGCGGCGACCAGCTGAAGGCCGGCCTGGTCGCCGGTCTGATCGGCATGATCCTGGTGATCGCCTACTCGCTGGTCTACTACCGGGGCCTGGGCCTGGTCTCGATCGCCGGTCTGCTCGTCTCGGCGGCGCTGACCTACTCGATCATGAGCCTGCTCGGCGCGGGGATCGGCTTCGCGCTGAACCTGCCGGCGGTCTGCGGCGCCATCGTCGCCATCGGTATCACCGCCGACTCCTTCATCGTGTACTTCGAGCGCATCCGCGACGAGGTCCGCGAGGGGGCCCTGCTGCGCCCGGCCGTCCAGCGGGCCTGGCCGCGCGCCCGGCGCACCATCCTGGTGTCGGACTTCGTGTCCTTCCTCTGTGCCGCCGTGCTCTACCTGGTCTCGGTCGGCAAGGTCCAGGGCTTCGCGTTCACGCTGGGCCTGACCACGGCACTCGACGTCGTCGTCATCTTCCTCTTCACCAAGCCGCTGATCACGCTGCTGGCCCGCCGGAAGTTCTTCTCCGACGGCCACCCGTGGTCCGGCCTGGACCCGAAGCGGCTGGGCGCCCGCCCGCCGCTGCGCAGCACCCGCCGTCGCACCCCGTCGTCCTCCGCCGCCGTGAAGGGGGCCTGACACCGTGTCGCGCTTCTCCAATCTGGGCCACAAGCTCTACCAGGGCGAAGTCAGCTTCGACTTCGTCGGCCGGCGCAAGCTCTGGTACAGCATCTCCGCGGTGATCGTCCTGATCGCCGGGATCGGCCTGGCGATGGGCCTGCACCTGGGCATCGAGTTCAAGGGCGGCTCGGTCTACACCGTGACCAAGCCGGGGCTGACGGTCTCGCAGACCCAGGACGCGGTCGACAAGATCGTCTCCTCGCACCCGCTGGTGCAGTCCACCGACAACGGCAAGATCCGCATCCAGATCTCCTCGGAGGACAAGACCACCTCCGCGGAGGTCACCGGGAAGCTGGCGCAGGAGCTCGGCGTTCCGGTCGGCGAGATCGAGGCCCAGGTGATCGGCCCCAGCTGGGGTGAACAGATCTCCAACAAGGCACTCACCGGCCTGATCATCTTCATGATCCTGGTGACGATCTACCTGGCGATCGCCTTCGAGTGGCGGATGGCGGTGGCCGCCCTGGTCGCCCTCATCCACGACCTCCTGATCACCATCGGCGTCTACGCCCTGGTGGGCTTCGAGGTCACCCCGGGGACCGTGATCGGCTTCCTGACCATCCTCGGCTACTCCCTCTACGACACGGTCGTCGTCTTCGACACCGTGAAGGAGAACGCCAAGGGGATCACCAAGCAGAACAAGATCACCTACAGCGAGGCGGCCAACGCGGGCCTCAACCAGACCCTGGTCCGCTCGCTCAACACCACCGTGGTGGCCCTGCTCCCGGTGGCGGCGCTGCTGTTCATCGGTGGCGGTCTGCTCGGTGCCGGAACCCTGAACGACATCTCGCTGGCGCTGTTCATCGGTCTCGCCGCCGGTGCCTACTCGTCGATCTGCGTCGCCACCCCGCTGCTCGCGCAGCTGAAGGAGGAGGCGCCGGAGATGAAGGCCCTGGCCAAGCGGGTCGCCCAGCGCCGTGCCGCCGACGCCAAGGCCGCCGCGGCCAAGGAGGCCGGCGACGGCGAGGAGATCGCCGACGAGGACCTGCCGGCGGGCATGGTCGGCCAGCGCGGTGGCGCGGCCGGCACCACGCGCGCCAAGGGTCGTCCGTCCACCAAGCGCTGATCCCAGTCGACCGTTAGGACTCCTTCGTGACCACCGCCGACACGGCCCTGGCCGAGCTGCTCACCAGCCGGATCCGGGACGTCCAGGACTACCCGAAGCCGGGTGTGCTCTTCAAGGACATCGCGCCGCTGCTCGCCGACGCCGAGGCCTTCGCCGCGCTCACCCGGGCGCTGGCGGACCGGGCCACGGAGCTCGGGGCCACCAAGGTGGTCGGACTGGAGGCGCGCGGCTTCGTGCTGGCCGCCCCGGCGGCATTCGCGGCCGGGGTCGGCTTCGTGCCGATCCGCAAGCAGGGCAAGCTGCCCGGCGAGGTGTTCCGCCGCTCGTACGAGCTGGAGTACGGCTCGGCGACGCTGGAGGTGCAGTGCGACGCCTTCGCACCCGGTGAGCGGGTGCTGGTGGTGGACGACGTGCTCGCCACCGGCGGGACCATCGGTGCCTCGCTGGACCTGGTCAAGGAGGCCGGGGCGGAGCTGGCCGGCGTGGTCGTGCTGATGGAGCTGGGCTTCCTCGACGGACGCGGGCGGCTGGCCCCGCACCTGGGCGGCGCTCCGCTGGAGACGCTGGTCACGGTCTGAGTACGCACGGCCCGGGCGGGCGGCGGTCGGAATCCTCCGGCCGCCGCCCGCTGCCGTGTCGGGCGGATGTCCGGCGCGTGCGCGGGCCCGGCCGACCGAACGTCCCGGCGCCAGGCTCGGTACCATGAAGATTCATCCCCTCCCGGTTGCGCGGGCCGGCGCCCGAGCCGTGCGGCGCCCGCGAGGGGCAGGCCGAGCGCCCTGAGGAGTGTCCTTGCCCGACGAGGTTGTGCCCACGGCGGCTGCGGCCGCCCCCGAGAACCGGCCCGCGCCCTCGGGGGCCACCCCGGCACGTCCGGCGCCGACCCCGTCGCGCCCGTCCGCCCCGGCCGGCCGCGGCCCCTCCGCCGGCGGCGGCATGCGGGCCCGCCTCGCCCGCCTCGGCGGCCAGCGCTCCAGCGTGCTCAACCCCGTCCTGGAGCCGCTGTTCCGCTCGATCCGGGCGAACGACCCCAAGGCCGACCCGGCGCTGCTGCGCGACATCGAGAAGGCGTACGCGGTCGCCGAGAAGTGGCACCGCGGGCAGAAGCGCAAGAGCGGCGACCCGTACATCACCCACCCGCTGGCGGTCGCGACCATCCTGGCCGAGCTGGGCATGGACGCCCCGACGCTGATGGCCGGGCTGCTGCACGACACCGTCGAGGACACCGACTACGGCCTGGAGACCCTGCGCAAGGACTTCGGCGACTCGGTGGCCCTGCTGGTGGACGGCGTCACCAAGCTGGACCGGGTCAAGTTCGGAGAGGCCGCGCAGGCCGAGACGGTCCGCAAGATGGTCGTCGCGATGGCCAAGGACCCCCGGGTCCTGGTGATCAAGCTGGCCGACCGCCTGCACAACATGCGCACCATGCGCTACCTCAAGCGGGAGAAGCAGGAGAAGAAGGCCCGCGAGACGCTGGAGATCTACGCCCCGCTGGCGCACCGGCTGGGCATGAACACCATCAAGTGGGAGCTGGAGGACCTCGCCTTCGCGATCCTCTACCCCAAGATGTACGACGAGATCGTCCGGCTGGTCGCCGAGCGCGCCCCCAAGCGGGACGAGTACCTGGCGACCGTCATCGACCAGGTCCAGGGCGACCTGCGCGGCGCCCGGATCACCGCCTCCGTCACCGGCCGGCCGAAGCACTACTACTCGGTCTACCAGAAGATGATCGTCCGGGGCCGGGACTTCGCCGAGATCTACGACCTGGTGGGCATCCGGGTCCTGGTCGACACCGTCCGCGACTGCTACGCGGCGCTGGGCACCATCCACGCGCGGTGGAACCCGGTGCCGGGGCGGTTCAAGGACTACATCGCGATGCCCAAGTTCAACATGTACCAGTCGCTGCACACCACGGTGATCGGTCCCGGGGGCAAGCCGGTCGAGCTGCAGATCCGCACCTTCGACATGCACCGCCGCGCCGAGTACGGCATCGCCGCGCACTGGAAGTACAAGCAGCGCGCGGTGGCCGGCGCCTCCAAGGTGCGCACCGACACCCCGACCCAGACCCGCAAGGACGACAAGGCCGGCGCCGTCAACGAGATGGCCTGGCTGCGGCAGCTGCTGGACTGGCAGAAGGAGACCGCCGACCCCAGCGAGTTCCTGGAGTCGCTCCGCTTCGACCTGGCCAGCAACGAGGTCTTCGTCTTCACCCCGAAGGGCGACGTCATAGCCCTCCCGGCCGGGGCCACCCCGGTGGACTTCGCGTTCGCGGTGCACACCGAGGTCGGCTACCGCACCATCGGGGCCCGGGTGAACGGGCGGCTGGTGCCGCTGGAGTCGACCCTGGAGAACGGCGACACCGTCGAGGTGTTCACCTCCAAGGCGGAGAACGCCGGGCCGTCCCGCGACTGGCTGGGCTTCGTCAAGTCCCCCCGGGCCCGCAACAAGATCCGCGCCTGGTTCTCCAAGGAGCGCCGCGAGGAGGCGATCGAGCAGGGCAAGGAGGCCATCGCCCGCGCGATGCGCAAGCAGGGCCTGCCGATCCAGCGGATCCTCACCGGCGACTCGCTGGTCACCCTCGCCCACGAGATGCGCTACCCGGACATCTCCTCGCTCTACGCGGCGATCGGCGAGGGCCACGTCACCGCGCAGAACATCGTCCAGAAGCTGGTGCAGGCGCTGGGCGGCGAGGAGGGGGCCACCGAGGACCTCGCCGAGACGGCCACCCCGACCCACGACAACCGGCGCGCGGTGCGCCGCCGGGCCAAGGGCGACCCGGGCGTGATCGTCAAGGGCGTCGAGGACGTCTGGGTCAAGCTCTCGCGCTGCTGCACCCCGGTGCCGGGCGACGCCATCGTCGGCTTCATCACCCGCGGCAACGGCGTCTCGGTGCACCGCGCCGACTGCGTCAACGTCGAGGCGCTCAGCCAGCAGCCCGAGCGGATGATCGAGGTCGAGTGGGCGGCCACCCAGTCCTCGGTCTTCCTGGTGGCCATCCAGGTCGAGGCGCTGGACCGCTCCCGGCTGCTCTCCGACGTCACCCGGGTGCTGTCCGACCAGCACGTCAACATCCTGTCAGCGGCCGTGCAGACCTCCCGGGACCGGGTGGCGATGAGCCGCTTCACCTTCGAGATGGGCGACCCCAAGCACCTGGGCCACGTCCTCAAGGCGGTCCGCGGCGTCGAGGGCGTCTACGACGTCTACCGCGTCACCTCGGCCCGCAAGTAGCCGGCCCGCCCGCGCGAAGGGCCCCCGGGGAGCGATCCCCGGGGGCCCTTCGCACGGTGTCGGCGGCTCGGATCAGCCGCTGAACTCCTCCTGGCTGCGGTGCGCCTGCTCCAGCAGCTCCTGGACGCCGGCCAGCTCGGACTCCAGCTTGGCGGCCTTCGAGGCGTTGCCGGCCGCGCGGGCCTTGTCCAGGTCGGTGCGGAGCTTGTCCGCCTTGGCCTGGAACAGGCCGACCATGCCGGCGGCGCGGGCCTTGGCCTCCGGGTTGGAGCGCTTCCACTCGCTGTCCTCGGCCTCGCGGATGGCCCGCTCGACCGCGTTCAGCCGGCCGTCCAGCTTCGGACGGACCTCGCGCGGCACGTGGCCGATGGCCTCCCAGCGCTCGTTGACCTCGCGCAGCGCCGCCTTGGCCGCCTTGAGGTCGGTGATCGGCAGGATCGCCTCGGCCTCGGTCGCCAGCACCTCCTTGAGCTTCTGGTTGGCGACCTGCTCGGCGTCGCGCTCGCTGAACACCGCGGAGCGCGCCTGGAAGAAGACGTCCTGGGCGCCGCGGAACCGCGCCCACAGCTCGTCCTCGACGTCGCGCTGGGCGCGGCCGGCGGCCTTCCAGCGCGCCATCAGGTCGCGGTAGCTCGCCGCGGTGTCGCCCCACTCGGTCGAGGAGGAGAGCGCCTCGGCCTCGGCGACCAGCCGCTCCTTGGTGAGCCGGGCCTGCTCGCGCTCGGCGTCCAGCGCCGCGAAGTGCGACTTGCGGTGCTTGGAGAAGACCGAGCGGGCGTGCGAGAAGCGGTGCCACAGCTCGTCGTCGCTCTTGCGGTCCAGGCGGGGCAGGCCCTTCCAGGTGTCCACCAGGGCGCGCAGCCGGTCGCCGGCCTCCCGCCACTGGGTGGACTCGGCGAGCTTCTCGGCCTCGGCGACCAGCGCCTCCTTGGCGGTGCGGGTCTCGTCCTGGGCCTTGGCCCGGGCCGCCTTGCGCTCCTCGCGACGGCTCTCGATCTCGCCGGAGAGCACGTCCAGCCGCTGGGCCAGCGAGGCCAGGTCGCCCACCGCGTGCGCCTCGGTGACCTGCTCGCGCAGGTGCTCCAGCGCGGCCTGGGCGTCCTTGGCGGCCAGGTCGGTGGTGCGCACCCGCTTCTCCAGCAGGCCGATCTCCACCTCGATGCCCTGGTACTTGCGCTCGTAGTAGGCGAGCGCCTCCTCGGGCGAGCCGGCCTGCCAGGAACCCACGACGCGTTCGCCGTCGGCCGTCCTGACGTAGACCGTGCCCTGCTCGTCGACACGGCCCCACGGGTCGCTGCTCATAGCGCGTCCTCCACATGACGTCGCGCCCGCGCCGGGGCGGTACGCGTCCGTCGTCCACAGTTGATGTGCGGCGGACCGATGAGTCCGCCGTCCCCGTCCGCCGTGTTCTGCTGCCGAGGGTGACGGCCGGCGGGTCTGGGCACCCTACACAACGCCAACATAGGCGACCAGGCCCGGTGCTGTCCGCATCCGGGCCGGGCGATTTCGGTCCGGGGCCGCCCCGGCGCGCCTCGGCGGCGCGCCGGGAGGGCCCCGGGACGGGTCACCCCTTGGCGGCGGTCACCGAGTTGAGGGTGACGTCGGCCATCGGGTGGCCGTCCCCGCCGCCCTCCAGGGTGCCCGCGGCGGCGATCTTCTGGAGCACGTCCAGGCCGCCCGTGATCGTGCCGAACGGGGTGTAGTTCGGCGGCAGCTGGGTGTCCTTGTAGACCAGGAAGAACTGGCTGCCGTTGGTGCCCGGGCCGGCGTTGGCCATCGCCACGGTGCCGGCCGGGTAGGTGGCGCCGGTCAGGTTCTCGTCGGCGAACTTGTAGCCGGGCCCACCGGTGCCGCCGGGGGCGGTGGCGCTGGCGGTCGGGTCGCCGCACTGCAGCACGTAGATGCCCTCGGTGGTGAGCCGGTGGCACTTGGTGTGGTCGAAGTACTTCTCGCCGGCCAGGAAGGTGAAGGAGTTCACCGTGTGCGGCGCCTTGGCGGCGTCCAGCGAGAGGGTCACCTTGCCGCAGTTGGTGTCCAGGGCCACCGCGTAGGTGGCCTTGGCGTCCACGGTCATCGCCGGCTCGGCCTGCCACTGCTTGCCGTTCGGGGCACCCGCCGCCGGCTCGCCGCAGCCCTCGACCGGCTTGCGGGTCGGCACCGTGGGCTCGGTCGGGGTCGGCGCGGCCTGGGCGGTCGGGCCGTCCTTCTTCTTGTCGTCCGAGTCGAAGGCACCGGTCGCGAAGAGGGTGCCGCCGCCGGCCAGCACGACCACGGCGAGCGAGGCGCCGAGGATCGTGTTGCGACGCTTGCGTGCGGCCGCCGCGGCGACCCGGCGCTCCATCTGGCGCTCGTACTTGTCCCGGGCGAGCTGCCGCCGCCGCTGTTCGCTGCTGACCACCGGCTCTGTCTCCTACGGATGTGCTGATCGCGGATGTGGGGGCTTCGTCTGTGTGCGACGCCGATGCGGATCATCGCACCCATCGGCGGCCAAGTGTAGGGACCGCGACCGTAAGAACGGGGTGAACCGTTCAGCTCGAAGTGAACCTGTCACCCGCATCTGGTTCGCAACCGGACCCGCACCGCCGGTAGGCTGCCCCTACATCACAGTTCGTAGCCGCGGCCGGAGCGGCCGCGGCGGCCGACGCCGAAGACCCGAAGACCGACACCGAAGGACGCGCGTGTTCATCGCCGGATTCCCCGCTGGAGCCTGGGGCACCAACTGCTACCTGGTCGCTCCGGCGCCGGGCGAGGAGTGCGTCATCGTCGATCCGGGCCACCAGGCCGCCGCCGGCGTCGAGGAACTCGTCCGCGAGCACCGGCTCAAGCCGGTCGCGGTGCTGCTCACCCACGGCCACATCGACCACGTCGCCTCCGTGGTCCCGGTCTGCGGCGCCAAGGGCGTCCCGGCCTGGATCCACCCCGAGGACCGCTACATGATGAGCGACCCGGAGAAGGCGCTCGGCCGCTCGCTGGGCACCCAGCTGATGGGCGAGCTGACCGTCGGCGAGCCCGACGACGTGCGCGAGCTCACCGACGGCAGCGTGCTGGAGCTGGCCGGTCTGTCGCTCACCGTCGACCACGCGCCCGGCCATACCGGGGGGTCGGTGACGTTCCGGACGCCCGGCGCCGAGGACCTTCCCCCGGTGCTCTTCTCGGGCGACCTGCTCTTCGCCGGCTCCATAGGGCGAACCGACCTCCCGGGCGGGGACGGCGAGGCGATCCTGCGCTCGCTGGCCCGGGTGTGCCTGCCCCTCGACGACGCCACCGTGGTCCTCTCCGGCCACGGCGGACAGACCACCATCGGCCGCGAGCGCGCCACCAACCCCTACCTCCGGCAGGCAGCGGGGGCGGCCGGCGCCCCGGCTTTCCCGCGACGAGGAATGTGACGGAAGAGAAGTTGAGCACCTTCACCGCCCCCAAGGGCACCTACGACCTGCTGCCGCCCAGCTCCGCGACCTTCCTGGCGATCCGCGAGGCGATCGCCGCGCCCGCCCGCCGGGCCGGCTACGGCTACGTCGAGACCCCGGTCTTCGAGGACGTCAAGCTGTTCTCCCGCGGCGTCGGCGAGTCGACCGACATCGTCAGCAAGGAGATGTACACCCTCACCACCAAGGGCGGCGACGAGCTCGCGCTGCGCCCCGAGGGCACCGCCTCCGTGCTGCGGGCCGCGCTCCAGGCCAACCTGCACAAGCAGGGCAACCTGCCGGTCAAGCTCTGGTACTCCGGCTCCTACTACCGCTACGAGCGCGCCCAGAAGGGCCGCTACCGCCAGTTCTCGCAGGTCGGCGCGGAGGCGATCGGCGCCGAGGACCCGGCGCTGGACGCCGAGCTGATCATCCTGGCCGACGACGCCTTCCGCACGCTCGGCCTGAGCGACTACCGCCTGCTGCTCAACAGCCTCGGCGACCAGCAGTGCCGCCCGGTCTACCGCGCCGCGCTGATCGAGTTCCTGGCCGGCCTGGACCTCGACGAGGACACCCGCCGCCGCGCCGAGATCAACCCGCTGCGGGTGCTGGACGACAAGCGCGAGTCGGTGCAGGCCCAGCTCGTCGGCGCCCCGATGCTGCGCGACTACCTCTGCGAGGACTGCAAGGCCTACGACGAGAAGGTCCGCGAGCTGCTCACCGCCAACGGCGTCGCCTTCGTCGACGACCCCAAGCTGGTCCGCGGCCTCGACTACTACACCCGCACCACCTTCGAGTTCGTGCACGACGGCCTCGGCGCCCAGTCCGCGATCGGCGGTGGCGGCCGCTACGACGGCCTGTCCGAGATGATCGGCGGGCCGGCGCTGCCCTCGGTCGGCTGGGCGCTCGGCGTGGACCGCACCTTCCTGGCCCTGGAGGCCGAGGGCGTCACCCTCGACCTGCCGGCCGCCACCTCCGTCTACGCCGTCGCGCTCGGCGAGGAGGCCAAGAACGTCCTGTTCGCCAAGGTGGTCGAGCTGCGCCGGGCCGGCGTCGCCACCGACCTCGCCTTCGGCGTCAAGAGCATCAAGAACGCCATGAAGTCCGCCGACCGTTCCGGCGCCCGCTTCGCCCTCGTCGCCGGGGACCGCGACCTCGCCGAGGGCGTCGTCCAGCTCAAGGACCTCACCACCGGCGAGCAGAACCCCGTCGCCCTCGACGCACTCGTCACCACCCTGAAGGAGAAGCAGCTGTGATCCGCACGCACGACGCGGGCACGCTCCGCCCGGAGCACGCAGGCACCACCGTCACCCTGGCCGGCTGGGTCGCCCGCCGCCGCGACCACGGCGGCGTGGCCTTCATCGACCTGCGCGACGCCTCCGGCACCGTGCAGATCGTGGTCCGCGACCTCGACTCGGTGCACGGTCTCCGCGCCGAGTACTGCGTCAAGGTGGTCGGCGACGTCCGGGTGCGGCCCGAGGGCAACGAGAACCCGGACATCCCGACCGGCGCCGTCGAGGTCGTCGTCAGCGCGATCGAGGTCCTCTCCGAGGCCGCGCCGCTGCCGTTCCCGGTCGCCGAGTACGAGCCCGGCACGGTCAACGAGGAGGTGCGCCTGCGCTACCGCTACCTCGACCTGCGCCGCGAGGGCCCGGCCAAGGGCCTGCGCCTGCGCTCCAAGGTCAACAACATCATCCGCCGGGTGATGGAGGACAACGACTACCTCGACATCGAGACGCCGTACCTCACCCGCTCCACCCCCGAGGGCGCCCGCGACTTCCTCGTCCCGGTCCGCCTGCAGCCCGGCCACTGGTACGCGCTGCCGCAGTCGCCCCAGCTGTTCAAGCAGCTGCTGATGGTGGCCGGCATGGAGCGCTACTACCAGATCGCCCGCTGCTTCCGCGACGAGGACTTCCGCGCCGACCGCCAGCCGGAGTTCACCCAGCTGGACATCGAGGCCTCCTTCGTCGACCAGGAGGACATCCTGGCCCTCGGCGAGAAGATCATCGGCGCCATCTGGCGCGAGGTCCACGGCTACGAGATCCCCGACCCGCTGCCGCGGATGACCTACGCCGACGCCATGGGCCGCTACGGCTCCGACAAGCCGGACGTCCGCTTCGGCCAGGAGCTCACCGACCTCACCGCGTACTTCAAGGGCACCGACTTCCGGGTCTTCCAGGCCCCGTACGTCGGCGCCGTGGTCATGCCCGGCGGCGCCTCGCAGCCGCGCAAGCAGCTCGACGCCTGGCAGGACTGGGCCAAGGCGCGCGGCGCCCGCGGCCTCGCCTACGTGCTCATCGACGCCGAGACCGGCGAGCTGCGCGGCCCGGTCGCCAAGAACCTCTCCGAGGAGCACCTGGCCGGCCTGGCCGCCGCCGCCGGCGCCAAGAACGGCGACGCGATCTTCTTCGCGGCCGGCAAGGAGCGCCCCTCGCAGGAGCTGCTCGGCGCCGCCCGCCTGGAGATCGGCCGCCGCTGCGAGCTGATCGACGAGTCCCAGTGGGCCTTCCTGTGGGTCGTCGACTTCCCGATGTTCGAGCCGATCGAGGACGACAAGGGCGCCTTCCAGGGCTGGCACGCCGTGCACCACCCCTTCACCGCCCCCACCGCGGAGTCGCTGGCCACCTTCGACACCGACCCGGGCAGCGCCCTGTCCAACGCCTACGACCTCGTGCTCAACGGCTCGGAGCTGGGCGGCGGTTCGATCCGCATCCACCAGCGGGACGTGCAGAAGCGGGCGTTCGACGCGATCGGCCTCTCCGAGGAGGAGGCCGCCTCGCAGTTCGGCTTCCTGCTGGACGCCTTCAACTACGGCCCGCCGCCGCACGGCGGTGTCGCCTTCGGCCTGGACCGGATCGTCACCCTGCTCGGCGGGTACGACACCATCCGGGACGTCATCGCGTTCCCGAAGACGTCCACCGGTGGCGACCCGCTGACCGGGGCCCCCACCCCGATCACCCCGGCGCAGCGCCGCGAGGCCGGCGTCGACGCCCAGCCCAAGGTCCGCGAGGACGCCAAGTCCGAGGGGCAGTCGAAGGCCTGACACCCCGTCGGCCGACATCGGCTAACCTTTCACGGCCCCGGACGGCATTCCCGCTGTCCGGGGCCGGTGCACAACGGCGTGCGACAGAGAGAGGGTTCCCTGTGAAGGTCAGTACCAGAATCGAGTGTCCCGAGGACGCCCCCGCCACCAGACGTGTCCACATGGCCGCCTTCCCCGGCCCCGACGAAGCCGACCTGGTCGACGCGCTGCGCCGCGACCCGGCCTGGCTGCCGGACCTGTCGCTGGTCGCGGTCGACGACTCCGGACTGGTGGTCGGCCACGCGCTGCTCACCCGGCTGCGGGTCGGCAAGGGCAAGGGGCTGGCGCTCGCGCCGGTCGCCGTCGCCCCCGAGTGGCAGCGCAAAGGGGTCGGCGAGCTGGTGGTCAGGGCCGCGCTGACGGCCGCCGAGGACGCCGGCGAGAAGCTCGTCGTCGTGCTCGGTGATCCCGACTACTACGGCCGCTTCGGCTTCATCCCGGCCCAGCGGCACGAGGTGAGCGGCCCGTTCGAGGTGCCCGAGGGGTACCTCCAGGCGCTCACGCTGCCCGCGTACGACGGCTCCCCGCGGGGCCTGTGCCACTACCCCGAGCCCTTCGAAGCGGTTTAAGCGAAACGGTTCAAGGCGCCCGTCAGTCCGACGGCGCCGTCCGGGCCGACCGAGCCGGCTTTCCTCCGAGACCTATCGTGGCGCGACAGCTGCGCACGAACGCGGTCATGGCGGGCGTCGGCTCCCGGTCCTTGGGCCAGTACAGCCCGACCTGGCTCGGGCTCAACCCTCGCACCGGCCGGTACGCGACATCCTCACGCGCTGCCAGCCGACTCATGGTCTCCGGGGCGAAACCGACGCCCTGGCCGCACACCACCGCGGCCAGCCACTCGTCGGTGTTGTGCGCCACCGCGCCGATCCGCACAGGTCGCCCGCCCCGCTCCCGGACCGCCAGCCAGTAGTCGCGCCAGTGCCCGGCCTCGTGCGGGATCGCCACGAAGGGCTCGTCGAGCAGCTCCTCGAAGTCGATCACCGCACGGGCGGCCAGCCGGTGCCCGGCCGGCAGCGCCGCGCAGCGCGCCTCCTCGCCCAGCACGGCCACGCTGTACCGCTCGGCGAGCGACGGCGGGGCGTGCCAGAGCGTCAGGTCGATCTCGCCGCCGGCCAGGCCCGAGGTCGGGTCGAACCAGTTGTTCTGCCGCAACTCCACCTGCCAGCCCGGCATCCGGCGGGCGAAGTCCGCCACCGTGCGCCGGCTCATCAGGTTGATGATGCCGCCCTCGAACCCCACCCGCAGCGTCGAGCCCTGGCTCGCGGCGGCCGCCCGGGTGGCGCGCAGCGCCTCCTCCCAGCCCGCCAGCAGCGCCCCGGCGTGCGCGGCCAGGGCCCAGCCGGCCCGGGTGGGGGCCATGCCGCGCCGGGACCGCTCGAAGAGTTCGACCCCGAGCTGGCTCTCCAGCTGGCGGATCTGCTTGGTCAGCGTCGGCTGGGAGACGAACAGCCGGGCCGCCGCCGCGGTCAGCTGGCCCTCCTCGCAGACCGCGGCGAAGCTGCGCAGCAGGCGGGTGTCGACATCCATGCCCCAAGGTTATGGAACCGGAAATTGGACCCGTCCGGCAGGTCTGGGTCATGGTTGATCGCTCGGTCCTCGGACCGGCCGACGGGGGAGCCGGGCAGCGGCGGTTCAGGGGGCCGCCGCTGTCCGGCCGGAACCCCCCGGACCTGCGGGAACCCGGTCCAGGACGTACGGTGAAGGGTCATCAGCACCCCACCGAACGGAGGCCCCAGGTGGCAGCGAAGGCCCAGCGCGAGCAGAGCGCCCCGGACGCGCGGACCGGTCCGGGCGAGCGCCTGGCGAGGAAGCCCTACGAGCGGGAACTGCTGCGGCTCCAGCACGAGCTGGTGAAGCTCCAGGAGTGGGTGCGCACCGAGGGCGCCCGGCTGGTGGTGGTCTTCGAAGGGCGCGACGCGGCCGGCAAGGGCGGCGCGATCAAGCGGGTGACGGAGTACCTGAACCCGCGCATCGCCCGGGTGGCCGCGCTGCCGGCGCCCACCGAACGGCAGCGCACCCAGTGGTACTTCCAGCGCTACGTGGAGCACCTCCCGGCCGCCGGGGAGATCGTCCTGTTCGACCGCAGCTGGTACAACCGGGCCGGGGTGGAGAAGGTGATGGGCTTCTGCACCGAGGAGGAGTACTGGCAGTTCCTCCAGCAGTGCCCGACCTTCGAGCGGATGCTCACCGAGTCCGGCCTGCTGCTGCGCAAGTACTGGTTCTCGGTCAGCGACACCGAGCAGGAACGGCGCTTCCGGGACCGGCTGGAGGACCCGATGAAGCGGTGGAAGCTCTCGCCGATGGACGTCGAGTCGATCACCCGCTGGGAGGACTACTCGCGGGCCAAGGACGAGATGTTCCTCCACACCGACACCCCGGACTCCCCGTGGAACGTGGTGGAGAGCGACGACAAGCGGCGGGCCCGGATCAACATGATCGCCCACCTCCTCTCCACCGTCCCGTACCGCGAGGTGAGGCCGCAGACGATCGAGCTGCCGGAGCGTCCGGCCTCGCGCGGCTACCAGCGGCCGCCGCGGGACCTGCAGCGGTACGTCCCGGACCACGCGGCGGGCCTCGGCGGGTAGCGGTCCGCTCGGGGCCGGGGGCCGGTGCCTCCGCCTCGGCCTCCGCCGAACGGACGTGCGGCGTTGCCGCGGCCGCCGCGCGGCCGTCCGATGGAGGTGCTCGGGACGGCCCCGGCGCCCCGGGGCGCCCGGACGAGGTCAGGAGACCGCCCATGTTCGTTCGCACCGGCTACTTCACCGGCGATCCCGCGTTCATCGACCGGGCGCTCGACGGGCTGTCCGCCGAGGCGGTCGGCCTGCTGTCGGCGCAGCCCGGCTACACGGGCTACGGACTGTTCGCCGACCGGGAGCTCGGCATCATCGTGATGGGCTCGTGGTGGGCGAACCGGCAGGCCGAGCGGGACAGCTTCGAGCAACTGCGCGGCCGGCGCGACGAACTGCTGGCCCCGTTCGCCGTGACGGCGACCGTCGACGTCTGGGAGGCCGCGGTGGTCTGGGAGGCCTCGGTGGCCCGGCCGGGGTCGTGGTTCCGGCTCGTCCGGTTCGACGTCGACCGGGCGAACGCCGGGCGGGTCGCCGACCGGTACCGGGAGGAAGGCCTGCCGGCCCTGCAGCGGATCGACGGCTTCCTCGGCGGCTCGATGCTGCTCAGCGACGAGGACGAGCGCGGCGCGGTCGGCGGCCTGTTCACCGACCGGGCCGCCCTGGTCGCCTCGCGCGGCCCGGCCGCCGGGGTCCGCGCCCGCGGGGTGACGGCCGGCGGGCTGACCCTGCGCTCGCTGGAGGAGTTCGAGACGGTCCTGATGGACGTCCCGCAGGCGTAGCGCCCGCCCGGGCCTGTCGGCGGGCTCGCATAGGCTTCCGGTGTGGACGAACCGGACCTCTTCACCGCCGCCGCCGAGGAACGCCAGAGCAAGGAGCCCGGCCGGGCGCCGCTCGCCGTGCGGATGCGCCCGCGCACCCTCGACGAGGTGGCCGGCCAGCGGCAACTGCTCAAGGACGGCTCCCCGCTGCGCCGGCTGGTCTCGGGGTCGCGCGGTCCGGCGGCGACCAGCTCGGTGATCCTCTGGGGACCGCCGGGCACCGGCAAGACCACGCTGGCGCACGTCATCAGCCAGGCGGTGGAGGGCCGGTTCGTCGAGCTGTCCGCGATCACCGCCGGGGTCAAGGAGGTGCGCGCGGTCATCGACGGCGCCCGCCGCGCGGTCGGCATGACCGGCCGGGAGACGGTGCTCTTCCTCGACGAGATCCACCGCTTCTCCAAGGCGCAGCAGGACTCCCTGCTGCCCGCGGTGGAGAACCGCTGGGTCACCCTGATCGCCGCGACCACCGAGAACCCGTACTTCTCGGTGATCTCCCCGCTGCTCTCCCGCTCGCTGCTGCTCACCCTGGAGTCGCTGACCGACGACGACGTGCGGGCGCTGCTGCGCCGCGCGGCCGCCGACGAGCGCGGCCTGGGGGGCGCGGTGGAGCTGAGCCAGGAGGCCGAGGACCACCTGGTGCGGCTGGCCGGCGGGGACGCCCGCAAGGCGCTCACCACGCTGGAGGCGGCGGCCGGCGCCGCGCTGGAGAAGGGCGAGGCGAGCATCACGCTGGCCACCACCGAGACCGCCGTCAACCACGCGGCCGTCCGCTACGACCGGGACGGCGACCAGCACTACGACGTGGCCAGCGCGCTGATCAAGTCGATCCGGGGCAGCGACGTGGACGCCACGCTGCACTACCTGGCCCGGATGATCGAGGCGGGCGAGGACCCCCGGTTCATCGCCCGGCGGCTGATGATCTCGGCCAGTGAGGACGTCGGCCTGGCCGATCCGACGGCGCTGCAGACCGCGGTGTCGGCGGCCCAGGCGGTGGCGCTGATCGGCTTCCCGGAGGCGCGGATCATCCTCTCCCAGGCGGCCATCGCGCTCGCCCTGGCGCCCAAGTCCAACGCCGCCTACCTGGCGATCGACGCGGCGCTCGCGGACGTCCGGCAGGGGCTGGCCGGGCCGGTGCCGCCGCACCTGCGGGACGCGCACTACGGCGGCGCGGGCAAGCTGGGGCACGGCCAGGGGTACCGGTACCCGCACGACCTGCCGGAGGGCATCGCGGCCCAGCAGTACGCGCCGGACGCGGTGCACGGCAAGGCGTACTACCGGCCGACCCGGCACGGCGGCGAGGCCCGCTACGCGGACGCGGTGGAGTGGACCAGGGCCCGGCTGCGGGGGGAGCCGAAGGGCGGCGACGCCGGGGGCGGGTCGAAGGGCGGGGAGAAGCCCGGGTCAAAGGGCGAGTGATCTGCCGGTATACTCGGGCGGAGTGCCGTGTCCCGGGACGGCGGCGGGGGAGACCCCGACCGACCGGCCGCACCAGCGGGGCATCGGCCGTCGGCCTCCTCCGGGAGGTCCGTACCAGGAGCGTCGCGCACCGTTTCGGTGTCGCGGGTGACCCGGTTTCCGGTTCGATCCGTGTGACAAGCACACTTCGTGCCCGGCTCCGGAGAGCGGCTGATCGCACTGCCCCCGGGCGGTGGGGTTTTCTCCGGGCCGCGACGTGCGACCTCCGTCAACACCTGGTGAAGCCGTATTCGTGAGCAAGGAAGGTTTGGTTCATGGCGAACCAGAAGCGCCCCAAGGTCAAGATCGCGCGTGCGCTCGGCGTGCCGCTGACCCCGAAGTCCGTCAAGTACTTCGAGGCCCGCCCGTACCCGCCCGGCCAGCACGGCCGTGGTCGCAAGCAGAACTCGGACTACAAGGTCCGTCTGGTCGAGAAGCAGCGTCTGCGCGCTCAGTACGACCTGAGCGAGAAGCAGATGGCGCGTGCGTTCGACCGCGCGAAGAAGGCCGAGGGCAAGACCGGTGAGGCGCTCGTCGCCGAGCTGGAGACCCGCCTCGACGCCCTGGTGCTGCGTTCGGGCATCGCCCGCACCATCTACCAGGCCCGTCAGATGGTCGTCCACGGCCACATCGAGGTCAACGGCGGCAAGGTCAACAAGCCGTCGTACCAGATGAAGCCGGGCTTCGTGGTCACCGTCCGCGAGCGCAGCAAGGAGAAGGTCCCGTTCCAGGTCGCCCGTGAGGGTGGCAACGCGGGCGAGGGCCAGACCCCGAAGTACCTCGAGGTCAACCTGAAGGCCCTGGCCTTCCGCCTGGACCGCGCGCCGCAGCGCAAGGAGGTCCCGGTGATCTGCGACGAGCAGCTCGTCGTCGAGTACTACTCGCGCTGACCCGCGAGCGGTATCACCTGCGGTACCCAGCGAGCCCCCGTCGCCCTTGTGGCGGCGGGGGCTCGTCCCTTGTCCGGGCGTCCCTTGTCCGGGCGTTCCGTGTCCGGTCGGTCCGGTCCGGCCGGTCGGGTCAGTACGACTCGCCGGTCATCGCGGAGGCCAGCCGCAGGTGCGGGCGGGCCTCCTCGGCGCGGCCCTGGCGCTCCAGGGTGCGGCCGAGCATCAGCCGGGCGTAGTCCTCGGTCGGGTCGGCGTCCAGCACCCGGAGCAGCTCGGCCTCGGCCTTGCGCAGCTGGGCGGAGTGGAAGTAGCTGCGGGCCAGCAGCAGCCGGACCGAGAGGTTGGCCGGCTCCTCGGCGAGGACCCCTTCGAGCATCCGGGCGGCGTCGGTGTACGCCTTGGATTCGAAGTAGAAGTTCGCCATGCGGTACTCGTCGGCGATGTTGGCCACGGGGTGCTCCTTCCGTACGGTGGTTCCGCCCGCTCCAGCAACGGACAAGATTCAACTATTCCCGGGCCCGTCCGGCGGTCCTCACCGCTCCACCGGGGAGGGCCGGGGCGCCGGCGGCAGCGGTCCGGGGCCGGGCCGCGGACCCGGACCGCCGGGGTGGTCGCCGCCGCCCAGCGCGCGGTGCACGGCGGCGTCCAGGTCGAGCCGGGTGCCGGTGGCGAAGAAGTCGGCGAACTCCTGCTCGGTCAGCCCGGCGACGGCGCGCTCCTCGCAGGCGCGGTGCGGGCCGCTGAAGCTGCGGGAGCCGAAGAACGGCTTGCCGACCGCGCGCCAGATCCGGTGCGCGGCGCCCTGCAGCACCCGGGCCTCGCGCAGGTCCCCCGGCTCCCCGGGGCCGGCCGGCTCGGTCTCCAGCAGTGCCAGCAGGTCGATCGCCAGCACGATGCCCAGCAGGTCGTTGAAGAGGTGGTTGAGCCGCACGCTCTCCCGGGCCAGCGTCCGGGCCGGGCGGACCTCGCCGTCCAGCCAGTGCGCGTACGCCAGTGCGTAGAGCCCGTGCGCGTACGCCCACTGCTCGCCGTGCTCCTCGCACAGCTCGCGGATTCGGCCGAGCCAGAGCCCGCCGCTCTCCCGGTCGCCCTGGAAGAGGTGGGCGAGGCCCAGCTCGAACATCGCCATCAGCACGTTGCTGTCGAGCTCGCCGATGGTGCGGTAGTGCCAGAGCGCCTCCTCGAACAGCTCGGCGGCGCGGGCCGGGTCGTCGCCGATCAGCGCGGCGCAGCCCTGCCGGTGCACCGCGTGGGCCAGCGCGCGGTCGTCGCCGGTGGCCAGGGCCTGGCGCCGGCACTCCTCCAGGGCGGGCCGGGCGGCCGCCAGGTCGCCCTGGAGGGTGGCCGTGCAGCCGGTCACCCAGAGCGCCTTGGCGCGGGCCCCGGTGGGCTCCGGGTCGAGTGCCAGCGCCCGCTCCAGCCAGTGCCGGCCCTCGCCGAGGTGGCCGCAGCCGACCCAGTAGAACCAGAGCGTGCCGGCCATCAGCAGGGCGATCTGCTCCTCGCCGGGCTCGGTCAGGCAGAACTCCAGGGCGGCCCGCAGGTCGGGGTGCGCCAGTCCGGTGCGCTCGGCGGTCTCGGCCTGCCGGGGGCCGAACCACTCGACCTCGCCCCAGGTGGCCACGCCCAGGTACCAGTCCCGGTGCCGGCGCAGCAGCCGGCGCTCCTCGTCGCCCGCCCGCAGCCACCGCCGTCCGTACCCGCGGACGCTGTCCAGCAGCCGGAACCGCACGCCGTAGGGGCTCGTCTCGCGCAGCAGGACGGACTTGGCGACGAGCTCGGTGAGCAGGTCGAGCAGCTCGTCGGGGTCGACGCCCTCGCCGGTGCAGACGTACTCGGCGGCGTCGAAGTCGAAGCCGCCCGCGAAGACCGAGAGGCGGGCCCAGAGCAAACGTTCCTGCATCGTGCAGAGCTCATGGCTCCAGCCGATCGTGGTGCGCGGCGTCCGGTGGCGCGGCAGGCCCGGCCGCGGCGTCGATTCCCCGTCCACACGCTGCTCCCCGCTTCGAGGCCCGGGCCAGGCCGGCCCGGGCGTCCGTCCGTCTGGGCCGTCCGGGTGGCGGCCTGCCTGGCAGAACGAGGTGACCGGCGGGTAGGTTACGCGCCCGGATCGCACACCCGGTCGGATCGCCGCGCGCCCGCGCGGGGAAACCCGGTCCGGAAACTCCGTGCGGTCGCGATAGGGTTCCCTAGGGCGTGCACGCCCGAGAGACTGCGAGGCGAGGGAGCGCGCAAAGGTGTCCGTGGGAGAGCTGGCCGGCCTGCTCGTCGCCGTGTTCTGGGCGGTCCTGGTCACCCTGCTCGCGGTCGTGCTGGTCCGGCTGTCGCGGGTGCTCAAGGAGGCCACCGTCCTGGTCTCGGCGGTCACCGAGCAGGCCGTGCCGCTGCTGACCGACGCCGGAGCCGCCGTGCGCAGCGCCAACGAGCAGCTGGAGCGGGTGGACGAGATCACCGCCAACGTGCAGGACGCGGCGGCCAACGCCAACGCGCTCTCCTCCACCGTCGCGGCCACCCTCGGCGGCCCGCTGGTCAAGGTCGCGGCGTTCAGCTACGGCGTGCGCAAGGCGGTCGCCAAGCAGCAGGGCACCGCCACGCTGCCGACCCAGCCGGCCGAGCGCGAGGAGCTGGCCCGGCTGATCCGGGCCGAGGTGCGCGCCGCGACCGCGTCCAAGAGCGGCCTGCTCTCCAGGGTCCGGCGCGCGGTGAGGGGCTGACGGCATGGTGCGACGCATCTTCTGGATGGCGGTCGGCGCCGGCGCCACCGTCTGGGCCGTGAACAAGGCCAACGAGACCGTGCACCGGCTCACCCCGGACAGCCTCTCCGGCACCGCCGCCCGCGGCGCGCTGCACCTGGGCGACCTGGCCAAGCAGTTCGCCCAGGACGTACGGGCCGGCATGACCGAGCGCGAGGAGCAGCTGCGCGAGGACCTCGGACTGGACGGCACCGCCGTCGTCGAGCCGCGCCGCCGGGGCGCGCTGCGCGGCGAGCCCCGGTACCGAGCTATCTCGGCGGCGCCCGGGAGCCCGGCCGCCGCCCTGCCTCCGTCCAGCAGCGCCCGCGCATCGTCCCCCGACGATGCCCGCACCACCCCCCAAGCCATCGAGAAAACGCCCCGACGCGCGCTTCCGCCGCGGGGCGGCACCAACCGGAAGGACCACTAATGGAGTCGGCAGAGATCCGCCGCCGCTGGCTGCGCTTCTTCGAGGAGCGCGGCCACACCGTCGTTCCGTCGGCGTCCCTGGTCGCCGACGACCCCACCCTGCTGCTGGTCAACGCCGGCATGGTCCCGTTCAAGCCCTACTTCCTGGGCGAGGTCAAGCCGCAGTTCTCGCGCGCCACCAGCGTCCAGAAGTGCGTGCGCACCCTGGACATCGAGGAGGTCGGGAAGACCACCCGGCACGGCTCCTTCTTCCAGATGTGCGGCAACTTCTCCTTCGGTGACTACTTCAAGGAAGGAGCCATCAAGTTCGCGTGGGAGCTGCTCACCACCCCCGTCGCGGACGGCGGCTACGGCCTGGAGAAGGAGAAGCTCTGGATCACCGTCTACAAGGACGACGACGAGGCCGAGCAGATCTGGCGTGACGTCATCGGCGTGCCCTCGGAGCGCATCCAGCGCCTGGGCATGAAGGACAACTTCTGGTCGATGGGCGTCCCCGGCCCGTGCGGCCCGTGCTCGGAGATCAACTACGACCGCGGCCCCGCGTACGGCGAGGAGGGCGGCCCGGCCGTCAACGGCGAGCGCTACCTGGAGATCTGGAACCTGGTCTTCATGCAGTACGAGCGCGGCCACGGCGACGGCAAGGACGGTTTCGAGATCCTCGGCGACCTGCCGAGCAAGAACATCGACACCGGCCTCGGCCTGGAGCGGCTGGCCGCCATCCTGCAGGGCGTCGACAACCTCTTCGAGATCGACACCAGCCGGATGATCCTGGACCGGGCCGCCGAGCTGACCGGCCACACCTACGGCGCCGACCACAAGGCCGACGTCTCGCTGCGCGTGGTCACCGACCACATCCGCACCGCGCTGATGCTGATCGGCGACGGCGTCACCCCCGGCAACGAGGGCCGCGGCTACGTGCTGCGCCGCATCCTGCGCCGCGCCATCCGCAACATGCGCCTGCTGGGCGCCACCGGTGTGGTCGCCAAGGACCTCACCGACGTCGCGATCAAGGCGATGGCCCCGCAGTACCCGGAGCTGGAGACCGACCGCAAGCGCATCGAGACGGTCGTCACCGGCGAGGAGGCGGCCTTCCTGCAGACCCTGAAGGCCGGCACCAGCCTGCTGGACGCCGCGGTCACCGAGACCAAGCAGGCCGGCGGCGCGGTGCTCTCCGGCGACCAGGCCTTCAAGCTGCACGACACCTACGGCTTCCCGATCGACCTGACCCTGGAGATGGCCGAGGAGCAGGGCCTCCAGGTCGACGAGTCCGGCTTCCGCCGCCTGATGCAGGAGCAGCGGGACCGGGCCAAGGCGGACGCCAAGGCCAAGAAGATGGGCCACGCCGACGTCGCCGCGTACCGCGAGGTCGCCGACACCTCCGGCGCCAGCGTCTTCACCGGCTACGCCCTCACCGAGGGCGAGGCCACCGTGGTCGGCCTGCTGGTGAACGGCGCCCCGGCGCCGGCCGCCTCCGAGGGCGACGAGGTCGAGATCATCCTCGACCGCACCCCGTTCTACGCCGAGGGCGGCGGCCAGCTCGCCGACCACGGCCGGATCCGGCTGGAGTCCGGCGCGGTCGTCGAGATCCGCGACGTGCAGCAGCCCGTCCCGGGCGTGATCGTGCACTCCGGCGGCGTGCTGTTCGGCGAGGTCGTGCTCGGCTCCTCCGCGTACGCCACCATCGACGTCGAGCGCCGCCGGGCGATCGCCCGCGCCCACTCGGCCACCCACCTGACCCACCAGGCGCTGCGCGACGCGCTCGGCCCGACGGCCGCCCAGGCCGGTTCGGAGAACGCCCCGGGCCGCTTCCGCTTCGACTTCGGCTCGCCCGCCGCCGTGCCCGGCAGCGTGCTGACCGACGTCGAGCAGAAGATCAACGACGTGCTGACCCGCGAGCTGGAGGTCACCGCCGAGGTCATGACGATGGACCAGGCCCGCAAGGCCGGCGCCATCGCGATGTTCGGCGAGAAGTACGGCGACGAGGTCCGCGTCGTCACCATCGGCGACTTCTCCAAGGAGCTGTGCGGCGGCACGCACGTCGGCAACACCGCCCAGCTGGGCCTGGTGAAGCTGCTCGGCGAGTCCTCGATCGGCTCCGGCGTGCGCCGGGTGGAGGCGCTGGTCGGCGCCGACGCGTACCGGTTCCTGGCCCGTGAGCACACCGTGGTCGCCCAGCTGACCGAGCTGGTCAAGGGCCGCCCGGAGGAGCTGCCGGAGAAGATCTCCGGCATGCTCGCCAAGCTCAAGGACGCCGAGAAGGAGATCGAGCGCTTCCGCGCCGAGAAGGTGCTCGCGGCCGCCGCGGGCCTCGCCGACTCGGCCGAGGACGTGCACGGCATCGCCGTGGTGGCCGCCCGGGTCGCCGACGGCACCGGCGCCGACGAGCTGCGCAAGCTGGTCCTGGACGTGCGCGGCCGCCTCGGCTCGCGCCCGGCCGTGGTCGCCGCGTTCACCGTGGCGAACGACCGCCCGCTGACCGTGATCGCCACCAACGAGGACGCCCGCGGCCGCGGCATCAAGGCCGGCGAGCTGGTCCGCACCGCGGCCAAGACCCTCGGCGGCGGCGGTGGCGGCAAGGACGACGTCGCCCAGGGCGGCGGCACCAACCCGGCCGCGATCGACGAGGCCGTCGCCGCTGTGCGCGGCCTGGTCGCGGAGCGTGCCTCCTGATGGGGTCCGCGTTCTGATGGAGTTCGAGGAGAAGCCCTTCCGGCGCGGGCGGCGGATCGCCGTCGACGTCGGGGACGCCCGGATCGGGGTCGCGTCCTGCGACCCCGACGGGGTGCTCGCCACCCCGGTGGAGACCGTCCCGGCCGGCGTCAAGTCGCAGGCCCGGATCGCCGCGATCGTCGAGGAGTACGGTGCGATCGAGGTGATCGTCGGGCTGCCGCGCTCGCTCAGCGGCAAGGAGGGACCGGCGGCCGAGAAGGTCCGCGGCTACGCGGCCCGGCTGGCCAACCGGCTCTGGCCGGTACCGGTCCGGCTGGTCGACGAGCGGATGTCGACGGTCACCGCGACCCACGGGCTGCGCGCCTCGGGGGTCAAGGCCAAGAAGGGCCGCTCGGTGGTCGACCAGGCCGCCGCCGTGGTGATCCTGCAGACCGCCCTTGAGTCCGAACGGGTGAGCGGACGCCCGCCGGGTGAGAGCGTCGAGGCGGCGGGCTGACCGGCCTGTTCTAACGTCCCGAAGAGGGGTCCGTGCGGACGCGCGTGCGCGAGGGCCCCAATGCCCGTGGTGTCGGGGCGCTGGGCGGGCGGGCCCCCGAGGGGGCTCGGTTGCCGGAGTAG
>NZ_JBHJUI010000024.1:0-57854 GCF_042268405.1 Kitasatospora sp. NPDC056184 | reverse complement strand
GGCGGGCGCCGCCCCCCCCCCCCCCGGCCCCCCCCCGGCGGGGGGGCCCGCCCCCCCCCCCCCCCCCCCCCACCCCTCTGCCGTTGCCGTCGCGCCGCTTGCCGCGCGGACCGCCGAGGGGACGCCGTGACCGACCTCGACCTCACACCCGGCCTGAGCCCCGGCCACCTCGGTGCGCCGGCGACCGAACCGGAGGGCCGCCCGCCGGGCGCGCCCGCGCCGCGCCCCGGCGCGCCGGATCCGCGCCGGCGGCGCACCGGGCTGGCCTGCCTGCTGACCGCGCTGTCGCTGATCGCCGTGTTCGGCGGGATCGGGCTGGCCGGCTTCAGCTGGATCCAGGGCCAGCGCAAGCCGCCGGCCGCCGCCGACTACGCGGGCGGCGGGTCCGGCTCGGTGCAGGTGTCGGTGCCGGAGGGCGCCGGCCTCAGCCAGATCGCCTCCGCGCTGGTGCGCAACGGCGTGGTGGCCAGTTCGCTCGCGTTCACCCGGGCCGCCAGGGGCAGCGCGGCGGCGGCCGGGCGGATCCAGCCCGGTACGTACACGCTGCGGCTGAAGATGTCGGCGGCCGCCGCGCTCGCCGTGCTGGTCGACCCCGCCAACGCCAACGGCCTGACCATCCCCGAGGGCTGGCGCGGCAGCCAGATCTACGCGGCGATCGACAAGAAGCTGGAGCTGCCGCCGGGCACCGCGGAGCAGACGGCCAAGGACCAGCTCGCCGAGCTGGGCCTGCCGGAGAACGTCGGCGGCAACCCGGAGGGCTACCTGTTCCCCGCGACGTACGCGGTGACCGACGACACCACCGCCGTCGACCTGCTGAAGCAGATGGTCGACCGGGCCGGCAAGGAGTTCGCCCGCGACGACGCGGAGGTGGTCGCGACCAACTTCGGGCAGAGCCTGTACGGGCTGGTGACGATCGCCAGCATGGTGCAGGCCGAGGCCGACAACGTCGAGGACATGGGCAAGGTCGCGCGGGTGATCTACAACCGGCTGGCCAAGAACATGCCGCTGCAGCTGGACTCCACCATCAACTACGCGATGGGGCGCTCCACGCTGAACACCAGCGTCACCGACACCCGGCTCGACTCCCCGTACAACACCTACAAGCACCCGGGGCTGCCGCCGACGCCGATCTCCAACCCGGGGCGCCAGGCGATCATGGCGGCGGTGGACCCGGCGCCGGGCGACTGGCTCTACTTCGTGACCGTGAAGCCGGGGGACACCCGGTTCACCGACAGCTTCGACGTGCAGCAGAAGAACGTCGCCGAGTTCAACGCCAACCGGGCCTCGGCGAGTGCCTCGACGTCGGCGAGCGCCTCGGCCTCCGCCCCGGCCTCGCCCGGGGCTCCGTGACCGGGTTCCCCCGGGGGCGGGCGGCGGCTCCGCCCGCCCCCCGGGCGAGCGGGCGGCGAACCGGCCGGCCACCCGACTGCGGTACGGTAGCGTCTCCGTCCAGGTGTTGCGCTAGCACGCCGGTTCGACAAGCAGCCGGGACGCCGTCCCGGGCGACCGGGCCGATCCTCCGGTCGTCTCCGTCGGTATAAGGGGATCAATGACCGATCTGGGTCGGGGCTACGGCCCCCAGGGCTCCGAGCCGTGGCATCCGGGCGACCCCGGGTACGGCGGTCAGCAGCCGGTCCCCGGCCAGCAGGACGGGCAGTGGCAGCAGCATCCCCAGCAGCAGTACGGCGGTCAGCAGGGCTACCCCCAGCAGCAGATGCCGCAGCAGGCCATGGACCAGCAGGGCGTGGGCGGTCAGCAGGGGTACCCGCAGCAGCAGGTGCCGCAGCAGGACGCGGGCGGTCAGCAGTACGGCGGTCAGCAGGGCTATCCCCAGCAGCAGGTGCCGCAACAGGGGTACCCCCAGCAGCAGATGGGCTACCCGCAGCAGGGCATGGGCCAGCAGCCGATGGGGGGCGGGCAGGGCCAGCAGCCGTTCGGCGGTCAGCAGCAGGGGTACCCGCAGCAGGGCCATCCCCAGCAGGGTGCGCCGCAGCAGGGCCATGCCCAGCAGGGTCATCCCCAGCAGGGCGTGCCGCCGCAGGGCCATGCCCAGCAGGGCCATCCCCAGCAGGGCGTGCCGCAGCAGGGCGCCCCGGTGCGGCAGGAGCGGCAGCCGGCCGCCGAGCGGCCCTCGGGCCCCGGGCCGGACGGCATCGACTGGGAGGCGGAGGCCGCCGCGCTGGAGGCCGGTGCCGACCCGGCCGCGCCCGCCGACGGCGCTGAGCACGCCGAGGCCGAGTGGGCCGGTGACGAGGGCGAGTACGCCGAGGACGAGTACCACGAGGACGGCGCGGAGGACGACGGGCGCGGCGGCTTCCTCGGCGAGGAGGACGACTCCCGCGAGGCGAAGAAGAAGCGCAAGGAGAAGGGCAAGAAGTCGGGCCGGCGCAACGGCGGCGCGTGCCTGGTGGTCGCCCTGGTCCTGCTCGGCGCCATGGGCGGCGCGGGCTGGTTCGGCTACGGCTTCTACAAGGACCACTTCGGTCCGGCGCCGGACTTCCCCGGCCCCGGCAGCGGCTCGGTCAACGTGGAGATCAAGCCGGGTGCGGCGGGCAGCCAGATGGGTGCGGCGCTGAAGCAGGCAGGCGTGGTCAAGAGCATCGACGCCTTCAACGCGGCCTGCGACAAGAACGTGAAGTGCTCCACCATCCAGCCGGGCGCCTACACCATGCCCAAGGAGATGTCGGCCGAGGGGGCCGTGCAGTTCCTGGTGGAGGCCAACGGCGGCGAGAAGCTGATCATCCAGGAGGGCCTGACCTCCACCGCCACCTACGTCAAGATCGACGACAAGCTGAAGCTGCCCAAGGGCACCACCGCGAACGTCGCCAAGGAGCAGATCAACAACCTCGGCCTGCCGCCGTACGCCAACGGCAACATCGAGGGCTTCCTCTGGCCGACCCGCTACTCGATCACCGAGGGCATGAAGCCCGAGGACCTGCTGAAGCAGATGGTCAAGAACGCGGTGGAGCGCTACGCGGGCCTGGACGCGGAGGCGCAGAAGATCGGCCTCAAGTCCGGCTACGAGGTGGTCATCGAGGCGAGCATCCTGCAGGCCGAGGGCAACAACAAGGACGACTTCGCCAAGATGGCCAAGACGATCCAGAACCGGCTGGCCGACAAGGGCAAGGTCAACGGCAGGCTGGGCATGGACACCACGCTGCAGTACGCGCTGGGGACCAAGAACCTGGAGAAGAAGGACATCAACGACGGCTCCAACAAGTACAACACCTACATCAACCCGGGCCTGCCGCCGACGCCGATCGCCAACCCGGGCGACGACGCCCTGAAGGCGACGCTCAACCCGGCGGACGGCAAGTGGCTGTACTTCATCGCGATGTCGCCGACCCAGACCCTGTTCGCCGAGACGGACACCGAGCACGCCAACAACGTCAAGGCGTACTGCACGGCGGCCGGCCAGAAGTTCGACCCGGTCGCCATCCACTGCACCACCAAGTGATCAGCGCCCCACCGGGGGCCGCACCGGGAGAGACACCAGCGTGACCAGCAAGCACCGGGCGGCCGTCCTCGGCTCGCCGATCGCCCACTCGCTGTCGCCCGCCCTGCACCGGGCCGCCTTCGCGGCGCTCGGGCTGGACGGCTGGCGCTACGACCGCTTCGAGGTCGACGAGGCCGGGCTGCCCGGCTTCCTCGCCGGACTGGACGAGGCCGAGTGGGCGGGCTGCTCGCTGACCATGCCGCTCAAGCGGGCGGTGATCCCGCTGCTCGACGAGGTGAGCGGGACCGCCCGGACGGTCGAGGCGGTGAACACCCTGGTCTTCACCGCCGACGGGCGCAGGACCGGGCACAACACCGACGTGCCCGGGCTGGTCAACGCGCTGCGCGAGCGGGGCATCACCGAGGTGCCGGCCGCCGCGGTGCTCGGCGCCGGGGCCACCGCCTCCTCGGCGCTGGCCGCGCTGGCCCGGCTCGGGGCCCGCGAGGTCACCGTCTACGTCCGCAGCCCCGAGCGGGCCCGGGAGATGGCGGAGCTCGGGGAGCGGCTGGGCGTGGCGGTGCGGACCGCCGACTGGGCGCGCGGCGCCGAGGCGCTGGCCCACCCGCTGACCGTGGCCACCACCCCGGCCGGGGCGACCGACGGCTTCGCCGGCGACCTCACCGCCGACCCGGGCGCGCTCTTCGACGTGCTCTACCACCCGTGGCCGACGAAGCTGGCCGGGGCCTGCGCCGAGCGCGGGGCGACCGTCCTGGGCGGACTCGACCTGCTGGTGCACCAGGCGGTGCTGCAGAACGAGCTCTTCACCGGGCGCGCCCCCGGGCCGCTCGCGGCGGTCCGCGCCGCCGGCGAGGCCGCGCTGGCGGGGGGCTGAGGGCACCCGGCAGCACCCCGGCAGCCCCCTCGGCGGCGCCTCGGGCAGGCCGCCGACCGGCCGCAGGCGTCCGCCGGTCGGCCGAATGCTGTCCGGTGATCGGACTCCGCGGCCGGTCGGGCGGTCCGGCATGAAAGGATTCGGGGAGAAGGCACGCCCGGGCGGGTGGCGGCAGCGCCGCGCCGGTCCGCTGATGAAGGAGCTCCGTTGGGTACGTTGCGCTGGCTGACGGCGGGGGAGTCGCACGGCCCCGCACTCGTCGCGACGCTGGAGGGCCTGCCCGCCGGTGTACCGATCACCACCGCCGTGGTGGCCGACGCGCTGGCGCGCCGCCGGCTCGGCTATGGTCGCGGCGCACGGATGAAGTTCGAGCAGGACGAGGTGACCTTCCTGGGCGGTGTCCGGCACGGCCTGAGCATGGGCAGCCCGGTCGCCGTCATGGTGGGCAACACCGAGTGGCCGAAGTGGGAGCAGGTCATGTCGGCCGACCCGGTCGACCCCGAGGTGCTCGCCGGTCTCGCCCGCAACGAGGCGCTGACCCGCCCGCGCCCCGGCCACGCCGACCTGGCCGGCATGCAGAAGTACTCGATCGAGGAGGCCCGCCCGATCCTGGAGCGCGCCAGCGCCCGGGAGACCGCGGCCCGCGTCGCGCTCGGCGCCGTCGCCCGCTCCTACCTCAAGGAGACCTGCGGCATCGAGATCGTCAGCCACGTGGTCGAGCTGGCCGCCGCCAAGGCCCCGGCCGGCGTGCTGCCGCTGCCCGCCGACGAGGCGAAGCTGGACGCCGACCCGGTGCGCTGCCTCGACGCCGACGCCTCGAAGGCGATGGTCGCCGAGATCGACCAGGCCCACAAGGACGGCGACACCCTCGGCGGCGTCGTCGAGGTGCTCGCCTACGGCGTGCCGGTCGGCCTCGGCTCGCACGTCCACTGGGACCGCCGGCTGGACGCCCGCCTCGCCGCCGCGCTGATGGGCATCCAGGCGATCAAGGGCGTCGAGGTCGGCGACGGCTTCGAGCTGGCCCGCGTCCCCGGGTCGCAGGCGCACGACGAGATCGTGCCGACCGCCGAAGGCGCCAGGCGCGTCTCCGGCCGCTCCGGCGGCACCGAGGGCGGCCTGTCCACCGGCGAGCTGCTGCGGGTGCGCGCCGCGATGAAGCCGATCGCGACCGTCCCGCGCGCGCTGCGCACCCTGGACGTGCGCACCGGCGAGCCGGCCAAGGCCCACCACCAGCGCTCGGACGTCTGCGCGGTGCCGGCGGCCGGCATCGTCGCCGAGGCGATGGTCGCGCTGGTGCTGGCCGACGCGGTCAACGAGAAGTTCGGTGGCGACCACGTGTCGGAGACCCGGCGCAACGTGCAGAACTACCTCGACCACCTGATCGTCCGATGAGTTCACCGGTCGTCGTGCTGGTCGGTCCGCCCGGCAGTGGCAAGTCCACCGTCGGGCGGGTCCTCGCCGAACGCCTCGGCGTCGGGTTCCGCGACACCGACGCGGACATCGAGGAGCAGGCCGGCAAGCCGATCCCGGACATCTTCGTCGACGAGGGCGAGCCGCACTTCCGCGCCCTGGAGGCGGCGGCCGTGCGCGGCGCCGCCGAGGGCCACGAGGGCGTGCTCGCCCTCGGCGGCGGCGCGGTGATGGCCGAGCCCACCCGTGAGCTGCTGCGCGGCCTGCCGGTGGTGTTCCTGGAGGTGCCGCCGGCCGACGCGGTCAAGCGGGTCGGCCTGGACGCCCCCCGGCCGCTGCTGGCGGTCAACCCGCGGGCCCGCTGGCGCGAGCTGATGGAGGCCCGCCGCCCCCTCTACCTGGAGGTGGCCACCGCCGTCGTCGACACCGCCGGCCGCACCCCCGAGCAGGTCGCGGACGCCGTACTGGAAGCACTGGAGCTGAGCACCCCCCATGACTGACACCGTCAGGATCCACATCGGCGGCAGCGCCGGCCACGACCCGTACGACGTGCTGATCGGGCACCAGCTGCTCGGCGAGCTGGCGCCGCTGATCGGGACCCGGGCCCGGCGGGTGGCGATCATCCACCCGGAGGCGCTGTCCGCCACCGCCGACGCGATCCGCGAGGACCTGCTCGGCGAGGGCTACGAGGTGATCGCCCTCCAGGTGCCCAACGCCGAGGACGCGAAGAGCGCCGAGGTGGCCGCGTACTGCTGGTCGGTGCTCGGCCAGACCGGGTTCACCCGCACCGACGTGGTCGTCGGCCTGGGCGGCGGGGCCACCACCGACCTGGCCGGCTTCGTCGCCGCCACCTGGCTGCGCGGGGTCCGCTGGATCTCCATGCCCACCACGCTGCTCGGCATGGTCGACGCGGCGGTCGGCGGCAAGACCGGCATCAACATCGCCGAGGGCAAGAACATGGTCGGCGCCTTCCATCCGCCGGTGGGCGTGCTGGCCGACCTCGCGACCCTGGAGACCGTGCCCCGGCACGACTACGTCTCCGGCCTCGCCGAGGTCATCAAGTGCGGCTTCATCGCCGACCCGGCCATCCTCGACCTCGTCGAGGCCGACCCGGAGGGCGCCAAGACCCCGGCCGGGCCGCACACCGTCGAGCTGATCCGGCGGGCCATCCAGGTCAAGGCCGACGCCGTCTCCGGGGACCTCAAGGAATCCGGGCAGCGCGAGATCCTCAACTACGGCCACACCCTCGGCCACGCCATCGAGCGCAACGAGCGCTACAAGTGGCGGCACGGCGCGGCCATCTCGATCGGCATGGTGTTCGCCGCCGAGCTCGGCCGGCTCGCCGGGCGGCTGGACGACGAGACCGCGGACCGGCACCGCACCGTGCTCGCCTCGGTCGGGCTGCCGCTCAGCTACCGCGCCGACGCCTGGCCCAAGCTGCTGGACGCGATGAAGATCGACAAGAAGTCGCGCGGCGACCTCCTCCGCTTCATCGTGCTGGACGGCCTCGGCAAGACCTCCGTGCTGGAGGGCCCCGACCCGTCCCTGCTGGTGGCCGCCTACGCGGAGGTGTCCTCGTGACCCGGGTGATGGTGCTGAACGGCCCCAACCTCGGCCGGCTCGGCAGCCGCGAGCCCGACGTCTACGGCTCCACCTCGTACGCCGGGCTGGTCGAGCGCTGCACCGCGCTCGGCAAGGAGCTGGGCCTCGACGTCGAGGTGCACGAGACCAACTCCGAGCAGACGATGGTCGAGTGGCTGCACGAGGCCGCCGACGGCCGGGTGCCGGTGGTGATCAACCCGGGCGCGTTCACCCACTACTCGTACGCGATGCGGGACGCCGCCGCGCAGCGCACCGCGCCGCTGATCGAGGTGCACATCTCCAACCCGTACGCCCGGGAGGCCTTCCGGCACACCTCGGTGATCTCCGCGGTGGCGTCCGGCACGATCGCCGGGTTCGGGATCGGCTCGTACGAGCTGGCGCTGCGGGCGCTGGCCGAGCAGCTCGCCACGGGCTGACCGGGCGGGCTGACGGAACGTCGGCGCCCGGGCGGCGCCGGGGCGGTGACCAGCGGCGGTGCGGCGGCGGACTGTGTCCACCGTCGCACCGGCGTGTAGTGTCCCCGCTGAAGGAAGTCGGGAGGTGACCGTGACGCAGTACACCGGGGGTGGACCCGTCCCCCCGCGTCCCGTCGCTCCGCCGGCCCCACCGGTCCCGGCGTACCCGGTGCCCGCGTCCGCGGCGTCGTCCGGGCCGCCGACCGTTCCGGTACCGGTCGTCCCGCCGGGGCCGCCCGTCGCTCCCGCGCCGGCTCCGGCGCCTGCGCCTGTGCCCGCACCGGCTCCGGTGTCCGCGCCCGTGCCCGCGCCGGTGCCCGCCGGCTCCACCGGCCACTTCCTGCTGCCGTCCGGCGCGCCCGTCCAACTGCCCGTCCGCCCGCCGCAGCAGCACGCGGCCACCGGCCCGATCGCGGTGCTGCTGATCGGCCCGGCCGGCGCCGGCAAGACCACCGTCGCCCGCTACTGGGCCGAGCGGCGCCCCACCCCGACCGCGCACATCAGCCTCGACGACGTCCGCGAGTGGGTGCAGTCCGGCTTCGCCAACCCGCAGTCCGGCTGGAACAACGCCTCCGAGGCGCAGTACCGGCTGGCCCGCCGGACCTGCGGCTTCGCCTGCCGCAACTACCTCGCCAACGGCATCTCCTGCATCATCGACGACGCCGTCTTCCCCGACCGCCCGGCCATCGGCCTCGGCGGCTGGAAGCGGCACATCGGCCCCGGCATGATCCCGGTGGTGCTGCTGCCCAGCCTGGACTCGGTGCTCGGCCGCAACGCCCGGCGCAGCGGCAACCGCCGGCTCGGCGACGAGGAGGTGGCCCGGATCCACGGCCGGATGGCCGGCTGGTACAACTCCGGGCTGCCGATCATCGACAACTCCCACCTCGACGTGGCCGCCACCGCCGCCGAACTCGACCGGGTGATCCTGGCCCGGCTGATGGGCGTCCCGGTGCGCTGAGCGGCATCGCCGGCCCGGCCGGACTGTCGGTGCCGGCTGCGATGATGGACGGGTCCTGAACGAATCACCGGGGGGAGCCGCGCCCGTGCCGGAAGGCCACATCATCCACCGCCTCGCCGCCGAGAACCGCCGCGCCTTCGGCGGTCGGCCGGTCCGCGCCGGCAGCCCGCAGGGCCGTTTCGCGGACGGCGCCAAGCTGATCGACGGGCGGGAGCTGGTCGCGGCCGAGGCCACCGGCAAGCACCTCTTCCTCGGCTTCGGCGAGGACGCCTGGGTGCACGTCCACCTCGGCCTGTACGGCGGCTTCACCTTCGGCGACACCGCCGACGGCCCGGTGCCCGAGCCGGTCGGCCTGGTCCGGCTGCGGCTGGAGAACGACGAGCACTACGCCGACCTGCGCGGCCCCAACACCTGCGCGCTGATCACCGACGCCGAGAAGGCCGCCGTCGCCGCCCGGCTCGGCCCCGACCCGCTGCGCGCCGACGCGGACCCGGACGCCGCCTGGCGGCGGATCACCGGCAGCCGGACGACGATCGCGGCCCTGCTGATGGACCAGAAGGTGCTGGCCGGCGTCGGCAACGTCTACCGCGCCGAGGTGCTGTTCCGGCACGGCATCGACCCCCAGCTGCCCGGCCGCTCGCTGCGCCGCGCCGAGTGGGACGCGATCTGGGCCGACCTGGTCGCCCTGATGCGCGAGGGCGTCGACGCCGGCCGCATCGACACCGTCCGCCCCGAGCACACCCCCGAGGCGATGAACCGCCCCCCGCGCGTCGACGACCACGGCGGCGAGGTCTACGTCTACCGCCGCGCCGGCCGGCCCTGCCTGATCTGCGCCACCGACGTCCGCACCGAGGAACACGCCTCCCGCAACCTCTTCTGGTGCCCCACCTGCCAACCGGCCCGCGCCACCGCCTGATCCGGGCTCCGATTCGGCCCTAGGGTGGGGTCCGGCACTCGACCGGGGGGCGGAGGGAGCGCGCGGATGACGGACGGGCACCGGACGGTCAACACCGTGTCGGGCACGGTTCACGGCATGGTGGTGCAGGCCGGCACGGTCGTGATGTCGGCGTCCGGACTCGCCGTGCCGCGCCAGATCCGCGGCCCGCGCCGGGCCTTCGTCAACCGGGAGAGCGAGTTCGCCCGCCTGGACGCGGCACTGGGCCGACTGGACGACGCCGGGCCGGCCGTCCTGGCGTTCACCGGGCTCGGCGGCGTCGGCAAGACCGAGCTCGTCGCCCAGTTCGCGGCCCGGTCCGCGGCGCACTTCCCGGGCGGCCAGCTCTACGCGGACCTCGCCGTCCACCGGCACCCCGGCGGGGTGGACGTCGGCGAGGTGCTCGGCGGCTTCCTGCGCGGTTTCGGGCTCCCGCACGTGCCGGACGCCCCGGCCGAGCGGGCGGCGGCGTTCCGCACCGTGACGGCCGCCGGGCGCCGGGTCCTGGTCTTCCTGGACAACGTCGAGCACGCCGCCGAGGTCCGGGCGCTGCTGCCCGCCACCGGACTGCTGGTGGCCGCCGGTCGGCGCCGACTGCCCGGGCTGGTCCTGGACGGCGCCGAGGTGGTGCGCCTCGACCCGCTCCCGGCCGGCGCCGGATGCGAGCTGGTCCGCGGCTGGCTGGGCCCGGGCCGGGGGACGGACGCGGAGCTGGCACGGCTGGTCGAGTTCTGCGGCGGTCTGCCGCTGGCCCTGAACGCCGTGGGGTTCCGGCTGCTCGACCGCGAGGAACTGCGGGTCGACCGGGTACTGGCCGAACTGACCGACAAGGAGCGCAGATTGTCGTCGCTGAGCAATGAGGAGGGTGCGGTCGAGGACGTCCTGGACAGCGTCCACCGGCAGCTGCCCGAGTACACCCGTACGCTCTACCGGCTGCTGGGCGTCAACCCCGGGCCGCTGGTCTCGGTCGAGCTGGCCGAGGCGGCGGGGGTGCCGCGGGCCGCGGACGGCCTGGCGGACCTGCGATCGGCGCACCTGGTGGACGACGTGGCGGAGGACGGGCCGGAGCGCCGGTACCGTGCCCACGACCTGGTCCGGCTGCACGCCGCCGGGACGGTCCGCGAGCTGCCCGACCGGCTGGAGCTGCTGGCCCGGATCGTCGACTACTACCGCGGCCGCGCGGGGCTGGCCGACCGCGCGATCGGCGACCGCTTCCGGCTCCAGGAGGGGCCGGGCGGGACGGCGCTGCCGGGGTTCGGGTCGGGAGCGGAGGCGCTGGAGTGGCTGCAGAGCGAGCGGGCCAACCTGCTGGGCGCCGTCCGGGCCGCCGCCGAGCAGCGGTGGCACGGCGAGGTGTGGCGGCTGTGCGAGTCGCTCTGGCCGCTGTACCACGGGCGCAAGCACTACGGCGACTGGGTGGAGAGCCATCTTCTCGGCATCGAGGCGGCCCGGGAGGACAACCGGCCGGACGCCGTGATCCGGCTGCGCAACCAGCTCGGGCGTGCCTACTACGAGCGCGCGGAGTACCCGCTCGCCGCCGAGCAGCTGGCGGCCGCGGCCGCCCTGCTGCCGGAGGTGGACGAGCCCCGGCTGGCCGGCGTGCTGTGGGAGACGGACGGCCTGCTCTGCCTGGCCGACGGGCGGCCGGAGCGGGCCGTGGCGCTGTTCACGCGGGCCCGGGAGGCCAACGAGGGAGACCCGCACGGCGTGGTGGTGCAGAGCTACAACCTCGCCCAGGCACTGGTGGCCGCCGGGCGGGCGGAGGAGGCGCTGGCCGTGCTCGAGGAGGCGACCGCGGTGGCCGGGCGGGAGGGCGACGCCCCGATGCTGATGCGGCTGCCGCTGGTCGAGGCCCGGGCGGAGCGGGCGCTGCGGCGGTCGGCGGCGGCGGTCGGGGCGGCGGAGCTGAGCGCCGGGCGGGCACGGGAGTTGGGCCAGCCGAAGAAGGAGGCGGCGGCGCGGGAACTGCTCGTCGAGCTGGCGGAGGAGCTGGGCGACACCGCTCTGGCCGACCGCAACCGCGCCCGGCTGCGGGAGCTGCGGGGGCGGTGAGCGGGGTCGGCCCGGCCGGCCGATGGGGGGTCAGCCGGCTGCGGCGGTGGGGGTGGTGCCGGCGCATTGGTCGAGGAGGGGGCGGAGGGTGGGGTCCACGAGCCGGTAGCGCACGACGCGGCCCTCCTTCTCGCCGGCCACCGCGCCGGCCGTTCGGAGCAGGCGCAGGGCCTGGGAGACGGCGGGGTCGCGCATGCCGGTGGCGACGGCGAGGTCGGTGACGGCGAGCGGGCCGGTGTGGTGCAGGGCGAGCAGGAGGGCGAGCCTGCCGGGGTCGGCGAGCAGGGCGAAGCGGTCGGCCCAGGAGCGGACGTGGGCGGTGTCGCCGATCGCGGCGATGGCCTCGCAGACCCGGTGGCCGTCGATGGTGCGGTGGCCCGCACGGTCGGCCGGTACGAGATGCATACGGGCCATTCTGGCAGGCGGTGGACTGTGATCCCGAACACCTGCGTAGGTGCGCAGTCTTGCAAGCTTCCTCCCGGGCCCCCTACGGTGTTCCCCGCCGTGGTGCTCGGGAAGACCGGTGACGGACCCTCAGGGGTCCCAGTCCGGAGCGGCCCTCGCCACTGTGATCGGGGGAAGTGTCCGTACCCACGACGCCACTGGGCGCCTCGCGCGCTTGGGAAGGCGGGTACGGGAGCCCCGTCAGCCAGGAGACCGGCCGCGGCATCTCACGAAGTCATTCCACGAGGTGCTGGAGCGTGATCCGCAGATGACCCTGCCCGAAACCGCCGCGGCCGCGGCGCCGCCCGCCGCCCTGCCCGCCTTCCGCTGGCGCCGAGAGGACACCCTGCGCACCGCCGGGCTGTTGGGGGTGATCCTCGCCATGCACCTGGTGGCGTTCGGCACCCTGATCTTCCTCGTCGCACCGGAGAAGTACGAGGTCGGCACCCAGGTCTTCGGGGTGGGTCTGGGCATCACCGCGTACACCCTCGGCATGCGGCACGCCTTCGACGCCGACCACATCGCGGTGATCGACAACACCACCCGCAAGCTGATGGCGGACGGCAAGCGCCCGGTCTCGGTGGGCTTCTGGTTCGCGCTCGGGCACTCCTCGATGGTGGTGCTGATGGCCGCCCTGGTGGCGGGCGGCGCGCAGCTGGCCAACACGCTGATGGACGACGAGTCGACCACCCACCAGTGGCTGGGCGTGGTCGGCACCTCGGCCTCCGGCGCCTTCCTCTACCTGATCGGCGCGCTCAACCTGGCGGCGCTGTTCGGCATCCTCAGGGTGTTCCGCTCGATGCGGGCCGGGCAGTTCGACGAGTCCGAGCTGGAGGCGCACCTGGACTCCCGCGGCCTGATGGCCCGGGTGCTGAACCGGGCCACCCGCTCGATCACCCGGCCCGGGCAGATGTTCCCGGTCGGCATGGTGCTGGGCCTGGGCTTCGACACCGCCACCGAGGTCACGCTGATGGTGATGGCGGGCTCGGGCGCCGCCTCCGGTCTGCCGTGGTACGCGATCGTCTGCCTGCCACTGCTGTTCGCGGCCGGGATGAGCCTGTTCGACACGCTGGACGGCACCTTCATGAACTTCGCCTACCAGTGGGCGTTCTCCAACCCGGTCCGCAAGGTGTACTACAACCTGACCATCACCGGCCTGTCCATCGCGGTGGCCTTCCTGATCGGCACCATCGAGCTGGTCGGCGTGCTGCACGAGAAGCTGGACCTCACCGACCCGGTGACCGGCTGGATCGCGGACATCTCGCTGGACAACGTCGGCTATGCGATCGTCGGCCTGTTCGTGGTGGTCTGGGCCGCGGCCATCGCGTACTGGCGGCTGGCCGGGGTGGAGAGGAAGTGGAGCCCGGGCGCCGTGGGCGGCGGACGGTAGCCGCCGCGGGTCCTGCCCGGGTGGGGGCGTTCGGCGGGCGGATCGGGGGAGGGGTTCGTAGGCTCGACGCATGGCTGATGCGTACGCGGGCCGTCGGGAGCGGTTGCGGGAGCACTGCGGTGCGTCCGGGGCCGACGCGGCGCTGGTCACCCGGGCGGCGAACGTGCGGTACCTCACCGGGTGCCCGCCGTGCGGGGCGACCCTGCTGCTGACCCGGGACCGGGTGCTGCTCGCACTGCCGGACGACCTGCCGCCGGACGACACCGGCGAGCACCTGATCGCCCCCGAGGTCACCCGGCTGCCGGTGGCGGTCGGGGCGGACACCGCGCTGGCGGCGGCCGCCGCGGCGGCGCGGCTGGGGGTGGCCGGGCTGGCGGTGGAGGAGCACGACCTGACGGTCACCCGGCACCGGGCGGTGGCCGGGCTGGCCGAGGGGGTGCGGCTGGCGGACGTCGGCCAGGCGGTGGAGCGGCTGCGGGTGGTCAAGGACGAGCACGAGATCGCCGACCTGCGGATCGCCGCGGAGATCGCCGACCAGGCGCTCGGCGAGCTGCTGGAGTCGATCCTGGTGGGCCGTACCGAGCGGCACCTGGCGATGGAGCTGGAGCGCCGGATGATCGACCACGGCGCGGACCGGGCGGCCTTCCCGGTCTCGGTCGGCACCGGCTCCCACTCCGGCCAGCCGGCCCACCAGCCCACCGACCGGCGGGTGGAGGAGGGCGACTTCCTGACCGTGGTGCTCGGCGCGCAGTACCGCGGCTACGGGGTGTCCACCGCCCGGACCTTCGTGATCGGCGCGGCCCCGGCGCCCTGGCAGGTCGAACTGCACCGGCTGGTGTTCCGCGCCCAGCGGGCCGGGCGGGAGGCGCTTGGGCCGGGGGTGGAGCAGTGCGTGCCCGACCGGGCTGCGCGGGAGATCCTCGGGGCGGCCGGGCACACCGAGGCCTCGCCGCACCCGGTCGGCCACGGCATCGGCCTGGAGATCCGGGAGGCCCCGCGCCTGGGCCCCACGGACATGGGTAAACTGGACAGCCGCGTACCGGTCACCGTCGGCCCGGGGGTCCACCTCCCGGGGCGGGGCGGGGTCCGGATCGAGGACACGCTCGTCGTGCGCCCCCTGGATGAGGGCGGGCCCGAGCTGCTCACCATCACCACCAAGGAGCTCCTCGCCCTGTGACACGGGTGTGCCGCAGGACGCGATCCCTTGGTTCCTTGACAGCTATATCCAGGAGTAAGTGCGCCCGTGGCTTCCACGAACGATCTCAAGAACGGCATGGTCCTCAACCTGGACGGCAAGCTCTGGGCCGTCGTCGAGTTCCAGCACGTCAAGCCCGGCAAGGGCCCGGCCTTCGTGCGCACCAAGCTCAAGGAGGTCCTCTCGGGCAAGGTCGTCGACAAGACCTTCAACGCCGGTGTGAAGGTCGAGACCGCCAACGTCGACAAGCGCACCATGCAGTTCTCGTACAAGGACGGCGAGAACTTCGTGTTCATGGACATGGACACCTACGACCAGCTGACCATCGAGCCGGGTGTGGTCGGCGACGCCGCCAAGTACCTGCTGGAGGGCTTCGACGCGCTCGTCGCCCAGCACGACAACAAGCCGCTGTACGTGGAGCTCCCGGCCGCCGTCGAGCTCCTCATCGCCGAGACCGAGCCGGGCGTCCAGGGCGACCGCTCCACCGGTGGCACCAAGCCGGCCAAGCTGGAGACCGGCGCCGAGATCCAGGTGCCGCTGTTCGTCACCACCGGCGAGAAGGTCAAGGTCGACACCCGCGACGGCAGCTACCTCGGCCGGGTGAAGTAAGTCCGTGTCGTCCGCACGCACCAAGGCCCGCACGCGAGCCTTCCAGATCCTGTTCGAGGCCGACCACCGCGGGGTCGACCCGCTCACGGTCCTCGCCGACTGGGTGGCCCGGGCCCGGGAGCCCAAGCCGGACGAGGGCACCCCGCAGGTCGGCGAGTACACCATGGAGCTGGTCGAGGGCTACGTCCAGCACGCCCGCCGGATCGACGAGCTGATCTCGGAGTACGCGGTCGGCTGGACGCTCGACCGGATGCCGATCGCGGACCGCAACGTCCTGCGGCTCGGCGCGTACGAGCTGATCTGGGAGGACCGCGTCCCGGACGCGGTCGTCCTGGACGAGGCCGTGGAGATCGCCAAGGAGTACTCCACCGACGACTCCCCGGCGTTCGTCAACGGCCTGCTGGCCCGCTTCCTGGAGCTGAAGCCCAGCATCCGCCGCTGACTCCGCGCCTCCCGCGCCCACCGCGCCGACGGCCGTCGGACCGGAAACGGTCCGGCGGCCGTCGTGCGTGTTCACCCGGGCGGCGTATGGTGTCGCCTACTCGTCAGTAACCTGGCGTGCCGGCGGCCCGCACCCGCCGGCGACCCCCGCAGCGAAGGGCAGGCCACCTCCATGACCACGGCGATCCGCAGCGAGTTCGACCAGGGCATCGCCCTCACCCCGCACCCGGACGAGCCCGGCCGCTACGACGGCGAACTCGGCTCCGGCTGGCAGATCGGCGGCGGCGTCAACGGCGGACTGCTGCTGGCCGTGGCCGGCCACGCGCTCACGCTCGCGCACACCGCCCGCCCGGAGAGCGCCGGGCACACCGACCCGGTCTCGATCAGCGGCTACTACCTCTCCGCCGCCACCCCCGGCCCGGCCACCGTGCGCACCGAGGTGATCCGCACCGGCCGCTCGCTGTCCACCGGCACCGCCGCGCTCAGCCAGGGCGGCGTGGAGCGGCTGCGGGTGGTCGCCAGCCACGGCGACCTCGCCGTCCACGACGGCGAGGTGCGCACCACCGCCGTCGCGCCGCGGCTGCCGCCGCCGGACCGGTGCATCGGCGTCGAGCACGCGCCCAAGGAACTGCTCACCCAGGCCGCCCTGCTGGAGCGGTTCGACATGCGGCTCGACCCGGCCACCGTCGGCTGGGCGCTCGGGCAGCCCTCCGGCGCCGGCCGGATCCAGGGCTGGTTCCGGCTCGCCGACGGCCGCCAGCCCGACCCGCTGCTGCTCCTGCTGGCCGCCGACGCCCTGCCGCCGGTCACCTTCGACCTCGGGATGCCCGGCTGGGCGCCGACCGTCGAGCTGACCGTGCACCTGCGCGCCAAGCCCGCGCCGGGCTGGCTGCGGGTGGTCCACGCCACCCGGAACCTGGCCGGCGGGTACTTCGAGGAGGACGCCGAGGTCTGGGACGAGACCGGCCGCCTGGTCGCCCAGTCCCGCCAGCTGGCGCGGGTGCCGAGGTAGCGCGGGAAGCTCGTGAGCGGGCGTGCACGCCGAGTGACGGGTGCGCCGCGCGTGAGCCGGACGCGCGGGGCGCGGGAGGCGGACCGCACAACCGTGCGTGACCCCAAACATCCGATTCACCCTCGGTTACAGTCCTGTGACACGTCGTACGTGTGCGCCACGCGGGGCTGGGGAGGACAAGGTCGGCGGTACCACCCGCCGCCGACCCGTCCGACCCGCCCGCCCCGCCCGAGGAGCCCCGATGAGCCGCAACGGCCGCGCCCGCCGCACCCCCGACTGCACCGCCGCGGGTTCCCGCCCCCGGGCCCGCTCGCGCGCGGCCGCCGACCGCGACGGCGTCTGCGAGCGGCAGCGGGCCGAGGGCGCCGGCCAGGCCTTCGTGATCGGTGTGCTCACCAGCCCCGAGGACTTCGAGCAGGCCCGCGCCTGGCGGCTGTCCGACGCGCCGGACCACGAGCAGTACCTGCGGGAGACCGCCGAGCTGCTCGCCGACGCCCGGAGCCGCTTCGACACCGTCCGGGCCCGGATGTTCCACCCGCAGGACTTCGCCGAGTTCTGTCTGCTGCACGGCCTCGACCCGGCCGAGCCGGCCGCCCGCGACCGCTACCTGCTCAACCCGGCGCTGCGCACCCAGCTGCTCGCCTACCAGGGCGAGGAGCTGGTCGGCGACTTCGTCCCCCGGCTGGTCCGGGCCCGCGAGAACGGCCTGACCCTGCGCCACGCCGACCTGCTGCTCGACGGCCGGCTGTACGGGGAGCGCGACGACGCCGCGCAGGGCGCCTACGAGCGGGGCGCCGAGGTGTTCCGCCGGATGCTGCTCGGCGCCGGCAGCGGGGTCTACGAGCTGCGGCTGTCGGTGGACGCGCCCGGCGGGCGGCTGTCCGCGGCGGCCCGGGTGCTCCAGTGGGAGGACGGGGTGGTCCGGATCAACGACGAGGACCTCGAACTGCTCTGCGCGGTGTTCTGCGCCGGGCTGGCCCGCGAGCTGCCCGGCCTCGCGGTGCTGCACGGCGCCCAGGGCACCGCGGCGGCCTGCGGCGAGTACCTGGCGACGGCCTGGGCCTGGGCGAGCGAGGGCCGGGTCTGGGCGCCCGCCGCCGGGCCGGTGCGGCTGGACGGCGTGGCCGCCGAGCCGGGCTACCGGCTGGAGACGGTCTGCTAGCACGCTTGAGCACGCCTCCGACGAGCCTCCGACGCGCCTCCGACGGCCCGGAGAGCGCCGCGGCGCGGCACCCCTCGCGGGGGCCGCGCCGTGACGTTTCTGCTGTTGTCCGCCGCCCCCGCAGGCGGGAAGCCGACGGGGAGCCCGGCGGGAGCCGGTGCGGCGAGCCTCAGCTCGTCTCCTCCTCGCGCACCGCGCGGCGCGCGTCGGGGTTGAGCACGCCCCAGGAGATCAGCTGCTCGGTGAGGATCGACGGCGACTGGTCGTAGATCACGGCCAGGGTGCGCAGGTCGTCCTGGCGGATCGACAGCACCTTGCCGTTGTAGTCGCCGCGCTGGCTCTGGATGGTCGCCGCGTAGCGCTGCAGCGGGCCGGCCTTCTCGGACGGGACCTGGGTCAGTCTCTCCAGGTCGAGGACCAGGCGCGGCGGCGGCTCGGCCGCGCCGCCGGGCGTACCGCCGGGCAGCAGCTCCTGCACCGGAACCCCGTAGAACTCAGCCAGTTCGGCCAGCCGCTGCACGGTGACCGCACGGTCGCCGCGCTCGTACGAGCCGACGACGACTGCCTTCCAGCGCCCCTGGGACTTCTCCTCGACACCGTGCAGGGAGAGTCCCTGCTGAGTGCGGATGGCTCGGAGCTTGCCTCCGAGCTGCTTCGCGTAGTCGCTGGACATTGATCTCCCCGGACGAGATTGCTTCGCGTTCAGTGGTGGGTCACGGGCGATTGCCGACGCCGCTACCGGTGGGTTCGACGTCTGTCTCGTAACTCACTGTGAGGTTACGTAGAGTGAGGTAGTTGCGTCAAGCCGAATGGGGCAGTCGTGCGAATGGGCCGCATCACCGGTGCGGCCGGTGCGTGAACCACGGGGAGCGGAATGGTGGCCGTCGGTTGGCCGCGAATGACGCGGTAGGATGACCGGAGCCCGCGCCGAAATCCAGGCCGGGTGTTCCAGACATCCTTTAAGGCCCGTCCCGTGAGGCGGGGAAGGAGGTCCGCTTCGGCATGACCGCACACCAGGAATCCGCGCCGCGGCCGCCGCACCAGGTGCTGGACGGCACGGACATCGCCCGGGTCATCACCCGGATAGCGCACGAGATCGTCGAGCGCGCCAAGGGCGCCGAGGACGTCGTGCTGCTCGGCATCCACACCAGGGGCGTCCACCTCGCCCGGCGGCTGCACGCCCGGCTCGCCCAGATCACCGGCCGGGACATCCCGCTCGGCACCCTGGACATCACCATGTACCGGGACGACCTGCGGCTGAAGCCCGCCCGCGCCCTGGAGCACACCGAGATCCCGCCCGGCGGCATCGACGGCCGACTGGTCGTCCTCGTCGACGACGTGCTCTTCTCCGGCCGCACCATCCGCGCCGCGCTCGACGCCCTGAACGACATCGGCCGCCCGCGCGCCGTCCAGCTCGCCGTCCTCGTCGACCGCGGCCACCGCGAGCTGCCGATCCGCGCCGACTACGTGGGCAAGAACCTGCCCACCTCGCTGCGCGAAGCCGTCCAGGTGCGCCTGGCCGACCGCGACGGCCTCGACGCCGTGCTCGTCGGCGACCGCGACTTCGCCGCGCGCTCCTCCCAGGCCCTGGCCGCCCAGTCCACCGAACCGCACCTCCCGGAGTAGCCCGCGTGAAGCGCCACCTCGTGTCCGCAGCCGATCTCAGCCGCGACGACGCGCTGCTCATCCTGGACACCGCCGAGGAACTCGCCCAGCTCTCCGGCCGGGCCGTCAAGAAGCTCCCCACCCTCCGCGGCCGGACCGTCGTCAACCTCTTCTTCGAGGACTCCACCCGCACCAAGACCTCCTTCGAGGTCGCCGAGAAGCGGCTCTCCGCCGACGTCATCAACTTCTCCGCCAAGGGCTCCTCGGTCTCCAAGGGCGAGAGCCTCAAGGACACCGCGCTCACCCTGCAGGCGATGGGCGCCGACGCCGTCGTCATCCGGCACCACGCCTCCGGCGCGCCGTCCCGCCTGGCGCAGTCCGACTGGCTGCACGGCAGCGTCATCAACGCCGGTGACGGCACCCACGAGCACCCCACCCAGGCGCTGCTCGACGCCTTCACCATGCGCCGCCACCTCAACCCCGGCGCCGGCCACGACCTCGCGGGGCGGCGGGTGACCATCGTGGGCGACATCCTGCACAGCCGGGTCGCCCGCTCCAACGTGCACCTGCTCAACACGCTCGGCGCCCAGGTCACCTTCGTCGCCCCGCCGACCCTGCTGCCGATCGGCATCGAGAACTGGCCCTGCGAGGTCAGCTACGACCTGGAGCGGGTGCTCCCCAAGACCGACGCGCTGATGATGCTCCGGGTCCAGCGCGAGCGGATGAACGCCGCGTTCTTCCCCACCGAGCGCGAGTACACCCGCCGCTACGGCCTGGACGCCGTCCGGATGGCCCAGCTGCCCGAGCACGCCGTCGTGCTGCACCCCGGCCCGATGGTCCGCGGCATGGAGATCACCGCCGAGGTCGCCGACTCCCCGCGCTGCACCGTGGTCGAGCAGGTCGCCAACGGCGTCTCCGTCCGGATGGCCGTGCTCTACCTGCTGCTCGGCGGAGCCACTCTCACCGACACCCCCCGCATCGATTCCGTGGAGACCGCTCAGTGACCACCTACCTGATCCGCAAGGCCCAGATCCTCGGCGGTGTCCCGCAGGACCTCCACATCGCCGACGGCGTGATCCGGGCGATCGGCACCGACCTGGTCGCCGAGGCCGACATCGAGATCGACGCCACCGGCCTGATCGCCCTGCCCGGGCTGGTCGACCTGCACACCCACCTGCGCGAGCCCGGCCGCGAGGACGCCGAGACCGTCCTCACCGGCACCCAGGCCGCGGCGAAGGGCGGCTTCACCGCCGTCCACGCGATGGCCAACACCTTCCCGGTGGCCGACACCGCCGGCGTGGTCGAGCAGGTCTGGCGCCTCGGCCAGGAGTCCGGCTACTGCGACGTGCAGCCGGTCGGCGCGGTCACCGTCGGCCTGGAGGGCAAGAAGCTCGCCGAGCTCGGCGCCATGCACGACTCCGCGGCCGGTGTCCGGGTCTTCTCCGACGACGGCAAGTGCGTCGACGACGCGGTGATCATGCGCCGTGCCCTGGAGTACGTGAAGGCCTTCGACGGCGTCGTCGCCCAGCACGCCCAGGAGCCGCGGCTGACCGAGGGCGCCCAGATGAACGAGGGCCAGGTCTCCGGCGAGCTGGGCCTCGGCGGCTGGCCGGCCGTCGCCGAGGAGGCGATCATCGCCCGCGACGTGCTGCTCGCCGCGCACGTCGGCTCCCGGCTGCACGTCTGCCACGTCTCCACCGCCGGCTCGGTGGACATCATCCGCTGGGCCAAGGGCAAGGGCTGGAACGTCACCGCCGAGGTCACCCCGCACCACCTGCTGCTGACCGACGAGCTGGTCCGCTCCTACGACCCGGTCTACAAGGTCAACCCGCCGCTGCGCACCGCCGAGGACGTCCAGGCGCTGCGCACGGCGCTGGCCGACGGCACCATCGACGCCGTCGCCACCGACCACGCGCCGCACCCGGCCGAGGACAAGGACTGCGAGTGGGCCGTGGCCGCGATGGGCATGGTCGGCCTGGAGACCGCGCTCTCGGTGGTGCAGCAGACCATGGTCGACACCGGCCTGCTGAACTGGGAGGGCGTCGCCGACCGGATGTCGCACCGCCCGGCCCGGATCGGCCGGCTCGCCGGCCACGGCCGCCCGGTCTCGGTGGGTGAGCCCGCCAACCTGGTGCTGTTCGATCCCGCGTACCGTGGTGCCGTGAACCCCGACAGCTTCGCCACGCGATCCCGCAACACCCCCTACAAGGGCCTTGACCTGCCCGGACGGGTCCACGCCACCTTCCTGCGCGGCACCGCCACCGTGCTGGCCGGCGAACTGGTCGAGCAGGGCGGGCTCGCGTGAGCTCCGCGGTCCTGCTGGCCCAGGAACAGGCCAGGGTCGCCAACTGGCCCGGCTACATCGGCTGGACGGTCGGCCTGCTGCTGGTCATCGGCCTGGTCTACTGGCTGATGCGTCAGGGCTGGAACTGGCGCCGCACCCTGCAGTCCGGCATCCCGCCGCTGCCGGCCGTGCCGGAGCGGGCCGGCCGGACCATCCTGGAGAGCAGCGGCCGGTACCACGGCACCACCACCGCCGGGAACTGGCTGGACCGGGTCGTCGCGCACGGCCTGGGCACCCGCAGCCGCGCCGATCTGACCCTCGGCGAGCACGGCCTGCTGGTGCAGCGCCCCGGCGACGTCGACTTCTGGATCCCCGCCGAGCGGCTGACCGGGGCCCGCACGGACTCCGGGATCGCCGGCAAGGTCGTCCCCTCCGGGATCCTCGTCGTCACCTGGGCGCACGAGGACACCGAACTGGACTCCGGGTTCCGGCTCGACCACCCCGACGAGCACACCGGCTGGGTCGAGGAGATCACCCGGCTCGCAGCAACACGTACGACGACGAAGAAGACGGAAGAGGCCGCGTCATGACCGCACCTGCCCCCACCACGCAGCGCCAAGGGCGGGAGCGCCCGTTCTCAGGGCGTGCGGCCGCCGTGCTCGTCCTGGAGGACGGCCGGACCTTCCGCGGCCAGGCCTACGGCGCGACCGGCGAGACCTTCGGTGAGGCGGTCTTCAACACCGGCATGTCCGGTTACCAGGAGACCCTGACCGACCCCTCGTACCACCGCCAGGTGGTCGTGATGACCGCCCCGCAGATCGGCAACACCGGCTGGAACGACGAGGACGACGAGTCCAAGCGGATCTGGGTCGCCGGGTACGTCGTCCGGGACCCCGCCCGGGTCGCCTCCAACTGGCGCTCCCGCCGCTCGCTGGACGAGGAGCTGGTCGCCCAGGGCATCGTCGGCATCAGCGGCATCGACACCCGGGCGCTCACCCGCCACCTGCGCGAGCGCGGCGCGATGCGCTGCGGCATCTTCTCCGGCGAGGCGCTGGCCGACCCGGCCGCGCTGCTCGCCCGGGTGCAGTCCTCGCCCGAGATGAAGGGCGCCGACCTGTGCGCCGAGGTCGCGACCACCGAGCCGTACGTGGTGCCCGCCGTCGGTGAGAAGCGCTTCACCGTCGCCGCCCTGGACCTCGGCATCAAGGCGATGACCCCGCAGCGGATGGCCGAGCGCGGCATCGAGGTGCACGTGCTGCCGGCCAACGCCACCCTGGAGGACGTCTACGCGGTCAACCCCGACGGCGTGTTCTTCTCCAACGGCCCGGGCGACCCGGCCACCGCCGACCACCAGGTCGCCGTGGCGCAGGGCGTGCTGGAGCGCAAGACCCCGTTCTTCGGGATCTGCTTCGGCAACCAGATCCTCGGCCGGGCGCTGGGCTTCGGCACCTACAAGCTCAAGTACGGCCACCGCGGCATCAACCAGCCGGTCCAGGACCGCACCACCGGCAAGGTCGAGGTCACCGCGCACAACCACGGCTTCGCCGTGAACGCACCGCTGGACAAGGTGAGCGACACCCCGTACGGGCGCGTCGAGGTCTCCCACGTCTGCCTCAACGACGACGTGGTCGAGGGCCTCCAGGCGCTCGACGTCCCCGCCTTCTCGGTGCAGTACCACCCCGAAGCAGCTGCCGGCCCGCACGACGCGGCCTACCTCTTCGACCGGTTCGTCGAGCTCATGCGAGGCGACGACAAGCACAGCGTGAAGCTCATGGAGGGCCAGCGTGCCTAAGCGCACTGACATCAAGTCCGTCCTGGTGATCGGGTCCGGCCCGATCGTGATCGGCCAGGCCGCCGAGTTCGACTACTCGGGCACGCAGGCGTGTCGGGTCCTGAAGGCCGAGGGTCTGCGGGTCGTGCTGGTGAACTCCAATCCGGCGACGATCATGACGGATCCGGAGATCGCGGACGCCACCTACGTGGAGCCGATCACCCCGGAGTTCGTGGAGAAGATCATCGCGAAGGAGCGGCCGGACGCGCTGCTGCCGACGCTGGGCGGGCAGACCGCGCTGAACACCGCGATCTCGCTGCACGCGGCCGGGACCCTGGAGAAGTACGGGGTCGAGCTGATCGGCGCCGACGTCGAGGCGATCAACAAGGGCGAGGACCGCGAGCTGTTCAAGGGCGTCGTCGAGGCCGTCAACGCCAAGATCGGGCACGGCGAGTCCGCCCGTTCGGTGATCTGCCACACCATGGACGACGTCCTGGCCGGGGTCGACACCCTGGGCGGCTACCCGGTCGTCGTGCGGCCCTCGTTCACGATGGGCGGCGCGGGCTCCGGTTTCGCGCACAACGAGGAGGACCTGCGCCGTATCGCGGGGCAGGGGCTGACGCTCTCCCCGACCACCGAGGTGCTCCTGGAGGAGTCCATCCTCGGCTGGAAGGAGTACGAGCTGGAGCTGATGCGCGACAAGAGCGACAACGTCGTGGTCGTCTGCTCCATCGAGAACTTCGACCCGATGGGCGTGCACACCGGTGACTCGATCACCGTCGCCCCGGCGATGACGCTCACCGACCGCGAGTACCAGATCCTGCGCGACATCGGCATCGCCGTGATCCGCGAGGTCGGCGTCGACACCGGCGGCTGCAACATCCAGTTCGCGGTGAACCCCGAGGACGGCCGGGTCATCGTCATCGAGATGAACCCGCGGGTGTCCCGCTCCTCGGCGCTGGCGTCCAAGGCCACCGGCTTCCCGATCGCGAAGATCGCGGCGAAGCTGGCCGTCGGCTACACCCTGGACGAGATCCCCAACGACATCACCGAGGAGACCCCGGCCTCCTTCGAGCCGACGCTCGACTACGTGGTGGTGAAGGTCCCGCGGTTCGCGTTCGAGAAGTTCCCGTCCGCGGACGCCACGCTGACCACCACCATGAAGTCGGTCGGTGAGGCGATGGCGCTGGGCCGCAACTTCCCCGAGGCGCTGCAGAAGGCGCTGCGCTCGCTGGAGAAGAAGGGCTCGCAGTTCAGCTGGGTCGGCCCGGTCGGCGACAAGGCCGAGCTGCTGGCCAAGGCGGTCGTGCCGACGGACGGCCGGATCAACACCGTCATGCAGGCCATCCGCGCCGGCGCCACCCCGGAGGAGGTGTTCGAGGCCACCAAGATCGACCCGTGGTTCGTCGACCAGCTCTTCCTGCTGGACGAGATCGCGGGCGAGCTCGCGGAGGCGGACAAGCTGACCCCGGAGCTGCTGCGGCACGCCAAGCGGCACGGCTTCTCCGACCTGCAGGTCGGCGAGATCCGGGGCCTGAAGCCGGACGTGGTCCGCGAGGTCCGGCACGCGCTGGGCATCCGCCCGGTGTTCAAGACCGTCGACACCTGCGCGGCGGAGTTCGCGGCGAAGACCCCGTACTTCTACTCCTCCTACGACGAGGAGAACGAGGTCGCCCCGCGCAGCAAGCCCGCGGTGATCATCCTCGGCTCCGGCCCGAACCGGATCGGCCAGGGCATCGAGTTCGACTACTCCTGCGTGCACGCGTCCTTCGCGCTCGCGGACGCCGGGTACGAGACCGTGATGGTCAACTGCAACCCGGAGACCGTCTCCACCGACTACGACACCTCCGACCGGCTGTACTTCGAGCCGCTCACCCTGGAGGACGTGCTGGAGATCGTCCACGCCGAGCAGCAGGCCGGGCCGCTGGCCGGGGTGATCGTCCAGCTCGGCGGGCAGACGCCGCTGGGCCTGGCCCAGGCGCTGAAGGACAACGGGGTGCCGATCGTGGGCACCCAGCCCGAGGCCATCGACCTGGCGGAGGAGCGCGGCGCGTTCGGCCGGGTGCTGCGCGACGCGGGCCTGCCGGCCCCCAAGCACGGCACGGCGTTCTCCTTCGAGGAGGCGAAGGCGATCGCCGACGAGATCGGCTACCCCGTGCTGGCCCGCCCCTCCTACGTGCTGGGCGGCCGGGGCATGGAGATCGTGTACGACGAGGCGTCGCTGGCCTCCTACCTGGAGCGCCACGCCGGCCTGATCTCCGAGCACCCGGTGCTGATCGACCGCTTCCTCGATGACGCGGTGGAGATCGACGTCGACGCCCTGTTCGACGGCACCGAGCTCTACCTCGGCGGCGTCATGGAGCACATCGAGGAGGCCGGCATCCACTCCGGCGACTCCGCCTGCGCGCTGCCCCCGATCACCCTCGGCGGGTACGACATCAAGCGGCTGCGCGCCTCCACCGAGGCGATCGCCCGCGGCGTCGGCGTGCGGGGTCTGATCAACATCCAGTTCGCCCTCTCCGGCGACATCCTGTACGTCCTGGAGGCGAACCCGCGGGCCTCGCGCACCGTGCCGTTCACCTCCAAGGCGACCGCGGTGCCGTTGGCGAAGGCGGCGGCGCGGGTGTCGCTGGGGGCGACGATCGCGGAGCTGCGGGCGGAGGGTCTGCTGCCGGCCGAGGGCGACGGCGGCACGCTGCCGGCGGACGCGCCGATCGCGGTGAAGGAGGCCGTGATGCCGTGGAGCCGCTTCCGCGACGTTCACGGCCGCGGTGTGGACACCGTCCTGGGCCCGGAGATGCGCTCCACCGGCGAGGTCATGGGCCTGGACCGCGTCTTCGGCACCGCCTACGCCAAGTCGCAGACCGGCGCCTACGGCGCGCTGCCGACCAAGGGCAAGGTCTTCGTCTCGGTCGCCAACCGCGACAAGCGCAACCTGGTCTTCCCGGCCCGGGCGCTGGTCGGCCTCGGCTTCGAGCTGCTCGCCACCGCCGGCACCGCCGAGGTGCTGCAGCGCGGCGGCATCCCCGCCACCGTGGTGCGCAAGCACAGCGAGGGCGAGGGCCCGAACGGCGAGAAGACCATCGTCCAGCTGATCCACGACGGTGAGGTCGACCTCATCATCAACACGCCGTACGGCACCGGCGGCCGTCTCGACGGCTACGAGATCCGCACCGCCGCCATCGCCCGCGCCGTGCCCTGCCTGACCACCGTCCAGGCCATGGGCGCCGCCGTCCAGGGCATCGACCGGCTGCTGCGCGACGAGGTCGGCGTCATGTCGCTCCAGGAGCACGCCGAGCTGATCAACGCCGGCCGCGCCAAGTAGCACCACTCCAGTGGGGGGCACCAGTACCGCCGGGTGCCCCCCACTTCCATGCCCTGGGAGGACTTTGTGTACAAGCTGCTGTTCGACCTCGTCTTCAAGAAGATGGACCCCGAGAAGGCCCACCACCTGGCCTTCTTCTGGATCCGGCTGGCCTCCTCCGTGCCCGGCCTGCGCGGCCTCGTCCGGCTGGTGCTCGCCCCGCGCGACCGGGCGCTGCGCACCGACGCCCTCGGCCTCGCGCTGCCCGGCCCGTTCGGCCTGGCGGCCGGCTTCGACAAGAACGGCGTCGGCATCGACGGGCTGTCGATGCTCGGCTTCGACTACGTCGAGATCGGCACCGTCACCGGCGAGGCGCAGCCGGGCAACCCGCAGCCGCGGCTGTTCCGGCTGGTCGAGGACCGCGCCCTGATCAACCGGATGGGCTTCAACAACCAGGGCTCGGCCCGGGTCGCCGCGCGGCTCGCCGCCCGCTCGCACACCAGCTCCACGCCGGTGGTGGGCGTCAACATCGGCAAGACCAAGGTGGTCGAGGAGGCCGACGCGGTCGCCGACTACGTCAAGTCCACCGAGCGGCTGGCCCGGTTCGCCGACTACCTTGTCGTCAACGTCAGCTCGCCGAACACCCCCGGGCTGCGCAACCTGCAGGCCGTCGAGCACCTGCGCCCGCTGCTGAGCGCGGTGCGCGAGGCCGCCGACCGGACCACCCCGCACCACGTGCCGCTGCTGGTCAAGATCGCCCCCGACCTGGCCGACGAGGACATCGACGAGGTCGCCGACCTCGCCCTGGAGCTGGGCCTGGACGGCATCATCGCCACCAACACCACGATCGGCCGCGAGGGCCTGCGCAGCGACGCCGCCCGGGTGGAGGAGATCGGCATGGGCGGCCTGTCCGGCGCCCCGCTGAAGGAGCGCGCGCTGGAGGTCCTCCAGCGGCTGCGCGCCCGCACCGGGGGCCGGCTGGTGCTGGTCTCGGTCGGCGGCATCGAGACCGCCGAGGACGCCTGGCAGCGGATCCTGCACGGTGCGGACCTCGTCCAGGGCTACAGCGCCTTCATCTACGAGGGCCCGTTCTGGTGCCGGCGCATCCACAAGGGCCTGTCGGCCCGCCTCCGGGCCGGCGGCTTCCGCAGCCTGGCCGCGGCCGTCGGCAGCGCCGTGGACCAGCGGCCCTGACCCGCCCCAACCCCCCGCTACGAGCCCTTCGGAAGGACGTCATGACCCTCGCCCCCTTCGGCACCCGCCTGCGCCACGCCCTCGACACCCGCGGCCAGCTCTGCGTCGGCATCGACCCGCACGCCTCCCTGCTCGCCGCCTGGGGCCTGGAGGACACCGTCGCGGGCCTGGAGACCTTCAGCCGCACCGTCGTCGAGGCGCTGGCCGGCCGGGTGGCCGTGCTCAAGCCGCAGGCCGCCTTCTTCGAGCGCTTCGGCTCGCGGGGCGTCGCCGTCCTGGAGAAGTCCGTCGAGGAGGCCAGGGCCGCGGGTGCGCTCGTCCTGATGGACGCCAAGCGCGGTGACATCGGCTCGACCATGGCCGCCTACGCGGAGGCCTTCCTGTCGCCCGGCAGCCCGCTGTTCTCGGACGCCGTCACCGTGAGCCCGTACCTGGGCTTCGGCTCGCTGCGCCCGGCGCTGGACCTCGCCACGGCCAACGGCGCGGGCGTCTTCGCGCTGGCGCTCACCTCCAACCCGGAGGGCGCCGAGGTGCAGCGCGCCGTCGGCGCGGACGGCGAGCCGGTGGCGGCCGCCGTGCTGCGGCAGCTGGCCGCCGAGAACGCCGGTGCCGAGCCGCTGGGTTCGTTCGGCGCGGTGGTCGGCGCGACGCTGGCCGACGCGGGCGTGGACCTGGCGATCAACGGCCCGCTGCTCGCCCCCGGCATCGGCGCCCAGGGCGCGACGATGGCGGACCTGCCGCGGGTCTTCGGCGCCTCGGTGCGCAACGTGGTACCGAGCGTCAGCCGGGACGTCCTGAAGCACGGCCCCTCGGTGGAGGCGCTGCGCTCGGCCGCCGACCGTTTTGTCCAGGAGTACGCGGACGCGGTCAAGTAGCGGACGAGGAGGAGGGGTTCGCTCCTGGCGAACGCTGCGCAGCGCCGCCATGACGGGCTGCGACAGTCCGCCGGAGCGGCGGCTTGACGTGAGCGCCGTCACATCGGCGCCGCCCAAGGTTCGCAATCGCGGTCATTTTGCCCGGGAAAGTCCTGGTCGGCCTTGGCTGACCAGGACTTTTCGTGTTCTTTTCCTGACGTGGCGCCGCAATCCGGGTAGTGTCCGGCGATAGGTCACCGAGGAGCCGCGAAACCCGCTGCTCCCGCAGGTCAGGGGCGGCGAGTTCGCTCTCTGGCCGGTGTCCTGGGAAGCACAACAGTCATAGTTCAATCCCTTCCATCCACCCTGAGGTGAACGGCGTGGCTCTTCCGCCCCTTACCCCTGAACAGCGCACCGCCGCGCTCGCCAAGGCCGCCGAGGCTCGCCGGGAGCGCGCCGAGGTCAAGAACCGGCTCAAGCACTCCGGCGCCTCCCTGCACGAGGTGATCAAGGCCGGCAAGGCCGACAACGACGTGATCGGCAAGATGAAGGTCTCGGCCCTGCTGGAGTCCCTTCCGGGCGTCGGCAAGGTTCGTGCCAAGCAGATCATGGAGCGGCTCGGCATCTCCGAGAGCCGTCGTGTCCGCGGGCTCGGAACCAACCAGATCGCCTCCCTGGAGCGGGAGTTCGGCGGCGGTGCCGCCTGACCGTGCCCCGTGGTCCCGGGATCGTCCGCGATCCGGGATAATCGGTGCATGAGTGAGCGTCCGCGGCTGACCGTGCTCTCCGGCCCCTCGGGGGTCGGCAAGAGCACGGTCGTCGCTCATATGAGGAAGCAGTACCCCGAGGTCTGGCTCTCGGTGTCGGCGACGACCCGCCACCCGAGGCCGGGCGAGCAGGACGGGGTCCAGTACCACTTCGTCGACAACGACGAGTTCGACAAGTTGATCGCCAACGGCGAGCTGCTGGAGTGGGCCGTGTTCGCGGGGAACCGCTACGGCACGCCCCGGGCGGCGGTCCAGGAGAAGCTGGAGCGCGGCGAGCCCGTGCTGCTGGAGATCGACCTGCAGGGTGCCCGGCAGGTGCGCGAGTCCATGCCCGAGGCGCAGCTGGTCTTCCTGGCCCCGCCGAGCTGGGACGAGCTGGTCCGCCGGCTCACCGGCCGGGGCACCGAGCCGCAGGACGTGATCGAGAAGCGGCTGGAGGCCGCCAAGGTCGAGCTGGCGGCCGAGACCGAGTTCGACACGACCCTGGTCAACACCTCCGTCGAGCAGGTGGCGAGCGAACTGCTAGCCTTGCTCGGTGTAGGCTGACCTGTTGTCTTTTCCACCCTTTCGGAAGGTTTTCGCGTGTCCTCTTCCATGACCGCGCCCGAGGGCATCATCAACCCGCCGATCGACGAGCTGCTTGAGGCCACCGACTCCAAGTACAGCCTGGTCATCTACGCGGCCAAGCGTGCGCGCCAGATCAACGCGTACTACTCCCAGCTCGGCGAGGGCCTGCTGGAGTACGTCGGCCCGCTGGTCGACACCCACGTGCACGAGAAGCCGCTGTCGATCGCGCTGCGCGAGATCAACGCCGGCATGCTGACCGCCGAGGCGGTCGAGGCCGCCTGAGGCGGTCCCACCTTCGTGTGAAGGGTCCGTCGGAGTCCGCTCCGACGGGCCCTTCGGCGTCTCCCGGGCTGTGGGGGGTGCCACAGTGCGGGTGATCGTCGGCGCGCCGTAGGGTTGGCAGGCACCTGAGGACCGCCACGAGGAGAGCTGGGGAACATGAGCGGCAGCACGGAGCGGACGGACGCACCGCGGGTCGTCCTCGGCGTCAGCGGCGGCATCGCCGCGTACAAGGCGTGCGAACTGCTCCGCCGGTTCACCGAGTCCGGCCACCGGGTGACGGTGGTGCCCACCGCGGCCGCGCTGCACTTCGTCGGCGAGGCCACCTGGGCGGCGCTCTCCGGTCGCCCGGCCGCCACCGAGACCTGGGAGAGCGTGCACGAGGTGCCGCACGTGCGGATCGGGCAGAACGCCGATCTGGTGGTGGTCGCCCCGGCCACCGCCGACCTCATGGCCAAGGCCGCCCACGGGCTCGCCGACGACCTGCTCACCAACACCCTGCTCACCGCGCGCTGCCCGGTCGTCCTGGCGCCCGCGATGCACACCGAGATGTGGGAGCACCCGGCGACGAGGGAGAACGTCGCCACGCTGCGCCGCCGGGGCGTGATCGTGCTGGAGCCCGCCAGCGGGCGGCTCACCGGCAAGGACACCGGGAAGGGCCGGCTGCCCGAGCCGGCCGCGATCTTCGACGCCTGCCGCGCGGTGCTGCGGTACGGCGGCGGGCGGAGCGACCTGGCCGGCCGGCACGTGGTGGTCTCGGCCGGCGGCACCCGCGAGCCGCTGGACCCGGTCCGGTACCTCGGCAACCGCTCCTCCGGCAAGCAGGGCTACGCCCTGGCGGCCACCGCCGCGGCCCGTGGGGCGCGTGTGACGTTGATCTCGGCCAATGCCGCGCTGCCCGATCCGGCCGGGGTGGACGTGGTCCGGGTGGCGACCGCGCTGGAACTGCGCGAGGCCGCGCTGAAGGCGGCCGAGGACGCGGACGCCGTGGTCATGGCCGCGGCGGTCGCGGACTTCCGGCCCGCGGTCTACGCCACCGGCAAGATCAAGAAGGTCGAGGGCGTCGAGCCGGCGCCGGTGGAGCTCGTCCGCAACCCCGACATCCTGGCGGAGCTCTCCGCCCACCGCACCCGTTCGGGCCAGCTCGTCGTGGGATTCGCGGCGGAGACCGACGACGTGCTCGCGCACGGCCGGGCCAAGCTCGCGCGCAAGGGCTGCGACCTGCTGGTCGTCAACGAGGTCGGCGACGGCAAGGCCTTCGGCCAGGACGTCAACGAGGCCGTGGTGCTGGGCGCGGACGGCAGCGAGACGCCCGTCCCGGTGGGTCCGAAGGAGGTTCTCGCGGACGTCGTCTGGGACCTCGTCGCGGAACGGCTCGAATCCTTCGCCGACTGATCTCGCAGAGTGGTCGGCGGGTCTCCAATCGCGGAATGGCGTGACGATTCTCGGTAGCTGACCGTTACACTCCAGGAATCAAGTCTTTCCGGAAGCCCCCGGATCCGTCCGGGGTCTTTCAGTCAGCAGCCGCTGCAACCCCAGGGAGCGCTGTGTCTCGCCGCCTGTTCACCTCGGAGTCCGTCACCGAGGGACACCCCGACAAGATCGCTGACCAGATCAGCGACACCATCCTTGACGCTCTCCTCCGCGAGGACCCGACCTCCCGGGTCGCGGTGGAGACGCTCATCACGACCGGCCAGGTGCACGTGGCCGGCGAGGTGACCACCAAGGCGTACGCGCCGATCGCGCAGCTCGTCCGGGACAAGATCCTGGAGATCGGTTACGACAGCTCCAAGAAGGGCTTCGACGGCGCGTCCTGCGGCGTCTCGGTGTCGATCGGCGCCCAGTCGCCGGACATCGCCCAGGGCGTCGACACCGCGTACGAGGCCCGGGTCGAGGGCGACGGGGACGACCTGGACCGCCAGGGTGCGGGTGACCAGGGCCTGATGTTCGGCTACGCGTCCGACGAGACGCCCGAGCTGATGCCGCTGCCGATCACCCTGGCCCACCGCCTGTCGCGCCGCCTGACCGAGGTCCGCAAGAACGGCACCATCCCGTACCTGCGCCCCGACGGCAAGACCCAGGTCACCATCGAGTACGACGGCGACAAGGCGCTGCGCCTGGACACCGTGGTCGTCTCCACCCAGCACGCCAGCGACATCGACCTGGAGTCGCTGCTCACCCCGGACGTCCGCGAGTTCGTCGTGGAGCCGGAGCTGAAGGCGCTGGCCGACCAGGGCATCAAGCTCGTCACCGAGGGCTACCGCCTGCTGGTCAACCCGACCGGCCGCTTCGAGATCGGCGGCCCGATGGGCGACGCCGGCCTCACCGGCCGCAAGATCATCATCGACACCTACGGCGGCATGGCCCGCCACGGCGGCGGCGCCTTCTCCGGCAAGGACCCGTCCAAGGTGGACCGCTCGGCCGCGTACGCGATGCGCTGGGTGGCGAAGAACATCGTCGCCGCCGGCCTCGCCCGCCGCGCCGAGGTGCAGGTCGCGTACGCGATCGGCAAGGCCGAGCCGGTCGGCCTGTTCGTGGAGACCTTCGGCACCGAGACCGTGCCGGTCCTCACCATCCAGAAGGCCGTCAGCGACGTCTTCGACCTGCGTCCGGCCGCGATCATCCGCGACCTGGACCTGCTGCGCCCGATCTACTCGCAGACCGCCGCGTACGGCCACTTCGGCCGTGAGCTGCCGGACTTCACCTGGGAGCGGACCGACCGCGTGGAGCAGCTGAAGAAGGCCGTCGAGGCCTGATCGGCGGATCCGACCGTCAGACGGCAGGTGGTGGCCGCCCGGAGCACCGGGTGGCCGCCACCTGCCGTTTTGTCGGTGGGACCTGGTACTACTTGGGGCGATGAGCAGCACGCAGGGGAGTGACGAGGGCGGGGCGCCGGAGCAGCTGGCGTTCATCCGGGAGACGGTCCGCCGGGCCAAGCCGCGCACCTGGCGCGGCGCCAAGCGGGCCGAGCACCTGCCGGTCGCCCGGGTGGTCGTCGACAAGGGCGTGCTCACGATCGACAAGTTCTTCGACTACGAGGTACCGGCCGCGATGGCCGAGGATGCGCAGCCCGGTGTGCGGGTCCGGGTGCGTTTCGGGGCGCGTGTGGTCAAAGGGCAGCGTGAGGGGGGGGAGCTGCACGACGGTTTCATCGTCGCCCGGCTGGAGAAGAGCGACTTCCCCGGCCCGCTCGCCCCGCTCGCCCAGGTCCTCTCGCCGGAGCCGGTGCTCACCCCGCCGCTGCTGCGGCTCTGCCGCACCGTCGCCGACCGGTACGCGGGCACGCTGGCCGACGTGCTGCAGCTGGCGGTGCCGCCCCGGCACGCCAAGGCGGAGGCCGAGCCCTCGCCGCCGCCCCGCCCCCGCCCGCCGGCGCCCGCGCCCGGCGGCTGGTCCCGCTACCCGGCCGGCCCGGACTTCCTCGCCGCGCTGGCCGGCGGCGGCTCGCCCCGGGCCGTCTGGACGGCGCTGCCCGGGCCCGGCTGGCCGTACGAGGTCGCCCGCGCCGTCGCCGCCACCCTGGCCGGCGGGCGCGGCGCCCTGGTGGTGCTGCCGGACGGCCGCTCGGTGGCCCGGGTCGACCGGGCGCTGACCGAGCTGCTCGGCGAGGGCGGGCACGCCGTACTGGCCGCCGACCTCGGCCCGCGCGAGCGCTACCGGCGGTGGCTGCAGGTCAGCCGCGGCTCGGCGCGCGCCGCCATCGGCACCCGGGCCGCGATGTTCGCGCCGGTGCACGACCTCGGGCTGGTGGTGGTCTGGTCCGACGGGGACTCCAGCCACAGCGACCCGCGCAGCCCGCACCCGCACGTGCGGGAGGTCGCCCTGCTGCGCGCCGCCGAGGAGGGCGCGGCCGTGCTGCTCGGCGGGCACGTCGTCACCGTGGAGGGCGCCCAGCTGGTGCGCACCGGCTGGGCCCGGCCGCTGGCCGCCGACCGGGAGACCGTCCGCCGCACCGCGCCCCGGGTTCGCACCGTCACCGACCAGGACCAGCACCGGGACGCCGCCGCGCAGGCCGCCCGGCTGCCCTCGGTCGCCTGGGAGGCGGCCCGGGAGGGCCTGGCGGCCGGCGGGCCGGTGCTCATCCAGGTGCCCCGGCGCGGCTACGTGCCCCGGCTGGCCTGCGGGCGCTGTCGCACGCCCGCCCGCTGCCGGCGCTGCGAGGGCCCGCTGGAAGCGGCCGGGGCGGACGCGCCGCTGTGCTGCCAGTGGTGCGGCGAGGAGGAGCGGGACTGGCACTGCCCGGAGTGCGGCTCGTTCCGGCTGCGGGCGCAGGTGATCGGCGCCCGGCGGACGGCGGAGGAGCTGGGCAAGGCGTTCCCGCGCGTTCCGGTGCGCACCTCCGGGCGGGACGCGGTGCTGCCCACCGTCCCGGACGAGCCGGCGCTGGTGATCTCCACACCCGGCGCGGAGCCGGTCGTCGAGGGCGGCGGCGGGTACGCGGCGGCACTGCTGCTGGACGGCTGGGCACTGCTGAGCCGGCCCGACCTGCGGGCCGGGGAGGAGGCGCTGCGGCTCTGGCTGGCGGCCGCCGCGCTGGTGCGGCCGGCCGCCGAGGGCGGGACGGTGGTGGTGGTCGCCGAGCCGACGGCGCGGCCGGTGCAGGCGCTGGTGCGCTGGGACCCGCTCGGGCACGCCGGGCTGGAGCTGGACGAGCGCGCGCAGCTGCACTTCCCACCGGTCGCCCGGATGGCCTCGGTGACCGGCAGTCCGGCGGCGGTGGCGGACCTGCTGAACCTGGTCCGGCTGCCGGACGAGGCGGATGTGCTCGGGCCGGTGCCGGTGCCGGCGCTGCGGGGGGAGGAGCAGGAGCGCGCGCTGCTGCGGGTGCCGCCCGGGCAGGGCGCGGCGCTGGCGGCGGCGCTGAAGGCGGCGCAGATCGCGCGGATCGCGCTGCGGACGCCGGAGACGGTCAAGGTGCGGATCGATCCGACGGACATCGGCTGACGGACATCGGCTGACGGACGTCGGGCGGCGGACGTCGGGGTGGCGGACGTCGGGGTGGCGGACGTCGGGTGAGGGGCGCGGTGTCCGTACCGCGGCCCCCACCCGGCGTCCGGGAGCGTCAGCCGCGCAGCGGGACGCCGGTGCGGTCGAGGGCGGTGCGATCGATGGTGGTGCGGTCGAGGCTGGGGCGGTCCAGGGCGGTGCGGTCGAGGCCGCCCTGGCGGGCGGCCGGGACGGTCGCGGCGAGTCCGGTCGGGGCGGGGGAGCGGTCGCGCTCCGGCGGGTGGACCGGCCCGTGGGCGACCGCCGGGGTGTGGCCGGGCAGTTCCTCGGAGCGGTCCGGGCGGCTGGGGCTCGGCACCGCGCCGCCCGCCGCCAGCAGCTCACTGGTCGGCCGGCGCATGCCGTACCGGCGGTGCACCGCCTGCTTGGTGACCCCGAGGGCCGAGCCCACCGAGTCCCAGGAGAAGCCCAGCGCGCGGTCGAACTCGACCGCCGCCGCCACCAGCGTCTCCACGCTCTCCCGCAGCTCCTGCGCCAGGCGCACCGTCGGCGCCGGGGCCCGCCCGTACACCACGAAGCCCGCCGAGGTGCTGGGCCGGCGCGGCCGGTAGACGTTGCCCAACTGGGCGGTGAGCGTCCGCAGGGCGTCGACCTGTCGCCTCACCCGCTCGATGTCCCGCACCAGCAGGTGCAGGCTCGCCCGCGCCCGGGCGTCGTGGTTGATCTGCTCGGCCATGGCCTACGTGCCACCTTCCGTACGGTTCGCTCGGCCGGAGCGTCCTTCCCGCGCGCTCCGGCCACGGTCAATTCCACTTGACCAACGCCGGACCGCCCGCCGGGGTCACGCAGGCGGGGCGAGCGGGATGTGCCGGAACCCGGTCCGGGCGGATTGCATAGACTGGCCGACGGCCGCGCGCACGCTGCTCGGCCCGCTCGCCGCCAGCAGCCAGACCCCCGCACCCCGGACCCCGACGGACAGGAGCCCGCTTCCGTGGCGATCCAGCCGATCCGCATCTTCGGAGACCCCGTCCTGCGCGCCACCGCCCGGCCCGTCACCACCTTCGACAAGGAGCTCCGCACCCTCGTCAAGGACCTCACGGACACCATGCTCGACGCCCCCGGCGCCGGTCTGGCCGCGCCCCAACTCGGCGTCTCCCTGCGGGTGTTCACCTACCACGTGGACGGCGTCACCGGTCACCTGATCAACCCCGACCTGTCGCTCAGCGAGGAGGAGCAGGAGGGCCCCGAGGGCTGCCTCTCGCTGCCCGGCCTGCGCTACGACACCCGGCGCGCGCACGGCGTCGTCGCCCGCGGCTTCACCATGTACGGCGACCCGGTCACCATCGAGGGCACTCAACTGCTCGCCCGCTGCATCCAGCACGAGACCGACCACCTCGACGGCATCATCTTCATCGACCGCCTCGACACCGAGCGGCGCAAGGCCGCGCTCAAGGCGATACGCGAGTCGGACTGGGGCTCCGGCCCCGCGCCGGTGGTCAAGGTCTCCCCGCACAGCACCTTCGGCGCGGCGCGCTGACACCCTCCTTCGAACCAGCCAACTCCGTACTGCAGAAAGGCACTTGATGCGCCTCGTGTTCGCCGGCACCCCCGAGGTCGCCGTTCCCGCCCTGGACGCCCTGCTCGCCTCCGACCGGCACGAGGTCGTCGCGGTGGTCACCCGCCCCGACGCCCCCGCCGGCCGCGGCCGCAAGCTCGTCGCCAGCCCCGTCGCCCAGCGCGCCGAGGAGGCCGGGATCGAGGTCCTCAAGCCGGCGAAGCCGAGCGATCCCGACTTCGTCGCCCGGCTCACCGAGCTCGCGCCCGACTGCTGCCCGGTCGTCGCCTACGGCGCCCTGCTGCGCCCCGGCACCCTGGAGATCCCCGCGCACGGCTGGGTCAACCTGCACTTCTCGCTGCTCCCCGCCTGGCGCGGCGCCGCCCCCGTCCAGCACGCGGTGATGGCCGGCGACGAGGTCACCGGCGCGTCCACCTTCCTGATCGAGCAGGGCCTGGACTCCGGGCCGGTCTTCGGCGTGCTCACCGAGGAGGTCCGCCCCGCCGACACCAGCGGTGACCTGCTGGAGCGGCTCGCCCACTCCGGCGCCCGGCTGCTCGCCGCCACCATGGACGGCATCGCCGACGGCACCCTGCACGCCGTCCCGCAGCCCGCCGAGGGCATCACCCTCGCCCCCAAGATCACCGTCGAGGACGCCCGGATCGACTGGACCGCGCCCGCGCTGCGGGTCGACCGGGTGGTGCGCGGCTGCGCCCCCGCCCCCGGCGCCTGGACCGAGTTCCGCGGCGAGCGGCTCAAGGTCACCGGCCCGGTGCGGCTGCTGCCCGGGGCCGCCGATCTGGCGCCGGGCGAGCTGGCCGTCGGCAAGAACAGCGTCCGGGTCGGCACCGGCAGCCACGAGGTGGAGCTCGGCGAGGTGCGGCCGCAGGGCAAGAAGGCCATGCGGGCGGCGGACTGGGCGCGCGGCGCGCGCATCGAGTCCGGCGAGCGGCTGGGCCAGTCCGGCTGAGACCGGCCGAGAGCGGCCGTGACCGGCCGTGACCGGTTTTTCGCGTTACTGTTCGAGAGATCCAGAAATAGCCCCCGCAGCACTTTGAGGCACATCCCATGAGCACGCCCGGCAGTACCCACGGCACCTCCGGCACCACTGGCGCGTCCGGCGGCAAGCGCGCCCCGCGCCCGCACCGGCGCCCGAAGAAGGACCCGGCGCGCATCGTCGCCTTCCGCGCCCTGCGCGCCGTCGACGAGCGCGACGCCTACGCCAACCTCATCCTCCCCTCGCTGCTCCGCGAGGCCGAGCAGAAGGGCATGGACCGCCGCGACGCGGCCCTCGCCACCGAGCTGGTCTACGGCACCCTCCGGCTCCAGGGCACCTACGACGCGGTCATCGCCGCCTGCATCGACCGCCCGCTCAGCAAGGTCGACCCGCCGGTCCTCGACGTGCTCTCGCTCGGCGCCCACCAACTGCTCACCACCCGCATCCCCAGCCACGCGGCGGTCTCGGCCACCGTCGAGCTGGCCCGGGTGGTGCTCGGCGACGGCAAGGCCAAGTTCGTCAACGCCGTGCTGCGCCGGATCAGCGCCCACGACCTGGACGCCTGGATCGAGCGGGTCGCCCCGCCGTACGACCAGGACGCCGAGGACCACCTCGCCGTCGTGCACTCCCACCCGCGCTGGGTGGTCGCCGCCCTGTGGGACTCGCTCGGCCGCTGGCAGCCGGACGACGCCGGGCGCGCCGCCGTGGAGCGGCTGCTGCGCGCGGACAACGAGCGCCCCGAGGTCACCCTGGTGGCCCGCCCCGGCCGGGCCGCCGTCGGCGAGCTGGCCGACGCGCTGCCGGAGGTCGAGCCGGGCCGCTGGTCCCCGTTCGCGCTGCGGCTGGCCGAGGGCGGCGACCCGGGCTCGGTCGCGGCCGTGCAGGAGAACCGGGCCGGCGTCCAGGACGAGGGCAGCCAGCTGGTCGCCCTCGCGCTCGCCGCGGCGCCGCTGGACGGCCCGGACCGGCTCTGGCTGGACGGCTGCGCCGGCCCCGGCGGCAAGGCCGCGCTGCTCGCCGCGCTCGCCGCCGAGCGCGGCGCGGCGCTGGTCGCCAGCGAGAAGCAGCCGCACCGGGCCCGGCTGGTCGCCCGGGCGCTGGCCGGCAACCCCGGCCCGTACACCGTGATCGCCGCCGACGGCACCCGCCCCGCCTGGCGCTCCGGCGGCTTCGACCGCGTCCTCGTCGACGTCCCGTGCTCCGGCCTCGGCGCCCTGCGCCGCCGGCCCGAGGCCCGCTGGCGCCGCCGCCCCCAGGACGTCGCCGCCTTCGGCCCGCTCCAGCGCGACCTGCTGCGCTCGGCCGTCGAGGCCACCCGGATCGGCGGCGTGGTCGGCTACGCCACCTGCTCCCCGCACCTCGCGGAGACCCGCGCGGTGGTGGACGACGTCCTGCGCACCGAGGGCGCCCGGGTCGAGTGGATCGACGCGCGGCCGCTGCTGCCCGGCGTCCCGTCCCTCGGCGACGGCCCGGACGTCCAGCTCTGGCCGCACCTGCACGGCACGGACGCGATGTACCTGGCGCTGCTGCGCCGGACGGCGTAGCGGCCGACGCGCGATCCGGCGGCGCACCGGGGCAGGGGCCCGTGGTGCGCCGCCGCGGTGTCGGTGGGGGCCGACGGCCGGGCCGGTCGGGCCGCTGGGGCCGGGTGGGGCCGGGTGGGGCCGGGTGGGGTCAGCGGGCGGTCAGGGCGGGGCGGGGGGCCGGGCGTGCGGGGTCCGGGAGGGTGAGCGCCGGCAGCTGGCGGGGCGGGCCGGCGGGGGAGGCGACGACGCCGCGGACCATGTCGCGCAGCCAGCGGTGGCCGGCGTCCTGGTCGTTGCGCGGGTGCCAGGCCATGCTCAGGACCACGTCGGGCAGGTCGACCGGGAGGGGGAAGGTGGCCAGTCCGAGGGCCTCCGCCGCCGGGGTGCCCAGACGGGCCGGGGCGAGGCCGACGAGTTCGGTGTCGCGGAGCAGGAAGAGTGCCGCCGGATAGCTCGGCACGCTGGCCACCACGCGTCGGGCGAGGCCGAGTTGGGCGAGGCGCTGGTCGACCTGGCCGGGGCCGCGGCCGTGCCGGGAGACCGTGAGGTGGTCGGCGGCGGCGAACTCCTCGGCGGTCGGGGGCGCGCCGTTGGTCAGCGGGTGGCCGGTGCGGGCGATGCCCACCAGGCGGGTGGTGGCGAGGGGTTCGGTGCGGGTCTCGGGGTCGAGGTGGTCGGTGACGCCGACCTCCAGGTCGATCAGGCCGTCGCGCATCGCGCTGGTGCCCTCCAGGTCGTCCCCGAGGAAGCGCAGGGTCACGGTCGGGGCCTGGGCGCGGACCGTCGCGAGCAGGGCCGCGCCGATCGTGGTCAGCAGGACGTCGCCGGTCTGCAGGGTGAAGCGGCGGTTGAGCTCGGCCGGTTCGGCGGCGGCGGGCGGTATCAGCAGGGCCTGGCCCCGGCTGACCAGGGCGCGGACCTCGGCGCGCAGTTCCACCGCGCGCGGTGTCGGCACCAGCCCGCGCCCGGCCCGGACCAGGAGCGGATCACCGAGCACCCGGCGCAACCGCCCGAGCGTGCGGCTCATCGCCGGGGCCGAGGTGTGCAGCCGTTCGGCGGCACCGGTCACGCTGCCCTCCTCCAGCAGGGCGTCCAGGGCGACGAGCAGGTTGAGATCGAGGTCCGGCATGGGGTTCTCCGCTGGTGGTCGGTCGGCTGGGTGGGGGTGTGGGGGTGGGGATGACCGGAAATGGAAAGCGTGCTGAACCGGGTTTCGCGAGAGCGCACGGCGACTCGGCATCTAGCGTCGATCGCCACAACTCCCCTTGGGAGTAAAGGATCTGACGTGATGATTGACAATGACATGTTGGTGGAGGCCTGCCAAGGAGGCCGTGTGCCGACCTTCTGGGAGTCCGACGGCGTACGCCGGCCGAAGCTTCAGGGTGGTACAGACCACAGGGCTCGCGCCGGAGCGCACCGCCGGGAGGATCACGCCGGAGTGGTGCCCCGGTGGGTCGGTCGGGGCCAGTGGGCCCGCAGGGGGCGGTAGTCGGTCACCGTGATGCCGTGCTCGGCGAGCAGCGCGCGGGTGCGCGGGGCGAGCAGGAAGGCGTGGTCGGAGCGGCGCACCCGCCGGCCGCCGTCGCCCGGGCGGGTGGCGGGCGTGGCGAGGCTCGGGTGGACGGCCCACTCGGTCGGACCCGGCGGGAGTGCGGAGAGCAGCCGGGCCCGGCCGTCGGGGGTGGCGGGGTGGAGCCGGCCGACGGGGTCGAGCAGCGCGGGGACGGCGGCGGCCGGGGCGACCGGGCCCCAGCGGAACCCGGGCTCGTCGGTGTCGCACACCAGGGTGAGGTGGATCCCGAACGGCAGCCCGGGCCGCTCGCGCAGCAGGCGCAGCGGGCTTTCCCCCGGGGCTCGGGCCGCCGGCATCGGATTTCGGGTGTCGGGTCTCGGCGCTCAGGCGTCGCGGGCGGCGCGGCGCTGCCGCTTGCCGAGCGGGGCCTGGGAGAGGTCCTCGGCCTGGGAGCGGAGGTTCTTGTAGCCGTAGCCGCGTTCGTCGAGCCAGGCGCGGGCGGACCGCTCGGCGCGCTCGGTGGCGTCGAGGATGTCCTCCTCGGCCTCGCCGGTGTCCTGGTAGCGGAAGGTGAAGACGGCGCGGGCGCTCAGGTCGTAGCTGAGGTGGCCCTCGGGGGTGAACGCGGCGAACAGGATGTCGTGCTCGGCCGCGCGCGACCGCAACTCCTCCTGCTGCTCGGGGGTGAGACCGTCGAAGACGCCGCGGACGGTGATGCGGAAGGTGCGCGTGCTCATCCGGCGAGCGTATGCCGTGCGGCGGCCCGCGGGCGACGGGTTTTCGGGGGAACGGGCGGCGCCCCCCCCCCCCCCCGGGGGGGGGGGCCCCCGGGGGGGGGGGGCGGGGCGGGCCCCCCCGGGGGGGGGGGGGGGGGGGGCCCGGGGGGGGGGGGGGGGCGGTCAGGCCTCGCTGAGGGCGGCGGTGGGCGCGGCGTCGGCGTCCGCGTCGAGGGAGGGCCAGCGGATCCGGGTGGCGCAGAGCGCGACGACCAGCGCCGACGCGGCGACCACGCCCATGCCCCAGACCAGACTGCTGGCGTTGGCGATGAAGCCGATCAGGGCGGGGCCGGCGAGCAGGCCGGTGGTGCCGGTGGCGGCGACCAGGGCGAGCGCGTCGGAGCCCTGGCGGGCGGCGGCGACGTAGACGCACGGGGTGACGGCGGCGACGCCCAGGCCCACGCAGGCGAAGCCGATCAGGGTCGGCACGACGCCGCCGGCCAGCAGGGCGAGCGCCAGGCCGAGCCCGGCCACCGTGCTGCCGACGCGCACGATCCGGCCGTCGCCGAAGCGGGTGCGCCAGCCGTCGGCGAACAGCCGGGCGAGCACCATCATCACCGAGACGACGGCGATGCCCATCGGTGCCAGCTGGTGCGAGGCCTGGACGACGTTCTCCAGGTAGAGGGCGGACCAGTCGTTCATGGCGCCCTCGGTGACGGTGCCGAACACCATCGCGAGGCCCATCCAGACGGTGATCCGGGAGGGGAGCGGGATGCCGCGGCGCTTGGCCGGGCCGGCGTCGGCGGGCGCTTCGGCGGCGGCCTCGGCGGCCGGCTCGTCCGCCAGCATGCCGGTCTGGGCGAGCAGGAGCAGCACGGCGAGCACGGCGGCGGCGATCGCGAAGTGGGCGGAGAGCGTGGTGGTGACGGCCGTGACGCCGGAGGCGAGCAGGGCCGCGAGCAGGGAGCCGGCGCTGAAGGTGGCGTGCAGCCTGGACATCGCGGTGCGCTGGAAGCGGAGCTCCATGGCGGCGCCCTGGGCGTTCATCGCGACGTTCAGGAAGCCCACGGCGACGCCGTCCAGGCAGGCCACGGCCAGCAGGACCGGGTAGTTCGGGGCCAGGGTGAGGCCGGCCAGGACGAGGCCGAGGCCGATCGCCGAGACGGTGGCGAGGGAGCGCGAGCCGAACCGCTTCATCGCCGAGGCGACGAGCGGGAAGGAGACGGCGGCGCCGATGCCGCAGACCATCAGCAGCAGGCCGATCCGGCCGTCGTCCAGGTCCAGCCGGGTCTTCAGGGCGGGGAGGCGGGAGACCCAGGTCGCGTACTGGAAGCCGAGGAAGCAGAACAGTGCTGCGATGGCAAGGTGTGCTCGCAGGAAGTCATCGCGCACGCGGAGCATGTGCATCAGCCCGATTCGTTGTGGGGGAGAGCGTTGTGGGGGAGGTCGTTGCGGGGAGGAAGCGGAGGGCGCGGGCCGGCTATCGGAGCGGCATCGACATGTAGACGGCGCGCTCGCCGTAGCTCGCCGGCAGGTCCACCTCGGGGTGGGGGCGGTAGCCGAGCGGGGCCCAGAGGACCTCGCTGCCGCGTACGGCGACCAGCGAGACGGTGGCGTAGCCGCGCGCGCGGGCGGTGTCGGCGAGGAAGGCGAGCAGCCGCGGGGCGAGGCCGTGGCCGCGCAGCCGTTCGGTGACGACCAGGTCGTGGGCGTGCAGGTTGGTCGAGGCGCGGGTGGCCGGGGACTCCGCGCGACCGAGGTCGGGGGAGTGGCCGAGCGGGTAGGGCAGGGCGAGCAGGTAGCCGCCGAACTCGCCCTTGTGCTCCACGGTGAAGCAGCAGTCGGGGGCGGCGCGGTGGCGCGAGCGCAGTGCCTCGCCGCCCTCGGAGAGGCCGCTGTCGGCGTAGGCGCGGGCCTCCAGGGGCACGATCTCGGCCCAGTCGGGCTCGGCGACGGGGCGGACCAGGAGGTCCTCGTCGAGCCGGGTGCCGTCGAGCGCGGCGCCGTGCCGGTCGGTGGGGTGGTGGCGGTCGGTGGGGTCGTGCCGGTCGGTGGGGTGGTGCGGGGACATCTAGTGCGGGTCTCTCTCGGGGCCGGGTGCGTCGGCCGGGCGGGCCGCCCGGACGCAGCTGTAGGGGAGCGGTGGGAAGCCGTTGAACCCCCGCGTGGTGTAGGCGGTGGCGTAGGCGCCGCAGGAGAGGATCCACACCGGGTCGCCGGAGGCGGCGTCCCGGGGGACGGGCAGGCCGGCGCCCTCGTCGGCGTAGGCGTCGTCGCTGTCGCAGGTGGGGCCGGCGACCACGGCGGGCACGGTCGGGGAGCCGGTGCGGGTGGGGAACTCCAGCCGGTAGCGCAGTTCGTCCATCTCGTACAGGCCGTTGAACTTGCCGCAGCTCAGGTAGAGCCAGTACGACCGCTCGCCGTCGAGCTGCTGACGGTCCGTCAGTCGGGTGACCTGGGCGCGGATCGCGCCGTGGTCGGCGACCAGGTGGCGGCCCGGCTCCAGCAGGAACTCCAGCGGTCCGGCGGAGACCTCGCGCAGGTGCTGCATGCCCTCCCGGATCACCGTGAACATCTTGTCGAGCGGCGGGTGGAGCGGGAGGCCGCGCCGGTCGAGCACGCCGAGCGCGGGCAGGCCGCCGCCGAGGTTGACGTGGTCCAGCAGGATGCCGTGGCGGTTGGCCTCCTCGATCACCGCGCCGAGCGTCTCCACCGCGTGCTGCCAGGCCTCCGAGGTGAGCTGCTGGGAGCCCACGTGCACCGACAGGCCGGCCGGGACCAGTCCGGCGTCCCGGGCCGCCGTCAGCACCCGGAGGGCGTCCTCGGGCGAGCAGCCGAACTTCCGGCTCAGCCCCCACAGGGCGCCTTCGCCGGTGGTGGCGAGCCGGCAGAACACCCGGGCACCGGGGGCGTGTTCGGCGAGCGCGGCGACGTCGGCCAGGCTGTCGGTGGCGAAGTCGCGCACGCCGAGCCGGTACGCCTCGGCGATGTGGCGGTCGGACTTGACGGTGTTGCCGTAGTGGATCCGCTCGACCGGCACGCCGGTGCGCAGCGCCTGGGCGATCTCCTGCGGACCGGCGGCGTCGAAGCCGGCGCCCCGGGCGGCCAGGCAGTCGAGCACCTCGTCGACCGGGCAGGCCTTCATGGCGAACCGGACGTCGACGCCCGGAAGTTCGCGCAGCAGGGCGTCGTACTGGGCCTCGATGCCGTCGAGGTCGAAGATGATCCGGTCGTCCTCGCCGGCGGCCAGGGCGGCGCGCAGGCGTCCGTAGTCAGGCATGGTCGGCGCTCCGGCCGGCTCCGGGGGCGGTCGGTCCGCCGAGCGGGGTGGCGCGGGCGGCGCGGACCAGCGGCGCCCAGGCGTCGACGAGCAGCGCGAACGCCTCGATGTCGGCCTGCGCCTCGTCCAGCAGTCGCGCGCGCAGCGGCACCAGGTGGTCGGCGAACGCCGCGTACCGGCCGCCGAGTTCGCGGTAGGCACGGTCGACGACGGCCAGTCGGCGGTGGTTCTCGGTGCGGTCCGCGCCGGCCGCCGCGCGGGCGTACTCCGCGACCGGCTCCGGGCGGAGGTGGTGGTCGGCGTCGAGCAGCGAACCTCCGGCCCGCTCCAGCGCGTCGTACACCGGGTAGAGGTAGAGCATGGACAGCAGGAACTTGGTGAACCGCAGCTGGTAGGCGGTGAATCCGGCGTCGCCGCGCCGCTCGGGCGTGTAGTGGTTGACGATGTTGCGGTTGTGGGTGACCCCGGGCAGCGCGGAGTGGAGGACCAGGTGGTGCAGCAGGTAGTCGCTGCCGATGGTGTCGGTGGCGGGCGGCAGCGGCACTCGCTCGTACACCTCGCGGTCCAGGGCGATGTTGCACATGTCGATCCGCCAGATGTCGGGCAGGTCGAGCACCGCGCGGTCGTCGGTGAACGGGGCGGTGCCGTTGCCGACGAAGGAGTCCGCGACCAGCTCGCGGCGCTGCTCGGCGTCGTGGTCGGCGGGCGCCCAGAGGCCGACGACCTCCTCGTAGACCGCCGGGTCGAGCGTGCGGATCTCCCCGATGTCGACGGAGAGTTCGCCGACGAAGGAGCCGCCCACCAGGGCGACCGGCTTCTCGGCGTGCACCGGGTCCAGGGTGTGGTGGGTGACGCCGGGCGCGGCGTCGGCGGCCCGCCGGCCGATCGAGCGCAGCTCGTGGTGGATCGGGAACACCGGTTCGCCGTGCAGCCACTGGTAGCTGCTGTCGGAGTCGCGGCGGTGCAGGGAGGAGCAGCCGAGGGCGGCGGCGAGCAGGAACGCCCGGTTGGTGCAGGCGCCGTAGGAGACGGTGTCCGGCAGCATCAGGCGCAGGAGGTGGTCGGCGCCGGCGGTCAGGGCGGGTTCCTCGGCGCGGGCGCGGTCGATCGCCGCCCGCAGGAAGGCGCGCTGTCGCTCCTCGTCGAGGTGGTGGACCACGACGCCGGGGCCGACGGGCAGCTCGGCGACCGCCTTGGCGTGGTCGGCGCGGGTGGTGGCGTCCGCCGAGTCGAGGATCAGCAGGTGCACCCGGACGCCGAACTCGCGGGCGGCCCAGGCGGCTTCCTCGCCGACGGCGGCGATGGCCGGGACGCAGAACCGGTTGGTGGGCAGCGCGAGGCAGACGTCGCGCACGGCGGTGTCCCCGTTCACTCCTCGCCGTCCCCGGCCGGGGCCGCGGTGTCCCAGGACTCCAGGCCGAGCAGCTTGGCACCGAGGCCGGTGAGTTCGGCCGGGCCGTAGCGCAGCGACTCGTGGAGGCGGTGGTCGCCGACGAGGGTGCGGTTCCAGGTCGGCGTGGAGAGGTGGCGCCAGGAGTCGACGCGCGAGGCCCGGAGCTCCTCGTGCTCCTCCAGCGCGGGCATCATCGACAGGTACTGGACGGAGCGCACCCCGCCCGCGGAGGTGTTGGCGGCGACGCCGTGGGCCAGCATGCCGTTCCAGATCAGCAGGTCGCCGGCCTTCAACTCGGGCCGCACGACCGGGAACTCGGTGCGGTCGACGGCCGGGCGGATCGGGTCGCGGTCGGCCGGCTGGGCGGCCTGCCACGCGTTGAACCGGCGGAACAGCTCGGGGTCGCACTGGAAGCCGCCGTGGTCCGGCGCGGTGTCGTTGAGGGCGATGATGCCCTGGACGCGCTGCGGCAGCATGCCGGCCGTGGAGTCGACGTCCCAGTGCAGTTCGATGTCGAAGCCCTCGTCGGTGGGCTCGATCAGCGCGCGGTCGCGGTTCCTGACGTTCGGCGGGTTGAGGTTGAGCCGGTCGAGGGTGACCCAGAGCTCCTCGCAGTCCCAGACGTCGACGAAGGCGTCGTAGACCCGCCGGGCCTGCCGGCTGTCCCAGATGAGCTGGTGCTGGTAGGCCTCGACGAAGCCGTAGATGTGCAGGTGCCGGTCCAGCTCGTCGCGGAAGTCCCGCTCTTCGTACCAGGTTTCCGGGCGCTCCGGGTCGAGGCCCTGGAACTCCCAGGCGAAGTCGAGCAGTGCGCGGGCGGCCTCGGCGGGGATCGCCTCCGGTACGACGACGTAGCCGTAGGTCTGCCAGAAGGTGAACTGCTCCTCGGACAGGACGCGCAACGGGCGCTGCTTCCTGATGTCCTTCAGCGCGGTGGCGGCGAGGTAGGACTCGCCGTCGTTGCTGAAGTAGGGGCGCTCCGAAGCGGCCCGGAACAGGTACCCGTCGGGCTTCGGCATCACGTCACTCCAAGGGTCGGGTCGGGGAGTCGGGACGGTCGTCGACCGCGCGCCGGGGCGGAGGGAGCCGGGCGGAGGGACGGGCCGCGGGGAATGGCGGTGCGGGGCAGGGCCCCGGGGAGTGGTGAGGGAGTGGTTTCCTCGTCCGACAAGGAGTGCCGCTGACTGTTCCGGCCTCGTCAAACGCGTGTTCCCCTACGGTGGACTAGACCAACTTCCGGTGTCAACCCTCGTCCCTCCAGCCTCAGTAGACGTGCTGTCGGTCGGTAGGCGAGCGGCCGTGACCTGCGTCGGAGCCCGGGCCCCGGTCGTCGGGGCGGGGCGGGGCGGGCGCTCGACCCAAGGGGATCCGAGGATTCCCCTTGGGGAGGCCGGGATTGCCCAAAGAGGCAAGTCGGAGCGCGGCTTGACGCGTTGACAGGCTGCCGGGGGCTGGGGGGAACCTCTCGGGGCGGCAGGTTGCCCGCATGGTTCGTTCGCGACGGCCCGCCGGTCGTCGCACTGGTCCGCCGGAGGGGTCGGCGGAAGGTGCGGGGCAAGGCCCGGCGGGTGGGGGGCTTCGGCCCGGGCGGATCGGGAGTGCGTGATGCGGGTGACGGCGGGGCGAACCGGACGGATGGGACGGACAGGACGGACAGGGTGGGCCGGCCGGTGCGTCTACCGGCCCGGCTCCGGCGGGTGTGTCCGCCGGAGCCGGGCCGGAGCGGTGGGACGGATCAGAACGCGACGGTCTTCAGGTACGAGCCGTCGCCGCGGATCCCCGCCAGCAGCAGGGTGTGCCCGCCGGGGGCGACCGCGGTGGCCGAGACGCCGTCCAGGCCGAAGCCGGTGAGCGTCTCGCCCGGGAGGTTGGCGTCGGTCGCGGTGTCGTAGGCGAGCACCGAGGCCTGCGGCGTCCAGCTGTCCTTGAGCAGGTAGAGCCGCCCGCTGTCCGGGCTCACCGCCACGTAGTGGAGGTCGACCGGCCCGTTCGCGAAGGTGAAGATCGGCCTGGCGACGTCGGTGAGCGTGTTGACGGCGTACCCGGTGCCGGTGGAGGTCTGGGCGCCGAGGGCGTAGAGGCGCAGGCCGTCCGGGGAGGCGGCCAGTTCCTTGGTGGCGCCGACCCGCTGGACGGTGCGCAGGAAGGTGGGGATCGCGGTGGTGGTGTCGAGGTGCTCGATGCCGGCGTCGCTCCCGACGTAGGCCGCGGCGCCGCCCGCCTGGAGGGTGAGGCCGCTCGCGTTGTAGCCGTGCAGCGCCAGGGAGCCGGTGAACGCACCCTGGCCGGGGCCGAACACCAGGACCCGCCCGGGCCGCACCCCTTGGCCGACGGCGAGCGGACCGTTCTGTCCGACGTACACCTTCGAGCCGTCCGGGCTGACCGCGAGGCCGGTGAGCACGCCGGGCGACCAGCCGGCCGGGCGGTCCTGCTCCGGCGCCGGGGTGCGGGAGAGTACGGTGTTGGCCGCCGTGTCCACGGCCACCAGGTGGTTCGCGACGATCACGTAGAGTCGCCGGCCGTCCTGGCTGACCACCGGGTTCCCGGCGGTGCCGTCCTCGGCCAGCGGCAGTTCGGCGACGACCGAGCCGCTGTGGAGGTCCACCGTCCGCAGGACGACCGGCGTGCGGCTGCCGTTCCGGTCGGCCGCCACGACGTACGCCTTCGTCCCCTCCGGGCTGGGGGCCAGCCCGAGCGCCCGCCAGCCCACGGAGGTGCCGTTCTGGGGGCTCGGCGCCGGGTCGGCGGTGGCGGTTCCGGCGGCGGTGCCGGTGAGCAGAAGCGCTGCGGCTGCCGCCAGCGATGCGGTCCAACGGGCCTTCGAAGCGCGCGAATTCATGATTCCCCACTCTATGGTCTAGACCTCATGTCGTGGTGCGTGGGCCACGCTAGGGCATGCGGAGGCCGCTGCGGGGGGCGGTTTTTGGACCTTGTGCGAGCAGGGCGATCAGGTGTTGTTCCCGGATCGGCCATAGGTTTGCTCTATGACCTCATAGATCCGCACCGCCTACAGTGGCGAGGTCCGGCACAGTTGGGTGGGTGTGGGGCACCCTCGCCCGTCCGCCCTGCCACATCCGCTCCCGTTCGGAGGATCGTCCCGCCATGACCCGCCCGATCCGCGTCGCGATCATCGGCGCCGGCCCCGCCGGCATCTACGCCGCCGATGCCCTGCTGAAGTCCGACGCCGCCCAGCAGCCCGGGGTCTCCATCGACCTCTTCGAGCGGATGCCCGCGCCGTTCGGGCTGATCCGGTACGGCGTCGCGCCCGACCACCCGCGGATCAAGGGGATCATCACCGCGCTCCACCAGGTGCTGGACAAGCCGCAGATACGTTTGTTCGGCAACGTCGACTACCCCTCCGACGTCACGCTGGACGACCTGCACCGCTTCTACGACGCCGTGGTCTTCTCCACCGGCGCCATGGCCGACCGCGCGCTCGACATCCCCGGCGTCGGCCTCGACGGCTCGCACGGCGCCGCCGACTTCGTCTCCTGGTACGACGGCCACCCGGACGTGCCGCGCAGCTGGCCGCTGGAGGCCGAGAAGGTCGCCGTGCTCGGTGCGGGCAACGTCGCCCTGGACGTCGCCCGCATCCTCGCCAAGACGGCCGACGAGCTGCTGCCCACCGAGATCCCGCCGAACGTCCACGAGGGCCTGAAGCGCAACAAGGCGCTGGAGGTGCACGTCTTCGCCCGCCGCGGCCCCGCCCAGGCGAAGTTCAGCCCGATGGAGCTGCGCGAGCTCGACCACTCGCCGAACATCGAGGTCATCGTCAACCCCGAGGACATCGAGTACGACGAGGGCTCGATCGCCGAGCGGCGCGGCGCCAAGCACGTCGACATGGTCGCCTCGACCATCGAGAACTGGGCCATCCGCGACGTCGGCGACCGCCCGCACCGGCTCTACCTGCACTTCTTCGAGTCCCCGGTGGAGGTGCTGGGCGAGGACGGCCGGGTGAGCGGGCTGCGCACCGAGCGCACCGAGCTCGACGGCACCGGCAACGTGCGCGGCACCGGCCGGTTCACCGACTGGGACGTGCAGTCCGTCTACCGGGCGATCGGGTACTACTCCGACGAGCTGCCCAAGCTGCCGTTCGACCCGATCTCCGGCACCGTCCCGAACGCGGCCGGCCGGGTGCTCGCCGCCGACGGCTCGCACCAGGACGCCGTGTACGTGACCGGCTGGATCAAGCGCGGCCCGGTCGGCCTGATCGGGCACACCAAGGGCGACGCCAACGAGACCGTCGCCTGCCTGCTCGCCGACCACACCGAGGGCCGCCTGCCCGGCGCCGTCGAGCCGGAGCCGGAGGCGGTCGTCGGGTACCTGCGGGAGCGCGGGGTGCGGTTCACCACCTGGGAGGGCTGGTACGAGCTGGACGCCCACGAGCGCGCGCTGGGCGCGGCGGAGGGGCGCGAGCGGGTCAAGGTGGTGGAGCGGGAGGACATGCTCCGGCACAGCGGGGCGTGACGCGAGGGGCCGGCCGGCGGGCCCGATCGGTGAGGCCCGGCCGGCGGGGCCCGCTGATCGGGCCCGCCGGCGCCTCAGACCTCGGTCGGCGGCGGGGCGAGGACGACCGGCCAGGCGTCCTCGCCGGCCAGCACGTCGTCCAGCGCGAGCTCCGGGCCGGCGCTGAACACGGCGGTCGCGGCGGCGGCCCGGGCGTACAGCCCCGGGTCGACCACCGCGTCCGCGTGCAGCACCAGCGCCGCCTCGGGCAGGGCGGGCGAGCGCTCCGGGAAGGCCTCCGGGTCGGCGCCGATCTGCTGGAGCGTGAACGGGTAGGCCGCCACGACGACGGTCAGCCGGTCGCCGTCGAGGGAGTGCTCCGCCCAGCCGTCGGTGGGGAGCAGGTGGAACGCGCCGTCCCCCTCGTACCCGTACCAGCCCAGTTTGGCGACGGCCCGCTCCCCGGGCGGGCCGTCCGGGTCGACGAGCAGCGCCACCACGGGCGCGTCCGGGTCGTCGGGGTTGATGCCGCTGCGGACGTAGAGCCGGGCCACGGGCGACCTCCGGTCGGGGGAGCGGGCGGGGGCGACGGTTTCGACGGTTGCGGGGACACGCTATCGGGCTGCTACCGGTAGAGGCGCCAGAGGTGGTCGTCCACGGCCGGGTCGCTCTTGCAGAAGTAGAGCGTGAGGCGGGCGTTGTTGCCGCCGATCCGGACGCCGTCGACGTCGAGGCAGAGGCGGCTGGCGCGGTTGACGATCAGGTAGGAGTCCCAGGCGGCCTCGTAGACGAAGTAGTACAGCTGGTTGTCGCCGTTCGTCTCGTTGCAGGGGTACTCGCTGACCTTGGTCCCGGCGAACACCGGGCCGTAGTTGGGGACGTCCAGGCAGAGGTTGTCCTTGGCGTTGCGGATGGTGTAGTCGCCGTCGCCGTTGCTGTCGTCGAGGTAGAACAACTGGTTGTCGTTCGAGGTGGCGTTGCAGTCGTACTGGTTGACCGGGCCGTCGAGCACGCCGCCGCCCCCGCCGGGGAGGTCGACGCACTTCTGGGTGACGTAGTTCCAGATCACGTACGGTCCCTCGGCCGTGATCCCGGCCGGGGCCGCGTGGGCGGTCTGCGCCGTGCCGGTGCCGAGGGCCAGCGCGGCTGCGGCGACGAGGAGGGCGGGGAGGCGCTTCCGACGACTACTTGTCATGTGCGCGACTTTAGTGGGGTGGTGGAGGGCTCGGCAGGAGAAGCGCACGCTCCGGTTCGGGCGGGGCGTCGGGCGGGGCGTCGGGCGGGGCGTGGGGAGGGGCGGTGGGTGAGGTGGCGGGCGAGGGCGAGGGCGGCGAGCAGGGCGAGCAGCGCGCAGACGCCGGGCCAGCCGGCCAGTGCGTGGGCGCGCAGGCCGAGCCAGGAGCCGACGCTGCCGCCGAGGTAGCCGAACGTCATGTACGCCGTGTTGAGGCGGCCGCGGGCATCGGCGCGCAGGTCGTACACGCGGGTCTTGTTGGCGATCATGCCGGACTGCATCGCGACGTCCAGCAGCAGCGTGCCGGCCACCAGGACGGCCAGGCCCGCCGCGCCGCCCCCGCCGCCGGCCAGCAGCACGGCGGCCGAGCCGAGGGTGCCGAGCAGGGCGGCCAGGTTCACCGGGTCGGCGCCCCGGCGGTCCACCACGCGTCCGGCGAACGGCGTGCAGGCCATCGTCGCCGCGCCGACCAGCGCCACCAGCCCGACCGCCGGGGCGCCCAGCCCGTACCGGGGGCCGGTGAGCAGCAGCGGCAGGCAGGTCCAGACGGCGGAGAAGCCGGCGAAGACCGTGGCCTGGTAGAAGCCCGAGCGGCGCAGCTCCGGCTCGGTGCGCAGCAGCCGCAGCGGCGCGGCCAGCAGGGCCCGGTACGGCGTGCGGACGGGCGGGGCGACGGCGGTGACGGCCGGCAGGGCCCGGGTCAGTGCGGCCGCGAGCAGCAGCGTCAGCGCCCCCGCCGCCAGGTACGGGGCGCGCCAGCCCAGCCACTCGCCGAGCGTGCCGCTGAACGTGCGGGCCAGCAGCATCCCGCCGGTGGATCCGCTCAGCAGCGTGCCCAGCACCGCCCCGCGCCGGTCGGCGGGCGCAAGCCCGGCCGCCATCGGTGACACCACCTGGGCGGCGACCGTGGTGACGCCGACGGCGAAGCTCACGACGACCAGCACCGGCAGCGTCGGCGCGCAGCCCGCCGCGAGCAGCTCGAGGCCGGTGAGCCCGAGCAGGGCCACCAGCAGCGGGCGGCCGGGGAGCCGGTCGCCGAGCGGAACGAGGAGGAATATGCCGACCGTGTAACCGATCTGAGTGGCCGTCACCACCGAGGCGGCGGCGTCCTTGGAGGTGCCGAGGCCGGCGGCGATCAGCGGGGTGATCGCCTGGGCGAAGTAGATAGTGCCCACCCCGACGGCGCAGGTGAGGGAGAGCAGCAGGAGGAGTCGGCGGGTCATGCGAGGAGGGTGGCGCGGGCAGCGCGCGGGCGGCAATGGATGTAGCGTGGCGCTTCATGGTCGTCACCTTCGAGTTGGGCGTCGAGGACCTCGCGGACACCCGCTTCGCCCTCTCGCCGCTGCACGAGACCGTGCTCAGCCTGCGGGTGCTGCGCGATCCCGGCCTGTCCGCCGTGCACCTGCCGTGGCGGCGCTCCGCGCTCCGGGTGATCGGCGGACTCGGGGCTTCCGAGCGCGGGTTGCTGCTCTCCCTGGTCGCCGCCCGGCGGACCGTGCCGGACTTCCTCACGCCGCGTCCGGAGACCTTCGCGCCCGCCTTCGAGGAGGAGCTGGCCGCCGTCCGCCGCACCGCCCCCGAGGCGGTCCGCCGCGACCTGGTGGACACCCACCTGCCGGACCCGCCGCCCGAGCCGCTGCGCACCGCCCTCGCCGGCGGCGACGCCGAGGTGCGGAGGCTGCGTGACGGGATCTGCGAACTCCTCCAGCACTACTGGGAGATCGCTCTCCAGCCGGAGTGGCCCGGGATGCGGCTCCTGCTGGAGGCCGACATGACCTACCGGGCGCGCCGGCTCGCCGTCGGCGGGGCCCGGCTGCTCTTCGCTGACATGCACCCGTTCCTGCGCTGGCACCGCGGCGTCCTGTACATCACCGACATGCTCAGCCACCACCACGTCGCCGCCTCCGGGCGCGGCCTGCTGCTGCTCCCGTCCGTGTTCGCCCACAAGCCGTCGCCGCCGCTCAGCGCGGACGGCGCACCGGTGATCGGCTACCCCTGCCGGGGCGTGGCGACCCTCTGGTCCGGGCCGCCCGCCGTCGACGCCCCCGCGCTCGCGGTGCTGGCGCCGCTGGTCGGGGCCGCCAAGGCCCGGCTGCTCACCATGCTCGACGAGCCGCTGGCGACCGTCGAACTCGCCCGCCGGCTGCGGGTGACCCCGAGCGCCGTGTCGCAGCACCTGCGGGTGCTGCTTGCCGCCGCGCTGGTCGCCCGGGCCCGGGTCGGCCGTCAGGTGCTCTACCGGCGGACCGCGCTCGGCGACCGGCTGGCGGGCGGTCAGGGCGGTGCGGGCGGTGGCGCGGAGGGTGCGGGCGGGTAGGCGGGGCGGTACCGACCGGGCGGCAGCGTGGCCGTTCCTGTGCTGCCGGTGCTGTCGGTGGTGCCGGTGCTGCCGGTCATGGTGCGGCCGGGGCGGTGAGGGTGGCCGGGTCGGTGTTGGCGCCGCAGAGGACGACGCAGACCCGCTCGCCGGCGGCCGGGCGGTAGCCGTAGCCGCCGACCTCCCCGGTTTCGGTGTCGGTGAGCAGGGCGGCGAGGGCGGTGGCGGCGCCGTGCTCGACGGCGATCCGGCGGTCCTCCCAGAGCGTCCGCCGGGCCCGGACGATCGCCGCGTCCGGCACCAGGACGGAGCGGACGTCCTGGCCGCGCGCCGCGTCCACGGCCAGGGCGGTGGCGCGCCGGGCCCCGAGGGAGTCGCCGGCCACCGAGTCCACCGTGACGTCCACCGGCCCGCCCGCCGCGAGGGCGGCGTGCAGCGCGCGCGAGCCCTCCGGCTCGACCGCCACCACCCGGACGCCGTGCGCGCGGGCGGCCGCGGCCACCCCCGCGAACAGCCCGCCCCCGCCCACCGCCACCAGCACCGTGTCCAGGCCGGGGAGTTGCCCGTGGATCTCCTCCAGCAGCGTTCCCGCGCCGGCCGCGATCAGCGGGTGGTCGTAGGCGTGGCTCGCCAGCGCGCCGGTGGCCGCGGCGTACTCCTCGCAGGCGGCGAGCGCCTCGGCGTACTCCGCGCCGACCAGCCGGACGTCCGCCCCGTACGAGCGCAGCCGGGCGATCTTCACCGCCGGGGCGGTGGCGGGCAGGAACACGGTGGCCCGCACGCCCTGCTGCCGCGCCGCCCACGCGCACGCCAGGCCGGCGTTGCCCCCGGAGGCGATGGTGACCCCGGCGTCCGGCAGGGACCCGGCCTCCCGGTGGGCCTGGAGGAAGTTCTGCGCCCCGCGCGCCTTGAAGGACCCGGTGTGCTGCAGGTACTCCAGGGCCAGCCACGGCCCGCCGTCCCGGTCGCCGTTCCCGGCGCCGCCCGGGGCGAGCGCCACGGGCCGGACGCGCCCCGCGATCCGCTCCGCGGCCGCCTTGATGTCCTGATGGTCGAGCTGCTGTCCCATGGTCCGCCGCCTCCACGTTCGCGTTCCACCGTTCCGGTACGGCGTACCGGTACGCCGTACCGTACGCTGTCACGCATGCCCCGGCAATCCACCGCCCTCGACCGCGCCACCCCCGAACGCATCGCCGTCGCCGCCCTGGCGATCGTCGACGAGTCGGGACCGGCGGCCCTCAGCTTCCGGACCCTCGCCGCGCGGCTGGACATCTCCGTCGCCTCGCTGCAGCGCCGCTGCACCGACCTGGCGGGCCTGATCGACCTGGTCACCGACCACCTCGCCGAGCGCCTGCCGGTGATCGCGCCGGGCACGGCCTGGGCCGACGCCACCGAGATCCGGTTCACCGCGCTCTACCGCCTGCTGACCGCCCACCCCGGCCTCGTCGCCCTGCGCGGCAGCCGCCCCTGGCTCGGCCGGAACCTGCTCGCCCGCCTGGTGGAACCGCAGCTCGCCGACAGCGTCGCGGCCGGCCTGACCCCGGCGGAGGCGATGACCGCCTACCGGCGGATGTACCTGCTCACCCTCGGCAGCGCGAGCTTCGTCGACCACCGCGACCCCGCCGCCACCCGCGCCGTGACCCGCACCGCGCTCGCCGCCCTCGACCCCGACGTCTACCCCGTGCTGGCCGGCCACCTCGCGGAGTACCTGCCGGTGGTGACCGACCACGCGGTCTACTATGGCGCCCTGCGCCAGCTGATCGCCGCCGCCATGCCCGTGCCCGGCGGCGGGGACTGACGTTCCGTTCGTGTTCCGGGCCCCGGAACCACCGGCGTGCCCGGGGCATCACGCCTTGGGGACGGACAAGCACAACAAGGGAGAACCGGCATGGTCGGAGCGGTGCTGATCGGCATCCTGGCACTCGTCGTCGGCGGCTGCGTCTGCGTGGTGTGGGCCGACCGCGGCGGCCCGCGGTGGACCCGCGCCGTCGCGGCCGCCACCGTCGGCGCCGGGCAGGTCCTGCGCCGCTACCAGAAGTCCCGGCCCCGCCAGGTCGAGAGCGGCGGGGGCGACGGCGGCGACGGGAACTGAGGTCCGCAGGCCGCTCGGCCCGGGCCTCCTCCGGTCCTGAGCGGCCGGGCGTCGTCGGCGCCGCTCAGGACCGCTCAGGGCTGCCCAGGACCGCTCAGGGCGGCTCAGGGCCGCTCCTCCGCGCGGTGGACGCGCGTGCCGACGGTCCGCCAGAGCCAGCCCACCGAGAGCGGCAGCGTCGCCAGCCCGACGCCGACTGCGCCGCGCATCCGGTTGTCCGCGACGTCGGCGCAGTGGTCGTAGGCCCCCCGCCTCCCGATGGAGTCGTAGAACACCGGCGAGCCGCAGTGCACCGTGCGGCCGTTCGGGAACTCGTGCGAGGCCGGCAGGAAGGCCAGCCCGACCGCCCACAGCCACGCGCCGAGCGCCAGCAGCCCCAGCGCGTTCACCCCCCAGCCCCGGGAGCGCCGGGCCCGTCGCCACGCCCGCTCCTCCCGTTCCCGCAGGAGTGCACCGATCTCCCCGGTCTCCCTGGTCTCCCCGGTCTCCATGCTCTTTCGTCCCCCCGCTTCCGTGTGATCAACGGCCGAGGAGAGCATCCCAGGTCGCGCTCCCCGGCCGTCCGCGGGGTCGGCCGTTCAGAAGCCGATCGGAGCTCTGTCGGAAGCGGGGTCGGAAGCCGGTCAGAAGTCGAAGAACGCGCCGGTGGTGCGCAGCAGGACGCACTGGTTGCCGTAGGTGTGCTGGAAGGAGAGCGGCTGCCCCCGGTACACGCCCTTGGCGGTCACGGTGTAGGGGTCGTACAGGTCGGTGCAGACGCCCGGGTCGACGTCCAGCCGGTCGAGGTCGCCGTTGACGGAGTCGAGCAGCCGGCAGGCGGTGATCGGGTCGGGGTGGGTGGTGGCGGCGTCCGGCGGACAGTCGAGGGCGGCCACGCGCGGCGTGCCGGAGGTCGGGGACGTGCCGTGGGCCACCGTGAGCCGCAGGACCGCCTCGGGGCTCTGGGCTGCGGGGATCGGGGTGATGGCGTTGGCGCTGCCCGCGAGGCCGGCGGTGAACAGGGCGGTCGCGAGGAGGGCGAGGGCTCGGGTCGTCTTCACGCCCGGCGCAACGACCTTCCGCCGGGCAGGTCACGGCCGACCGCCGCTCCGGAGTGGGAAGTCGGCCGGTCCGACTTCCCACTCCGGGATGCTCCTATAGGCGTCAAGCCGCGGGAGCGAGTTCGGTTTGAGTGATGTGTGTGGTTGGTGTGCTGGTCAGGGTGCGGTAGACCTCGCGGGC